>JBAUXO010000262.1:0-28834 GCA_049584315.1 Candidatus Sulfotelmatobacter sp. | reverse complement strand
CTGGCGACGCGTGTTATCGAAAGCCCGGCTACTCACATCTAGCTCAACCCGCCGAACCGCCGTATGCGGACCCGCATGTACGGTGGTGTGGGAGGGGAGGACGAGCGATCGTCCCCCCTATCCCGATCTTCGTGATCAGCTTCGATGACGAGACTTTGCCACGCTGATCCGAGCCTTTCCCAACTCAGAGGGATTCAAAACAGTCTGAAAGTCTTCGTTGTCCAAAGGCTGGCTTGGCGTTCTTGGCGGCAACGGTCGGTATTTTCGAAGTGCGTCGTCCTTCGGAGTTGTATTGATCTCCTGAATGCGGATTTCCACTTCTTGTTTCTTGATTGTCTAAGCATAGCGAAATCCCAGTGCATGCCGTTACCTCCCCCATCTAAATGTTGGGATGTCGCTTCGGCTCGCTGTTGCTTGAGCAGGGTGGGTGAATGACGACGAAACAACCAAGAAAGATTCCCACTCCTGCAAGGCAAGAGTGGGAATCCCTGGGATTATCGAGCCCAGGCTTATTGAACGACTACGGTGATGTTCAATGTGTGGGTGGAGGCGTTGGTACCCGAACCCGTCGCGGTTACGGTGACGGGGTAGCTACCCGCGGGCGTGCCGGGCGTGGTGCTGCTGGAACTGCTACCGCCGCCGCAACCGACGAAGGTGATCGTTATCATCAGAACGAGCATTCCGACGACGACGGCCATCCGGCGGCTGCGCTTCTTGCCGGTCCCTGCCAGGATCATACCAAAGAGCCCGAATCCACCGAGGCTCGCCCAGAGTGTGGGGTCGATCGGATTGGAGTTCGGATGGAATGGCGTGACGAAGGACGTGGTTGCAGCCGCGGTGCTGATGGTCAGAGTAGTTGGTACGCCGGCAGTTCCCGCCAAGCTCACCGACGCCGGACTGAAGGTGCAGGTAGCCTTGGACGGACATCCGGTGGCGCTGAACTCGATCGTGCCGGTGTAGCCGTAGACCGGAGTCGAGGTGATTGTGAAGGTGGCCGAAGCGCCGGCGGTGATGCTGGCACTGGCGGAAGACGGAGACAGACTGAAATCCGGCTTGCCGACTACCTCGCTCAGCAGTTTTGAAGTGCTGGAGTGGAAGTTGGAATCGCCGCCGTACTGCACGGTGATGCTGTGCGTGCCGACAGCCAGGCCGGTGGTGGTGAAGGTTGCCGCGCCCGCGGTCAGCGCTGCCGTACCGAGCGAGGTGCTTCCGTCGAGGAAGGTCACCGTGCCGGTAGGAACTGCGGTGATGCCGCGAACGGTAGCAGCCACATTGGCGGTAAAACTGACCGATGTTCCGACAATCGCGGGGTTTGCCGAGGAAGCGACCGTACTGCCGCTGCCGCTGCCGTTGAGCATAACGGTGACGCCGGCATAGAAATCGTCTGCCATCACCACATCCATCGCGCCATCGTTGTTTACGTCAGCCAAGGCGAGCGAATAGACGACGCTTCCCGCCGCGTACTCGACCGGGTCATAGAACATTCCTAGAGCGAAGGGATTCGTGCCAGTGTTATAGAGAACGCCCACTGTGCCGTAATCCGGCTTGGTGCCAAAGCTCGCGTTGCTGTAGACGAGATCGTTATCGCCATCTCCGTTGAGGTCAAATATCTTGACGTCGCCGGGATACACCTGATTGAGCCGGGTGTCTTGCAGTGTGGTCGGGAACAGGACCGCGGTCTGGAAGGTCCCGTCGCCATTTCCCTGCGCGACCGCCAAGCCGGTACCTTTGGTCGCATCGTCGACGGTCACCACCAGGTCCAGGTTGCCGTCGCCATTCAAATCACCCAGGGCGATATTGCCAGGATAGTTGAAGGCGAAGGTGATGGGGGAATTCTTAGCGGGTGCGAAAATGCCGCCAGCCTGCCCCAGCAGAACATTGACTACACCCGTCGAGCCATAGTTGGTCACGATCAGGTCGTAGAAGCCATCGTTGTTGACATCGGCTGTGGCGATGGTTTGTGCGTTGCCGCTGTTGCTGAACGAATAGGTGACCGCGTTCGGGAAAGCGCCCGTGCCATCGTTCAAAAGAACGCTGACATCGTTGCTGGCGTAGTCTGCCACGGCGATGTCGATGTGGCCATCTTGATTGAAGTCACGGGCCACGATTTGGTTGAAGGCACCATTCTTGATGCCACCGGCACCACTCCCGCCGGTAAAGTACGATCCCCCTAAGCTAAACATCCCGGGGGTTTTGGGGATGCCAAAGAAGATCTGAACGCCGTTTTTTGGGCTGCCAAGATCGAGGGCGGCGATATCAAGTATCCCGTCCCCATTGAAATCGGCGATAGCTACGCTGGTGAGCGATTCATTCGATCCATAAATCACGCCGGGACCAAGGCTCCCGTCCGGCTGAGAGAGAAATACTGTGATGCCACCGTCGCAGCAATTGCCCACCACCAAATCGGGATAGCCATCCCCATTCAGATCAGCGCTGGCTATGACCTCTGAGAAGGCGCGGCCAGTATCGGGAACCGGTGAAAAGAAATCCATAGCAGCGCGGAAAGTTCCGTCGCCGTAGCCTGGCAGGTAGGCAAAACTGAAGTTGTCATCCGGGACGACGATATCCATGAAACCGTCGCCGTTAAAGTCTGCCACCAGCGCGGAGGTGTGCGGAGATCCTCCCGTGGAATACCCCACCGCGGGCAACTGCACGGTGCCATTACCAACGCCAAGCATAACCGTGACGTCACCGCCGTCGAAATTGGATGAAATGATGTCGTTTTTGCCGTCGCCGTTCACATCCGCAATGGTGACGGCCTCGCCCAGGAGATAGGGCGAGTTGGTGCCGAAGGCATAAGTTACACCGGGCTGGAAGGTTCCGTTTCCATTGTTCACGTAAATGATCAGATCGTCGAAGCCGCAGTTGGCGCTAACGATCTCCGGCATGCCGTCGCCGTTCAGATCGCCGGACGAATTGTTGCAGGTACCGTAGTTGGCAGGACTGGCGGTCAATGGGGTGCCGGCTACGTAGGCACCGCTCGCTTGGCCGAGATACACGACCGTCTGATTGTTGTTGGCGGAGTCAGTCGCCGCAAAGTCGATGATCCCGTCATTATTGAAGTAGTCGAATACGATGTTATTCAACTGGCCCCCGGTGAGCGCCACGGAAGTGGCCGGCGAAAAGCTGCCAGTGCCGCTACCCGCTAACGTCCAGACGTTGGCGGGAGTCTGGCTATCGATCGCTACCAAGTCGAGATTGCCTGTTGAGCTGTTAGGAATCAGAACGCCACCGTCCAGGTCGTACGGTGCAATCTGGTTCAGGGCGTTGCCTTGAACGTTGAAAGTTTCCGTCGTCGGTTCCCACAACCACACTTCAAAAGTTGAGGGTTTGGTCGCGTGAACCACAATCAGATCCGGGAAGCCGTCGTTGTTTACGTCTCCGACGAGAATTTGATCGCCATAGCTGCCATTGGGATTAGGCGTAAGGATTGGGCTCTGGAATGTACCATCGCCGTTACTCAGCACCACGGAAACGGAGAACGTTACGCCGTCATCATTCAGAACCGGCGTAGCCAGGTCATGCTTGCCGTCGTTATTGAAATCGGCGGTGACCGCTGTCCAATAGGGAGCCCCTCCGGCAGGGATTTGGAGGGCGCTGACGAATCCGACTGGGCTGACCGGAGGATTGCTGGTGTACGGGTGCGGTCTTGCGGAGTGTGCTCTCGCAGTGGCGCTCGCTCTTGCCGACTTTTGGCTGGCCTGCTGCGCTGCGTTTTGCTTCCGCGACCGGACGGAAAACTGACTGAGATTGCCTTGGGACGCCGAAACCGGCATCGCTCCCAGCAACAGGAAGGCAAAGAAAGCAAGAAGCTTCTTCATAGACGTGTGCGACTCCATTTCAATTGACTTCAAACGGACGAGGTCAGGAAACTCTGGGTTCTTTCGGGGGACGACATTGGGGGAAAGACATTGGGCTGGCAAACAGTTTCGGGGAACCAAGGCCAGAGAAGGAATGGCACGAACGAGGGGGGCACAAAGGTCATCGTCGCCGAACTCGATCGTAACCGGGGGCGAACGCTGAAGGTTCGGAAGTTATTTGCAATTTACCAGGATGCACTTACGCTTGCGAGGGTACGGAAGTAATCGGTAGTAACGTCGCCTGCGAGGCTCCAGTCCGCATCATTAAAGGACCAGCGATTGAGCAGCGGCGGTGAGAGCGGCCGCTAGATCCGTGGATTGAGGAACGCCGCCTTGGGCGAGGTCTTTGCTGCCGCCGCCGCGACCGCCAAGAGAAGTCACAGTTTTTTTTAGAAGCGCGGCCATGTCATGGGGTTGGCCGGCGGACTGCGCGAAGACGAGCGCGGGCTGCAGGGACTCGCTGGCGAGCAGAGCGACGGCGATGGGAGATTTCCGCGTGAGTTTTTGCGCGAGCAGTTTGAGATAGGCGAGATCGCGGCCGGAAAAGGTGCGGACAATGATCTTACGTCCGTTGGTCTCCGAAGTTTCCGCGAGCAGAGCGGCAGCTTGGGCGGCGGCAAGATCGTCCTGCGACTGCTCGTATTGCTTGCGCAGCGACTTGATTTCGTCAAGCGCCTTGCGAGCTTGCTCGGGAACGTCGTAGATGTGAGAGGAAAACAGCGCGGCGGTTTCCGTAAGGGTGGAGAAATCGTGCCGGGCGGTTGCGACCGCGTGCTGGCCCGCGACAAATTCGACGCGGTAGCCCTGGCGCACCTTTTCGAACTTGCGCAAGAGCAGGCCGGCAATCTGTCCGGTGTTGGCCACGTGCGTTCCCCCGCAGGCAGACAGGTCCAAGTCGCGGATACCGATGATGCGGAGTTGGTCGCGGTCAGCCGGAGGAAGTTTGCGCAAGCCAAGGCTCGCGGCTTCGTCGCGCGTGACATAACGGACATCGACGGGACGGTTCTCGAGGACGATCTCGTTGGCCAGCCGTTCCGCCGCTTCGATTTGCTCTTCCGTGAGCGAAGGCGTATCGAGATCGATGGAGCAGTAATCGTCGGCCATGTGGAAGGAAACAGTCGGCATATTGAACAGGCGGACAAAGGCCGCGGAAAGTACATGCTGTGCGGAATGCTGTTGCATGTGGTCACGGCGGCGAGCGGCGTCGATGGTGCCGCGGACGCGGGTTCCGGGCTGGACATCCTTCACCGGAGCTTCGAGGTAATGAACGACCTGGCCGTCTTCCGTGTCTGCCACTTCGGTGACGCGGAATTTAGCGTCGGAGTTTTCCAGCCAGCCGGTGTCATGGATCTGGCCGCCGCTGGTGGGATAAAACGCAGTGCGGTCGAGAATGAGCGCCGGGCGCGGGCTCTCAAGGACGGAACGGACTTCGGCGTCGAAGGTGTAGAGAAAGGAATCGCGGTAGTAGAGACGATCAGTCATGGGGAATACTTCATTTTACTTGAGCCTTGGGGCTCGGCAAATCTGGGGGCGAGTAGGTCAAATACTTAAACACAGGGGTCATTGAGGCACCCCGCGGCAGTACTCGAGTCTCGGCCATCGGCTTCGATGTTATCTTTGGTGGTTGCGCGTAGAAGCGCAGAGCAATCTATGGACGTTCTTCAGAAGCTGTTTGAGCAGCGATTTCACACACCGGCGGCGCGGATCCAGGCGCTGCAGGGAGAACTGGGCGGGTCGGGGCGAAAGATCATTCGGCTCTCCAATGACCGGGCGAGCGCCATCGGAATTCTGTACGGCGTTCGCGAAGAGAATGTCGCTTTCCTGGAGTTTTCCAAGCACTTTCGCGGGCACGGCCTGCCGGTACCGGAAATTTATGCGGAAGATTTAGATGCCGGTGCTTATCTGGAAGAAGATTTCGGCGATACCTCCCTGTTTGAGTTTCTCTCGAAGAATCGCAATGGGGAGAACATCGCGCCGGCGGCGGTAGAAGCGTATCGCAAGGTGGTGGCCGTGTTGCCGCGCTTTCAGATTGAGGCCGGGCGTGATCTGGATTACAGCGTTTGTTACCCACGGAGAAGTTTCGACCGGCAATCGATTGCCTGGGATCTGAATTATTTCAAATACTACTTTCTGCGGCTGGCGGGGATTCCTTTCAACGAGCAGGCCCTGGAAGACGATTTCGATGCTCTGACGAATTTTCTGCTGAGCGCCGACCACGATTATTTTTTGTACCGGGATTTCCAGTCGCGCAACATCATGCTGCGCGAGGGCCAGCCTTTCTTCCTGGATTATCAGGGCGGGCGCAAAGGCGCGTTGCAATATGACGTCGCTTCCCTACTCTACGATGCCAAGGCCGACCTGCCTCCGGAGGTGCGCCAGCAACTCCTCGATCTCTATATCGGACGTCTCGGAGATTTCATCGCGCTCGAGCCTGAAGATTTCGTGCGTTACTTTTACGCTTACGTTTATGTGCGCATTCTGCAGGCGCTGGGGGCGTATGGATTTCGGGGATTCTACGAGCGCAAAGCACATTTCTTGCAGAGTGTGCCTTACGCCCTGAAGAATGTGCGCTGGCTGCTGCATAACGTGAAGCTGCCAGTTGCGCTGCCTACGTTGATGGAGGCCTTTAACAGCATGCTGGCCTCGGAGAAGCTGCAGGGGCTGGCCTCCGAGGCGGACAACCTGACGGTGAGGATTCTCAGTTTTTCATTTCATCGAGGAATGCCGAAGGATGAGAGCGGCCACGGGGGGGGATTTGTTTTTGACGGCCGCAGCCTGCCGAATCCCGGGCGGGAAGAACGATTCAAGGCGCTCACGGGAAAAGACGCGGCAGTGATCGAGTATCTGAACCAGCAGGAGAGCGTGCATCAGTTTCTGGCTAGCGTGATGTCGCTGGTCGATGCGAGTGTAAACGAGTATCAACGGCGGGGGTTCAAGAGCTTGATGGTGTCGTTTGGGTGTACGGGCGGACAACATCGGTCAGTTTACTTGGCTGAGCAATTGGCGAAGCGGTTGCGCGGGAGGAATGGAGTGGACGTGGTGTTGCGGCATCGCGAGTTGGAGAACGCAGCGCAATGAAGGCCATGATCCTTGCGGCGGGGTTGGGCACGCGGTTGCGCCCGCTTACGAATGATCGTCCCAAGGCGCTGGTGGAAGTTAGAGGGCGAACGCTGCTGGAGATTACGCTTTGGCGGCTGCGTGAGTTTGGAGTGCGGGAAGTGATGGTGAATGTGCATCACTTCGCCGACATGGTCATCGAGTATCTGAAGAAGAATGAAAACTTCGGGATGCGCATTGAAGTTTCGCGCGAGGAGAAGTTGCTTGATACGGGCGGCGGGTTGAAGAAGGCGGCGTGGTTTTTTCTGGAAGATTCCGCCGGCTACACCGAGCCGTTCATTCTGCATAACGTCGATGTGATCAGCACCATTGATCTGGGGCGGATGGTGCGATTTCATCGCGAGCGTCAGGCTCTGGCTACGCTTGCCGTGCAGGAGCGGAAGACGTCGCGATATCTGCTATTCGACGAGAACATGCAGCTGTGCGGAAGGCGCGCGGGACCGGATGGAGCGAGCGAGGTGGTGCGATCGCCGGCGTGCACGCAGGCGCTGGCTTTTTCGGGCGTGCATGTGAGTTCGCCTCGCATTTTCGAGAGCATGACAGAAGATGGCGCGTTCCCGATCATTACCTCCTATTTGGGGTTAGCTGCGCAGGGAGAGAATATTTTGGGCTTTCGCGCCGACGAGTATTACTGGCGGGATTTAGGAAGGCTAGACAGTGTTGCGCAGGTGGAAAAAGACGCCGCCAGCGGATTGTGGGAGTAGAGGCTCGTGACCGGCTTTATACGCGCTGACCAAGCGTGGCTCAGAAGTGGAAAATCAGGTCGCTGGCCGCGGTGAATTGATTCTGATATCGACCGTTGTCATAAGCCTTCCGATCCCAGGCACGTTCGAAACGCAATTCCGGACGGATCTGGATCGTGGTGCCGATCCAATGACACCACATGATCGTGTTCTCCGAGTATCGGGTCGCGTAGCCGGTGCGCTGGCCTTTTTTGTCGTCGAGAAAGTCGCTGCGAAACGACAGGAAGTTATGCGTCGAGAGCTGCTTCTGCAAAAAGTTGACCACGGCATACTCGGGAGCCGTGCAACGTTGTTCCCCGGGCAAGCAGTACGCGTCATTCGCGCCTCTTTCCGGCCGAATTGGGCTGCCCACGGCAGGCACTTCCAGCTCATACATGTACCAGGCCTCGGTCGCCATGTGCCAGGTCTTTTGGAACCTGTGATACCACGTGGCGTCATACTGCTGCAGATTGTTGTAGGCGTACTTGCCGTTATTGATTCCGTTGACGCACGCATACAGATTGTCGTTCACCGATTCTGTTGTATAGCTCACACAGGCTGTGCCGGAAGGTTTTGCGTCCGGCGCCCAGAGGGCCACGTCGTGGCTGCCGGTAATCCCGATTTGTACCAGCCACTGGTCATTTAATTTCATGGTCGCCATCAGACCGGTGTCGGTAAAGGGATCGATGGCATATAGCAGCGAGTGGCTAAAGATGTAATTGTTGGGCGCGAGTTGCGCTTCGATTCCCGGCACGGAGATGAAGCGGCCGAGTCTCACATTCATCCCCTGCGCAACCTGCGGAATGTAGACATCGACATATTCGAGCGTAGGATCAAGACCATACTCATGCTGATCGTTCACCCACTGGCTGGCCCCGTAGCCCTTGGCTGTGGTGAAGCGATAATCGGTGCCGTATAGGGCGGTGAGGTGGTAGCCCCAGTCGATGTGATCGCGCTCGACGGAATCCGGCAACCGCTCGGCGTAGAGAACAAGTTGATTGAGCTCAAAACGATTCGAATAGACATCGTTTGCCTCAGGAGCATTGCTGTGCGTTGAGGTGCTGAAATTCAGGGTAGGGTCGATCCATCCATACAGCTTCGTACGGCTGCGAGCTTGATTGACGGCGGTCATCAGCGGATAACTGTTCGAGTCCGGCTCTCCAATCACCGGCGAACCGCCGTAGGACCAATCAGAATTTGGGAATGGCGGTGAGTCGAGCGGCGAGGGCAGACCGCGCCGGGCAGGGGCGGGTGAGGAAGCAGTTGTGGGCGACCAGTCCTGATGGTAGAACTCCGCCCAGCGGGCAAAGAAGTGCTTCGCCTCGGGGGTGCTCCGCTCGGGAGCATCCGGCAGTGAAGAAGTCTCTTTACCTGCCTGTTGCGCCGCAGACAAATTGCCCGATAAGAGCACAGCGCATAGGAAAACGAGCAAGCCGTTTAGGCTGTAATGCAGGTTATTAAGACGCATGAAGTGTGGAGCTATCCAATTCTACAAGCCGGCTCGACGGTCTTAGGACGCTTCCGTGATTTGATTAATAGGGCCCGATAATTCCGGCGATGGCGCGGGACGCGGGCGAAGGCGCCCGCTCCACACTCGGAACATCCAGCACGTCCAGATATTTCAACCCCGAGCCCGTGTTGAAGAGGACGACCGTGTCGTCCGGAGTGAAGAAGCCGCTGGCCAGGAGTTTCTGATAGGCGACCAAACTCGCGGCGCCTTCGGGGGCGGCGAAGATGCCTTCCACGGTGGCCCAGTGGCGCGTCCCGGCGAGGATTTCCGTGTCGGTGGCGGCGAGAGCCAAGCCTCCGCTTTGTTTCAGAATGTCGAGGATCAGGTAGTCGGCGTACGGTTTGGGAACCCGCAGGCCGGAGGCCACGGTGGCCGCGTGGGGCCACATTTCTGAGGCTGACCGACCTTCATCCCACGCTTTAACAATGGGCGCGCAACCTGAAGACTGCACGCTGATCATATTTGGGCGCTCAGAACCGATAAAACCCAGTTGTTCCAGCTCGTCGAAGGCCTTCCACATGCCGAGCAGGCCAACCCCGCCGCCGGTAGGATAGATGATGCCGTCGGGAATTTTCCAGCCCAGCTGTTCGGCCACTTCGTAGCCCATGGTCTTTTTGCCTTCGACGCGGTAGGGCTCTTTGGTGGTGGAGACGTCGAACCATCCTTCGTTTTTCCAAGACTCGTGCTCTTTTAGTTCGGCAACTTTGCGGGCACAGTCGGAGATCAGGCCGTCGACCAGCGTGACGTGCGCCCCATAGTAATCGCACTCGATGCGGTTCGCCAGGGGAACATCTTTGGGCATGAAGATGTGAGCTTCGAGGTTGGCTGAGGCGGCGTAGGCCGCGAGAGCTCCAGCGGCATTTCCGGCGGAAGGGATGGCGAGTTTCTTTAAGCCGAAGTGGCGGGCCATGGTGACCGCGGCAGAGAGTCCGCGAGCTTTGAACGAGCCAGTGGGATTGAGGCCTTCGTCTTTGATGAAGACATTGGGATATTCGCGGCTGCGCAGCATAGGCGTGAAACCTTCCCCCAGAGTGACGGGCGCGGCTTCGGGGAGGACGGCATCGTAGCGCCACATGGTGGAAGCGAGCGGGAGCAACGACGCGGGCGAGAAAGTTTTCTTGATGGCGGCAAGACCGTAGCGTGCGTAGAGAATGCCGCCATCTTTCGGGCAAACGGTTTGCGGTCGGTCGGCGGAATAATGCTCGTGACAACGGGTGCATTCGAGGTGAGTGGGCTGGGGCACGGAGAGAGTTTAGCAGGATGAGGCGCGCTGCCAGAAACCCTGCGCGAAGCACATACCGCTCAGGATGACCATAGGCTCAAGGCAAGGAAGCTATTTCGCACTTGCTTGGCTGCGCGCTTCGAGGGTGGAATGCCTTTTTCTGGGCTCTCCTTCTCTATCGGGCCCGAGAGTTTGTGCAGCGGCCTGCCGCCTGCGGAAGAAAATTGCGGACCGCCTTCTGGAACCGTTAGTCCCTGTGCCGTGTTCGTGGCTTCATTGAAGGTTGTGCCGGACTTGGCGGCGGCTACCGCGAAAACACCGTGGGGCACGCCGTTGCTGAAAGCGGTAGCAATGTAATCTCCAACCATGAGTCCGTTCTGCGAGTTCGGGAGCCAGGCAAGTTTCATCGGTCCAGCCGGCTTGGTCGAAGAGTTCCCTGTAGACCCTCCGTTGGGTGAGGAAATGTACCCAACATAAAGCCGGCAGGTGGCTTGGGTGCAACTACTCTTTGGATAGAAATAATAGTGAACCGCGACGTGAGCGGTGGTTCCGGAAGTGGTTGGATCAGCCGATTCCCGGGATGAAGTGATCGACCGTGTTGGTGACGGGATCGATCGGAAGGCGAGCGACTTTCGCGCAGTGAGTGCCGTCGGAAGAGGTGCTAAAGACCAGATCGTTCGTCCGCACAGTTGGCGCGGAAGCGGCAGTCTTCCCACGCGACGTAGACTGTGCCGGCGCCATCCACGGCGGCCGAAGGCAGGGGACCGCTGCGAATTCCTCCGGCGTCGGCATGGCTCTGAATGTTCGAGACGGTCACGGGAGCGGACCAGGTTGAGCCTCCGTTGGTGGACCTGAAAGCGGATATTCCGAGCGTTTCGATGGGTACAACGACCGTACCGTCGGGTTCGACCAGCGGCTGTCCGCCGATGCCGGCGGCATGATCCGTCGTGCCGGTTGCAGGTCCCCAGGTCAAGCCCCCGTCGGTCGAGGTGCTCATCAGGATGCCGTTGCCGGTATCCGGATTGTCCCACTCGCCGTAACAATTGCCGTAGAAGGAGCTGGTCGCGTGACTATCGCACACGATCCAGTTTTTGTCGGAGCTCGCGACTTTAGGGCCGACGTTTACCGCATCCTCGCAGGTAAAGCCTCCGTCGGTAGAGCGGCTCACAACCACGGCCGTGGTCGTGGAGGTGTTGGAGATGGGCGAGGACGCGATCATCCACACACCGTGCTTGGCGTCGTAAGCTATGGCAGGATCGCTGGCTGCGTCGTAGAGACCGCCGCCGTTTCCGTTGGTGAGGCCGGGAAGAAATCCGTGGGCCCAAGTGCTACCGCCGTCGGTGGAAGTGGCCCATCCGATCGCCGTAGCGCCACCGGGCGCGATGCGTCCGGTCTGAAAGGCAGCCAGCGGCGTCACGCCATTGGCGAGGACGTGAGGCTCAACTTCGGTGGCGGGTTGACCCGGACCGACGGTGAATGGGTCAGAACTGATCTGGATGAGCGTTACGGCGGGCGTGTCCTCGGCATAAGCGCCCTGGTGGTGCCGCGCAGCAAGCCAGCACGGCTAGACACGCGACGGTTTTACTCGAGAAAGCAGGCAGAATTCGGTTCATCAGGAGTTGTCCCCGGATCGGCAGAGCACGCCGCTCGGTGAACATATCGCGGAATTTCGAGCAGGTCAACGGGAAGGAGCTTGCCTCTCGGCGCCTTTGGGCGCAGGTTAGTGGGAAACAGTTCTATGGCCTTGGCGCCGGAACTTGCGTAAACACCACAGCCACCTCATCGGTATAGATCGGCTGCCAATGCGGCGTTTCGAGGAGGATGTTGGCCAAGGCAGAATCCTTCGGAACGACGATCGCGTGAATTTCATGCTGCTCGAAAAAATCTTCCCAGCGCGGCTCGACGTGCACGGTCTTTAAATACGACTTAAGAAACTGTTCGCCGTAGAAATCGTGACGGTCATCGATGGCAACCCTCACCTGCGGATAAAGCCGGTAGATGAAATAGCCGCCCCAGTAGTCAGGAGCGAAAATCGGACCTGGAACGTGGTGGCTCTCCAAATAATCTACGGCGCTCACCGGGAAACGCTTCGCATCAAAGTGCGCACGGATCAGCGGCGAAGCGCCGAGCTTACCGCTATGGAAAGCGATCCAGCCCAGCACAGCGATTGCGACGAAGGACCAAAGGTGGGTCCGCAAGCTCAACTCGATCGCCTGCATCCTCGGAACAAAATGTGTCGAGGAGCGATCTTGTGAACGAAACGCAAACAGGCGTTTCGGGAACAGTTCCACAAGCTGTCGAGCCGCATCCCGGAGCCAGGGACCAACTATGAGAATCAACAACAGGGCCGACACTGGAATGTTGCGCGAGGCGTACAGTCCCGAATACACGGCAAACAATGCGACCAAGGCTCCGCTTGTCTGGATGCCCCGAGGCTCGCGCTTTCGTAAGGCTAGGGCTATCAATGGCAACAGCAACAGGACGGCAAAACACTTCTGCGCCACACCATGAAAATTTGGCGATTGAAACTCGTCGATGTGGTCCATCAGGAAACGATCGGAAAGATAGTGGTAGATGTGAACGTGCAATCTCCAACCATAGGGATTAGCGAGGGTTGCCAGAGCGGTCATTATTCCGATGAGCGCTAAGTCCCGCGCCCGATGGCTTGCCCTTATCTTCTGCAGAGCATCGTCAAACCGGTCCGCCTTTAGCGTGAACCATTGCCAGACAGCGCTGAGCCAGTAAATCCCGAGAAGGATCAAGCCAAGCAGAAACCCTCCGTGAAGATTGACCCATAGCAGCATGAACGGCGGCAGCAGCCATAGCAGATGCCGACGGTCATGAGCGGAAGGGAGACAGTCTCTTTTTTCCGACGATTCCAGAACCCAGAACCACAAAACCGTAAACAGCCAGCTGACGACGTGAGGGCGCGCGAGAAAATGAATCATCGCCGCTGACATCGCGAGCAGCACCAGAAGCAGAGCCACGAGAAAATTTGTACCCCGCCGGAGAAGCAATCGAAACGCCCACGAAAAGGTCAGGGCAATGATCAGAGCGGTGAAGAAGACCACCCCGTTCAGCCCGGCAACCGTATCCAGCCAGCCGGCGAGCACGTCATAGAGCCACTCCCAGGCAAACCAGGGATGGCCGGCCATGGTCGAAGAGAACGGATCGACGTGAGGAATCGCGTGGGACGCCAGAATGAGTTGCCCGGTGCGAATGTGCCATCCGATTCCGGCATCACCCAGCAAGCGCACCGACAGGATGGTGTAACAGAGCAATCCTAGCAGCGAGATGAAAATCAAATCCGCGATCGAGGGAACTAACCGTCGCCCGTACTTGTGTGCCAGCACACGGGAAGAATCGTCCTTTCCGGAACTTATGTAGCCGATTGCCATCGCGGTGAATCTTATAGAGCGACGCCATGAACAGCAAGGTGACGCATCAAGTCGTGATTGTGGGGGCGGGCTTCGCTGGCCTGAATGCAGCCACTGCTCTGGCGGGCGCGGATGCGAAAATCACCCTGATCGACCAGAAGAACCATCACACCTTCCAGCCTTTGCTCTATCAGGTGGCAACGGCAGGACTGTCGCCGGGGGAAATCGCAGAGCCTGTCCGGTCGATTCTGCGGCGGCACAAAAATGTCGAGGTGCTGATGGCCGAGGTTACGGGATTCGACCTCGACCGACGCGTGGTGCAAACAGGGGATGAAGAAGTTCCCTACGATTCCCTGATCGTTGCCGCCGGTGCCAGCCATGCCTATTTCGGCCACGACGAGTGGGAATCTATCGCACCCGGGCTCAAAACGATCGAGGATGCGATCGAAATTCGCCGCCGGGTTCTGCTGGCCTTCGAACTCGCCGAGCGCCGCGCTGCCGCCGGCCAACCGGACGACCCTTTGCATTTTGTTGTGGTCGGAGCCGGGCCTACGGGAGTGGAACTGGCTGGAACGTTAGCCGAAATCTGCCGTCACGCTCTAGCTCAAGATTTTCGCTCCATCGATCCGCGGCGCACCCATATCCATCTCATCGAAGGCGGACCGGTTGTGCTTCCGTCGTACGCCGTAGATCTTTCGCGGAGCGCACTAGAACAACTGCAGCGGCTGGGGGTAGAAGTGCGCACCGGCACCATGGTCACGAACATTGAGCCCGGCGTGATTTCCATGGGCGAAACCCGGATGAAAGCGTCGGTCATCTTGTGGGCCGCGGGCGTGGCTGCTTCGCCGCTCGGCAGAAAGCTGGGTACATCGTTGGATCGCGCGGGGAGGGTTCTGGTCCAGCCTGATTTAACGATGGTTGGTCACCCGGAGGTTTTTATCATCGGCGATCTGGCCGCTTTGAAGGACCAGTCGGGCAGGATGCTTCCGGGCGTGGCGCCCGTAGCCATTCTGGAAGGACGCTATGTGGCCAAGCTCCTACGCAGGGAAATTAAGCTTGCGAAGGCCCATCCGGGTCCGCCTGCGCCGCGCCAGCCTTTTCATTACTGGGATAAAGGGAGTCTGGCGACCATCGGGCGTGCGGCAGCGGTCGCGCAGTTCGGCAAGATTCACATCTCCGGATTCATGGCGTGGCTGGCCTGGCTCTTTATCCACATTCTTTTTCTGATTGGTTTCCAGAACCGCGTGCTAGTGCTGATCCAATGGGCCTGGTCGTACTTTACCTACGAACGGGGTGCGCGGCTGATCACGGGAAGCACGAATCTTCCGGGGTGGAATGGCTCATCTGCCGGAAATGCCGGCGCAATCGAACACCAACAAGAAATTCCTGCCGCGATCTACAAATAAGAGTAAGAATATTCTTGAGGGCTAGAGCCGACTCATGAAAAGCATGCTACTTTTCCGCATTTTTCTCGGCCTCATCGCGATTTGCGTTTTCAGCTCTGCCTCCTCCGCGGAGGTTCTCAAGATCGTCGTCGACGACACGATTCAGCCCATCACGCAGGAATATATCTCGCGGGCCATCGACGAAGCGCAGCGGCGCGGTGATCAGGCTGTATTGATCGAGATCAATACGCCAGGAGGGTTGGTCGATTCCACGCGGAAGATCATCGAGAAGATTACTTCCTCGCAGGTTCCGGTCATTGTTTACGTTACACCCAGTGGCAGCCGGGCGGGTTCGGCTGGAATTTTCATTCTGGAAGCGGCCGACGTCGCAGCCATGGCTCCGGGAACCAACGCGGGAGCGGCGCATCCCGTGCTGATTGGACCGTTCGCGCCCAAGCTTGACGAGGAGATGAAGCGCAAGATTGAGAACGATACTGCGGCTCTGATGCGTTCGGTCGCTTCCAAACGAGGGCGCAATGTCGAGGTGGCGGAGAGTGCGGTGCTCGAATCCAAATCGTTCACGGAACAAGAGGCGCTTTCCGAGCGCCTGATCGACTACGTAGCCACCAGCGACGACGACCTTTTTCACCAGATGGAAAGCAAGAGTTTTAAACGCTTCGACGGGCAAGTGGTGACCTTGAGACTCTCCGGCCAGCCTATTTTGCCCTTTGGCATGACGCTCAAGGAACGCATCCTCGGATATCTGATGGACCCGAATGTTTCGTTCATTCTCCTCGCCATCGGGGCGCTCGCGCTCTATGCCGAGTTCAACCATCCGGGCGCGGTGATTCCTGGAACGGTAGGCGTTGTCTTCATTTTGATCGCGGCCTTTGCTCTGAACCTGCTGCCTACGCGCTTCGCCGCGCTGATCCTCATTCTGGGGGCCTTCGCGCTATTCGCGGCGGAGGCCAAATTCGCGAGCCACGGAGTTCTTACGGTTGGCGGGATTTCGCTGCTGACACTCGGAGGACTGCTGCTGGTGGATTCACCGATCCCAGAAATGCGCGTCCACCTGCTGACGGCGCTGGCCGTGAGTATTCCGCTGGGCTTGATCACGGCGTTTCTGATGAGCATTGCCTTCAGGGCCCGGAGGAACAAGCTGGTTTCCGGGGCGCAGGGACTGATCGGTGAGACAGGCATCGCCCAGACTATGCTCTCCCCGGGCGGCAAGATTTTTGTCCACGGTGAAATATGGGACGCGGTCTCGTCGTCGCCGGTTCCGATCGGACAATCCGTGGTCGTGCGTCGCATTGATGGGCTGTTGCTTCAGGTCGAGCCCGTGGCTGTGGCGAGCACCGTCGCCGCGATTCCCTAGAATGGACCAGGCACCAGCACAAGCAACCGACTGGGTCCGAATTCCGCGCCCTTCCGCTTCCATTGCGTTACAATCCGCCTCAGCAATGCTTGTTTGTTTTGAGTAGTGGAGAGGTCATCATGGAACTTCCTTTCACTGCGATCGTGGTCGTCATTATCGTCATCTACCTGCTGAGCTCGATCAAGATTCTGGCGGAGTATGAGCGCGGCGTCATCTTCCGGCTCGGGCGCCTTTTGAGCTCGGCCAAGGGGCCGGGGGTGATTCTGGTATTCAGCCCGATCGATCGCATCGTTCGGGTTTCGCTGCGGCAGGAGGCGCTTGAAGTCCCTCCCCAAGACATCATCACCCGCGACAATGTCACCCTGAAAGTGAACGCGGTTATCTTTCTGCGGGTGATCGATCCCAGCAAAGCCGTGGTGGAGGTTTCCAATTACGTCTACCAGACATCGCAGTTCGCGCAAACCACCTTGCGCTCCGTGCTGGGCGAACAAGAGCTCGATGAACTGCTCGCTCATCGAGAAAAGATCAACCTGCGACTGCAGAGCATTCTCGACCAGCACACTTCACCATGGGGTGTGAAAGTGACCAACGTCGAGGTGAAGCAGGTCGACATGCCGGAGTCGATGCTGCGCGCCATGGCCAAGCAGGCGGAGGCGGAGCGCGAAAAGCGATCCAAGATTATCCACGCGGAAGGAGAATTCTCGGCCGCGCAGCGGCTGGTGGATGCGGCGCATCTGCTGGCCACCGAGCCGGTCAGTGTGCAGCTACGCTACTTGCAGACTTTGACGGAAATCGGCGTCGAGAAAAATACCACCGTCATCTTTCCTGTGCCCGTGGATTTCTTTGCGGGCTTGCAGAAGATGCTCGGCAAGGTCGGCGAGGACACTGCGCCGAAGCCCGCATAGATTTCGAGAGCGAAGGTTGGAATGATTTCCGATTGCTGAGCAGCTCGCTTTCAATTTTGAGGAAGGGTTATGGCTTCATCACAGGACACTGAAATTACCCTCGGTACGGCGAAGCTGCTGGGCCTTTTCTTCGGCCTGGTGGCGATCTGCGCCATGTTTTTCGCGCTGGGCTACACATTTGGGCGCAAGCCGGAATCCGGTCTGGCTGGAGCCGCGACTCTTGGTCCAGTACCCGCCAATGGCGCTAAGCCAGTGAGTTCTGGCGCTGCTTCATCGGCACAGATGACCTTTTACAAAGCGGTGCAGCAACCGAACGTCAATCCGCAACTCACGCCTGCCTCTGCTGTCGCCGGACCCACGGACGCTGCGGTGCCGCCACCCTCTGCCGCGCCAGCCACAAATTCTTCTGCGACTCCGTCTTCTTCCTCGGGCACGCCATCGCAGGGGGCGCAAAGCGCCGGACCGCCCGATCCTATGGCCCCGGTTCCAGGTACCGGTTATTTCGTGCAGGTCGCCGCCGTAACCAAGTCGGACGACGCGGAGGCCTTGGTGGATGCTCTCAAGAAAAAGCAATATCCCGCCTTTGTGGCGAGCAACGCCGCTGACAAGCTATTTCGCGTCCAGGTAGGGCCCTTCGGCGACATCAAAGAAGCAGAGGCCATGCGCTCGCGGCTGATCAACGACGGATATAACCCGATTCTCAAGAAGTGAAGTTTCCTATGAAGCGTAACCGCCTGCTGAACCGCCGTGTGGTTTTCAAACTGCATGGCATGGACCCACTTGACGCGACGATTCTCAAACAGGACGAAACCGGCTATTGGATTCGGGGCGGCACGCTGGCCGGTCAACTCGATCAATCCAATTGTTCGTTACCGGAAAGCGATGTGCGCTACCTGGAGTTTACCCGCATAGAGTGGCTGCGCGCCCCGCGACAGCGCTCGTGAGGATTCGCTTTGTCGCTTCTTGCAGGTTGACAAGCGTCGATCTGGAAGATATTTGTGGTTTCAGCCTATGCCGACCACAGTGACGGTTCTCGACAGCATGCTGCACGCCATTGCCGACCCCACCCGACGTCGGATCCTGGGCGCCCTGAAACAGCCTGGCGCCGTCACCCCCGGAAAGTACCACGGCCTGTGTGCCGGCGACATCGAGGAGCGCGTGCAGCTTTCACAGCCAACCATCTCGCACCACATGGCCATCTTGACGAAAGCTGGTCTGGTGGAAGCGGTGAAGCAGGGACAATGGCGCTGGTACCGCCGCAATGAAAAAGCTCTGCGACGGCTGGTGAAAGGCTTGCGCGCACAACTTTGATCGGGAGTGCCTCTAGCTTGCGGAGGCTGCGGCCGCTTGCGCCGTCTGCAACAGCCGCCGAGCTTGCGATATCAAGTCCGCCACTTCGAACGGTTTCACAAGGAACGGAATTTTGTTTTCCTGCAGGAAGGCTCTCTCATCGCTCTGTTCAACGTTGGAGAACGTAAAGAGCGTGTGATTCTCCATGCCGGAGCAATGTTGTCTGAGCCATGCGTAGGCTTCCTGGGCATGCCAATCGCCCGGCATTTTACCACTCATAATCACCGCATCGAAGGGCTCGGAGAGCAGACGCGTCTTCACATCTTCGCTTCTGGAAGCGGTCACCACATTGGCGCCGGCGCCCATGAGTACGTCGCGCTCGAACTCCAGCACGGCTTCCTCTTCCTCGACCAGCAACACCCGGCCCTGGATGGCACCTTCACGCTTTGGCGGAGCCACAGGGACTGGTTCTGGCACGGCCCCGGCCGGCGCAGCGATGGGCAGCCTTACTTCAATCACAGCCCCGCCTTCGGCAGCATTACGCGCCGTGATGTCGCCACCGTGCTCCTTCACGATTCCGTAGCAGATGCTCAAACCCAGCCCGGTTCCCTTCCCGACATTTTTGGTGGTATAGAAGGGATCGAAGATCCTCTTGGGATCCTTGATTCCGGGGCCGTCATCGGCAAACTGTGCAGCCGCGAAGCCACCAGCGCTGGAGACATCAATCTTCAGCTTCCCCGATCGCCCGGTTTCCAGAATGGCGTCCACGGCGTTGTTGATGATGTTCAGGAAAACTTGCTCAATCTGGTGGGGATCGGCGACCACCATTGCAGGCTCGGCTCCCAAATCCTTTTCCACGACGATGTGGTTGACCTTGAGATCGTAGTCCCGGAGGGCCAGTGTCTCTTCCAGCACCTTCCGGATGTCGACCTCCGACCGCTCGGGCTTTCTCTGTCGCGCGAAGGAAAGCAGATTCTGCACGACCCGATGAGTGCGTTGCGCCTGTTTGAACATTTTGCCCACGTAGTCTTGCGCGCGGTCGTTCAAACCTTCGCTCTCCAGCAGTTGCGCGTAGCCCAGAATCGCGGTCAAGGGATTATTTAGTTCGTGCGCGACGCCGGCGATCAGTTGGCCCACGGCTGACATCTTTTCGCTCTGCAATAGCTGTTCCTGCGTGCGCCGCAGGTCTTCATACGCCTTGCAGGTTTCTTCGTACAAGCGGACCTTTTCGATGGTGGTGGCCAACTGACGGCTGATGGCGACCAGCAGATTTTCTTCGCCGCTCGAATATTCATATTCCACGTGGCTGCGCAGTCCCATCATTCCAATGGGGCTGTCCTTGCCCCAGAACAACACCCAGCTCCACGCGCCGTCGCTGCTGGAACGGATGAAGTCCGCCACTGCGCCGGTGAGGTGGGGAAGGTATTCGGTGGTAATTACTTCGGCGCGCGACCGCATCACCAGATCGCCAAATCCGTCGGCAAAACTGATTTCCGCCGGGCGCGATTTGTCACGGCTGCGGGGCCCCCATGCGGCCCGACGTCGGTAGGTTGGCGCGTCAGAGTCGGAAAGATAGATGGCTCCGCTCTCCGCCCCAAATAGTGAAACCACCTGCCGCAGAGTCAGGTTGAGGATTTCATCCAGATCGAAGGACTGCGTCGCCACCACCGCCATCGCGTTCAAGGCATTGAGTTCGCGGTTGCGGCGCCGCATTTCATCTTCGGCGCGGCGCTTCTCCGTGACATCCAGAACAAAACCTTGATAGCGCTCGATGTTCCCTGCCGCGTCGCGTGTGGCGAAGCTGCTTTCGGAGGCCAGCAGCAACGTGCCATTCTGCCGACGCATGGTCACATCGAAGTTGCGCACGTAGTTCTGCTGGTCGATGGCCTTGTGAAACGCATCCCGCTGGCCAGCGTCGACCCGGACGTCTTGATCGAGGTTCAGGTTAAGCAGATCTTCCCGGCGCTGATATCCCAGCATGTGCACAAAGGCGTCGTTGCAATCGAGCAATCGACCGCCGGGCATCGCCACATAAACGCCTTCCTGCACCTGGTCGAACAGCAGGCGATATTTTTCTTCCGCCGAACGCCGCTCCGTAATGTCACGGACGATGTGGATGGTGCCCTTCTGTTTGCTGCCTTGCTCGCTATAGGAGGAAGTGGACACCAGCGAGAAGCCGCCAAAGCAGGGGTCGGCCGCTTCGGTAATTTCTTCGCCACCGCGTGCGCAGTAGGGGCAGCCGGTCCATTCTCCTAAACCGTGCGGGAGTACCGCTTCGCAGGTGCTGCCAATCACGTCCGCGGACGATTGCTCCAACTGCTCGAGCAAAATCTGGTTGGCTTTGATGATGCGGAACTCGGCATCGTGCGCGAGGATGATGTCGTGGACCGAATCAAATGTGTTCCTCCACTGCCGCTGCGAACGCAACACTTGCTCTAGCAGACGGAAGTTTTCTACCGCGATTCCCAACTGGCGACCACAGGTTTCGAGGAAGTCGAGTTCCTCGGCCGTCAGCTTTCTCTCGCGCTCGCTGGCGAGAATCAACAATCCGATGGGGGCCTTTTTGCCCAGCACCGGAACCATCAACAGACGCCGGATCCTCTCCGTCTTCAGCAGTTGCTCATCTTCGGGGTTTGTGCCATCTTTTCGTGCGATCTCTGGCTTGCCACGCTCCAGCGTCTGCGCAACGTTCGCAGTGATTTCGGCGATTCCTATTTCGCGCAGGAACTCCGGCGAAACTCCAACCGCGTGGGTGGCTACCAGATGCCCGCCCTCAATGAGCCGAAACCACGCTGCCCGGCACTTGGTCAGCCCCTGCAACTCCTCCAGGGCCTTATCCATCATGCCGCCCTGCTGCTGGGCGAGGACAATGCTCTCGGTCAAAGCCCGCAGTACACTCAATCGTTGGTTACGCGCGCGGGCTTCCTGAAACACGACCAGCAGGATGCTTAATCCGAGCGCGACGTCGAGGGCGGCAAAGATTCCGGCCGGAACCTGGTCGGTGAAGGGCGACCAATGCAGACGCTGGGCGATGAGGAACGCAGCGAGCATCCATGACGCCGTCTCGCGACGGCCGCGGCGGGCGCTTAGCAAAGCGATTGCAGCGGTCAAGAGAATGATTCGATATGAAACCTCGAGAGCAACCCGCAGAGGTAAGGAATTGGGCCAAAGGAGAACACGGGCAGCGGCAAAACCTGCGGTGCTCAAGGTGACCGCAAGCAGCGGCGCCAGCAGATTGCGCTCCCTTATATATACAAAGATCGCCCCGGCGAACAGACCCATCGCAATCACGAAGGCGGCTTGTTCCACCACCGGGACGTAACGCGGCGGAATCTGCATTCCCGCACCGTGTGCCTCTGCCAGACGCGAAGTGACAAGCAGAGTCCAGGCGGCGGTCCAGACCGCAAGATAGCGTTCGCGGAATACCGACAACACGAGCACCGACGCCGCCAGGATAATCAGCAGAGCAAACTCGCCGGGCTTCAGCCTGGAAACGGCTGGTTGTACCACGGTGTTCCAAACGGACCAAAGAAAAGCGATCATTTTATTGGTGGATCACAGAGGCGTGCACGTCCGCGTTCCGGACGTGACACTGCCTGGCTTCTGAATATCACGATTTAGGCTGATCTCCACGGTCTTTCCGGACCTGGATGGTTACTTTCGGCATCTCCACTCTAGGGTAGAATCGCCGATAGTATCCCTGAGATACCCATGCCCGATCGCATTCTCGTAGTGGACGACGAAGAAGCAATCCGCGAGATTGTCTGCGCCATCCTTATCGCCGCTGGTTTTTCCTGCAAACAAGCTGCTTCCGGCATGGAAGCTCTGGCCCTACTGAATTCCGGCGACGTGTTTGAGTTGATGCTTTCCGACTTGATGATGGCAGACTTGGACGGGATCGGACTACTCGAGCGCACCAAGGAAAAATTTCCCGATATGCCGGTGGTGATGGTCACCGCAGTGCATGATATTTCGGTTGCCCTGGCCGCCATCCGTAATGGCGCGTACGACTATCTGCTCAAGCCCTTCGAACGCGAGCAGTTGCTGAACGCGGTGAAGCGGGCGCTCGAAAACCGCCGGCTCAAAGTAGAGAATCGCACTTATCAAACAAACTTGGAGTCTCTGGTCGAAGCTCGCACCGATCAGCTCCAAAAGGCTGTGGCGGAACTGGAACGCTCCTATGACATCACCCTGGAAGCTCTCGGCGACGCGCTCGACCTTAAAGACTCCGAGACCCAAAATCACACCCGACGCGTCACCGCTTTTACGATCGCCATTGCCCGTGAGATGGGGGTGCCTCGTGAACAAATCCTCGTCATTGCCCGCGGTGCTTTCCTCCACGACTTCGGCAAAATGGCCATCCCCGATAACATCCTTCGCAAGCCCGGGAAGCTCAACGAGGAAGAAAAGGCCATCATGCGTGAGCATTGCTATCACGGCTACCAGATGCTCAAGAAGATCCCCTTCCTGGCCGAGGCCTGCGAGATTGTTTACTCCCACCAGGAACACTTTAATGGGTCCGGCTATCCCCGTAACCTGAAGGGCACCGAAATCCCGCTAGGGGCGCGCATCTTCTCGGTCGCCGATACCCTCGACGCTATCATCTCGGACCGTCCCTATCGCCCAGCCCGGTCGCTCGCCGAAGCTCGCAAGGAAATCCAGGCTTGGAAAGGACGTCAGTTTGACCCGGAGGTAGTCGATGTCTTCATGAGAATATCCGACGCTGTCTTCGAAGACCTTCGCCGCGAGATCAACTCCCAGAGCTACCCCTTCAGCTACTCCGCGAGCGCCAAGGGTTCGTCCTAGCTGCCGAGCTTCATCCCGGAAAGGTATCCCGGTTTGGCGCTGCAATCCCACGCGCTTGCCGGGTGCACCACGCAGGACGCAACCGTGGCGGGCAAAACATACCTGTGCTTTTCCATTGGAAAAAGCATATCGGTCTTCGGCTCGATCGTGGGCTCGATCGTGCGACCGCTTATGGCGTGGCCCTTGCCATCGCAATGCGGCTTGCGTCCACCGTAATTGGACGCTGAATCTCCATCTCGATCGATGTCCCTACATCTAGCTTTACGTCACTGCCGCGTTTCAAGAGCGCCCATGCGACGCCGGCTGCTGCACCCACTCCCGCGCCCACCCGCGCTCCGTTCAGCCCACCCGTGGCCAGCCCGCCGGCCGTCGCGCCACCCAGGGTTCCGTAGACGCCATTCTTGGCCGCATCCTCAACTTTTTTCCCCGTCTGGCCGTCCTGCTGGATCGTACCTTCCGAGTCCTTCACCGATTTGTTATCTGCACCCGGAGTGTTCTCGACTGAACCCGGCAACATGACGGTGTATCCGGTGGGATAAATGATCGAGGTAAAGTGCATCAGGATTTCTGCGCGCCCTTTTCCGTGCCCCGCGCGCTCTACCTGCGCAATCTTGCCTTGAACGTAAGACCCTGCGGGTACGACCACGCGATCAGCGACCACAAAGGGGAACGCCGTTTCCGCGTAAACCGCGTCCCCCTCGCGCGCATTCTTGGTGGAAATTGCCTGCTTCAGCGACAAAGGAATTCTGGTGCCAGCGGGAATTGTAATCGTATTCGGATCGGCACTTGGCGCCGGGTTTGGTGCCACAGTTGCCGGCGGCGAGTTTGGCACCGGACTCTCCGGCTTCGTGGTGTCCGCCGTTTGCCCCAAAGCCATCCCCGATAGCAGCAAGAAAGTCCACACGAAACGCATTCCAGACCTCCAATCCGCAATTAAGCCCGAGGATACCACGCTCAAGCCCTACGATGCCGCCTTCCCCGCCCCAGGTTATCCGAGGCGAGAGACGGTCATTTCGTCCAGGAGGGGTGGAGCGGGTCGTGTTTCAGAATCTCGTTCACCTCCTCAACCCCTGTAAGGTCGCTATTGCTGGAGCGTGGAGCCAGAGCAAAGACGTACTTGCGGTTGCGCCCGAGTTCGGCGGGACCGAACGACCCGACACTCACAGAAAGGTTGCCGTGCTCGATTGAGTCCCACTGCGCGACGGTGAATATCATGATAGGAATATCCTGCCGCGGCTTCTCTTTAGTCCAGTCAGGATGCCGGATGAAGATCACGGCACCGTGCTCCACGCTGCCTTTTTCCGGGTCCCCACCTTCCCACTTATCGGTGAGAATCGCGTAGCCCTTCCAGGTTTGAGGCAACGCGAAACTAAAACCGTACCTCGTATTCTTGTACAAAAGGGGCTGTGCCGATGGGTCTGCGGAAGATGCCTCTTGAGTGTGCTGCGCCGAAGTCGTCGAGTTTTCTTGTTGGCTGCTTGCAGACATCGGCGAGATGGCGAGCGCTGTTATGAGCACAACGAACATTCCCGGAATCAATTTCATTCTTATACGGCTCCCCAGATACCGCTGCGAATCACTTATAGATTAAATATTTTTGCCGCACCAGTTCGAATTTGTCCAACCCCTCCTGCCAGTCCTGCGCGATCCGTCGCGGATCCTCACCTGCTACCAGTGCATCGTAAGCTGCTTGATTTACCAACAACTCCATCATCCGTTCCATCTTAAAGTCTGCTGGATACAGTTTTCTCAACGCGGCCGCCAATTCAATTCCCAACTCTGGTCCGTCGAGCGCGTTTCGTTCCGTTAGAACTACATTCACGCCCTCGCACTTCTGTCCCGAGTAATTACTCGACGATGGCGTGAACGTTACTGGAACAAACCGCACTCCCGCGATGCCGCGCGCATTCAAATACGCGGCCAGTTCTCGACTCTTGATCCACGGCGCACCCACAAGTTCGAACGGAGTATCCGTTCCCCGTCCCACCGAGACATTGGTTCCTTCGATCAGTCCCACGCCCGGATACAATCCCGCCTCGGTCACGCTGCGCAGGTTCGGCGAGGGATCCACCCAGGCGAGTCCCGTCGAATCAAACCAGTCGCCGCGCTGCCAGCCTTCCATCGGCACCACGGTCAACTTGGCGTTGATATGGCGTTCCACGTTGAACATCTTCGCCAGTTCGCCCATAGTCATTCCGTGACGCACAGGCACTGTCCAATAATTCGTAAAGCTTTCGTGTCCCGCGTCCGATACCGGGCCCTGCACAAACGCTCCCGTAACCGGGTCAGGACGGTCCAGCACAATCACTTCAACTCCCGCCTGGCTGGCCGCCTCCAGAAAATATCCCAGAGTAGTCTCGTAGGTGTAGAAGCGCACACCGGCATCCTGAATATCGATGACCACGGCATCGAGATCCTTCACCAGTTCGAGCGACGGCCGTCGGGCCGCATCCTTCGCGCCATACACGCTGTGGACCAGGATGCCGGTTGCCGCATCTTTGGTGTTGCCGACGTCGGTCGTATCGAGCGTTCCCGTGACCCCGTGCTCGGGGCTGAAGATTGCGTCCAGCGAGAGGCCCGGCGCATGCGCCAGCACGTCAATGGTGCGATGATTGTCTGCATCCAGCCCCGTCTGATTCGTGAGCAGCCCAACACGCTTTTTGCTCCCGGCAACCTGCAGAATGTCGAAGGCGTGCTCCTCTAGCACGTCGATCCCATTCTTTACGTTGCCATTGCGAGCGCTCATGTGCCGCGCCGCGCTTTGCGCCTCGTTGTAGCCCGTAATACTCTGCCAGCGCAGCAATTCTTTCTCGCTCAGGGTCAGAGGCAGCGCCGCAGCTACCGCCGTCGCCACCTTGGAGCGCAGGGCGATCGCATTTTCTTTGCCTCGCGGATGCACCGCATTCGTCAGCAAAATGATGTAGGTCTGGGTGGTTGGATCGATCCACATCGATGTTCCCGTGAACCCGGTATGGCCGTACCCTCCCACCGGCAGCAGCGCTCCCCGGTTGGTCGAGAACGGAGAATCGATATCCCAGCCAAAACCCCGCAACACAGGCGCGGTCGGGGGCTGCTCCGGACGCGTCATCTTCTCCACCGAGAGCGCCGATAGAATCCGCTCTCCGCCGTTCAGCAATGCTTGCGCAAATTTCGCCAAATCGTCTGCGGTTGAAAATAGGCCCGCATGCCCGGCCACGCCGCCCATCCTTCGCGCGGTCGGATCATGCACCACGCCGCGCAGCATGTGTTCATTCTCGTCGTACTGGGTGGGCGCTATTTTCGCCCGCCACGCCGCTGGAGGAACAAAGCGCGTATGCGTCATCTTCAGCGGCACAAAAATATGTCGTATCGCATACTCGTCAAGCGTCTCGCCGGAAACCCGCTCCACCAGCGCGCCTAGCACGATGAAGTTAATATCGCTATAGGAGAACCGTGCGCCGGCCGGGTCCTGCGGCGTCACCGCAAACGCCATCCGATACGCCGTCTCCTTTCCCTCCCACATCGTTTCTAAATCCAGATCCGGCTCCAGCCCGGAATAGTGGGTCAGCAACTGCCGCAGCGTGATGTCTTCTTTTCCATTCTGCCCAAACTCCGGCAGATATTTTGCCACCGGGTCATTCAGGCGTACCTTGCCTTGTTCAACGAGTTGCATCACCGCCGTCGTGGTCACGATCACCTTGGTCAGCGAGGCCAAGTCGAAAATCGTATCCAACGTCATGACTTCGCGGTGCGGCTCCAAGGCGCGCCAACCATAGGCTTTCCGGTAAATGACATGGCCGTCATGACCCACGATCAAAACCGCTCCGGGAACTTGCTGATCATGAATGGCCTGCTGAATCACCGCGTCCGCCTCGACCATACGTCCCACGGCCACCGGCTTCTTGGCGTCCACGGAAGACGAGGACGCGAGCCCAGTCGCGACCATGACGCTGCCAGCTATGATGAATAAAGCCAGCCTCAATGTCCCGCCTTTCCGCGTCTTTTGCTGAGTCAAGCGCTGGCCCAGCGGAGCTCCGCGCGAGTTGGACTGAATGGGAAGGATGCTCTGACTCTACACAAGATCGCCGGCATGACTCAAGAAACTCAAGTAAGGGGGTGCCGCGTATGCCATATCATGCTCTCGATGACTGCAGCAGATCACAAATTCCCGCTGATCGAAACTCTCGAACACCAAGACGACCGCTTCGCCCACGCCTTCTCCATCTTGCAAGAAGCCATCGCTCAGCGTGCGTTTCCCGCGGCTTCTGTCGCGATCGCGCTGGAGGCCAAGCTGATCGGAGTCAAAGCCCTCGGCCGCTTCACTTACGAGGCCGGCTCGTCGATTGTTGTTCCCAGCACTCTTTTCGATCTTGCCTCCGTCACCAAGGTCGTTGGAACGACGCCTATGGCGATGCTTCTTTACCAACGGGGCCTGCTTGATCTGGATGCGCCGCTCGCCGCCATCCTGCCAGAATTCATTCGCGACGCCGAAAAAGATCCCCGCCGCCACGGAGTGACCATGCGCATGCTGCTTTCCCATTCCTCCGGATTGCCTGCCTATGAAAAGCTGTTCCTCAAGGCGCGGACTCGCGACGAGCTGCTGCCCGCGGCTCTTACCATGCCGCTGTCCGCCGATCCCGGATCGCGCGCCGAGTACAGCGACATTGGTTTCATCCTTCTGGGCATCGCCCTCGATCGTCTTGCCGACGAACCGCTCGATCGTTTCTGCCAGCGCGAAATCTTTGCTCCTCTCGGAATGGTCAACACAGCATTTAATCCACCGAGAGAAATCCGGGGGCACATTCCTCCGACCGCCGATGACCGCAGCTTCCGTCGGCGCATCATCCAAGGCGAAGTGCAGGATGAAAACGCTAGTGTCCTCGGTGGCGTCGCCGGACACGCAGGCATCTTTTCCACCGCCGCGGATCTCGCCAGATTTGCCCATGCTATGCTCAACGCCGAAGACTCAGTTATCGGTGCCGAAACCATCGCGCTATTCACGCGCCGCGAGTCTGCCCCGGCAGGCACATCCCGAGCACTCGGCTGGGACACTCCTTCCGGAGCCTCGCAATCGGGAAAACATTTCGGCCCGGCAGCCTTCGGCCACCTGGGTTACACGGGAACATCCCTGTGGATCGATCCCGAACGGAAACTCTCGATCGCTCTGCTCACCAACCGTACCTGGCCCGGGTGTTCCAATCAGGCGATCAAACAAATTCGTCCCATTTTTCACGATGCTGTAATCGAAGCGATTCAAAAAACCACATAAACCACGCCCCGGTCTAG
>JBAUXO010000261.1:0-22411 GCA_049584315.1 Candidatus Sulfotelmatobacter sp. | reverse complement strand
GAAATGGTTTCTTTGTGAACGTCCATTCCGATATATTTGATGTTCATTGAGGGTGCTCCTCTCGGTAGAGTTTTGCATCACACTCAAAACCTACCTCAAAGGGGCGCCCTTTTATAATGCGTAAGGTAAGATTTGCCCGTTATTCGGCAGCCGACGGTCCTCAAAATCGGCGGCGAGCAAGTCTCACAAACCGCTTTTCCTTCACGGGACGCCAGCTTGCTTCGCATGACTGATAATCGGGTCAAGCAGTCAAGAAGCGACTTCTATCCAATTCAGACTACCCGCAACCCAATCTCTAGATTACCCGTACAACTGCCAATGTCGCATCGTCGGTTTGGTGTTTTTGAGAGAAGTCATCGATAGAATGGAAGATTCAGTTGACGGGTCTTCGCGAACAGGTGTGTTGGTCGGACGCTTACCCTCAACTTAATCAACGGCAAGTCTTGCTGCCTCTTTAAAGATTCCCACAAACATAGGACGCGTAAGCTTGCCGGTCTGCGTATTTTGATTCGAGGGATGGTAAGAGGCTAGTAGCACCTTACCGTCGGGTAACCGGTAACTGGCGCCGTGTTTGAAGAGATAGGGCTGCCGGGTGGGAAGCTGGCTCCGCCGTTTCAGGTAGTTCAGATAAGCATCGAAACCGATCTTTCCCAGCGCCACCACCACCTTCACGCTCTGTAATCCTGCGATCTCCCGTTCAAGAAACGGGGAGCATTGGGCGAGTTCCTGCGGCGTCGGCTTATTGGCGGGGGGAGCGCAGCGGACGGCAGCGGTGATGTACAGATCCTTCAACGTGAGCCCGTCGTTCGGATCAGTGGCATTGGGCTGGTTGGCGAATCCGGTTTCATACAAAACGGGAAACATGAACTTGCCGGAAGCGTCACCGGTGAAGGGGCGTCCAGTGCGGTTGGAGCCGTGAGCGCCGGGGGCCAGCCCCAGGATGAGCACTCGTGCATCGGCATCGCCGAAGCCGGGCACCGGTTTGCCCCAGTAGTCGCAATCGCGGTAAGCCCGGCGTTTCTCGCGGGCCACTTGTTCGCGATACGCGACCAGCCGCGGACAGCGGGTGCAGGCGATGACTTCGTCGTGGAGGACCGTGAGCCAGCGAGGCTTCGGTTTAGAGGGTGTCGTTATCATGCTTGGCCGTGGTTGCAGCTTATCCTAAGGTGTAGACGACTGGAAAAGTAGAGGAATTCACCGAGCGTAAGTGAAGCCTGTGCGCAAATAGGTCACACATATGTGCGGTATCGTACAGTATCGAGGGTATGGTGGCTTGTGGGCCTGACGACTAGGGTTGGAGCACCCTTTCTCGTAGCCGCGCCATACGACATGGCCCGGCCAGCAGCCGGCCAAGGGCGAATTGAGCTGGCCAATGAAACACACGATTCTTATCGTCGATGACAGCCCGTTGATTCGGCGCTCACTGCGTTCGTGGATTGACGAGAGCTCGGATTGGGAAGTGTGCGGCGAGGCCGAAAACGGAAAACAGGCGGTGGAGAGAGTGGAAGAACTTCGCCCCGACATCGTCATCTTGGATTTTCAAATGCCGGTGATGGATGGGATTGAGGCCGCACGCCGCATCAGGGATCTCGCTCCGCGGACGGCGATGTTGATGTTCACGATGCACAGTTCCAGCGAACTTCTGAAAGCGGCTTTGGAGGCAGGCGTGGCCGATGTTGTCTCCAAGAGCGATCGACTTGCCGACCATCTTTCCACAGCCTTGCACCAGATTCTTCCCTGACCGCGAATCCTGAGCACTGCCGGGACGGGAAAACCCCGCTCACCTGCAAGGCGAATTGCATGCACGGGTTTGACGGTCCTCTCCTTCTGTCTTTACACTCAAGTGAACGCCGCGTGAATTCGGTTCGGGTTCTAATTCGACGGAACCTGGCTCGACGCACCATCCGGATTGAGCGGTTGTGAAAGGCGAAACGTGAGTCCCACAGAAACTACGGACGCGGCCAAGACGGAACCGAACCAGAAAGACATCAAGCGGGAAATTTCGGTCGAGATCCCAGCCGCAGAAGTGGCGCGCGAGACCGAGTCGCAGATTCAGCGCTATCAGAAGAGTGCGCGCCTGCCCGGCTTTCGCGCCGGACATGTGCCCGCCTCCATCATCCGCCAGCGCTTCGGCGATGGCCTGAAGAATGATGTGATCGAGGCATTGGTCCCGAAGTACTTCCGCAGGGAAGCCGAAAAACAGGGTCTGATTCCAGTATCGCAGCCGCGCGTCACTGATCTGCACATGCAGGATGGCGAGCCGCTGCGCTTTAAGGCCAGCTTCGAGGTTCTGCCTGAGATTCAGGTCGAAGGCTATAAGGAGTTGCGGGCCGACAAACCTGAGATTGAGGTCACCGATGAGGAAGTCGAGCAGGCCCTCGACAGCCTGCGCGAGCAGCACGCGACCTACACCCCAGTGGAAGGCCGCGCTCTGGCCGAGGGCGACTTCGCCCAGGCTTCCATGGATGGGAAACCCAAGAACACCGCCGACGCGGAAGCGGCCAGCGCCAATCCAGTTCACATGGATGACGTGCTGATCGAAATCGGCGGCAAGAATACGGTGCCGGAGTTTTCGCAACATCTCACCGGGGCATCCGCGGGAGAAGAACGCACCTTCGACGTGAGCTACGCGGAAGATATTTCCGACAAGCGCCTGGCGGGCAAGACCTTTATTTATACGGTGAAGGTAAATGGGATCAAGCAAAAGAGCGTGCCCGAGCTGAACGATGAGTTCGCCAAGGAACTGGGCGAGTTCACCAGTCTGGACCAGGTGCGCAAGCAGATTCGCGAGAATATGCAAGCCGAGAAGCGCCACACGGCCGAACATGGGGCGAAAGATAAGCTGGTCGCCGATCTGGTAAAGCAAAACGATTTTGAAGTGCCCGAGTCTTTGGTGGACCGCCAGATTGATCTGCGCCTGGAGCGCGGTCTGCGAGCATTGGCCGCGCAGGGCATGAAGATGGAAGATCTGAAAAAGATGGATCTGCCCCGGCTTCGGGCGGGCCAGCGGGATCAGGCAATCCACGATGTGAAATCCTCCTTGCTGCTCGAACGAATTGCCGAGCTGGAAAAAATCGAGGTCAGCGACGAGGAAGTGAACCGGGAGATTGACGCTCTGGCAAAACAGTCGAAACAAACGTCAGAAGCAGTGCGAGTTCGTTTGACAGAGGATGGGGGCCTCGATAGAATCCGAATGAGAATCCGCAGCGAAAAGACCCTCGATTTTCTTTATCACCAGTCCGCGTAGCGATCAAACGGCGCGGACACTTTCGACCCTCCCCGAACGACGAATGTGTTTTTTTGGGGCGGAGTGTGGCAGTTCCGGTGACAGGTCCGGTAGACAATGAAAGCAAATGATCCGCAAATGATGCTGGTACCGATGGTGATCGAGCAGACCGGGCGGGGCGAGCGCGCCTACGATATTTATTCCCGTCTGCTGCGGGATAACATTATTTTTATAGGGACGCCGATTGACGACAACATCGCCAACCTGGTGATTGCGCAAATGTTGTTTTTGGCGCAGGAAGACCCCGAGAAGGATATCCAGTTGTACGTGAACTCGCCTGGAGGCTCGATTACCGCGGGCATGGCGATTTATGACACCATGCAGTATGTGAAGAATGACGTGATGACACTATGCGTCGGGCAGGCGGCGTCCATGGCGGCATTGCTGCTGGCTGCCGGCGAGCCTAAAAAGAGACTGGCTTTGCCGAATTCCCGCATTCTGATTCACCAGCCGTCGATGGGTGGATTGTCGGGGCAAGCTACGGACATCGATATTCACGCCCGCGAAATTCTTCGTATGCGTGAGATTACAAACCAGTTACTCTCGAAGCACAGCGGCCAGAAGCTCGACAAGGTGGAGAAGGACGTGGAGCGCGACTTCATCATGAACGCGCAGCAGGCTAAGGAATACGGAATCATAGACGATATCATCTATAAGACCGCAAAAGCGGTATGATCGGCCTTCGCGCTTGACCCCAGGCACCGGGAGGCAGCGCGAAAGCGGCAGTGGAAGGGTCGAGGCAGGCGGGGCCAGAGTCATACCGAACCAAGATTGAAGGAGTAGAGCCGAGTGAAAACCAAGTCAGGCTCCGACGAGATTTTGCGCTGTTCGTTCTGCCACAAGTCGCAGGACGCGGTGGCCAAATTGATCTCCTCGCCCAGCGATTATCCCCGCGCCTATATTTGCGATGAGTGTGTAGCGGTATGCAATTCGATCCTGGAAGATGATCGCACTGCGACTCCGCCGTCCGCCGCTCCCAATCAACTACCTAAACCGCAGGAAGTAAAAATCTTCCTCGATGAGTACGTCATCGGGCAGGAGCAGACCAAGAAAAAACTGGCGGTCGCGGTTTACAACCACTACAAACGTATCTTCATGAACCGCCAGAAGCCGGCGGGAGACGGCATCGAACTGAGCAAATCGAACATCCTGCTGATTGGTCCCACCGGAACCGGCAAGACGCTTCTGGCGCAAACGCTGGCGCGCATGCTCGATGTGCCCTTCGCCATCGTCGATGCCACCACCCTCACGGAGGCCGGCTATGTGGGCGAGGATGTGGAGAACATCATCCTCAAGCTGCTGCAGGCCGCCGAGGGAGATGTCAGCCGCGCCCAGACTGGCATCATCTACATCGATGAAATCGACAAGATCGGGCGGAAGGACGAGAATCCGTCGATTACTCGCGATGTTTCCGGGGAAGGCGTGCAGCAGGCGCTGCTGAAAATTCTGGAAGGCACGATCGCGAATGTACCCCCCCAGGGCGGACGCAAGCATCCTCATCAGGAATTCACCCCGGTTGACACTACCAACATTTTGTTTATTTGCGGAGGGGCGTTCGTCGGCCTGGAAAAGATAATCGGGCGGCGGGTGGGGAAGAAGTCGCTGGGCTTCCGCGCCACCGAGGAGGCAGAAAAAGAAGAGGCTGCAGTGGCGCGCAGCAAGCGCAACTTCGAATTGCTGAGCGAAATGCAACCCGAAGATTTGATTAAGTTTGGCCTGATTCCCGAGTTCGTTGGACGCCTCCCGGTGATGGGCATGTTGGAGGATCTGGACGAATTCGCGCTGATCGAGATTCTGACGCGACCGAAGAACGCCATCGTCAAGCAATACCAGCGGTTGTTCGAGTTTGAAAATGTGCGGTTGAAGTTCAGCGACGAGGCGTTACGCGCCATCGCCCGTCAAGCTATGGCTCGCAAAGTCGGGGCTCGCGGACTGCGCATGATCCTCGAAGAACTCATGCTCGATTTGATGTTCAATCTGCCCAGCCAGAAGAAATTAAAGGAGTTCGAAGTCACGAGGGAGATGGTGGAGAAGCGCAGCGCTTCCCTTTCGATGATGGAAAAGGCTGGATAGCCAAAGGGCCCCGTAAGAGTAGTAAACTGATTACCGAAGCTAGGTTGTCGAGAGGGCGCGTGGCGGGTGTCATTCGGCGTCAACTCAGGGAGATTGAGTGACCACATCCAAGGAAAAATTCGAAAGCAAGAAGCTGCCCATGATGCCCATACGGGACGTGGTCATCTTTCCCTACATGATGACCCCGTTCGTGGTGGGCCGCGAGTCCAGCGTGCGCGCCCTGGAAGAGGCTCTGGCCGCCGACAAGAAGATTTTCCTGGCGACCCAGCATGACGCCTCCATCGACGAACCCAAGTCGAATGAGATCTACCAGGTCGGGACCATCGTCAATATCGTGCAGAGCCTGAAGCTGCCCGATGGCAACATTAAAGTGCTGGTCGAAGGCATTGAGCGCGGCCGACTGCTGCAGGCCACCGACGCCGATGGCTATATGCAGGCCAACGTGCGCGTCGCTCGCTACCCCGTCGAGATGAATGCCCAGATCGAAGCCGGCATGCAGCGCGTGACCACGCTGTTCGAGCAATACGTGAAGCTTTGCCAGGCATTGAATTACGAGACCATGATTTCGGCGGTGCGGATGGAGGATCCGGCCAAGCTCACCGACATCATCGCAGCCAACCTGCAACTCTCCATCGAAGAAAAACAGGAGCTGCTGGAGATTTTCGATCCATCGGAGCGTCTGAACCGGATCGCTGACGTGCTCGACGTCGAGATTGAAAAGCTCAATGTGGATCGCACCATCCAGTCGCGTGTGAAGCGGCAGATGGAGAAGGCGCAAAAAGAGTACTACCTGAACGAGAAGATCAAGGCCATTCAGAAAGAGCTGGGCCGCGGCGAAAAAAGCGAATTCGACGAACTGAAGAAAAAGGTCGAAGCTGCCGGCATGCCAAAAGACGTGAAAGACAAGGCGTTGCAGGAGCTAAAAAAGCTGGAAGCGATGCCGCCGATGTCTGCCGAATCCACGGTCTCACGCAATTATCTGGATTGGCTGCTGGCCGTGCCGTGGAAGAAGCGCTCGAAAGAAATCCGCAATATCTCGCGCGCCGAGAAGGTTCTCAACGAAGATCATTACGGGCTGGAGAAGATCAAGGAGCGCATCCTTGAATTTCTCGCTGTGCGGCAGTTGGTCAAAAATCCCAAGGGCTCGATTCTGTGCTTTGTTGGGCCTCCGGGCGTAGGCAAGACCTCGCTGGGTATGTCGATCGCCAAGGCTACCGGACGCAAGTTTGTCCGCATGTCGCTCGGCGGAGTGCGCGATGAGGCCGAAATCCGAGGCCACCGGCGTACCTATATCGGCGCGTTGCCCGGCCAGATCATCCAAATGATGAAGAAGGCAGGGACGAAAAATCCCGTCTTCATGCTCGACGAAGTCGACAAGATGTCAATGGATTTCCGCGGCGACCCCTCGGCCGCTTTGCTCGAAGTGCTGGATCCCGAACAGAATTTCATGTTTGTCGACCACTACCTCGACGTCGAGTACGATCTCTCGCAGGTCTTCTTTGTGGCCACCGCCAACGTAATGCACACCATTCCTCCTGCGCTGCAGGATCGCATGGAAGTGCTGCGGCTGCACGGCTACACCGAGCAGGAGAAAGTGGAGATTGCGAAGCAGTTTCTGGTGAAGAAACAAATGCTGCAGGCGGGTTTGTCGGAGAAGAACGTAAAGTTCTCCGATGACGCCATCACCACGCTGATTCGCTCTTACACGCGCGAAGCCGGGGTGCGCAATCTGGAGCGCGAAATCGGCAACGTTTGCCGTAAAGTGGCGCGCAAGGTGGTCAAGGAAGGCGAGAACTATAACATTGCCGTGACTGGCGAGAATGTCACCGACTTTCTCGGCGTCATCAAGTTCCGCGACACGCTGGCGCATGAGAAAAGTGAAGTGGGATTGGTCACCGGTTTGGCCTGGACGGAAGTCGGCGGCTCCATCCTCAGCACCGAAGCCACCGTGGTCGATGGCAAGGGCAAGCTGACCTTGACCGGCAAGCTGGGCGACGTCATGCAGGAGTCAGCGCAGGCCGCTCTTTCGTATGTTCGATCAAGAGCGCACCGCCTTGGCCTGACGCGCGATTTCTATCGCACGCTGGACCTGCATGTGCATGTGCCGGAAGGTGCGATCCCGAAAGACGGGCCGTCCGCTGGAATTACCATCGCCACCGCCATTGCGAGCGCGCTCAGCAAGATTCCGGTAAGGCGGGATCTGGCGATGACCGGGGAAATCACCTTGCGCGGCAAAGTCCTGCCCATCGGCGGGCTGAAGGAAAAATTGCTCGCAGCGCACCGCGCTGGGCTGTTTGAAGTGATCCTGCCGCGAGACAACGAAAAGGATTTAGCCGAGGTCCCCGAAAATCTGCGCAGCGCCATGAAAATGCACTTCGTGGACACCATGGATCAGGTGTTGCAGATTGCGCTGGAATCGCCGTTGCAATCGATTGGCGAAGAAGAGACGACTCGTCCCATCGCCCCTCTCACCTCCAGCACCGGAGACAGTCCGACGGCACGTCAGTAGCAGCTCTCAGTTTTCAGTTTTGCCGACGCCGCCCATGCGGGCGTCTTGGTGTTTGGCCCTTCCTCAAAACCCCACACATGCCTGCTTGCCAGATTTCGCTGTCGCATTGCACACTGGAGTATGTCAGCTGAGAAACAAGAACCCGGACCGGAAAACCAGCCATGCGAGTGATGGCCCGATTCATGGCGGCAGCCACTGACGTAGCCCACTTCCCTGCCCCCAGTCTGCCCGAGGTTGCCTTTCTGGGCCGATCAAATGTCGGCAAGTCCAGCGTGATCAACACGCTGGTGGACGCCAAGCTGGCTCGCACCAGTTCCACCCCGGGGCGCACCCGCAGCATTAACTTCTTCGAGGTGCGCTGGCCGGGAAAGCCGCAGCCGGAGGTGATCTTCGCCGACCTGCCCGGCTACGGATACGCGAAGCTCTCGCGGGAGATCTCGCAGGAATGGCCAAAGTTTATCGAACCCTACCTCAACGACCGTCCCACACTCGCTCTGTGCCTGGCGCTGGTGGACGTGAACGTGCCGCCGCAAGACAGAGACCAGCAACTCTTGAATTTTCTTAATGCGTCGGGTCGCGATTTTCTGCTGATCGCCACCAAGAGCGACCGGCTCTCGAACAATCAACTGCGTAATGCGCTGAAGAGCTTGAGGGAGGCATATCCCGCCGCACCTGTGATTCCGTTTTCTGCCAAGACCCGGTCGGGGAGGGATGAGGTTTGGAATACGATTCGGCAGTCTATCGCGGAGTTCCCCGCCACGGCGTTCCGATCCTGAACATCCTCCCAAACGGAAACTCCCCTATTTCCAGCCTGCACACCGCACTCGTTCAATCTTCAGTTCGAATGTGCCGATAGATGCCGCGGATTGGCTATCCGAACCTGGTCATGGGAATCCTGCTTCACGACCATGTCCGCTGCAGATCGCGAGCGATTGCCCGAACTGCGGCGATCGCTCTCTCGGCCTTCGATGTTTTTTGGCTCCGCGGCTCCGACCAGTTATCCTCTGGCGCCGCAATCAGACTCTTTGTCTCCGTTTTCAAATCCGACCGCTGCTTTGAAGGCAGTGAAGGAGTTCTTTGAGGAGCGCCCCATCCTGAGCCGGGAAGAGTTTCACCGGATTCTTCGAAACAGGCAGGGTGCGGGAAAGTAGGCGGTAGTTCTCTAGCTCTCATTATCCAAAGGGATGAAGCGGGCAGAAGCCGTCATCCGAAGCTTCGATTACGTTAGTGATCTACGTCGCGATTATCGGGGTGGTTAGAGTGGAGACATGACGCTTTCATCGATGGTGGTTTCACGCGATTGGCAGGAAGTCAGTGTTCTGGAATGCATTCTCGGCGGATTGCACATGGATGTTGCCGTCGAGAGCGAACCGCAGCGCGCTCTGGAGCGACTCACAAAATCCAAGATCGACGCCCTCATTGTCGACTGTGACCTGAACGGAACGGGACAGTTTTTTCGCGAATTGCAGCAGGAGGCTCCACGCGCGAGCACCGTACCTCTGGTGATTATGGGGCGCGCACAAGGCAGACGGGACATGCAGGCTACGGGCGCGATGTTTGCTTTCGACAAGCCGATTTCCGTGGAACAGGCTGTCCGTACGCTCTCTGCGGCGCGCAATATGATTCTTGACGGCCGTCTACGCTATCACCGTGCAGGGGTAGAGGTGCCTGTGACCCTGAGTGGTCGCAATCGGAAAAAAGTAGACGCGCGGCTGATCAACCTCAGCCAGGGCGGCTTGCAGGTCCGCGTCGATGACGGATTCGATGCCGGATTCGATGCCAGCGATTTGCGCCGGGCGTCTTTCGAACTGCCCGGCACAAAGTGCGGCGTAAAGGCGAACATTGAAGTGGCATGGTCGGACAAGCGCGGGAATGTCGGTATTCGCTTCCTAAAGCTTGCCGCACCGCTGCAGTCCACCCTGCGAATTTGGCTGGCGCAACAGTATTTTGCCAACTAGCAGCGGTCTCCGCAGCATAGATCGCGGCTCGAGGTAAGGCAGCGTCAGCGAAAGCGGTCCCCTTCACTAACTTCTTCTTCCCCGCTCGGTACCGCTTGGGCCAGACGAGCCCCCAAACTTGCACCTCCAAACAAAGCGAACACCGCCCAGTAGGCACCGACGACGAAGAGAGCCGCGACGGTGGCAATCCCAAGGGTGCTGGACCAGGACGGGAGTTCATGAGTTATCGCTAGAAATATCAAAGTAAACAGCAGCAGACCCGCAACCATGATGAGCGTATCCACCAGCCATGCCAAGGTTCTAGCAGAGATCGGCCGGGAAAGCCAATTCGGCGGGAGATCCGGTTGTGAGGCAGGTGCGGCCAAGCTTTCCGCTTGATGGGGTTGGGATGGCAGGGTTCGGTCCAACCAGGAGGTGCCTCTCTCCGGCCGGATCGATGGGCGCGGATGCGACGACAGAATCAGCCCGTCGCTCTCGGTTGGAGCCTCTTCGGCGCTAGCCTCTGCCTGACCGGGCCAACTCCGCGAGCCCTGGAAGATGGGGCGGTTGCCAGCTTCGTGCGCCAGCGTATCGAGAAGGTTGGAAAAGATCCACTCGCTGATCCCGCGGCTGGTGGTTGCCGGCAAGTCTACAAAGCGAATGCCGCACTGGCCCGAGGGACTCGACCAGCAGACTTCTCCGTAGGTTTCAATGCGCAGGCGAGGAAACCTCAATTCGAAGCGCAGGCGGACACGCTGGTGCTGGCGCAGGCGGGCGACTGCCTGCACGGCCACGCCTTCCCGGTTGAGATTGCGGATGATGCCGCCGTTGGCGGTATCGAGGGTAACGTAAGTCAGAGTCCGCAGTTCATGCCGATAGTGGGTGCGAGTTTGGCGCGCGGGAAAGGATACGACCTGCATACTATCCGCCAGAACCGGTTCGGATGGGCCCGTTTTGCCCAATTCTAATTTCTGTCAGGCGGTTTGGCAGTAACTGAGTTGATTCAACAAGTCCGGGAAGTGAAGGTCTTACGAAAGACCATGCCCAACAGGTCATGGGGGAATTGCCCCGAGTCGGTTAAAATCCGGTAAGTTCTTGTTAAACCCGGCAAAACCCGGCTTTGACCGCAGTTCCACCGGGTCTTGAAGACGGCGGGGACAGGCTACGCCAACTGGCTAATTGACAGGGACTAGTTCAGATGGCCACAATTTCCCCAGCGGATTGGCCGTCCAGCACCGAATGGCAACGACTCCCACCAAACCGATCAGTGAAGTTGCCGCCGGCCCGCCGGAGTCGCGGATGCCGTCCTGGCCGCGGAGTGCGGCGTCGCCGGGGCGGGACGCTGAACATCCCAATGATTTCCAGCCGTCCGATTTTAGCGAAGAGGCAAAATCGCGGCCCTCCGGGCGCGATGCTCTGCAAGCTCTCCTGGCATTTTCGGCGCTACATCAGCAGGTGCGATATCGCCGTGCATTGGCGGCACGGCACCAGGGGTTTGAGACGATTGCGCGCCCCATTGAGTTTGAACCGGGCGAGCAATTCGTTCTGGACGAGGTGCTGCAGCTCGTCGCGGAACGGGCGATCACCATCACCGGGGCCGATGGACTGGGAATCGCTCTGGCGGAGAATAATGAGATTGTCTTGCGCGCATCCGCGGGTGCGATCAAGCCGGATGTGGGGGCGCGCATCGAGCGCGATTCGGCATTTTCGGGAGCATGTTTCCGCACGGCGCAGATTATTCGCTGTGACGATACCGAGACCGATGATCGCGTAAACCTTAACGCTTGCCGGAAGTTGGGCACGCGCTCCATGGTGGCGGTGCCCCTGTGCGGCCGGAAGCGCGTGATCGGGCTACTGGAAGCATTTTCTGCGGATCCCTTCGGCTTCAATGACAGCGATGTGAACAGCCTGGAATTGCTGGCCGAATTGATTCTTGGAGCCATCAAGCCCGAGGACGAAGAGAGATTTGCGGAGTCGGCGCAGGCGGCCGTGGCCGAACTGATCGGGCCCTCGATTCCGGCTCCGGCAGCTCCGCCGGAGGTAGCGGGGGCAATTGAGAAGCTTCCTCCTGAGCCGGTAACAGCCGGCGAAACCCCGCCGCCGGCTGTGGTTGCAGCCGTTCCAGCTACAGTTGTTGAACCGGCAACAGCATTGGCCGCATCGGATCTGACCACGACTGCGGTTCGAGTTCTTGCGCAAACCCCGGCCGACGAAACAATTCCCGAGGCGCCTACATCTCGCCATCCAGGGATAGTGCTGGTGTTGGTGCTGGTGGTTGTCAGTGCACTGTTGGCTGGGGGACTTTGGTGGAAGCTGAAGAACGAGCAACTGGGTCAGGCATTGGTACAGTCGACCCAGACAACCGCCAGCACTCCCCGAGCCGCCGCGAAACCACCTGGCGCGCCTCCGGCCACCCCATCTTCGAGCACTCCGTCAAGTAGCGTCGTCGAAGGGCAGAATGATTCGACGTCCATTTCCGGGTCGACCGATCAAAGGGGGGCGGCTGAAGCCGACCGTGGACCCGCGATGCCCCAAGAAGTGTCGAAACTGGCGCGGATTACCGGGATTCGGCATTGGTCTTCCGCGGACTCCAGCACGGTCGTGATTGACCTGCAGGATCAGGTGCAATATGAAGCCCATCGCTTGACGGGGCCCGATCGAATTTACTTTGATTTGCACGACACCTCGCTAGCTCCGGAACTGGAAGGAAAGACCATCGAAATTGGCGACCCTCTGTTGTCGCGGGTTCGCATCGCCCAGCCGACTGCGGGGTTGACGAGGGTAGTGCTCGAAACGAAAGCTAACACGACGTTTTCCGTCAGCCTGGAGCCAAATCCCTACCGTCTGGTGGTACAGGTTCGGAAAACGGGGGTCAACAGCACGGGACAGGTGAATCTGTTCCCTGTGGCGCAGAACCAGAGGAACAAGCAGGCGATCGTGGTTCCTCCGCCCACGCGCGAAGACCTGCAGTTACGCGCGAAAGTGCCGAAGATGCGCATCGTGGTGGATGCGGGTCACGGCGGCTGGGACTTGGGAACCGTGGGCCGAAGCGGGCTGCTGGAAAAGGATCTGGTGCTCGAAATCGCCCAGCGCCTAGGTAAGCTGCTGGAGAGCCGTTTGGGGGCGGAGGTAATCCTCACGCGGAACGACGACAATTACATTCCTCTCGACGAGCGGGCCGCGATGGCCAATCAGGCGCAGGCCGATCTTTTTGTTTCGGTGCATGCCAACTACAGCGACTTGCCGTCGGCGCGCGGCGTGGAAACCTATTACACGAACTTGTTTTCGGCTCCCAATGCCAAAGATGCAGAAACTCGGGAGAGCGCAACCGCAAGCAAGAAAGGCGCCACAGTCGCTCTCACCTCGGTCGACTTGCATGAGAGGATTGAACAATCGAGACGTCTGGCTGCCAGCGTGCAACGTTCGCTCTACGGAACTCTCTCGGTGCAAAATCCGGGCCTGCGCGACCGGGGCGTGAAAGAAGCGTCTTACGTGGTTCTTACTGAAACGGCGATGCCCGGAATCCTGGCGGAAGTCTCGTTCGTCAGCAGTCCCACCGACGAGCAGAAGTTGCGCAATGACGGATACCGCGAGCACATCGCGGAAGCGCTGTATAGGGGGATTGCCCGGTATGCGGCGGGACCACGGCGGGTAAAGGTGGCTAGCGCGGGCAAATAGGTCAGGCCCGCCCCCGCGCCTTTTTCCGCATCCCTTAACTTAGTTCCCCACCGCAATACCGCCATACTTTTCGAGCCACTTCAATTCTTCGCGCACCTTAATCTTTCCATGCCAGGGATTCTTCCCGAGCGAATGGCCTTCGCCGGGAAAGATCAGCAACGCGTTCGGAATCCCCAGCGAATACAGAGCGTGTTCCAGTAAATAATCTTCCAGCACGGCCACGCGAATATCGTTGGCGCCGGCGACCAGGTGGGTGGGAGTTCGGACTTTATCGATTTGAAAAATTGCCGCTTCGTCGTGATAGCGCTGTTGAGCCTCCCAGGGGCGCCCGCCAAGAAAGTAGGCATCGTCGAAAGTCGTGTCGTCGTTGCCCCAATTGCCGACGTGTTCCACGGCGCCCGCGCCCGTGACTGCGGCTTTGAAGCGAGTGGTTTGGGTGATGAGCCAGTTCGTCATATAGCCGCCGTAGCTGTAGCCACCGACGGTGAGGTGGTCAGGATCAGCGATGCCGGCTTTCACCAGCGCGTCGACGCCCTCGAGAATATCTTTGCCGGGACGCGAGACGATGACTGGAACAATCTGCTGCAGAAATTTGTCTCCGTAGCCGGTGGAACCGCGGTAGTTGGGCTCGAACACCAGCCAGCCATCGGTTGCCGCGAGCGCAGACCACTGGTACCAGTCGGCCTCGAAATGATTGCCATCCGCGTCGGCGGGACCTCCGTGAACGAAGGTGAGCATCGGCAAGTTCTTCGACTCAAATTTTCCCGGAGGATAAATCAACATTCCTTCGACGGTCGTTCCATCATCCGCCTTCCATTTGTAGGGCTTGCCTTGCGGAAGATCGCGCTCGCCAAAAAGTCTATTCAGCGAGGTAATGGGACGCGCCCGATCGAGTTTGTCAGCGCTGTCCGCCAGATAGACTTCCACGGGTTTCTGCAGCGACGAATAAACAAAGGCCACGCGCGGAGAGTGAGCAGTCGTGGATAGATTTTCGTAAGTACCCTCCCAGCCGTTCAGTTTGTGCAGGGACTGACCCGGCTGTGCGACGGAGTACATCGGAACTTCGGTTCCCACACGCGCTGAAGCGAGAACGCCATCCGCTGTGACAGCATACTGATCGACTTCGCCGATAAAATCTCGGCTCCACTGCTCGACCGCGCCGCTCTCGCTATCGACCCAGTAGAGGTGCGGTTGGAGATCGCGATAAGGACCGGCAACGTCTCCGACTTCTACGCTGAAGAAGACGTGGCGGTTGTCATTGGCCCAATGAAGCCTAGTCTCTTGGGCCTGATTATGTGTAAGGCGGCGTGGCGCTGGGTTCGCCAGCTCGAGCGTATAAATTTCGTAGTCTTCGAAATTCTCTTGCCGTTGATTGATGGAATTGCTGATAAACGCGAGCTTGCTGCCATCGGGGGAAGTAACCATTTCCTCGACACGCAAGGGTGAGGTGGCAAGGGAGCGGGCCCCGGGGGTGAGATCGGACTCCTTCTCCGCATCACTTTCCTCTTTCGCCGGAGCGTTGAGGTGGCGGGCAAGCGCGGCGGCAACGTCGAGAGCGAAAATCGTATCGCCTCGCTCAGCGGTGCGATATTGCACCACATCCTTCCATTGCTTCCTGTAGTCGTCCTTCTGCGCCTTGGTCCACGGGTTGCGAGTGGAGAAGTACAGAGTGCGGGAGTCGGCCGACCAGGAAAACGTGTGTACTTCTTCTTGACCCTGAGTGAGCGGAATCGCCTCACCCCCGGCGGGGGAAATCACATAGATCTGGCTTACATCCCCTTTGTCATTATCTCTATCTCTGTGGTCACCTGAATCGGAATCGGAATCGGAATCTTTCGCAGAAGAACTCTTGCGTTCCGAGAGAAACGCGATCCATTTGCCATCGGGCGACCACTGGGGATCGCTGTCGTGGCCGGATTGCGTGAGTTGGATCAGCAATCCATCTTTGCCATCGTCACGATAGAGCCATAGATCGGTGCGGAAAATCTGCTGATCCCAGTCGGCACGCTCGGTGCCGATGACGACAGAATTACCGTCTGGCGAGAGCGCGATCGAGGAGTAGCTGACCGAGTTGAAAAATTCGTCGAGGGTCAACTTCGGCTTGCTTTCGGCGAAGCCGAGAAACGCGGCCGCGAGAACCATAGCCAGCAATAAGAGATATTTTGCGATTTTCATAGGGCCCGTTGGGGAAGAAGGTTTATACAAGATTGGCTTTGCAATAAGCAACCTGTCCGTGAATGAGTTGACCTGGGGTCATGACGGGGCACTCATGCCAACCGGATGAAGCAAGTCTTACTGTACCGGTTCGGCGTTCTTGAGAGCTTCCTCGAGAGGCTGGCCGTGATGCGAGGAGCCTCGCACTACTACGCGCCAGCCATCGTCATAACAGCGGAAGCTCGCAGTTGACCGGTAACGGAGATCGCTCGGAAAAACCACCGCGCCAACCTCGTTCAGGGGAAACCATCTCCAGGTAAATTCGACGTCCGCCACGTTGCCCTGCTTGGTAATGCCGGTGATCGCGACCAGTTCCCGTCTTGCGGCGGGAATCCCGAAGGATTCCTTATCAGTGTCGCCGGGGGCGATCAGGCTGTGAAAGGTGTCGACGCCGGACGGCGTGAGAATAAGGTCCCAACAAGGCGGCGCCGCCAGAGAAGGAGGGCACGAGGTTCTGGTGGCGGAAATCCAGCCCCGGTGTTGCAGCGCGAGAGACTCCGGCGAGAGATACTCATCATTGGAGATCACTCCGGTGCGCAGCTGAAATTGCTGGGGGACGCGAAAGGTCTCGGAGTGCGCGATGAGATCGGCTGCCAGCCGGCGGCTGAGAAAGTCGCGCGGCGAACAGGAGGGGAGCAGGAGTAGGGCAACCATGCTCGCCACGAGGATGAATCGGTTTTGCATGAAGCAAAAGGAGACAGCAGATTACCGATTTTGGATTGTAAACAAAAGCGAGCGTTTGCGCGGTAAGAAAGGGCGGGAGGCAATCTGCCCCTGGTAGCGGGTAGACCAGCGGCCGGGAATCGTGGCCGAACACTCGGGGCAACGGCCCTCCGAGGTCAGCCGATAGTCGGTAATCAGGTAACCGTGGCGTTGGATCAGGGTTTCGCGGCACTGCGGACAGCGTGTGTTTTCCCATTCGCCGACCAAACCCGGAAGATTGCCCGCATAGATATAGCGAAGGCCGGAGTCGCGGCCGATCTCGACGGCTCGCAGCAGGTCTTCTGGGCGGGTATCCCGAGGATCGGTCATTTTGTAATCGCCATGAAAAGCGGTGATGTGCCAGGGAATATCGGGCGAGATGCCCGAGAGGAATTCTGTCAGGCGCCGCAATTCGTCCCCAGAGTCGTTGAAGCCGGGGATGAGGAGCGTGACGATCTCAAGCCATAGGCCCATGTCGTGGATGCGGCGAATGCTTTCGAGGATGGGAGCGATGCGTCCACCGAGCTCGTGATAGTGACGGTCGTCAAAACTCTTAAGATCGACCTTGTATAAATCGAGCCACGGGTGCAGATATGCAAGAACTTGAGGAGTACCGTTGCCGTTCGAAACGAAACCGGTAACCAGCCCGGCGGCTTTTGCTTCCTTAAAAACGGCCGCCCCCCATTCGCTAGTGATGAGCGGCTCGTTGTAGGTGCTGACCAGAATCTTTGCGCCCTGCGCGATCGCATCCCGCACGAGAAGCTCAGGCGAAGCGGGGAGCGGAGCAGAGACGGCGTTGGAGTCGCGCAGAGCTTGCGACGTAACCCAGTTCTGACAATACGAGCAGTGCAAGTCGCAGCCCAGCATCCCGAAGCTGTAGGCGAGGGCACCGGGATAGGCGTGAAAGAAGGGCTTCTTCTCGACCGGATCGCACTGAGTTCCGGCGGTGTATCCCCACGGGACATAGAGTGTCCCACCGCGGTTGTAACGAACCTTGCAGACTCCGGGCTGGCCTTCGGGAATGGGGCAGCAATGTCCGCAGGCGAAGCAACGCACACGGTGGTTCTCGAGTTTTTCGTAGAGAAGCGGATCGGCTTCGCGGACTCGCTCGTCCAGAACACTGCGGAGGGTGCGCACGGGAACCTCTGCTCTCATTCTAACGCTGGCCAGTGGATCAGGATTCGCGCTTCTCTAGCGAGCAGCTTTCGTCGATGACTCCTGCCTCGCGAGGCATTGCTCAGCTTGTTGTTCGATTTCGGCACGCTGCGCTTGGCTGAGACGCGTGGCGATAAACGGGGCAAGAACCTTGCTGGCACCATCACCACTGGCACGGGCAAGCACGGTCCAGAAGTATGCTTCACTCGAGTTTTGCGGCAGGCCGCGGCCGCTCAAGTATAGCGATCCTAACTTGGACTGAGCGGAAACGTTGCCATGTTCAGCAGCCTTGAGGAACCACTTTGCTGCTTCTTTATCGTCCGGCTTGATCGCCTGCTTTTCGTCACCGTGGGCGTAAAGAAGACCCAAGGCATTTTCCGCGGCTGGATCCTCGCGTCCCGCTAATTCACGAAGTTGGGCGAGGTTGGCAGAATTGGCCGGGAGGTTTCCTGCGGCCAAATTCGAAGCGTCGCGAGGCGGCCTCGAGGAAGCGAAGACGGTCTGTTCTCCATTTCGCGCGTGAGCCTGAAGCCTTTCCTGAATCCACGGAGCCAAAATGAAACCAAGCGCCATGGCAATTGTGGCGGCTGTCAGGATAAGAAGAACAAGGTGAATGCGAGGCAGGCGAACTCCACCGACGTTGTCCTGCGGGCTGGATGCGGCTTCGCTGTCCGCCTTCTCGTCCGGCGGATAAGCAAATAGCACACTGCCGGGAGATGGGGAAAAAGGTTTTGCCGGGGTTGCGGGCACGTCCGAGGGATCGTGCGCGCGGAGCGCGCGCTTGACCGCGGAGAGAATGGTCTCGGCAAAACGCTGCAGCACCTCGCCATCGCTCTCGCGGAAAGCGTAGGGCTGGGCCGAAAAAACTTCCAGCAGCCCAATCACTTTTTGCTCCATGACCACCGGAGCGGCGAGCATGGAACGAATGCCGAGGGCGCGACAACTTTGACCATCCACCCGTTCGTCGGTCTCCGTATCGTCGCAACGCAACGATTTGCCGGTCCTCACACATTCACCAGAAAACCCTGAACCTACTTGTAGAGTCATGCCCGCCGGTGGGGCGCTCTCTCCTGCACTCGCGCGACAGACCATGGTACCGGCCTCTTTACCCTCCAGCGCGATGGCCGCGCCCGAAGCTCGAAGCAGCGAGCGTGCACGAAAGGCAATCAGCGCAAGCACGGCTTTCAAATCGGACCCCAGTGATTCGGCTTCGCGCTGGACCGCGGACGCGGCGGTGAGAGTGTCGGAGTAGTCCTGCCGGCGAGGGAAGCTCTGCGAATTCTCGGAGTGTAGAGAAGAGTCTGCGTTCGCGGTGGCGGCGAGAGCATTCAGGAACAACCATTCCCGCAACCGGCGAACGGAAGGATCGGGAAGAGGCGAAAAACCGAGACCCACACGACCGACTGAGTCCAGCCACACCACCCGGGCGGTGGTGAACATCCGTCCACTGACCTCGGCAAGATCGATCGACAACTCCACACTCTGATCGACCGCGAGAGGTAGCGGACACTGCAAAGCCGCGCCGCACTCGCTCATGTCGAGAATCTCATAGAGATCCTGCAATTCGCCAGGCGCAGAAGGGCCGACGCTGGCATACGCAGGCACATGCACTTTTTGGCGTACACGACTCCGGCGGTTCGAGGAAGCAGGTCGGGATAGTTGCGTGATGGTGGCCATACGGCGGGACCCTAGGCTCTACTCGGTCCATATTATCCTCCAGATTGAGAAAAAGTAAGCAAGAAGAAGTCTGTACTGCCGGCTTGTCTGTAAATTGCTGACAACAAAGTCGGAATCGGCCAGGAGCAGGGACTGTGGGCAGCCCTCGCGAAGGCAACCCCGCCGGATGCGAACTTAATCTAACTGCGAAAGCGGCAGCGGAAAAATGTTGAAAATTTCCTACAGACTGAGGCGGAGGCTTGCTCGAAGAACCTGCGGGCTGCTGGCGCTGGGCGCGCTCTTCGCGATCGTCTCCACCAGCCTGCCGGCATGGGCGGCTCTGGGTGGCGATTTTGCATCGGTGCAAGCCGACCAAGTGCACATGCAAGGCAGTCTGCGGACAACCGTCGCGACTTCGTATAGCGTGCATGAGATTCAATCGCCTGCTGGAACTGTGGTAAGGGAATATGTTTCTTCCGCCGGCAAAGTGTTTGCCATTGCCTGGCAGGGGCAGTGGCCGCCGGATATGCGTCAACTCCTGGGAAATTATTTCGAGCAGTATGTACAAGCGGCGAAGGCACAGAGCAGTGCGCGAATGGGCCGGAGACCTCTCGAGATCGAGCAGCCTGGATTGGTGGTGCAGATGGGAGGACATCCGCGATCCTTCAGAGGGCGGGCGTATGTTCCTGAGTTATTGCCGTCGGGCGTCGCGGCCGAGGCAATCCAATGAAGGGGCCAAGCAAGTTATTAATCCTGATTTCTGCGGTGGGCTTAGCTTGCGGATTTTCGGCAGGGTGCGGGGGAGGAAGCAGTAGCAGCAGTAGCAGCAGTACTCCAGTGAATACGATCACCAGCTCTGGCGCGAACGTGGCGTCGATTTCGGTAAACGGCGGTCCAGCCGGCAACTACGATGATGCGAGTTTCACAAGCGTTACAGTTTGCCTTCCGGGAACCTCTACCTGCCAAACGATTGACGGGATATTGGTTGACACGGGAAGTTCGGGGCTCAGGATCCTCTCATCTGTGCTCACCCTCCCGCTGCCGCAGCAGAAGGCCTCCGACGGCAATCCAGTCGTAGAATGTCTTCCGTTTATAAGCGGATATACATGGGGGCCGGTGCAAACGGCGGACGTGGAGGTTGCCAGTGAAAAAGCCAGTTCCCTACCGATTCAAGTGCTGAGCGACTCGGATTTTGTCGCTCCTGCTTCTTGCACGAGTTCGGGGATGTCATCGGACACACTCGAGAGTCTAGGAGCGAACGGTATTCTCGGAGTTGGACTGTTTGCACAAGATTGCGGCAGCTATTGCGAGCAGGTTCAGACCGCTCCGGGGGACTTCAATCCGTACTATGAATGCGCCTCCTCTAGCGCAGCCTGCCAAGCCATCGGTGAGAGCCTGACGCAGCAAGTCGAAAACCCGGTTGCATTATTTTCCACCGACAATAACGGGGTGATTGTTGAATTCCCCACGATTTCCGGAGGAGAAGAGCCCAGCGTAAGCGGCTCGCTGGTTTTCGGTATTGGAACTGAGTCCAACAATGCTCTCGGATCGGCCACAGTCTACACGCCAAACGCAGGGGGAAACTTCTCCACCACGTACAACGGAACTTTGGACTCCTCAAGCTTTATTGACAGCGGTTCGAACGGCTACTTCTTCCCCAGCACGATAACGGTGTGTCCCAGCAATAGCGATGCACCGGATTTTTATTGTCCATCTTCCACAGAGAATCTTTCGGCGACCAACCAAGGGGCAAATGGGGCTAGCGGCACGGTCAATTTCAGTATCGCAAATGCAGAGGCTCTTTTTAGCGTCGACGATTCCGCATACAGCGATCTAGGAGGCACGTTCTCGTCCGGCGGTTTTGATTGGGGGCTCCCCTTCTTCTTCGGGCGAAACGTGTACGTCGGCATCGAGAGCACGACTAATCCTAACGGCTACTGGGCCTATTGATCGAGTCTCATTCCCAGGCAGACCAGGTCTTTACTTCGGTGCGCGTCTTGATTGATGCAGGCTCGAGATACGGGAAATCGCCGCGACCATCATGCTGGAAAGCAGTTGCATGGTGGCGACATCACGCTGGTCAAAAGCGCTGGGCGAGGAGGACAGTACTTCGAACACACCGAGAGTGCGCCGATAGTAACGCAGAGGGGAGACCAGGATCGAACGGACTCCGAGGCGGCGGCAACTGGCGAGATCAACCCGCGGATTACGCTCGGCATCGTGGCATAGCATCACCTCTCCGGTGCGAACGGCTTCGGCCGAGATACCAGCATCAGTCTGGAGGCGTACCCCAAGGTCCGGAGCGGTGCGTCCGGCCCGCGCACGGCATACAATCTCGTCGCCGGCCCGCAGGGCGATGGCAGCACCGGTCGCTCCGGTGAGATGTTGGGCCCGTTCCGTGATGGCACTGATCGCAGGTTCAAGATCCAGTTCCGCAGAATGAATTTCCACTTCCTCTCCCACATGCACCGCGCGAAAACCTGAGACCGGATGAGCTGCATTGGCAACCCGCAACTGACTGCGTAGAACGGTCGAGGGCACCCGAGTCTGATGATCCACCGCGTTCAGAACCTGAGGGTCAGGTACCGTGCGCAAGAGCTCGCGAACGAGACTATCCAGTTCGGAGTCGGTGATGAGATGTGCCGTCTGCTGATTGCGCAACGTTCCGCCCAGAACCCTTGAGAGACTCAGCAATGACGTATTTCCACAGGCCAGGCAGTAGGGCCTGCTATTGGTGCTGATCAGCTCGCACTGGATGCAAAACGTCGCGGACTGAAGCGGAACGAAATGAACGTCCTTGAATGCTGTGCCATAAACCGTCTTGCTAAACATGAGTGCATATCCTCACGAAAATCCGGCGAAGCTAAAGGTAAACAGGGAGGCCGGAATGAAGAAGTAGCCGAACTGGTTCCTCATGTGGAAAACTCGAGTCTCATCAGGGGCTAATCTGTAAATAGGGCAACATCCGTAGGGAATCGTATGCAGGAACTTGCATCTCCACAGACCCGCCGGACAGCATACCGAGCGGATTCTTGCTGAGGGACTATTGCTTTGCCAGGGAGCCTGGTTTAAACTCTAGGGACAGTCGAGGCAGGAAATGCCTTGATCCTGGGGGAAATTATGCAGTGGACAGCACCCGCTTTCGAGGAAGTTTGCCTGAATTGCGAGATCAACTCATACGCCAGCGCCAAACTTTAACCG
>JBAUXO010000260.1:0-21143 GCA_049584315.1 Candidatus Sulfotelmatobacter sp. | reverse complement strand
GGCCCACGTCCCGGAGGGCCAATCCTTCCGCCCACCGATGAAAACTGAATGAACTGGCCTGCTTTCTTTTCGCGAAAATACCTAAGAGCTGCCTTCGTCACAATAATCGTTCCAAAGAGGTTCGTTTCGATCTGTGCCCGGAATTCCGATAGAGGTGTGTCTTCGACGGACGAAAGATTGCCATATCCCGCATTGTTAATGACCACATCCAGCGATCCAAATACATCGACCGCCGCCATTACCGCGTTTGCTGCTGCTGCTTCGTCGGTCACATCCATTGCGAAGAGCTTGACCTGATCTCCATATCGTTCCGACAGATCAGCCAACGACTTAATGTCCCGAGCTGTCGCCAACACTTTATTGCCCGCAGCAAGGCCCGCTTCAACAATTGCGCGACCCAGACCACGAGAGCTGCCGGTGACTAACCATACCTGCGCCATTTATCCTCCTGTATCGAAGCCAACCACCCGGATATTCTGGAGAAGCTTCTCAAACTCAGGATTGGATGCGCGATGGGTATACAAACGGACTTGTTAGTTACGGAGGAAATCGCCGAATCTTCAGATCTCAGGGCGACTCCCTTCGAGTTCGAGAGAGCCAAGAGGGTTGAGGCGGCGCTCTCAATTCTAGAAGGCAAATGGAAGATCGTTCTTCTGAACCGGCTCTTCGCGCGCCCTATCTGGCGATTCTCTGAGCTTGAACGCGCCGTCCCAGGCATTTCACAACGTATGCTGTCGCAACAGCTGCGTCTCCTTGAGAAGTGCGAGTTGGTGAAGCGAACCGTTCATCCCCAATTTCCACCAAAGGTGGAATATGAACTCACCGAGTTTGGGAAAACGCTCTGTCCGGCGATGAAGACGCTGGTCGATTGGGCGATGACCTTCCCCAAGACCCGCGAAACGTCCCGGTATCAACCGAGAAAGGCTCGAAAAGCCTTTTAGTGTTTTGAGCTTGTGATTAGGGAAGGTGCAGGAAGAGGAACAAGCCTGTTACGAAACTCGCTGACGGCCATTCTGGGGAGACGGATTGCTTCCTCTAGCCGACTTCTCGGTAGTAATCCGGTGTCGGTGAGCGTATTGGCGATGATGCACAATTTGAGACCGCCCCTCGGAGTTCAACTACTCCGCTTGGGGGGAGCATGGACGCTTCTTTCTAGGTGCTTTATATTGAGGCTGTTGCTCGAACGGGGATGAGCATGGCTCGCAAGCAAAGTCTTCCGAAGAAGCCGTTGTCGACGCGTCCGGATCACCTGCGGAAGTTCTACGGTGCCAATCTGGCCGAGGTTTTTCGCACACCGGCATATGATTGCTCCCTTAAGAATGAGTTTGGCGTGCCCGACTTCGCGCTCACCAGGCTCAAGGGTGGGTCGATGGAGATGCAGCGGGCACCGGCCTATCCTGAGGACCGCGCCATACTCATCTGCGTGGCTTTAGCTCCAACTCCGGTTGACCGGTGGCGCGCACGAATCGCCGGTCAAGAAGTCAGCGTCTCTCATTCGATCGCATTCGCAACAACGGTAATCGATCTTATGAAGCCGATGGAGATGTGGGCCGCAGGTCCGTTCGACTATCTACATTATTATGTGTCGCGCGATCTGCTGGACAGAGTTGCAGCAGACAACAGGATTGCGCAGGTAGATTCATTTCGGATGGTCTTCTTTGAAAGAGACCTCGTCGTTGCTCAATTGACCAAGGCCATCCTCAGTCAGGTGCGCAACCTTGAACCGCTCAACATGCTTGCATTAGAGGATGTCTCACTTCTTGTGAGCACACATCTTCTGCAACACTATGGAAACGGTAAGGGAGTTCTCCGGGCACAAGCGGGCCTTGAGACCTGGCAAAAGATTCGCGCCGAGGAGATGTTACGTTCACATCTTGAAGGCGAGATAAGAATTGCGGACCTTGCAACCGCCTGTCAGCTCTCCCCGAGTCATTTCTCTCGTTGCTTTCGCCAGAGCTTTGGCATTTCAGTTCATCAATGGCTCATCAGGCTTCGAATAGAGACGGCGAAGAATCTGCTTCGCGAACCCCACCTGAGTCTGGCAGAGGTGGGATTTCGGTCGGGATTCTGCGATCAGGCCGCCTTCACACGCGCGTTTACCACGCTCGAAGGGACAACGCCGTTTCGCTGGCGCAAACTGAACGGTCGTGGCGCAGTTGCTACTGACCACCTTGTCTATGGTGAACTGCGCTCTCACTAGTGCCTTCTATAGAAGCAACGATCCGCTTCACCGAGAACTGTGCTTTTCTGTCCGCATCCGAGTCCCGAAGAGAATGACTGGAGACATGGTGGCTCAGATATATCCCGAGCAAATCCCACGCCACCTGGGCGACGTCGGTATCCTGCAATAGGTGTCGCTTGTCGATCGCATCGCGGATCAGCATAATGAGGGTTTGCCGCCAGACAGATTCGGCCGCCGCGGCAGTCTCCCGAACAGGTCCCGGCAAAAAACTCAATTCAACAATGGCTTGGGCGATCGGACAACTGCCCGGGAGTCCTGCCCTCCTCGTCCATCCAATCCATACATTTAGGTAGCGAATCAGCGACGGCAACCCACCTCCAACGCCAGTGTCGACTCCGAGGCAGGTACGGCTCCAAAGGTCCAATGCAACGTCAAGAATGGATCGCTTTAGGTCGCCCAAATGCGGAAAGTGGGCGACAACGCCACCCTTTGACAGGCTTGCGCGCTCGGCAACCGAACCAAAGGTGATCCTGCAGAGCCCCTCTGCGCTTGCCAAATCAAGCCCTACCCGAAGGATGCGGGTTCTAGTTACTTGACCAGACACTGATCGGCCTACTTGTCCACTACAAAAGCTCTTCTCATTCCCGACGAGGTACGCTACGCCACCTGGCGATTCCGAGATTTATGGTACGCGGTGCACGATCTTGGAGGATTGCCAATATCCCTCCTATTTGTCGATTCGGACTCAGTTTTCGAGTCCAAACGAAGCGCATTAATTAGTGAGAGGACCGTAAATCCTGCTCAGCACCAGTATTTCTGGGAGCTATCTCATTCAACCGCGGTCATTTTGTACAAGAATGACCGTTCTTTTCAGCGCTACGCTAGCGACTCCCAGCCAGAATCGCTTGCCACAAAAGAGCTACCCATGACGACATCATCGAACTCGGCAAACGCTTACGGTGCGCAGATGGCGAAGTATTTCACCATGAACCAACCGCCCCATGTTGCCATCGATTCTGCGGTTTCCGTCGTCCGGCCGCAAATGGCGATTACCCGGCTGATTGCGCGGAGCGGCATCCCGGAACGAACTGCATCAATCCCATCTGAAAAAGCCTATGTTGTTTCGGTTCATCTAAATCATGCGAATTCCGGGGAATGGGAACTTTGGACCGATGAAAAGTACACAAAGACGGGGGCATGGCCAGTGGGCGGGGTCGCAATGTGCGACCTGGAATCAAATTCGAGTATTCGAAATCCAGGCCCGATCGACTGGATCCACTACCACGTTCCGCGTGCAACGTTGGACGCCCTCACGGATGATGCCAGAATGCCCAGAGTTAAGCGTCTCCACTGCGTTTACGGAACTTCCGACCCGGCCGTGTATCACCTGACGCAACTGATTCTGCCATGCCTAAATAGGCCGGAGATGTTCTCTCAGTTGTTCATGGATTCTCTCACCATGACGATTTGTTCGCACCTTGTCGGGCAGTATGGTCAGACTCCTGAAGCTGTTTCGCAGTTCAAAGGCGGTCTGGCGCCGTGGCAGAGACGCCGCGTTGTGGAATTGTTCAAGGAGCACCTGGACGGCGAGGTAAAACTGGAAACACTTGCCGAGGAATGCAGGCTTTCAGTCAGCCATTTTGCGCGATCGTTCAGGAAATCGTTTGGAACCTCCGCACATCGTTACCTGATTCTGCAGCGGGTTGAGATCGCGAAGGGCCTTTTATCGGAAACCAATAACTCGTTGGTCGAAATTGCCGCTCAGGCTGGATTTTCTGATCAAGCTGCCCTTACTCGGACATTTGCAAACCTCGTTGGTGCGACTCCGGCAAAATGGAGGCGCGAACACTCAGGCCGCAGGATTTTTGTCGAAATATCCAAAGGTAAATCTCTTCAATCACAGGAATAGATCCCATCATCAAATCAATCCGCCGTTGACCTGTTCCCCTTTAGTTTTTCTGGAGATGCGATATCGTCGCTGATTCGGCATCCAGACACAGTCCTCGTTTTGAACTCATATCCGGAAGCAGTCTTCTCACCCGCTTCCAATCCACATTGGAGCAGGAATTCACAAAAGTGGTCTGAGCTTTCAATCGTGTCGTCGTGGTTTCCAGATATGGTGCGTTTGCAAGTCCGAGGCTAAACGCGCGATTCGGTGAAAGTTCACTAGGGAGGAAAATGATCATGAAGAAGGCTTACTGGGTTGTAACTGTCGCTGCTGTGCTGATGGGTGCGGCTCTAAATGCCGCTGCGGCGGGTCCCGCACCGACTGGCATCAAAAACGTGGTCCTGGTGCACGGGGCATTCGCCGATGGCTCCGGCTGGGACGCGGTCGCAAAGATCCTTGAGAAGGATGGCTACACGGTATCGGTTGCGCAACCCCCAGAGACTTCGTACGCCGACGACCAAAAGTACACGAGAGCCGCCATCGACGCCATGGGCGGCTCAGTCGTCCTGGTCGGCCATAGCTACGGCGGGTCCATCATCACCGAGGCCGGCAACGATCCAAACGTTGCAGCACTGGTATACATCGCCGCCTTCGCGCTCGATGAAGGTGAGAGTTGTGCATCAATCGAAACGGCCGTGCCGCAAGCCTCTAAGGCATTCAAGCCGGATAGCAACGGAAACTGGTGGATAGAACAGGACCATTTCGCCGCCGACTTCGCAGCGGATATTCCCCCGGCCCAGGCTCGCTTCATGGCCATATCGCAGGTACCGATCTCCACCGACGCATTCACCCACAAGGTCACGAATCCGGCCTGGAAGAACAAGCCGACATGGTACATGGTGGCCAGTTCAGACCGTTCGATCAATCCGATACAGGAACGCATGATGGCCAAGCGCGCCAATGCCAAGACGGTCGAAGTAAATGCCAGCCATGTGGCCTACATGTCTCATCCGAAGGAAGCAGCCAAGCTCATCGAAGAGGCTGCGACATCCGCACACGCCAATTAGTAGTCAACAGGTCTTTGCGTTCCAAGCGAAAATGTACGTCCCGCGCGTGAAGCAAGAGCGATTTGGCGCGAAGGCGTTTGAAATCAAAAATCAAATGATCCGTCTGGATCTCTACTGCAAAGGAGAATAATCGTGAGTCAGCATATTAAGAATGTAGTTCTGGTGCATGGAGCTTTCGCGGATGGATCCGGCTGGAAGAGCGTAGCTGACATCCTCAAGAATGATGGCTACAAGGTGTCGGTGGCGCAGCCTCCGGAGACTTCGTACGCCGACGATCAAAAGTACACAAAGGCCGCGATCGACGCCATGGGCGGCCGAGTGGTTCTGGTCGGCCACAGTTATGGCGGGTCCGTCATTACCGAAGCGGGAAATCATCCAAACGTCGCGGCGCTGGTCTATATTGCAGCATTTGCTCTCGATGAAGGTGAGAGCTGTGCATCGATCGAAACAGCGTTGCCGCAAGCATCCAAGGTGTTCAAATCGGACAGCAATGGACTTTGGTGGATAGACGAGGCGCATTTCGTGGCCGATTTCGCAGCGGACATCCCACGGGATGAGGCGGAGTTCATGGCGATATCGCAGGTTCCGATTTCCACGGACTCGTTCACCCACAAGGTCACAAATCCCGCTTGGAAGCACAAGCCCACCTGGTACATGGTGGCCACCGAAGACCGATCGATCAATCCGGACCAGGAACGCATGATGGCGAAGCGAGCTAAGGCGGAGACGGTCGAGGTGAAGTCGAGCCATGTGGCCTACATGTCTCACCCGAAGGAAGCAGCCAAGCTCATCGAAGCGGCTGCCACCTCCGAACGGATCAACATAGCTGCCTGAGGAGTACGCGATGAAAGATCACATCACCATACAAGGACATGACGGCAAGTTTGCTGCCTATATCGCGCGGCCGAAGACAGTACCAGTTCCCGCCGTTGTCGTTCTGCAGGAACTGTTCGGAGTGAACGCCGACATTCGCAAGCACTGCGATGAATTGGCGGAACAAGGTTACCTCGCGCTCGCTCCGGACCTGTTCTGGCGGCAGGAGCCTGGCGTCGATCTGAACGTCACCTCCCAAGCCGACTGGGACCACGGCCTTCGCCTCTATTCGGCTTATGACAGGGATGCGGGCGTAAGGGATATAAAGGACACCATCGACGCAGCACGCACTCTCCCGGAATGCAACGGCAAGGTCGCCTTGCTCGGATATTGCCTCGGCGCGCTGATGGTTTTCATGACAGCCGTGCGCAATGACGGCATCGACGCCGCAGTCTGGTATCACGGCGGCGATACTGAGAAATATCTTGGAGAGGTCGATGGCCTTCATGCGCCCATTCTCATGCATGTGGCCGAGGAGGATGAGTTCATTTCCAAGCCTGCACAAGCGCAGATTAAAACCGCACTTGCCAAGCAGCCGAACGCAACGGTCTACAGCTATCCGGGTCAGAATCATGCCTTCTCTCGTCATGATGGGACGCACTACAATGCCGCCGCGGCTCACCTGGCCAACGGTCGGACGAGCGAATTTCTACATCAGCAACTGCGGTGACCTCCGGTCGTTCCAGCCGGTGGGGCTCGGGCAAGGCGCGGCTGCGCGCAAAGAGGTTCGAGATGATACGAAAAATCGAGATAGAGCGGTTCAGTCTGACGACTTCCAAGCAGTTTGATGAAGTAATAGCTGGTGTGAACGCCGCCATCGGTCATCCGGATATGGCTGAATTTGGGAGATCAACTCACGAAGCGCGCTCTTTGCCGAGCTGAAAAGCGCAGTCGAGAAAGGCCTGAGCACAGTAGGACTGATGCTGTTTATGCAGTTGGATCACGGCGCGATTCTGCGCAAAGAAACGGGCCGTGAGACTCCGAAGATAATTCGCTTCGTCATCGGCAATCCCCTCATCATGAAGGAAATGGTCAAGCATGTTCCGGATGCGGGCTCTTACGCGCCGGTTACCGTGCTTGTAGATGAGCGCCCCGATGGCGTCCATTTGTCATATGACAGGACGGCGAGCTTCTTGGCCCCTTATGGGAATCGCGACGCACTAGAGGTCGCGAGGGATTTGGATAAAAAAATCGAGGATCTATTGCGGGAAGCCGCAGCGTGAGCATACTTGACATCACTGCGAAGTTTGAGGCTGGACTCAACGAGGTTAAGAATTCCGTAAGCATGAATCACACTCTGCGAAAATCTCCGCCTCGTCGAATCCAGTGTGCGAATAAAGCCTAATCCACGGCAGCATTCGTTGCGCCTTCTTTCGTTGCCACCAAGGCACCTGTTGCGGCCTGCTCGATAAGATGAGCGACGGCTTGAGGATGGGACAGGAACACGGAGTGGCTGCTTTTGACCTCGACAACGGTTGAGCCGGCGCGTTTGGACATAGCCCTCTGGGCGTCAGGCGGGATCATCTTGTCTTCGGTAGTGATGAGGTACCAGCTTGGCTTTGTTCTCCATGCCGGCTGGGCGATCGCACCACCGAGCGCTTCCACACCCCACGGGACCTGAGAGTCGGCCATGAACGAAGCCACGTCAGGACTTACGTCCGCGGCGAATGCGGCCGGGAACTTGGCCTTATCGAGGAATAGGTATCCATCCTGAGGCGGCAGGATCGGTGGAGCAGGCGCGCCCGCGGGTGCACTCTTAATGATCGACGCCGCCGATTCACCCTTGTCCGGTGCGAATGCCGTGACGTAGACCAAACCAGCGACCTTTGGATCGTTGCCCGCTTCGGTGATCACTACTCCGCCATACGAGTGGCCGACGAGGATCACCGGGCCGTTCTGTCCGTCAATCACGCGCTTGGTGACCGCCACGTCGTCTGGCAGCGAGATGGTGGGTTCCTGAACAATCGCGACCGAGTAGCCATCCTTCTTCAGGATTTTATAGACATCCTTCCAACCGGACCCGTCCACCAAACCGCCGTGGACGAGGACGATGTTCTTCACAACTGCCGTCGATTTTGTTTGAGCCATTGTGTTTTCTCCCATGCTCAGAATGATTGTCATGATCGCCATCGCACAGTAGATGATTCGTGTTCTGACGCCTATTGCCATTGCGTTATTCTTCATCGGATATCCTCCTTTTCATCGATTGCGAAGCCTCACTCGTTCCAGACTTGAAGCGTTTGATCTATCGCGTTCTTTCAGTCCAGCCCCATTCCGCGCGATGCGCGGTCTTTCATTGCGATGAATTTATGGTTTCGCCACGTGCGCCGAACCCCATAGTGAACCCGGATTGGCTCGATCCGGATAAATCTCAAGCATCTGGTCGTATAGCTCTCTCGCGGTCGCCGTCATCGACGCGACGCGCTCAAAATCGCGGATGTATCGACGGGTCTCTTCGATGATTCTTGGACTGTCGTCCCTATCAGCTTTCTTGTGCCCCGCGATCACGGCGCGCGATTTCAGCGTCTCAATGGTGTCGAGCGCGGTCATCCACTCTCGGCGAGTTTGCGCGTTTGACTCGGCGAGGTAGAGGTGAACATCGTTGTAGGCGGCGTCGCCTGCAACCACCAACCCAGCTGATGGCACGTGAAGACACGTCGTGTTATCGGTGTCGGTATGTCCTACTTCGACTGCGACAAGCTCACGACCTTCGAGGTCGATCACATTCCCCCGGAGTTCCTCGGGAAGGACCAGGTGCTCCGGAATCTGGCCGGGATAGCGTGCCTTCCAGAAACTCGCGACGAATTCCGGAGACATTTGCCGGCGCATGACCTTCAGAACGTTAGCCGTTGCAACCGCTTTGGCATTCGGAAACCGATCCAGGAGGGCGCCGATGCCAAAGAAATGATCGCCGTGGCCGTGAGTGATATAGATCGTAGTCAGGTTCTTGCCGCTCGCCGCGACCCATTCCACTGCGGCGTGCGCCTGCTCGACGGTAAGAAAGGCGTCGACGAGAACAGCGTCCCGTTCGCCATAAATAAGTGTGGCCGATGTCGGCACCCACATCCATTTTTCTTTCCCCGGTGGCAAGTCGCGGGTGAGACCTTGGCGTTTTGTTACTAAAACTTCCCACTTCAGGGTGGTGCTAATGGTGGTTGGCATTGCGGTCCTCCTCTACATCCGGTACTGATCTTGCAGCAAAGCAAGTTTGCCGCGGCTAAGACGGCCGTTGATCGCTCACACTCGTCCATGACGGACTCAGACGAAGATCCTCGAAGGTTAGAGGCCCGCCGGTTTGCTGATGGTCATAATGGCGTTCGTACACCACGCGAGAATCAGCCCACCGTCGAAGAGTGCACCAGGAAATCTGGCACACTCTGCCTGACACTCCGATCAGATCCACTGACCAGGCTGAATGTGTCTCATCTGCGGTGTCTCCGCGAATCGGGCTTTCTCGAATCCGTACCGACAGGCCGCCAATCTCAGCCATTACATGAAGCGGGACAAGGAATTTGAAGAGGAGTGCGCGAATCCGCTCCCGGCCAAATACCGAGCCACTCTCGGTGCCGTCGCTGACCTCGACATGATCGGCGTAGAACGCATCAAGAATCTCAAGATATGCTTTCCAGCCGCTGCTGATATCGACGGCAATGATGGCGGAATTCAAGATCTTCTCCCGTGCGTATAGATCGCGATCCGCGTGGTGGATAGAAGCCAAATGCTGTTGGGTAATCATTGACATTTCTCCTAACCGGGGGAGTCGCTCAGACCTGCGCTCTGCCCCCATCAACGAACAGTTCAATACCCGTGACAAAACTTGAGTCGTCGGATGCCAGATACAGCACGGCCTTGGCAACTTCCTCAGGTTTCCCCATGCGTCCCATGGGGATGGTCGACACAATCCGCGCAATCACATCCGGGGACTGCCGACTTGCCAGCGGCGTATCGATCGGACCCGGACTAACAACGTTTGAGCGGATACGACGGTCCTTCAGGTCCGTAGTCCAGGTTCGCGCGAAAGATCGGATTGCGGCTTTACTTGCTGCGTAGACTCCGAAGGCGGCTGTGCCCTTGATGCTCGCGACAGAGCCGTTGAGAATGATCGAGCCGCCATCATTCAGCAACGGTAAAGCCTTTTGCACCGTGAACAGCGTTCCCCTCACATTGATGTTGAATAGCTTGTCAAAATGCTCTTCGGTGACGGCCCCAAAGGCAACGAATTCGCCCACGCCGGCATTAGCGAAAACAATGTCGATTCGCCTCTTCACCTTGGAGACGCTCTCGTAAAGACGATCAAGGTCGGCCAGTTGGGCGATGTCGCCCTGAACTCCAGAAACGTTGGCGCCGATTGCCTTCACGGCTTCGTCGAGTTCCTTCTGGCGACGGCCCGTTATGAAGACGTAAGCACCCTCTTGGACGAAAAGTTTTGCCGTAGCGAACCCAATCCCTTCTGTTCCGCCGGTGATGACGGCGGTCTTGCCTGCGAGCTTTTTGGTCATTGCCTTTCTCCGTTGTTGCTGAGCTGAAACTCCCCAGCTCCGATGCTTCACGTTCAATCACTTGAGTCCAAGCACCGCCTAGCCGCGGTGATAAGAGAGATGATTTGTGCGGCTGAGCAGGATGGAGAAGCGATTACGCGAAGGATCTTTCGCGAACTCTTCTTCCGACACGGCAGAGTGACGCTGGAGCCAGTCGGACTGCGACATTTTTTCGAACCCTTTCGACAATTCTCCGTTTACGGCAATCCATGCTCGGCGAATCTCTTCGTGCGATGGAATGACGGTCTGCGACTTGTCAGGATTAATCACGAAGGCAACGTCAAACTCGGGATAAAGTCGTTTTCCCAGCCCCAGCAGCGGCAGCATCGCGTCGTGAATGGCTGTCAGATGTCCCCACAAGTAGAGAAGCCTGTTTCTGCCAGGCGCTATTTCCTGCAGAACCTGCTCGGACGAGAGGGCTCCAAAAAGCTTGTCCGCCCGATCGACTTGGGCTTTCCATACTTTCAGCCCGAGAGCTGTATAAGAGCCTTCGTTTCCCATGGTTCCTTCTCCTCTCAACGACTGCCATCTTTTCCAGAAGGCGCGCCACACCCATTCGTGGCAATTTGATTCGAGCCGTCGCAGTCAGCGATCATTTCTATCCGCTGGGATGGAGGCACCCGTCGCGACCTACCGAATCCTTTTCAAAACAAGCCCGCGCTATCCTGTACATTGGCCCGGGCCACTTCGACAGTATTCAGAGCTTCTCTAAACAACTTGATCCTTCCGTTCTCGGCAACCAGCCGCGAAAAGAAGAGTTGATGAACAGTTCGTCCCGTTTTGCTTGATACCGCAGTGGCCTCGAATTCTGCAAAGACTTGGTCAGGAGTATCGATCAGCACCTTGGTATTCTCGAATTGGAAACCGGGATAGATGTCGAGCACGGATTGGAAAAAGCCGGCGATCGCGTCTCGGCCCGTGTACTGCGTAGGAAGTCCGAACGTCGCAAGATACGGCAGCTCAAAGGCGCCGTCTTCCGCAAACATCTCCGCCGCCTTCTTCGGATCTCTGAACGAGAAGGCGGTGTATTCAAGCATGAGTTCCTTGGCGTTTTTCATACGTATTCTCCTGTTTCTGACAATCAGTTAGTCGGCATCGTCTATAGGGTTCCGGGAACCCTCGTCTGCAATCAGACGCAATCCCTACTGCATCAGGGCTGAGCCTGTCCGCGTTTGGTTTGCGGCGTGATCCGCACGGATCTTTGAAGCAGATACACGACGAGGAATTGAAGGACAGCAATAAAAAGCGGCCCAGCGCATTTCCCAAGATCATGCTCAAAAAGACCGATTCCGGCATCGAGCAGTTGCATGGCGCCGGCGAGCGCACCCATGAGCACCAACGCAGGTGCCGCCTGCTCGTAGATCGCCCAAAACGCGAACAAAGCCAGAGGAATTGTGCGTGCCGCCGCGTACATCGCCAATATCAACGACGCCTGCGTTGGAACTGATCCCGCAGGGACCAGGTATTGCGGACGGATGATCCCCACGATCGAAAAGCCGCTGGCGAGCAGGACATCGATTGCCGTGACCACCGAAGCCAGCCGCATCGCCTTTATCGTTGTCATTGATTCCTCCAGAACCCTCGCCTGCAAACAGGCGCAACCGGTGCCGCCCCGGGGCTAAACGCTTTGAGCCTTGCCGTGATACGCGGGCGCAAAAACTTCCTGCACAAATCGTTCCAACGAAGTCGGTGCGGTGTTCTCCCGCGAGTGCGGCTCCAGCGGAACGAGGACTCCTGCGTTGATGGATTTGTACATCTCGATGTACATGGCAGCTCCCTTAGGCGGAACACCCAATTGCGTCAATGCCTGCTGCATTTGGTCATACGGGAACTGCTGGTAACGCAGATCCGGTTTACCGATGCCGCGCGCAATCACCGCCGTGGCTTCCGTCATCGAGAGGTCGCGTTCGCCAAGCAACTCGCGCGTTTGCTTGCCGGAAAAATCCAGGTGCAGGAGGCGCTGCGCGGCGTAGTCACCAACGTCGCGCGTCGAGGCCATGGGAATCTTCAGGTCGGGTCGCAACGCATTTCCGAAGATTCCCATCGCCTGAATCATGCCAATCGCCGCCAGATTGTTCTCCATGAAATACGCGGCGCGCAGGTGCAGAACGTTTAAACCTTCGATGGCGTTCAGTTTTTGTTCCGAAGAATGCAGTCCCGAGACTGGACCGGCACCTTCCGCAACCTGCGCGCCGTAGCTGCTCAAATGCACCGCGTAGCGCAGGCCGGACTCTTTTACAGCTTTCGCAATGGCGTCGCTATCCCGCTCCTGCTCCTCCCGGGATTTCGCCGGCGGCAACATCAAATATGCGGCGCGCGCTCCGCTGAAAGCTTTAGCGAGCGCTGCGGCATCGCTCATATCAGCCGTGAACGCTTCAGCGCCTTTGTCCACAAAGCGTTGTAGTCGCCCCGAGTCGCGTCCCACGACGCGTACCTTTTTGCCCGCTGACAGCAGAGAATTGGCGATGATCGAGCCGGTGTTCCCGGTCGCTCCTAAAATCACATAAATTTCATTTGAAACAACGCATGACGTCATAGTTACTGCCTCCTTGATCTTTTTAAATTCAGGGTTGTCTTCGGCTCTCACTTGGGGAATTTGTCGCCGAACATGGGAAGGCCGCTCACAGAATCGGCCTTGGTCGCCTCATCCTGCAAAACGTCCCAATGCTCTTTGAGAAGACCGTCTTCGAACCGGACAACGTCGGCAGCGATCCACGCGGCGGGCCTTCCCATCCCCGTGAAGCGGCCATGCGCTATGACGTAATCGCCCTCTGCGATGATGAACTGGTTCTCATAATGCAAAGTCTCCGGCACTGAGCGGACGAGATTGAACAGTCCTTCGCGACCTGGTGGTATGTGTGCGCTGTGCTGAATGTAGTTCGGTGACCAGAAGCGTTCCGCCACCTCATAGTCACGCTTGTTGAACAGTGTCTCGAATGCTTCGAGCACGATTGCTTTATTTCGTTCTGGGGACGAGTTGCTCATTGCCTCTCCTGTGCTTGGAACAGGTAAATCTGTGCTTTCACTACAGTAGAGTATGAGCGTAATCCAGAAGTTGCAAAGTATTTTATAATATTTTTTCGGGAGATTTCGTTGCCGCTTCACTTGTGAAGGCCCGTCTATATCTATTGTTGATGCAATGAGCTTCTTGCACCAAGGATGAGATGGTTGGCATCCAATCAACGAAGAGTACGGTGATACTCTAAAGGCTCTTCTTGGCGATCCGAGCGGATTCGGGAAGAGATGGTGATGGCGGATGGGTTATTCGAAGAGTGACAAGGCGGAAACGCACACTCGGATCGTGAGTGTCGCCGCCAAGCGATTTCGCGAGCTCGGTCTGGAAGGCATCGGCGTTGCCGATGTCATGAAGGAGGCCGGTGTTACTGTCGGCGGCTTCTACAAACATTTCGATTCACGCGATGAACTGGTCGTGGAGGCTCTAGCCACCGCATTCCAGGACCTCGACCGCTGGGAAGAACATACTGAGACGCTAACCAAAGCTTTGGAGAACTATTTGTCCGAAGAGCACCGGGATGCACCGGGGGCAGGCTGTGCGTTGGGCGCATTGTTGGGTGACATGTCTCGGGCGAGTAGATCGGCGAAGGCCGTATATACCGCACGACTCAAACGCACCTTGGCTTACTCGACGGGCCTTGTTCCTCCAAATGGCACCTCTGATCGGCGTGCCCGTGCGATTCTCACGATTAGTGCAATGCTAGGAGCGATCAATCTCTCTCGTGCCGTGTCAGACCCGAAGCTTTCACGAGAGATTCTCCAACGGACTCGCGATGAGTTAATCAGTTTGAACAAACCCGCGAAACCGCATTAGACGGCTGATTCATCTCGGACAAATGTCCAGCTACGGCGGTCAGGAAGATTCAACGGGGACGCCCGCGTTCCATCGCCCGTGGCAGAAGCTCCGAGCAATCTCGGCAACTGTACTGATCTGAATTCGCTCTGCTACAATTCATTCACGGGGCAGGGACAGCTGCTCTGGGTTGGTGTTGCCTGCATCATAGTTTTGGACGGCCGTTTTGCTTGGTGTCCATGGTGTCCATTAACCTCGGAATTTGGTTCTATGGGGTTGAAAGAGGCGACGCAGGCGAATCGATTGAACCTGAGGAAAGCCATTAAACACGCGGGTTTCCGATAAAGGTAAGAAAACAAGTTGGGGACGTAGTTCAGTTGGTTAGAACGCTGCCCTGTCACGGCAGAGGCCGCGGGTTCGAGTCCCGTCGTCCCCGCCATTCATTCCAAAAGAGTTAGGCGACTTTTGGAAAATCGGCGCGATACACAAGAAAATACACATTAAGCGACACCCGCTGCGACCGGTGTCGGTTTTTCTTTCCGCAGGATCATTTCCACCACTTTGCTTTGCGCCCGCCGCTTCTTGCTGCTGACCGCGTGGGTGTAGATGTTCATGGTGATGTTGCTGTTGGCATGGCGCATCAGAGATTGCACCGTCTTCACATCCTCATCGTTTTCAGCGAGAAGTGTTGAGAATGTGTGCCTGAAGACGTGCCAACTAATGTGCTTTGTTATCTTGGCTCGCTCCGCCGCTGGTCGGATGTAATTCCGCTCAATGGCTTCGGGCCAAAGTGGTTGCCGACCCTTCATGCGGCCGCTGGCGAAAATCCAATCTTGGTCTCCGGCATATGGCGTCTCCGAACGCCATCGCAAAAGATCAGCGATCATTTCGTCGTCAAGAGGCATAGTTTTCTCGCTCTCATCCGTTTTCACCGGCCCGAGGTGCTGTTGCCAAATCGACTTTCGGATATTTAGGGTTTTCTTGCCGAAGTCGATGTCACCCCATTGTGTAGCCAGCACTTCGCCTCTTCTCATGCCTGTGGGAACATCGAGAAGAATGAGAGTCCGCTCTCGCGGTCCCAATTCAGCAAAGAGTCTTTGAAGTTCCTCTGCCGTCAATGGGACGATGACGCGTTCTCGTTTGGCGCTTTGTCGGACGGTGCGAATCGGATTGATCGTCATCCAGCCATAACGGATAGCGTGGCTGCAGACGGCACTCATGATGTTGCGGATTTTCGCCTTGGTTCCACGGCTGCGTGTGATTGTGCCCAGCCATTCCTCGACGTGAACCGCGATGCCGTTTTCCATCCTCGCCAGCATGTACTCGCCCCAACGAGGTACGATCCAATTCTTCAGGTAGGATTCGTAGCCTTTCTTGGTTGAGTACGCCTTCCGCTCGTGGTTGTGGTGGTTGTGAAGGACCAGCTCTTTCAGGCGATAGTGGTCCACGAGTGTCTTGAAACTACGTGGAGGACGTGCCTGCTCGGACGGGTCCAGATTGATGTTGAGGCGCAAGGCTTCTAACGCCCGCCGCGCGTCCGCCTCGGTTCGCAACTCGCTCACCGGGCCGACCACGACGTTTTTCGGACAGCGACTTCCATCGGACCGGGTCTCCCGCCAACGGAATAACCAGACCAAGTAGCCGCCCTTGCGCTTTATTTTCGTAAGACTTCCTTTCTGATACCGTGCTCGTTTCATATGCTCCTTTCGTTTACGAGCACGGACGGCTGGGGTGAGCTTACCACAGGCTTTTTGTGCATAACCATCGCCTGCAGGTCAGAGCGCAAGAAACGCCATAAACGGCGCTGGGTGCCGGTGAGCGCGTGGGCTTTAATCCGTCCTTGCCGCGCCCAAAGCAGAATTGTGCGGGGTTTGAAGTTGAGGAACGCGGCTGCCTCTGCTGCGGTCAGCCAGGTGGAAGGTTCACTATAAACACGGTTATGTGTGACGGGTTCACTCAGACGCGTGGGGGAACAAGGCTGGATTTGTGTTCGCATAAGGCTCCGATAGTTGTTTAAGATTGTGTTGCACTGATACTTCGATTTTCTTCATTCGCTTCCATAGTGGCGGGGTGGACTGGAACTGCGAATGTTACGTCAAGGGCGACCGAAGGGAGCCGCGCGAGCGGGCTTGACCCTTGACGGAACCTTCGCAGTTCCGGTGTCGTGCCTGTGGAAGCGAAAGAAGATATTGCGTGTTCGGCGTATGCTTTGTTCGCTTCATTGCGTCGCCTCGTTTTTCAACGTTGTCTTGTCCTGATGCTTGTGGTTGGGACGAGGCGCGGTTGTGCTGGGCTGTAACGCCTCACATTATTTTCCCCCGCCAGAGTTTTCATTCGTCTGATTAAGTTCTTCCTGGACGGAAACAATCGCGACGAGATCTAGGAATGGAGTGTGGATGAGGGTGGGATACGTGTGATCCCAGTCGCAGTTGATTTTTGGATGTAGGATTTTGCGAGGTTAGCACCCGGAGGGCGGTGAAGCCCTCCGGCCTAAACCAATCACGGGAGTTGCCACTCCCGGAGGGAGGTCCCTCAATGCAAAGCCTACACCCACACCGCGGCACCATCCAAAAGTATTTGCAAGAACTCTCCGACCCCAGTCGCTACCGGCCTGACCACTGTCCGCTGTGCGACGGACGAGATCCTTTGCGGGCGCACGGTTTTTATTGCCGCAGCTTGGTAGATGTGAACTATGACGGAGCCATCCCGGTGCGCCGGTATCTATGCCTGCTCTGTAAACGTACGGTTTCTCTGCTGCCAGAGTTTGCCTTGCCCTACCTACGTTTCAGTATCCAGGTGATCGGTTTGTTCTTAGTGTCGCGCCTGCTGGACCGGCGCACTTTAAGAGAAGCGGCTGCCGTGGCCTCTCAACCCAACATGCCTTATCAACGCGGCCAGTTCTGGGTACGGCGCATCCAGCAGCAAAGCGTAACTTTGTGCGCCGCTTTGGTCAGCTTAACCGCAGTCGTGCCGGCGACAGATTTTCTGACCCGCGCGTTACACATGCTGGAGGGCATGGGCTGGATCGTAGCGCATCGTTTCCTGTTCGCCGAACTCCGGGCCCACTTGCTGGGCTGGCCTCGTTTTCTGGTTCCCCACGGTTGTCGCATCAAGCTCTTGCCGGCTTCCTCCAGTTCCTGATCGGCAAACACACAACGTTTGTCTTGGCGACAAGCTGCGAGCCGACTAGGGTGACCGAAGTGGAGAGTAGGTCATGGACTCGCGGGCCGAAAAAATCGCCTTGTTTCGCTATGGACTCATCGCTCCTCTGGTTTTGGAGGTGCTGCCGCGCGGCGAACTCACGCGCCGGGCCGAAGAGATCGCCGCCCGTAAGTATGAGATCCCCTACTCCGAGCGCACTTCGCTTTCGGTCGACACCTTGCTCGATTGGGCGCTGCGCTATCGCCGCGAGGGCTTTCCCGCACTAGCTCCAAAACCACGCTGCGATCGCGGGCAATCGCGTGTCGTTGCACCACAGCTGGCTGAGCTGATCGAACGTCTGAAACGCGAGAACCCACATCGCACCGGCATGACCCTGCTGCGCGAACTGGCGCTGGTGTCCAACACTGGCTCGCCTGCCGTATCCGCCGCCACTCTGTATCGCTTCCTCAAACAGCGCGGTTTGACCACCCGTCAGCTGCTGGCGGCACCCGCGCACAAGAAGTTCGAAGCGGAGCGGAGTAATCAGATCTGGCAATCCGACATGCTGTTCGGACCCTACGTCCAGCGCTCCGGTGGCGGGCGCATGCAGGTCTTTCTGTATGCCGTTCTCGATGATGCCAGCCGTCTGATCCCGCACGCCCAGTTTTACTCTCACCAGGGGCTCGATGCGTTTCTGGATTGCTTGCGGCAAGCCGTGGCGGCACGTGGGGTTTGTACCCGCTTGTACGTGGACAATGCCAAGGTTTTTCGCAGTTCCCAGTTGGCGCGCATTGCTGCCTCCATCGGCATTCTCATCACTCATACTCCACCCTACCAGCCCCAAGGTCGGGGCAAGATCGAACGCTTCTTTCGATCTCTGCGAGAACAGTTTCTGGCCAATCTGGATCCGCAACGAACCCTTACCCTGGAAGAGTTAAATCAGCGCCTGTGGGTATGGATTGAGCAGGTCTATCACCGCTCCGAGCACAGTGGCTTGGGAACCACTCCCTTGCTGCGCTGGCAGCGAGACATCGAATCCATCCGTCAACTTCCACCGGCCACGGATCTACGTCGCCTGTTCTTCTATCGCCTGAATCGACTCGTGCGCCGTGACTCGACCTTTCTGTTGCGCGGGCAGTTCTACGAAGCTCCTCCTCAGTTTGCCGGAGAAACCATCGAAGTACGTTTCGATCCCCTCGATCTCTCCGAGGTGGAGATCTATGTTCGGGAGGAAGCGCAAGCCATGGCGAGACGCGTTGATCCCGTGCTCAACGCACAGCTGCCTTTCCGCAAGCCTCTGCCCGGCCCAGCCCCAGTGCCGACGGGCATTAACTTCGTGGAGTTCCTCGCGCAGAAACAACCTCCAGCAGAAGCCGAGAAGGAACCCCACCAGGACGAAGAAACAAAGCCGGAAGAAACAAAGCCTAAGGAGTAACAATCTATGTGGGAAACCTTCTTCGGTTTTAAGAAAGCGCCCTTCCCGGATTGCCCCGATGCCAAGCAGTTGTTCGCCTCGCAAGCCTGGAATCAGGTCAAGGCGCGATTACAGTTTCTGGTCGAGCACCACGCTACCGGTCTGCTGACCGGTGAAGTCGGAGCCGGAAAATCCACCGCCGCTCGCACCTTCAGCCGCTCGCTGAATCCCAGCTTGTACAAGATCCTCTACCTGCACTGGACCTCAGGGTCCTCCCTCGATCTGTTGCGACAACTGGCGCGCGAACTGGACCTGGAGCCGGCGGGCCGCAGCGGCGATCTGGTCCGCCAGATCTCCGACACCATCGTGCGTTTGAACCAAAGCAAAAAACAGCATCCCATCCTGATTTGCGATGAAGCCCATTTGTTGTGCCACCCCGCTCTGGAGCAACTCCCTTTGCTACTCAACTTCGACATGGATTCTTCCCACTACCTGACTTTGCTGCTCGTCGGCCAACCCCTGCTGCGCCGGACTCTGTCTTTGCAGTTACATGAAGCCTTGCGCCAGCGCATTGCCGTGCACTACCACCTGGAAGGACTCTCCCGCGAAGAGCTCGATGCCTATGTGGCTCATCAACTGAAAACCGCCGGCGTCACTCAGCCGCTGTTTGATGACACCGCCACCCAAGCTCTCTATCAGGCCACCAAAGGCATCCTGCGAAAAGTGAACAAACTGGCCTCCACCGCCTTGCGCCTGGCCGCGCAGCGCAAGACTTCGCTGGTCAATGAAGCCATCTTGCTGGACGCCACCGGCGAGGCTCTGCTATGAAGGCCATCGACCAACAGAAAGCTTCGACTGCGACGGTGCTATCACTGGCCCAGCTACTCGAACAGCAGCCGCCCACTCCGCCGCCTTCTTTGCTCGAACCAGGGCTGCTGCCGGCACAAGGCATTGGCTTCGTAGGCGGCGAGCCCAAGGTGGGAAAATCCTTGCTGGTCGCCAATCTCGCACTGGCTTTAGCGGCTGGTTCCCACCGCATTGGCTTTCCCGTGCCCACTCCACGCCGGGTTCTGGTTTGCCAGTTCGAGTTGCCCTTGCCGCAGTTCGTGAGTCGCTTGCTGGTCATGCGGCGTAGCCTGGGTCCAGACGCTGACCAAAACCTGCTGGTGGATACGCGGGCGACGGGACATCTGCTCAGTGCACCCCAGGGTCTCAACCACTTCGTCGTTGCCGCCCGTGCCGCCGCCGCCGAGGTCATCGTCTTAGATCCTCTCTACTCGACCCACGATCAGGATGAAAACGACACCCGTTCCATGGCCGCTCTTTGTCAGACATTGCTCCGTCTGCGCGATGCCACCCAGGCTGCTCTGATCGTGGTGCACCACATCCGAAAATCCATCACTCGAGAAGAAATCGGCAGCGCCTTTCGTGGGTCCAGTGCACTCCATGCCGTCGGTGACACCTACATGCTGCTCACTCGTCCTTCCCCCCACCTGCCTACCCTGGAGCTGCGCTTTCAGTTCCGCTACAGTCCACCCCAGCCGCCGCGATCGTTGCAACTCGATCCTCAGAGTCTCTGGTTTTCCACTGTCGGCTCGGTGCCCATCGCTGCCAGCCGGCTCCGCCACAAGGCAGATCCAACCCAGGTTACTCAAGCTCTCAGCACTCGAGGCGGACGGCTCCGCTATAGTGAGTTGCGCCAGGAGATCATGCAGCAGACCGAGTGTTCCAAGCGTACGGCGCAACTGGCCATCAGCGAAGCTTGTAAACAAGGCGCCATCGTTCACAACGATGGCCAGTATCGTTTGCCGCTATAGCATTCCGCGACTTTGCGGTTGGGTCGCGCCACCGCAAACCCTGCCCTGCGGGGAGCAGGGCCCGAGGCTGGGGCGACGGTCTGAGCCCAGATCACCTCGTACTCAGTCAAAAGCCCGCGCGGCTCTAACACGCTACGCGGGTTTTCCCTTGTCCGCCAAAAACTGGGACAGTCCAGAGCTCTGGCCTCGGAGTCACAAACGCGACGACGGGCCGCGACCCGCCTTTGGTCGCGGACTCTCCTCAAAGAAGTCTTTTTCTTGGGATAGGATACTCACCTGCCTATACACGCATGTATCCTATCCCGCACTTAGTCAGTGACGTGTACCCGCCCCGATCGAAATCCGAGAGCAATTTGAGAAGATTGCCGGAAGTTGGGTTCAAAACGTGAGGGGAAAACAATGCGACCCGTTACAC
>JBAUXO010000259.1:0-10341 GCA_049584315.1 Candidatus Sulfotelmatobacter sp. | reverse complement strand
ACCGGTCGCGGACGCACCTGGCTTTGGAGAAGGACGCCCCGGAGCCCCGGGCGATCATGCGGCAAGGCGCGATCATCGCCGTTCCTCAGGTGGGCGGGTTGCACCGCCGCTATGAACGCCGCGCCGCGTGAGAGTGGAATAGGTCGTGGTCACCCCGGAACGATCGGCCAAGGCCGCAGTCTCCATGTCTTCTGCCTCGGTTTGACTTCGGGCACGATTCGATGTTGGTTGATGTCTGCGATGAACCGCTGATCCACGAATCCGACTGATGGGAACCCAATCGCGCAAGTTGGCTTGACAGCCTACGCAATCTAATTCTGGCGAATGACACCATAAACACGGTCACTGAGGCCCAGATCGGCGCTCATCCGAAGGTTGGCAAAGGAAACGTTAACGCGGTCGATGCAGTTAACGATTTAGATGAGAAAGACAAAAGGAAGCAGACGGTAAGCGATTCGCCGTCTGGCTCGCTGGCCCACGTCGCTCATTTCAGCCTTTGTCGCGGCTTCACTTTCCACGGGGAGGTCCCTCCCGCTTCTGCTGCGCGATGCTTAGAATCAGATCAACTTGTTCGAAACATAGACAAAGCGAGAAAGGCGGCCTTCTCTGGCGACGCGGGCACAGACCGCAAAGAACTGTTGCTCATTTTCATATGTCTGACCGCCTTCGATCTCGCGCAGGGCAGTGCTCCTCGATGCCCGGGCTACGCCTTTCGCCTCGGCGACCTTGGGCACGTTCGCAGTTACATCTTCACACGCCAGCAAGCGCAATCCGCACTGCGCAATAACGCGCTCGTCATAGCCAGGGGGAACGAACAGATAGAAACCTGCCGAACTGCGTACCGAGATTTCTGCATTCGTCAGCGCTCCGGTCACGGTGATGGGATCGGTGAACAGGAGCAGTCCACCCGGCTTCAGCAATCGGGCCCACTCTGCGATGATGCGTGGCCGGTCGGGGAAATGGTTGATGGCGTCAATACAGGTGATGGCGTCGAAGCTAGCGCCCGAAAATGGCAACGGCCCGCCAGCATCCGCAGTCCGAAATTCGGTGCGCTCGGCCAAGCCACGCTGAGCTGCAAGTGAACTAGCAGTCTTAACCGCCTCTTCATGAACATCAATGCCGATAACAGAACAGCCAGTGCTAGCCGCGATGCGTAGCGCCGGGCCTCCTGCTCCGCATGCAACATCGAGCAGAGTCTTCCCTAGAGAGAGGTCGAGCCACTGCAGAAACCGGTCCTGCTCATCTGAGGTCAGCCAACTATTTTGTCCAATATCCTCGCCGAAAGCTTCACGGCGGATCTGCGCGTACAGCTCCGTTTGAAAATGTCCGTAATTGGCATTGTAGTGACCAGCGGAAGGAAGCGAGTTGGATTTTCCCATCCGGATCTCCGCCCAAATCGGCTCAGAATCTTTGTTCTCTCGTGATTTAAAAGACGCGGAGAATTGTACCCTTTCTGCGCGGCGACGCGTGAACCAGGCTACCCATCCATCAAGGATTCAGGTAAGTCAAAGCCCTTTTTCATGTTTACAGGTCGCCGCAAATGGGGCGAAGGTTTCGTTTCGCGCCAGCGTGTACCCTATACCCCATTCTGGACGAGTAGTCGCCAAACAGGAAGTTGAGGACTCTGGCGGGGAATGCTCCTCGTTGTCCGACAACTGGCGGCTCATCGGCGCTTCGTAAATTCCCTCGCCCCTTTGGTGTGCAGCCTCGTTGACTCTGCCTCGTCACATCCCTAACATTGCACCCTGAGTCCTGCGCCACCCATGATCGGCCAAACCATCTCGCACTACCGCATCGTCGAGAAACTCGGTGGCGGAGGGATGGGTGTGGTCTACAAAGCTGAGGACACCGAACTCGGACGTCTCGTCGCGCTGAAGTTCTTGCCGGAAGACCTAGCCCAAGACCCGCAGGCGCTCGAACGTTTCCGTCGTGAAGCCCGTGCCGCTTCCGCATTGAACCACCCGAACATCTGTACCATCTACGAAATTGGCAAACACGAAGGTCGGTCGTTCATCGTCATGGAGTTTCTGAGCGAAGGAACTGGACGCACGCACGGACTTGTTTTCCTTTGGCGTGGTGCTCTACGAGGCGGCTACGGGCATGCTGCCGTTTCGAGGGGAAAGCTCCGGAGTCGTTTTCAAAGCGATTCTCGATGCGGCTCCCACACCTGCCATGCGGCTGAATCCCGACGTACCGCCTAAGCTGGAAAACATCATCGACAAGGCACTGGAGAAAGACCGCAATCTGCGCTATCAGGGCGCGGCGGAAATGAGGGCCGACCTGCAACGACTGAAGCGTGACTCCGAGAGCGGACACCGTTCCGTGGCAAGCTCAAGCACGGTGGCGGTGGCAGGAGCGCCAGCGGTTGCCCAGCCCGCGCTCACCACCAGCAGTTCGGTCGTTGTGGCCGGAGCGCGCCAGCACATATTTGGCATTGGCGTCACCAGCGCAATTGTCGTTTTGCTCGTGGCGGCTGCCGCTTATGGGGTTTACGCTTTTCTTTCCCGCACCCGGCCTGTTCCGTTTCAAAACTTCTCCGTCGACAGGGTTACAGAGACTGGTAAAGCCAAGCTGGTCGCCATCTCGCCCGATGGCAAATACGTCTTGAATGTCGTGGATGACAAAGGGCAGCAGAGCTTGATTCGCGTCTGAATTCCTACTCGGCAACAAAGCCCTCCGTGCCGATCCACAACTGCGCCAGGAGTTGCAAGTTCTTCTTGTAAGTACGGCTCGCTGTCAGCTCCCTTCCTCCCCGCACGCGAAGCAGATAATCGCCCGAGGGCAATGGATGAATCTCTTCAACCAATGCCGCGTTCACCAACACAGATCGATGAATTCGCACAAACCCGTGCAGATTGAGCTTTTCCTCCATCGTCGAGATAGACTCTCGCAGCAGGTGCGAACTTGAAATATGCAATAACAAGACATACTTTCCTTTGGCTTCCACCGCGATCAAGTCCCCCGCATCGATGAGGAGAATTCTCCCTTCGGTTTTGATCGCGATCCGCACAGAGTTCCCAACCGCAAGCGTCCATGTGGGCTGTTTTGGCAGCGGCAGTTCTTCACAGGCGGCCATTACGTGCGGATTGCCGTCATCACTTCCATTACCAGTTTCGTTACTGTTCCTGCGTCCGAAGGTCATCGTGACCTGCACGGCCGTCAATCGGCGTTTACTTCCAGTTCATCTCGATCCCTCGCTGCGCCCTTATAGCGTTGATGCGCGCCCTGGTTGCAAATCGTTTTCTGTTCGTTCAACTTACGCGGGCGTTCGGGCATTAATCAGGCGCTGCTTTTCCCTCGGCCCCTGCGCGGTTTTGCAATGCCCCGCCTGTCCATGCCTGCGTGCCTGTTACGATACCCACTTCTTTCGAGCTTCAAGGGCCGCGTCGCGAAATGCTGTATGCAGCGGATCAAACGCCGAGTGCGACATCTTTTCCACAGCAGGCGTGGCTTTCTCCGGCGTGCCCGACCCGTATGGTGGCCGCGGGTCATATTCCAGAGCCAGCGTAAGAAACCGGGCATAGTCCTCTCCCCGCAACTGCGCGGCGACGCGAAGGCCAAAATCAATTCCCGCCGTGATGCCGCCGGCGGTGATGCGGTTACGGTCTTGCACCACACGGTTGGCGACAAGCTCCGCTCCAAGCTGCGGCAGGATGTCACGCACCGCCCAGTGCGACGTCGCTTTGTAGCCGCGCAGTAGGCCAGCCGCACCAAGGACCATGGATCCCGTGCACACGCTCGTTACGAGCTTGGCGGTCTTTCCACGCCGCGCCAGAAAATCGAGGGTTTCGCTGTCCGTCATGAGCGCCACGGTGCCATCGCTGCCGCCCCCCACAAACACAATGTCCACAGGATCGGCACAATCCGCGAAGGTTTTGGACGGCTGGATGATAATGCCAGTGTCGCTTCTCACCAGGTCCTTCGTCTTGGCGACAAGCTCCACGTTGACGCCCGGGAGATAGCCAAATACCTGCTGCGGACCGATCAGATCGAGCGCTGTCATGTCTGGATAAATCAGCATCGCGATTTCTGCCGGTTTCTCCGGCATGGAATGTTGCTTGCCGCTCGTGTCGTGGGTTTGCTGCTGTGCAACGGCCATCTTGACGAAGGCTGCGCTCAAAGCCGCGCCGCATAACTGTTGGCTGAATTCTCGTCGGTTCATATCGATGCCTCCCTTTGACCGCACACTCCTTCAATGGCTGCCGCCATTAAGCGGCGATGGCGTTCCGTCCGACCAATTGCTTACCGGAACGTCAATTGTGGTATAGCGGCCTATTTTTTCTTCGTGCGCGTCCAACGGGACGTCATCCCCCAAGTCGGATCCCAAGGCTTTAGGGTCAATTTCGGGGACAAAAAACATCACGTGGGGAAGCCAGGGTCCTTTGACGCCGGCATTCAAATACCCTTGCTTTGACATCATGTAGGACAGCGAACCGGGTTCGGGTGTGGGCAACTCACCTTTCGCGATGCCGTCTATTATGGCGTCCTCTATCTGAGTGTTCGAACGTCCGGCAATCGCCAGTTCGGTCTTCTTGAGGTAGATCGGAAGAAAAGACCGCGTAGCCGCAGCGCTAAGACAGATCGGACCGTGTATCTTTGGGTCCCAAAAAGCCCGATTGTTTTTCGGTAAGTCCCAAGATCGTCCCACCAGGCATACGAAATCGTTCTTCCCCTCCACGGCCATTTCATAGCCATGCCGTCCAAAAACCAGCACCTTGGCCCCGCTTGAAACGGAGTTCGGGCCGGCGCTGCGGGCCATCGCAATCTCCGCATCGCGGTCCATCAGATATGGATCGATTGAGGCCATGGTGGACGGCGCTGAGTTGTCTTGCGCCTGCATCCGCCACGGCGTCGAAAAGCCAAACATGAAGACCAAGATCAGAAAAGCAAATACAAGGAATCTTCGGCGGCGCATCATTTTCTCCTTTCGAGGTTGTATTCTTTTTCTCTCCTCTCACCTTCGCTCTTACCTGACAATAGTTCCTGCCTTGCAAGGGGTCGTTAGTGGCGAGCGGAGCTCTGAAACCGCGATGCCCGGCACTTGCTCTCTTGTGTCGGCGTGCGAACCATCCTGTACCGAAAGGTCTACTAAATACAGCGTCACATCCCCTTGCTTGCTGCTGACGGATAGCCGGGCCCCCCAAAGTAGCACTCAATCGCCTCAATCTTCCCATCTCTGACCCGGAGATACTCCACGTTCCGGAATGATTTACCGTTCTTCGTGTGGCAAAGATACTTCACAAACGCCTCGTTGCCACTTCCTAACACCCGCTCCAGATCGGATCGATCGATAAGCTTAGCCTGTGTATCCCAGCATTGAGTTTTGAAAGCGCTCTTACTGATGTGGTCGTCGCCGGCCGCGCTGGTGAAGGTAAAGTTGTCGGTCATTAGGGCCTCGAATTGACCCTCGTCCTTTTTTTCCCACGCCTTGTACCACTTCCGGATGATTTCCTCGTTTGTCGCGCTCAACCCTGTTCCTGCGCGCGCACTTGCCGTCACCGAGAACGCCGCCGCTCCAGCCAGTGCGCAAGCTCCCGCTTCGAGCGCCTTCCGCCGTGATACTCCAATCCTTGTCATGTCCATCCTCCTTTTCCAGCTCCTTGGGTTAGTGGCCTCTGGGGCCGTCCTGAGTGCTATGTAGGGAGGCCCAAGCGGGCCCCCCGGACGTCAGTGGTGAGCATCCGTGTCCGCCGGAGTACCGTCTCCCGACCACTCGGACACCGGAACCATGAACTCGGTTATGTCGTAAGATTCATGTTCGTTTCCTTTTCTGGCAAGAAATGGCGAGCCATTCCATCGCTCTTGATGGACGACGTGGATGGTCTCGAGTTTATGCGCGTGCACGTCATCACGAATCGCAAGTCAGCGGGAAAGTTCCTTCTGATCTTTTTCCGCGCCTTCCCACGCCTCGTGGGTTAGAACGCATTTCCAGCCCCGTCTTTCCAAAGCCACACATCGGTCTGCCGCTCCAGCACATCGTAGGGTTTGCCCCCAAACGTGCCTGCGTTGTGGAGCTTCGTCGTCACCAAGGCGACATTTCCGTAGAGGCGCACTCTGGGTTCCGATACCTCATATGCTGTATGCTTCAAGAAACGCGACTTTATCCCTTCGGGGAAGATCGACTTCCCTTCGCCTACGCCGCCTCTGGCAGAAATAACGGCCCAGTCGGCAGCGCGCAATGCCATCCGCATCGTTATCCCGCAACGCTCGTGTGAGTTCCTCTTCCGCCGCCATCACGCTTTCCGCGGTCGGGCTAGGCGCAGGCTTTGCTGCCCTAGCAGCTTTAGGTGACGCTATGGGTGCGATGAGCAAACCCACAATGATCAATGTGAAAGTGACATTCAGAATGCGCATACTCTCTCGTTTCGTGGGTTCCTGTACCTCGACTTGAGTTGCCGCACTCGTGACCGGGCGACGGCAAAGCCGTCCTCATCAATCTCGTAATCTTCATATTCGTTCCCTTCTCGTAGTAAAGCCAACAACCGTGTTCTCACCCCCCAACATCGGAACTTATATTGACCAGGGCCAACGATCTCAATTCACAACAGCTAGCTTTTACGTCCACAGTTGATGTCGCAAGCCGCGCCACACGTAGTACGGCAATCAACGCGAAAGTTCCTGATGTCATTGTCGTGACCATCTTTCGGTTCATTGATTCCCCTTCGATACGGACATTCCTACATAACCGGTGCAGCCGTTCCATCCGACCATTTGCCAACCGGAATCACGAACTCGGTGATGGGCTCCGGACCGTCCCGAAACTGCGGATTCAGCGTAACCGGCGAGTCGCGCAGATCCGCACCCCAGGAGGCTTTGTCTGTCAGTGGAAAGTAGAACATCAGATGAGGTACGTAGTGCCCAACGGCGTTATTAAGGTACCCTGCCCTCGACATCATGTAACACATGGCGCCCGGCTCCGGTGCAGGAAGCTCTTTATTGTCGAATCCGGCCTTAATGCTGTGAATCATCTGAGCTTTCGACAGTCCGGCTAATACCATCTCCGTCCGCTTGATCGTAAGAGGCAGGATGGATCGTGCGGCTGCCGGATTAAAGCAGAGCGGCCCACGCACCTTGGGGTTCCAGAACTCCGCGGAGTTGAATGGGGACATCCATGATCGTTCCACCATACAAACAAAACCGTTCTTTCCTTCGATGGCGGTCTCATAGCCTCGCCACCCGAGGACCAGGATCTTTGCGTCGCTCGATATAGCTTCTGGGGCAGCGCTTCGCGCCATGGCGATCTCGGCGTTACGATCCGGCATCAGGTATTGCTCGATCGAAGCCATGCTCGGATACGCTGTCGAGCGATCCTCATTCCGATTGCGGCTGGTAAGCGTCAACTGCAGTCCCACAGCGACGCAGACGATAGCCAAGGCTCCGGCCCAGACCCAGCGGCTCGTCATCACTCTGTTTTCCAATCTCGGCGAGCTGACCTTTGCCGCTTCCCGCTTCTGGAGGCGCTCCCCAAGCGCCGCGTTGATCTCCGAGGAGATGCCTACTTCTGGTGACTCAACCTCCCAGGCCATCAGTTCTTGGGAAACACCCCGGAAATCGGCCGCAAGGGTCTGGCACTCCGGACACAGTTCCAGGTGCGACAAGGCCTCGGTCGCTTGGTCCGGGGGCAGTTCGCCGTCGAGATAAGCCATGAGTTCTTCCTGTTCGATCGGATGTCTGTTCGTACTCATTGCATGCCTCGTCTCTCTGGGTGCGGCTGCCCGTCGCCCGCTCTCAGGGCAGGATTGGTTTTTGACTCCGACTCTAGGTAACTCTTCAATGCGAGACGCGATCGAAAAAGCCTGGAACGGACCGTATTTACGGGAATTCGCAACAGCTCCGCAATATCGGAGTAACTCAGCTGTTCGTATTCGCGCAGCATCAAGATTTCGCGCTCCGGCGCATCCAGCTTTTCCATGGCTTGCCGGACCCAGAGCACGCACTCGGGAGTTCCGTCAGTCTGAGGCTCCCGAGCGGACTGTTTTAATGCGCTACTCGTCAAGAGCTTGCGCCGTTCCGCAGCCAGCAGCTTCAACGCGATGCCATACAGATAGGTTCGAACCAAGGCTCGCGGCTCATAACGGGAGGCTGCGCGGATCACCGCGAGGAAAGTTTCCTGGGCGAGATCCTCCGCCCGCTCGGGGTTGTTCAGCCGGCGCCCGAAGAAGCGGTGGAGTGGCTTGCGATAGCGGGCAAACAGCTCCTCGAAGGCTGCGCGTGATCCACCCTGGAATTCCAGCATCAAGGCTTCGTCGCTAATCATAGTCGGTGCGCCAGCTCAATCTGCGCAATCTTTGTGCGGCATTTTTCACATCGTTCATGCTGTTAATGTCACAAGAACGCCAAAAGTTCCCGCTGAGTTCCATTCCTCCTGTGTTTTTTGAATCTCATCAACATGATCTCCACTGGCCGGGACTGGGGCAAGGAAACTTGCCCCAGAGCCCTACGAACAGCAGTATGCCCGGGATTTCCTCGCAACGGGTGGTTTGTGTTATTCGCACTCAACAGCATTCGGCTTCAGCGGTGGCGGGAAGAGTGTTCAGCCTGAAGGTAAGGCCAGCTCCGGTGAGTTCGCGCTTAACTGGCCTTGAGTGAAGCTCTCATCGCACAGCAGCTTGGGATATCAAGCCCGGAAAGAGTTTGCCGCTGCCCGACCTGCCGCTCACTGCCGGCAGCGCGCCGGGCGTAGCGACTCGAGCTGGCTGCTCACCCTTCTTTGGCCTGATTGCATCGTCCGTGGATCCTGCGAATTCTTTCCTAAAACGACGTAGCCCTCGTAGGCCGCGATCAGGAACGTAGCCGTTTCATTCGCGTCTAAGTCATTCCGCACTACTCCGCGTTTCTGTCCTTCACGCAATGCCTTCGCGATTGCGTCGTGCCAGTCCTTAAAAACTTTTGCCGTCCTTCTGCGGAATCCCTCATCAATACCTGACATCTCTTGAGACAAGTTAAGCAAGGGGCAGCCACGCTGAACGTCTTCTCTTCTCAGCGATTCGGACCGAACAATGCGGACCAGAACGTCGATGGGGTTCTTGGCGTTCCGCAAAGGCAGCACCCACTTCTGGTGAAGGTTACTCGCGACGACCTCATCCACGACCGCATACCCGAGGGCCTCTTTGTTGTCAAAGTGGTAGTAGAGCGCGCCCTTGGTGACGCCAGCCGCGGCCAGAATGGCATCCAGGTCAGCGCTCCGAAAGCCAGAGCGGTATATCTCCTGAAAGGCAGCCTGCAACAGGAGTTCTCGTGTGCGCTCTGGATTCCGCGACGTCGCCTGCCTGCGTCGCGATCGTTTTCTAATAGCTAACATACCAACCAATGTGCATCGTCCAATAACCAGAGTCAAGCTCGCAAGGAATCTACGGAGATCGGGATTTTTGGAAATTCATCTTCTGTTTGGAGTAGTCCGACAGGCCGCCGTCACAGTCAGACAGACACACGACCTCACGCGCCGGACGTAGGCCGTGAGCACTGTGCAGTTGGCATCCCGCAATTCATAACCGCAGATCCGAGCATTGATGTAACCGACTGAAAACTCGACGACCACACTCTGGTTCGCTGATTGCTGACACTTAACGTCGTGGAACTGTTTAGCGACTCATCTATTTTCTCGGTCAGTCGTGACACTCAATCTCTTGATCGGAGGAAGCAATGTACACTCGCGGCTTCAAGTCGGTTCTAGCTCTCCTGTTGGTGGTTTGTATGGGCAGTGTCCTGCCCGTGTGGTCACAATCGACGTCATCCGGCACGGTTTCTGGCTCAGTGACTGACCCGTCGAACGCGGTGGTGCCAGGCGCCACGGTTGCGCTGACCGATAGCTCGACCAACATTGCGCGATCCACCACCACCAACAAAGAGGGGCGTTACATCTTTGTGGACGTGACCCCGGGCGTCTACAACATTTCGGTCACGAAGTCGGGCTTCGCCACCACAAAGACCGAGAAGCAGGAGGTAAAAGTCGGCGAGAGTCTCACGCTGAATTTGTCCTTGCAAGTTGGCGGCGCGAACGTCGTGGTGGAAGTGTCGGCCGTCGGTAACGAACTGCAGACCATGAACGCCACGGTTGGAAACACCGTTCCTAGCATTGCCATTGACAACCTGCCCAGTATCGGCCGCGACGTCAACACGTTCATCGAGTTGCAGCCGGGCGTGAGCGCCGGCGGCGACGTTGGGGGAGCGGTGAACGACCAAAGCTATTTCTCGCTCGATGGCGGCAACAACACTAACAGCCCGGGGTGTAAGTCCGGATGCGTAAGCAAAAGAGTTTGAAGGATCCACAGGTAGGATTCGTAGAATGCGCGTATGGCGATGGGGACGCGCAAGCAGCGGGAAAAGCAAGAAGACATTTGG
>JBAUXO010000258.1:0-4077 GCA_049584315.1 Candidatus Sulfotelmatobacter sp. | reverse complement strand
TGAGCCTCCTCTGGTTGAATTGGTTCTCGGCGAACCCAATCCAACGTATCAGGGGGCTCAGTCTTTCTCACACCTGGCGATACCTTCCGCTCGGTCAGCAGTTAGCCCGCGAATTTGGACAGCAATGGATAAATACAGTGCAGCCTTCCCCACCCCAAATTCCGTTCACACCAGGCACTTTCTACGTTCGACACGATGTTCCCTGCTGCGGTATCTCTGTACCGGAGTGGATTTATTCAGGCGCATGCGAAAACTCGGAACTCAGGTCCCCAGAGGTACAGCAAAGACTGGCGGAACTTTACACGACGACCGACATCCTCATCGTAAACTGTGAACATCACTACATGGCGATTGAAAGGCAATTGCAAGCGCCGGTCGATACTTCCGTATCTTTCGAAGCCGAAGACCGAATACTCCGTTAAGCGTGCCCCCGGAGGTCACTTTGAAAGGTTCTCGTGAATTCGCAGCCATCTGTGCGTTGTTTGTCGCCTTCCAATTGGTAGGTCAGGGCCTTAGTGGCAAAGCTGCTGTTCCTCCCTCCATTCCCGTCGTTGACCTGAACTTCAAAGACGACCCGTCTGTCGCGGGTCTAGCCGCCAGCCCGGTGCTGGCCTATCCGTTGGAATGCAGCACAGACGGAAAGTTGTTTGTCGAGATGTTGGCTCCTCCCGACTTCAGTAAACGTGAATTGTATGCGGTATCACCCTCAAAGGGGGCGTATCGTTTGGACGGCACGCAGATGAGCGACTTACACGACGTTACAATAACGAGCTATTACCCTACGCCTTCCTTGGTTGCTTTCCTAGTGTACGCGACACGAGACACTACAGAACCAAGAAAAGCTGAGCACCACTACTATCTTGCCACCTTCGATAAAGATTTTGCCTACAAGCGTGCGGTTCAAATTCCAGACCAGTTCCATCCGCTTCATATAGGAGCATTCGACGACGGTGTGTTCCTTATTTCTGGCGCAGATGAAGAGCGGATGCTCAGACTGTTTCTGCTCAATGCGGACGGTTCGGTCTTACGCGTTCTAGATTCGCCGACAGAATTCGGCAGGGGATACAAAAAACTTATAAATTCTAGCGAGCTTGCACACGGAAGGATATCCCCCGCCGCTCAGATGGTTCCTTTTCTTGACAGCATATTGCTGATCTCACGAAGCTCGCGAATTCCGGTGCTTGAAGTCAAGAGCGGCGGAGCCATCCGAGAAGTACAACTGGACCTGCCCAAAGGGATGGATTACGTAGTTGATTCCTTCGTCCCGTCGTCAGATGATAAGTGGTATGTGCGATTTAATGTCGTCGCCCCGCCCGGTAAGGCTTTTTCAAACGATCCTATCCTCTACAAGGTCGACCCCTCGAATGGAAAACTTCTCGAGCAGTTTCATCCGGTAGGTGCCTTAGGCAGTGAAATTGCTTGCGTTTCAGACGGTCGCTTTCTAGCTCTACGACAGGATGATAACGGACACTTCGTGGAAATGAAGGGCGTCGCAGAGGCCAACAGGTAATTCCGCGTGTGAGGCTGGAGAGCAGCAGCAACCCGGGGTCTGACGGCAAGGAATAACCTGAAGGGATGAACCCACAAACTCCCTTCAAACGATTGGTTCTCCGAGCAGTTCTGCACAATGTCAGCCCCATGGTAATCCGGGTCCTGGCAGTGCCCGATTCCCTGGATCTCCCCAGCTTCGATGAAGTGTTTCGCAGCATGCTGGGTTGGGAGGGTCTGGGCTACATCTTTCGCGTCCACGGACAGGAGTTCAACAGCTTTCGCCGCCGAAGCAAATCCAAGCGACTGCGGGAATTTCAGTTGCGACCACAGGAAAAGTTTCTCTACACCTGCGGTGCGATCGATCTTTGGGAATGGGAGTTGCGGCTTCTGAATCAGGAAGAGGGAGCGGACGGCGATCAGGTGCCGATTTGTTTGGCAGGACGGGGTGCAGCTCCTCCGGAGTATTGCGGCGGCCCCACTGGGTATCGCCTGATGCTGAAGCGGCAAACAGAAGGCAAGTCGATGGGCACGCCCGCGCAGGTCGAGATGGTCATTGGAATGCTTTCGGCCGCGGACCCAGATCAGCCCACTGATACCTGGGACTTGCTGCGGCAAGCCGTTGATAGAGGTTACCAGAGCGTCGATCAGCGACTGGAACAGTACGGCCCGTTGGAGCCGGAACGCTTCAGCTTGCAAGAGGCCAACCAAGGGTTGGCAAAGCTGGTGGAGCGCGGGAGATTCCGCGCATGAAATTCCGGGTGGAAGTGATTTGTGTGAATGACGACGGCGCCGAGCAACGGTGTCCGGTGATCGAGATGGAACGGCGCCAGCTGGCGATAGAGACCCTCGGGCTGAGTGTGGCGGATGGGAAGGCGATTCTGCACGGGGTACAAGACTTCGTCGCTTCGCAGCAGACAGTCGAAGATCTCAAACGCCGACGAAACTGCCCGGGTTGCGGTCAGCCGTACCACAGTAAAGGAATCGGGACCCACACCGTGCGGACCGTGTTCGGGCCAGTTCCGGTTCCGAATCCACGGTGGGAGCGGTGCTCCTGCCAGTCCACTGGCCAGAAGACATTCCGACCGGGCGCTGCTTGGCTGCAGGGAGGGACCAGTCCGGAGTTGCTCTATCTGGAAACCAAGTGGAGCTCGCTGATTCCCTTTGAGAAGGTAGCCGACCTATTGAAAGAAGTGCTTCCGGTAGGCGAGTCGACCAATCACGAAACGGTGCGGGAACATCTGCAAGCTATCGCCGAACGGATGGAGGCGGACCTGGGCGAAGAGCGACCGGTGGATCCAGTCGAACCCCAGCCAGAAGAGCACGAGCAACGGCTGCCGGATGGACCGATGACGGTGGGGATCGATGGGGGCTACGTACGGGCAGCCCATAAGAAGGGGTGTTTTGAAGTGATCGCCGGCAGGAGTGTGGTGGCATTTCGACGCGCCCAACAGGACGAAGTGCCGCCGGCGAAATGCTTTGGCTTCGTGCAGACCTACGACCAGAAGCCACGGCGGCGGGTCTGGGAGGTCATGAAGTCACAGGGGATGCAGGAGAATCAGCAGGTGGTGTTCATGTCCGATGGTGGCGAAGATGTGCGGCAAGTGCAGGAGTACCTGCATCCCAACAGCGAACATGTGCTCGACTGGTTTCACATCACCATGCGGCTGACGGTGCTGCAGCAGCAGACCAAGTCGTTGCAGGAAGAAGGGTCACAGATTGGCGCCGCGGCATCGAAACAAGTGGAAAGCGTAAAGCACTTGTTGTGGCACGGCAATGTTGAGGAGGCGCTGGAACGCGTGGCAGACCTGCTGATGGATCTTGATCTCGTTCGGAAGCACGGTGCGGCCGCGGAGAAACTCTCGGTGGGGCTGGGCGAATTCGCGACCTACATTCGCAACAACCGGGAATCGATCCCGAATTTTGGCGAGCGCTACCGGCAGGGGGAGACGATCAGCACGGCGTTCGTGGAATCGACAATCAACCAGGTGGTGAGCCGGCGGTTCGTGAAGCTGCAGCAGATGCACTGGACCCTCCGCGGCGCGCATCTGCTTCTGCAAACGCGGACCGCGGTGCTGAACGACGAACTCGAAGGTGTCTTTCGGGGATGGTACCCGCTATTCCGGGATCAAGTTCGAGCTGCTGCGTGACCCCCGGGTTGCTGCTGCTCTCCTCAGGAAGGTGGATTTTAGGATTTCGTAAAACGAGTGACACCCTTGGTACTTCCTCTTGACAAAGGTGCTATGCTTGGGGTTTTTACCTGTGTGGTTTGCGGTCTATCCTGAAGTCTGGCTTTCAGTGAGTTGCAGTAAGTTCGAGCTGTCAAGACTTTCGACTGTCCGTTTTTCACGACTTATATTTTTTCTTTACAGAGACGCGCCGAACTGTGCTTTGATCCAGCGATTTTGGTAAACGGCGACTTGAACTTGTTTTCCATTTTCGCAGGTTGCTGAGACGGCTTCTAGCAGGCTGCTGAAAAAGTACTGCTAATCCACAGCCGAGTATGTTACGAGAAAGCATGCGCGGAACAGATCAGCAGCAGAATCATATGTTCAGTTACTTATCACCCGAAACCCGTGTCCGCGAGGA
>JBAUXO010000257.1:0-7507 GCA_049584315.1 Candidatus Sulfotelmatobacter sp. | reverse complement strand
TATCCCTTCCTGCTTCTCTCGTTGCTTGCGCGTCCCCATCGCCATGGGCGCATCATACAAATAATGCCTGTGAATTCTTCAAAACTTTATCGGTTCGCGCATCAAGACTTGCACCACGGGCTGCTATACGCAATACGGCTCGTATAACCTCGATGAGTTGCAGAAGGCGTGGGGGTTGTTCTTCCAGGACTCCTGGCGCGTGCGGCCTAATCTTACGGTGAACTATGGGCTGCGCTGGGATTTTACCGGCGACGATCACGACCTGCAGAACCTCTATTACAGTCCGCCGGTAGCGGGTCTGTTTGGCGTAAGCGGTTATAACAATCTCTTCAATCCAGGGTCCGAGCTGGGCAATCCGAGTGAGCTCAATTACGTTGGCCGCGGCCACGCGTACGCTCCCTGGAATGTAAGTCCGCAACCCAATGTAGGCATCGCCTGGAGCCCGCAGTTCACCGAAGGAGTCCTTGGCAAGCTGACGGGAGGCGGCAAGACCGTGTTGCGCGCCGGATATTCTCTGCGACGTTACACCGAGCAATACCAGAGCTTCTGGAGCTACGCCTCGAACTACGGAGCATTCTTTTTCCAGGGTTACTCCATGCAGGGCGTCCCCTCCGGAGTGACTGGCCCGGGTACCTATCCGGCTGGCAGTCTGACGGTCAACGATTTCATTACCGGCAATTACCCGTCCAATTTTTTCCTCTCGCCGCCCTCGTTTACAGCTCAGATTTCTGAAGCCTCGCAGGCATTTGTTGGTTCAGGGCTTAACGGTATGAATCCCAATATTGCGCAGCCCTACATTCAATCGTGGAACATCGGAATCCAACGTCAGCTGGGGACGAGCAGCGCCCTTGAAGTTCGCTATCTGGGCAACCACGGCGTCCACGAATGGATCGGACTCAACACCAATGAAGTGAATATTTTTCAGAGTGGATTTCTGCAGCAGTTCAAGGCGGCCCAGCAAAATCTGGCGATCAACAATGCCAGCAGCAACGTCAATCTCCAGGGATCGTTCGCGGATAACAATCTTCCCGGTCAACAGCCGCTGCCTCTGTTTCAGGCCGCTTTTGCCGGGGAGGGTCCCGGCCCCGACGGGAACTTCGTCGATTATTCCAACGGAAATTTTACTGGGCCAACCGGAACGTTGGCGTTGGGGCAAGTGGGGAGCATGGCGAACCAGTTCGCAGGTTTTAATGGCTACAATGCCAACTACCTGTGCAATCTTGTTCCCACATCTTCCTTGACCGGACAGGCCTGCGTGAACCAACTGCAATACACGGGGACCGGTGGAACGTATCCGGAGAACTTGTTTCAAGCCAATCCTTATTATCCTGGAGGCGTGGGATATTTGAACTCCGTGGGGTATTCGAATTACAACGGCCTACAAATCGAGTTCCGCCAGAAGCCGTGGCATGGCACGGAGTTCCACGCCAACTATACTTGGAGCAAGAATCTGGGTATTACCCAGCAATACACGCTGCGAGACTTGCGTTTGGACTACGGTCCGCTCAACACAGACCGGCGCAACGTGTTCAATGTCTATGGCACCTACGATCTTCCCTTCGGCAAGGGAAGACCCTTTCTGAGCAACCATGATCTGCTGAATCGAGTAGTAGGTGGATGGACCTTAGGAACCATTGTCAGCTACACCAGCGGCATCCCGTTTCAAATAACGGGCGGAAACGATACGTACAACGAGCTTTTCGACGGGGGCATTGTCCTTAACGGTGTGACCGCATCCGACATCCAGCATGCGATCGGAGTCTATCAAAATCCAGCCTGTGCATCCGGCCAACCTTGCAATTCGAGGAGTTGGATTAATCCCAAATTCATCGCCGCCAACGGTTTGCCCTCTTCGCAGATCACTCCCAACGAAGTGCCCGGATCGATCGGATATCGCCCTTGGTTTTATGCCCAGCACCATTTCACCGAAAATACGTCGATCACCAAGGCAATTGCGATCCGGGAAGGCATGAACTTTAACCTTCAGGGCGAATTTCTGAACGTGTTTAACCATCCGGAATGGGATAGTGTTTCAGGCAACGGCTCTCTCACGCCCGGCGATGCGAGCGTCCAAAGCAATGTTTTTGGACAGTTTGGTGGCGTCGGGGGAGCGAGAGTCATTGAGGTTCGCGCGAACTTCGAGTTCTAAGGGCGCTCGTTAGTGACTCGATCATTGAGCGGCAGGAGTTGTTCTCCTGCCGCCCGGCGACGCAACTTCGCGAGGAGTACACCATGGTCAGACGATACATAATGCTGCTGACTCTTGCGTCTGGGATGGCTTTTGGACAGGGCCGGCCGGGAACGAGCATGGGTTCGCCAGCAAACAATCCCGGTCCAGGCAGAACCGATGCCGCGCCCACGAACGAACCGCAGATGAAGTCGATCGACCAGGTGCTGCACGACGATGCCAGACTCTCTGGCAAGCTACAAGATATGCTGCCCGCGGACTTGAGTCCACAGCAGGCGTGTGCCGGGTTCAAGACCCTGGAGCAGTGTGTTACAGCCATCCATCTGGCGCAAAACCTCAAGCTCCCATTCGCGGATCTGAAGGCCAAAACGACTGGCAAGGGTTCGGTTGGATTGCAGAAGGCGATCGCGCAAATGGCCGCTAATGCCAACGCCAAGGATGAATTTAAGAAAGCGAAAAAACAGGCAGACGATGACATGAAAGGCACCAGTCTGTTCGGGCAGCTATCTTTTCAGGATCAGGTGGTTCCACTCTCGAAGCCAATGCCAGCGTAAAGCAGCGATGACTTGCCCGATCACGAACCGCGGAGTGATAACGGCACGCGTTGAAATTTTGGCCATCCCATTCGCACACTCGCAGAAGCCACCAGCTCGAGGAGAGCTTCCAAGAACTGGAAAGGCGTTATCCCGGCAATTACAACCCTTTCAATGCCAATCTGACAGTCGATCACGGATTTCTGGCGGAACATTGCCGCTGGCTCCTCGACAATGGGTGCGCAGGTGTGGTCGCGCTGGGCTCCCTGGGAGAGGGCGCAACCCTTTCGTTCAATGAGAAAACAGACGTTCTGCGCACCTTGGGAAGGGCCGTCGAGGGATGTGGAACCCTTGTAGCCTCAATCTCATCTCTTACCACTTCCGAGTCTGCGTCCCTGGCGAAAGCGGCGGCCGACCTCGGCTGCTCCGCCCTGATGGTTTTGCCGCCATATGTGTATCTCGGTGACTGGCGCGAAATGAAGACTCACGTCGCCGCCATTTTTCGGGCTACTCCCTTGTCCTGCATCCTGTACAACAACCCAGTCGCTTACGGAACCGACTTTCTTCCTGAGCAAATCCAGGAGTTGGCGTCGGACTTTGAGAATTTCGAGGCGGTAAAGGAATCGAGTATGGACGCAAGGCGTGTGTCTGCAATTCGGGCACTCCTCGGTCCGCGGATCGAGATCTCGGTGGATGTGGATGACGCCGTGCTCGAAGCCATCGGGGTGGGCGCGACGGGTTGGGTGGCTGGCTTGGCAAATGCGCTGCCCCGTGAGTCCGTGGAGTTGTTCAACTGCGGAATCCACGGCGAAGATGGGAAAGCTTTTGAATTGTATCGGTGGTTCCTGCCGTTGCTAAGGATGGATACCGTTCCAAAGTTCGTCCAACTGATCAAATTGGTGCAGGCGGAGCTTGGAATGGGAAGCACTCGTGTGAGGCCTCCGCGACTTGAGTTGGCTGGCAGCGAACTGGAGCAGGCGAAAAGAGTTATCGGTGAAGCATTACGAACCTGGCCGGGGCCGGTCAGTTCGTCAATGGCAGCGCTCTACGCCGCCACTTTCCGGGAAGGTTTAGTGCGGTTAACCCGCGAAAAACGGTTCAGACGCCCAGAACTGCTTCAGCAATGCTGAACCGCAGAGTGTGCTCAAGCGTGCAAAGTCGAGTCGTGAGGTCCGCAATGTTAAGACCTGAAAGGCCGTATTTCTTAGGTCATCCTTGAACCGACTCCGAAAGCACCTGCTCGATAGTGGCATGCACAAGCGACTACGACACGTTAACGGCGCATTTGTTTCAGAAATTAAACGGTAGAGCAACCAGACGTTGCGACGGGGTCAAAGTGACTTCGCCCAAGGGTTGACAACTATTGAAGAGTTCTACTCGCCCCGTGCCGAAATCTCGGGACGCCCAATCAGCACGGAACACCGGCGAATTACTCGGCGCAGAATTCCTATACTACTCAGAAAGCAGGAGGAGGTGATTTTATGCTTGCTTTCTGTTTTTTTGTTGTTATCGACGGCGTCGCCTTGGCAATTCAGCTTTACGACCGCCGCCGCAAGTAGTTCCCATCCCGACCGGCTGCGACCGGCATCTCACAAAGGATTTGTTTCACCCCTTTCCTGCCCAGCAGCTTGGCGTTAAACTGTTGTGCAAATTTGGCTTCCCACCTACGGATCTAAGGCTACACAGTGGGACACGGAGCAGTCGTGGAGAACACCTTTTCACAGAGCGAGCTTGAGGCCATAGCAGCGGCACTGGGCGATACATCGGAGGGGCTGACCGGTCCGGAGATAGGCCATATCTGGCCTCCGCTTAAGATGTCCGACCCGACGCCGACAATGACCAAATGGAAGCGATTGCATAACGCTTTTGTCGAGCGCCAGCGGCATCGCCCAGCAAACCTCACCGTCGCAAGACCGAGCCAATTCAGTCCCAGTTCGTACGACTGAAATCACGATCCGTGGTTGTGTGAGTGGGGAGGTAGCCCTGACCGCTTTGCCGCTGTCCGAGGGAAACTAATCGAGGTGTGCGGCAAACGAGTTTGCGCCGTCGCAAGATAAATCGAATGTACTCCCAAAGCTATCGGTTAATAAGGTGCGAGTGGTTGGGAGAACGGTGTCCGATTCAGGCTCATCCAGAGTCTGTGACGTAGGTTCACGCACTTCGCTTTCCGAAGATCGAAGCTCGTGCCATGATCTGCTCGACCAAAACTCCATCTCTGGCGAACGGAGTCTCTGAATTGTGTGCCATTATTTTGGCGACGTGGCATTCTCCATGGACGGGCAGACCGCTCTCATCAATCTTGCATTGTTCAAGCGAAATCGTCTTGCCGCAAATCCAGCATGTTCGGGGAGGTTTCATTGCCGACCTCCGATCATGTAGGCAAAGCAAGTCTGGTGCCGCGACGCTAAGTGGTTTGGTTGCCTCGGTTCACCATACCTTCCGTGTAATTTCCATTGTTAGGTCGGCAATTTTGCGGTACAGGATTCCCTGTATACCTCGGATGGTAAACGTTCCCGTCTCGGCGGCATGTCGCGCATGAACTAACTAGAGCGTATTTCATAAACAGTACTTCTCGTATCGTGCTTCGCGGCATCTTTGCCGACGCGCTTCGATCAGCGTCGCTCTTCCGGATCGCTTTGCCTCTATATTCCCCGCCAGTTCCGCCCGAGCTTGCACCTGCAACTGCTGGACCTCACGCTCGACCGCCTCGGCCAGATTGCTCATCAAGTGATACCGATCGTTGATCTGCACCGCCCAAGGCGCGCCTTCTCGCCCGCCCTCGGCATACAGACCACAGCGGTCACGAGTGATCATTTCCACTCCAGGATGGAGGCGAAGCCACTCGGCAAAGCTCCCCGCCGATCGCACGGGAAGCAGATCGACCACTCGTCGCCGCTCGAGATCCATGAGCATGGTCCCGTACCGCTGCTGCTTCCGCCAAGCCCAGTCGTCTACGCCCAGAACCCGCACCTTCCCTTCCTGGAGATGGCCCGAGTTCGTCTTCACCCGCCGGAGTATCGTATCTCGGCTGGCGATCATTCCCATCTGCTGCAGCAGACTCGATCCCGGTAATCCGCCCAGAACATAACCGACTCGCCGCAACGTCTGGGTCAGTCGATTCGTTTCTCGTGCCCGCGGGGCGGCGACGCCGGGCAATCGCTCCGCAAAGATCTTGCGTGGACAGTGCCGATTGCGACAGCGAAGGCGACGAGTCTTCACCTGGACCTGCACCGGCCGCCCCTGCCAGGGCAGATCGCGCAAGCGGCGAACATAGGTGCTGTGATAAGAAGCTTCCGATCCCAAACAGCTCGGACATCGAGGCGCTCCCCGACTTCGAACCCGGAAAACAATATCCCGTTCGATCTGTGCTCCACGGCGTCCAATACCAGCAACTCTGGCTCAGGCAACGACCTCTGCACAATATCAATGGGTTGGCTCACAACCCCAACATAGCAAACTCGTCAAGCTTGCACCGAAAGTGCGCAAGAACCTCGTAAAGTGCAGCTCGACAGCAGTCTTCTTCCTCATAACATTTTTGTGGTTCACCGGGTTCCATTTGGAGGTACCATGTGGACGTTATGCGCGGTACGCGCCATGCCCACCCGTATGCCCTCGTAGCGCCGGCCTTTCCGTTGTGCGCAAGGACCCTCATCTGCATCATGGCAGCGTTCTGGGCCGCGCCCCTTGCCGGGCAGTCCAGTAATGGGTCAAAACAACACGCGGGATACTGGGATGATAATGCTATACTCCAAAACCCGCTTTCTAGAATTCCTGACGATCGGGTTAAGGGGTCAGATAGAGTGGCGGCCACTCCTGCCGCCGGTGACGAGTTTTGTTTCATGTCGCCGCTAACCGGAATCCGTTCTCCCACAGCGGGAGTTGCGTCTTTGGAAGTTCAAGGTCGGGCTCGAAAGGATTTTCAGCGCGCCTGCAGGGCTGCAGGTGATAAGAAATTGGCCAAGGCCGAAGAGCACCTTCGAAAGGCGCTTCATGAAGACGCGCAATACTCGGCAGCGTGGGTACTGCTGGGCCAGGTTTTGAAAGCGCAACGGAAGCCGGAGGATGCCCGCAACGCCTGCTCCCAAGCGCTAAGAGTTGACCCCAGCTATCTTCCGGCCGATCTCTGCCTTGCGGATCTTTGTGCGGTCGATCAGAGATGGGAAGAGATGCTCCGCTTTGCCAACGCTGCCCTTGCTCTTGATTCGGCCAGCGATCCCCATGCTTATTTCTATGCTGCTGGCGCGCACTTTGCGCTGCATCGACTGGCCGACGCAGAGAGGATCGCGTTGAAGGCGGCGGAGATCGACCAGGCAAGGCGCGAACCCCGGACACACTTTCTGCTGGCTCAAATCTACGAAATCGAGCGTAAGCCAGATGCCGAAGCAGCCCAACTTCAGGAATATCTGAAATCTGCCCACCGACCCCCAAGAGGTGGCGATGGTCAAGAAGTACTTGGCCGATCTCAAGGGAAGTCGCAAGTAATACCAAATTCAGATGTTGCCGTCTCAGAAAAACGGGTTCTTCCTGACTCTTGGTGCAAAATTGTAGGAGGCGGGAGAGGCAAGACGCGTGCGCGAAGCAGTTCAAATCCGGCTCGGCCATACATCTGGCGCTTCAGTGTCTTCAGCCGATTGATGTGACCTTCCACCGGCCCATTGCTCCAGCTTTGTTCGACGGCCGCCTCGACTGCACTCTGGTCCTGTTTCAAGGTGCGCACAAAACGCTGCATTCGGTAAATGCCGGAGGCGTCGGCCTTCTTCATCCACGCGTGCAGCGTCTTGATCTT
>JBAUXO010000256.1:0-4248 GCA_049584315.1 Candidatus Sulfotelmatobacter sp. | reverse complement strand
TCCACCGCGTCCGCCGCGTCAGCGGCTTCGTACAAATCCCCCTATCGCAAGTGCGCCGGCGTGATGCACTTGGGCCCACCCCAAATGTTCCGCGCCGGCACACTTGTCGATAGGGTACTAAGATTTTACGCCAACTGACTCGCAGCAGCGATTGTGCAGTCTGCTCATTGCCTTGGTCCGAGCGCGGTTTCTATGATCTGTGCGGCTTCATCAGTTCCATCCATGGCTTTTTCTTGAAGACAGTCCTCTCCCTAAGCGAGCCGCTTCGCACACCAACGCCATAAGCGGGACTGCGCCGCGGAACTACATCTTGTTGTAGACGACAGTCTGGGCGTTCGCTTGGCCGGTTCCGTGAACCGTGAGCGTCAACGTCTTGCCATCAGGCGAGACTTCAAATTTCGTGTGGTCCATTACCTCGCCCTTCACCTTGTCGGTGACTTCGAGCGTGTGTGCGTTTACACGCTTGCCTGACGACATTGAGCCGGGCGCGACATTCGGACCCTTCTCTTCGTAATCCTTGCCGTCGAATTTCATGCTGAGGGTATCTTTGTAAGCTGGCGTATTGAAACTCAGGCCGTCGCCTTCGTAGGCCTGAATCTCCCATTCATCGGGGGAGGTGAATTTCACGTCGGTATCCTCCCATGTTCCTCCCCAACCCGAGCCGCCGCTTACTTTTTTCATCACAACCGTGAAATCGTCGGTTGTGCCGTCGGGCTTGTTGTCCGTTCCCTTAATTGTCTGCGTCTTCCCGTCTGCCGAAAGCGTGTGAGTCATGGAACTGAGAACCCTGCCATCCTTCTTGATCACCATCTTCCAGTTGTTGGCATCTACGGGAGTGATCGCTACCGTGTTTCCGAACTGGGTCGGCTGATCGGTGCCGTCGGCTGTATATGTGTTGGTCACGTTGCCGGATGTCCATTTGTATTTGCTGCCGCCGAGGTCCTCGATTTTGGTTTGCTCGCCGGTGAACTTGCTTTTCTCCATGTTCAGCTTCCATTTCCCGAGAAAAGGATCGTCCGCCGCCCAGAGTGTGCTCGCGAGCAAGCAAGCAAGCACTAGTGAAAAATAGAAGTGTTTCATAGTTCCCCTCCGGCGGCGGATTATAGACCTTAGCCCGGCAAACGCAAGCGGGAAGATACCGGGAAGTCCTTCGCCTTTTTCGGGGTAGATGAGTGAAGTGGCGATGTTGCAACAGTTAACGGAGTCGTCCGCCCGCAGCCGTTTTGACTGCCGGTGGTAAGATTCCGCGTCATGCACGTCGAGGATTTTGCTAGACAATACGGGACTAAAACAAACGAGGAACTGCTGCACTTGGCGCGGGACCTAGAGCACCTGACCCCGGAAGCCTCCGCAGCTCTTACGGGTGAATTGGCAAAGCGTGGAGTCGATGGCACGGAGGGAATGAATGTTTCTAGTGACGAGAAAGAACAAGAGAACCCTAGCTCGTTCTTCTTCCTACACCATCATTGTATCGGTGAGCGCGCAATGGATGTCCTGCATTTCCTGGGTCACCTTGCACTCAGCACTCTCGGCGTCGTAGCTGTAGCAGCGCCCGTGCTGATATACTCCGTCGTGCTGTCCTTGCACCCGTTCTTTCCGTCGCTGGGCACGCGAACGGTGCATTGGATATTGACGGAAACGCCTTTTTTCCCGGTGCAGATCGTCGTCGGGTTGTTACTGGGATTTCAGTTAGGCCGCCGTTACCGGCACCGGGTCATGCTTTGGACGTGGGTTGTACCGGCGTTGGCGATAGCTCTGCTGATTCTTTTCGCGCCATTTTCGCCCGTAGTCGTTTCGGGAGTTGAATTAACTAAAGCAGAGCGTTTCTTCGGACGGGGCTGTCTTCCGCAAAACCACTGCCTTGACTGGGCCTTCACAGTGCTACTCTACGCAGCCTCTGCGTATTCCCTAGTGCTATGACCGCATAGAGAGTAATACAGTTAGATACTTGTCCAACCTACCTATCCAGGCGTATTGCTGGGGCATGGAAGACAGCGGAAAGGTTCAAGTTCGGTTGTCTAAGTTGGAGAAGGAGCAATTGGACGAATTGTTGAGGGGCGGTCTACAACCAGTGCGAACGGTGCTCCGAGCCTTGGTGCTGCGGCAACTGGCGGACGGCCAAACCATCCGCAAGGTAGCACGCAACGTGGGATTGACTCCGAAGACGGTTTGGCTGACCAGCCAACGCTATCAGCAAGGCGGGCTGGATCGGGCCTTGTACGAGCGGGCGCGGCCCGGAAAAGAAGCGCGGTTGGACGCCCAGCAGCGGCAGCGCATCGTGGCTCTGGTATGCAGTCCGCCGCCGGAGGGCCGGGCACGGTGGACCGTGCGCTTGCTGGCGGAGGAGGCGGTGAAGCGCAAGCTGGTGCCGGGGGTGGGGCGAGAGACGGTCCGAATCCTGCTCGAAAGCCACGACCTAAAACCGTGGCGGGAAAAAAATGTGGTGCGTGGGCGAACTCGATGAGCAATATGTCGCGCGCATGGAGGATGTACTGGCCGTGTATGAAAAGCCGCTCTCGGTGCGGGAACCGGTGGTGTGTATCGACGAAAAACCGGTGGTGTTACATCAGGACGTCCGGCCTCCGGTAGCGATGCAGCCGGGACGGGTGGCCCGTCGGGATGCCGAATATCGGCGTTGTGGAACGGCCAATGTGTTCTGCGGTGTCCAACCCAAGGCGGGACGGCATTTCACCAAGGCGACCGACAACCGCTCCTCGCCCGAGTTTGCCGACTATCTGTTGGACATTGCTTCCGCTTATCCGGAGGCCGATACCATTCATCTGGTGATGGACAACCTGAGTTCGCACACCCGCAAGGCGGTAGTGGAACGCTTCGGGGCAGAGGCCGGCGATTGGCTGTGGAATCGGTTCAAGGTGCACTACACTCCCAAACACGGCAGTTGGTTGAACCAGGCGGAAATTGCGATTGGCCTATTCTCTCGGCAATGCCTGGGTCAACGCCGCATCGCAGATCGAACTTCTCTGCGCCAAGAAGCTCAAGCCTGGAACCGCCGAGTCAATCGCGACCGGGTTATGATCCAGTGGAACTTTACTCGCAAGAAGGCTCGCCAGAAGTTTGGCTACAAAATCACGCGGTCACGGTACTAGGCGCGTTTGCAGCACGCATGATGCCTCACCGGCATGATCCGTGAGCTACATGTTGTTACCAGGCGATAACGCTCACCGAGAATTGCCCGACACCCGTCCGGGTCAAAAAGTGTTATAGAGAGTAGAGTCGAGAACAGGCGCAGTAACTGTAGTCTCCCGGTGGTTAGTCGACTGGGCTTTCGCCTCGTCACCTCAGTCCGGTTTGGCTTGGTCCTGTTTCCTGTTCCCGCTCATCGAACCGGACTGGCAGTTTTCCCGCATCCGGCTCTCGGAAAAGACTCACGCTTTCGCCCACGGAAGGTTCGCGGTCCGGTGTGGCAACTGGACCAAGCCATACACAGAGTTCAGAGACGCCTCCGGAAAACGTTTGTATGCCGGCCGCGGCTCTTTGTGTTTGTCGCATAACCACCGACGCAGCCTCCGGCGGGCGTGCATATCGACCGCACTGTAGGCTTTGCTGACTGGCCCCAGACAAAAGTAGTTGGCCCAGCCAATCATCATCCGATTGAGCCGTTCTACGATCGTCTTCGAATCCTGCCAGACTTTGTCATGCCCGGTCTCGTCGCTGATTGCTCGACAGATGCGTTGCACTCGTTTCTTCGAGGGTACCGTGCCCAGATAGACTCGGCCCCGTTTCATCGAGTAACACCGCCCGAACGTGTAGCCCAGAAAATCAAACTTCTCTTCCGGCAGAGAACAAACCCGCGTCTTGCTCTCGTTCACCGTCAGTTTCAGCTTCGACATCATCGCCCGCATCTCGGTCAGAGCTTGCTCCGCTCCCACTCGACAGCAGATGACGAGGTCATCAGCATAGTTCACGATGTACGCTTGCCAACGCTTTTCGTGCCCGAGTTTCTTCCACCCCAGCACGAACCGTCGCATGTACAGATTGCTGAACAGAGGACTGATCGGAGACCCTTGTGGGGTACCTCGACCTTCGTCCCGATTGCGCGTACTCCGACGTTTGTTCCCACGTTCGTCGGTTTCCTCGACCGGAGCTTCCAGCCACATCTTGATCAGATGCAGCATCGCTCCGTCGACGATCCTTCGAGCCACCGACCTTATAAGCTCGGCATGGGGAACACTATCAAAGTAGCTGCTGAGATCCGCATCAACGATCTGTCCATGACCCGTGTTGATC
>JBAUXO010000255.1:0-2209 GCA_049584315.1 Candidatus Sulfotelmatobacter sp. | reverse complement strand
TATCGGTATTGTGTAGTGGATGTTTTTACCAACCAGCCTTTCGAGGGGAACTCCTTGGCGGTTTTCCCAGATGCATCCGGCCTAGACGACGACACGATGCAAAGAATTGCAAGGGAGCTCAATCTGTCTGAAACCACTTTTGTATTTTCAGCAACGCGATCGGACTGCGTGGCGAATGTCAGAATCTTCACCCCGGCCAAAGAGCTGATTTTTGCCGGACACCCGACGATAGGTACGAGCTTCGTGTTACTGGCGGAAGGAATGGTCTCCCGCCATGTGGAACATTTTGTCTTGGAGGAGAAAGTAGGTCCTGTACCGATTCGAGTTGAGCTGGGACCGCGGCCCCTCATCTGGCTGCGTACTCCACCGATCGAATATGGCAAAACGTACGAGCCGTCAGCTTGCGCAGACATGCTAACTCTCAACGTGAATGATCTCCTCGATGTGGCTCCTCAGTTGGTGAGTGCAGGCAATCCGACAATCTTTGTGGCTGTAAAGAATAAGGAGATCGTCGACCGTGCGCTTCTGGATGCTAGGCGGCTAAAAACGCTCATCGGACCAGATTCCGAGCCCTTGTGCGTTTTTGTGTTTACTCCAACCTTAGAAGGGGCATACTCGCGGATGTTTGCTCCCCTCTACGGAATATCGGAAGATCCAGCAACGGGAAGCTCCACGGGGCCACTGGCCTCTTTCATGATGCGGAATTGTCTGACACCCGGCACTGCGGGGAGACGCCTTATGAGCGAGCAAGGTACTAAGATGGGCCGGCGTAGCATACTGCATGTTTGCATTCAGGGTGAAAACGGCAAGGTTGGTATTGATGTCGGCGGATATGTGACGCCGCTGACGGAAGCTAGGATGCGATTCTAAGTGGTCCGACAATTGGGATATCGGCCACGCGGTCGGATGTTGCGCGAGTGACGCATTCGGCCACTTCGAAGCTCTCATATCGGTGTTATTATAATTAGGGAGGTTCCTAATCGTATATATGATATCGACTCTCGCAATACGGGCTCTTGCGAACGAGCGCAGACTGCAGATTCTCGAGTGGCTTAAGAATCCGACCAAGCATTTCCCTCCGCAGGTCGACGGCGATTTGGTGAAGGATGGGGTTTGCGGCTGCCTAATTGCGCGCAAGCTTCGTGTTAGCCAGCCGACCGCGAGCGAACACATGAAGATTCTGTGCCAGGCCGGGCTGACCCGCCCCAAGCGAATCAAGAAGTGGATCTTCTACAAGCGCGACGAGGCCAGAATCCGGCAAATCAAGAAAACCATTCTGGCGAAAGTGTAGGAGCCGAACAAGAAAGCATGCTGCCAGCCGGGAAAATGCTCCGCACTACGTTTGGGGAGACAACTGTGATGGATGGCATTTATTGCAAGAGTCGAACCTGAGCGTGATTGAGGAGCGCATGCCGCCCGGCGCCTCCGAGGTGCGTCACTTCCACACGAACGCTCAGCAGTTTTTCTTCATTTTGTCCGGCCAAGCCGTGATGGAAACCAATAGTGAGCGGATTCTTCTGTTGGCCGGACAGGGCCTTGCTATTCCGGCGCGTACGCGTCACCGATTTCGGAATCACTCCGAAGAACCTGTCCGCTTTCTGGTGATCTCGCAGCCGTCAAGTTACGGCGACCGGGTCACCGAGTAGCGGAGAAAGAATCACACACTTAAGTCAACGTGAGGGCGCTCAAGACTTCGCCTCGAAGAACACTCCGACGTGGCGCGCCTTACACCAGACGATAGAATCTGCTGCATCAACCTGAGACCCGAGCAGCAATCGAAGGTCAGGCTAGTGCGATAGGTCAGACGCCGCAGCAGTGGGGTGGAGATTCCGGACCTGGCGGTGTGTATGCAGGCATAGTTTCCCGTGGCTTCGATCCACAAAACGTTGGAAACGGGAACAAAGAAGATCCGCTTCTTTTCCTTCACCACAAAGCGTTCCAACGGGCGGAGACTTCGAAGGGATTGGAGCAGTGGTTCGAGACCTCGATTTGCTTCCCTGCGGTGTTCGAGGACCTGGCGTGCGTGAACCAGGGCCTTGGCAAATCGCTCCTTATCATATGGTTTCAAGAGATAGTCAATAGCGTGCACTTCGAATGCACGAATGGCGTGCGCATCGTGAGCCGTGACGAAGATATAGACGGGAGCGGGGCCGGTCGATGGCTCCACATTTTCGATGACTCCAAAACCATCCAGATCAGGCATCTGCAC
>JBAUXO010000254.1:0-31751 GCA_049584315.1 Candidatus Sulfotelmatobacter sp. | reverse complement strand
CGACCAGGCGCTCCGCCATCTCTGCGACCAACTCAACGCCACCGAGACAATTTTTCCAGGTACGGATCTACGCCTGATTTACAAAATCGGCTCATGTTAATTTCCCTCGTAGATCAGGAGTCCTGAAAGTGCGTTATGCTGCTTTCCTACTTCGCGGTTGCCTTCGGGGTTGTGACGGACAGTATGGCGCAGGCTCGCCCGCCGCAAATTCTAGAGGTTTCTCGCGACTACCTGAAGCCGGATGCTATAGCTGCGAACCGCAGGCTTGAGAGACGCGCTGAAGACCTCTGTCGAAGGCTCGGCTTTACACATCCTTATCTGACCATCGAGTCTGTCTCCGGACCTGCGGAGATGTGGTACCTCAATGGGTTCGACTCGGAAGCCGAGGTGGAAAAGCTCAGGCGGGAGTATCAGCAGAATACGAAATTACTGGCGGCTGTGGACGACATTACTCGGCAAAAGGTGCCGCTTAAGCGTTTGGCGTCCACCGACGAATTTGTGAACTATCGGCTCGATTTGAGTCGTGGCGATCCGTGGATTATCGGTCGGGGACAGCTCTTCGTGATCGTATTGTCCGCTGACGATCCGCCGATGAATGGCACGGTTTTTGAAATGAAGGATGGCAGCAGGATGCTGGTGCGAACGACGCAAAATTCTTCCGAAGCACGCGTCCTCGCTGCGTCGGCAGGTTCAAACGCGAGAGTTTTTCAGTCATTTTTCTATTTTCGACCACAAGGTATGTGACCAGGCAATCATCGTGGCTGCGCAGCCGCAATCGCGGCACGGTGGGGCCAAATCAGGTTGCCAAAGCAAATCCCTCTTTTCGTCCAAGGCGTGCCTAACGCCGCTATACTAGCCTCGCGATGACCACCGAAGTCAGTTACCGTGCGGCTGCGACCAGCGACATGGACTGCCTGTTGCAGTTGATGCTGGGCTTGCAGCAGGATGATCCGTGGTCGGTTCCTTTCCGCGAAGAAGTTGTCCGAGAGAACTTGCGCGAACTGCTTATTAATCCTTCTGTCGGGCGCGTCTTCTTGATTTGCGATGCTGACTTTTGTGTGGGTTATGTCGTGCTCTCGTTCGACTTCAGTCTCGAATACGGCGGCAGGAACGCTTGGATCGACGAGTTATTTATCCGACCAGAGTTGCGTGGCAAGGGCATTGGCTCAAAGGCACTGGACTTCGCGGTCCAAGTTGCCCAGGAGTGTGGTGCGAAGGTGCTGCATTTGGAAGTGAACCGAGGAAATCCAGCCATTAACCTGTATCGGCGGCATGGCTTCGAAGACCACAACCGCTCCCTGCTCTCGAAGAGGCTTACCCGAAAGAACGAGGAGAATCCCTAACGATGACGTCAATAAACCGAGTACGCAAAGCTGCAATGGCTGTTCCGGCTGGGATGTTCTCTACTCATCGTTCGGCTGAGCCCGGGTTCCCTAGTGGTTCCTGTCGGCTTCGACGACCGCGCCGAAATCCTCGCAACGGCTCCCGATGTTTACTACGTGACTGACCACTACCTCAACTACAGCGCCGTGCTGGATCGCGTGTCCCGCGTCACGCCCGATGTCCTGCGGGACTTGCTCGGCATGGCTCACAGGTTTGTGACCGCGCACGCGTCTCGCCATCGCGGAGCCGCAAGCCCATCTGATTCAGAAGAGGGGCCTCCGAAATTTCGAAGGCATGAACATCGGAGCCATCTTAGTCATCGCCATCCGCACAGGAATCCTGATGATGCGATTCCGAAAGCGATGGCTCGCGCAGATCAACATCGCGGTCACGAACCGGATCACCGGGCTGTTCGCAGGCTGGCTTCGGGGTTTCGGCATTCTCACACACGTTGGTCGGAAGTCAGGAAAGGTTCACCGAACCCCGGGAACGTGTTTCGAGCGTTGAACGGCTTCATCATCGCGCTCACATGCAACCGCCAGCCAATCTAAGTGTGACGGTGGGCATTACTGGTCGGTGGACAATGGTAAAGAGATCGGCGAAGAATACCGTCTTCACACCTACTGTGGGCCAGAGGATGACCCGGCCCCGGCTGGAAGTTAAGGTCAAGATTATCGGACACCACAAGGTCCCTCAGACCGGGGGACAAGTCCTCATTGAGCCCGCCAATCAGAACGAGGCACAGGGAGCCCGCCTATCTCAGCAAATCTCTCACGATGCTAAGCCGTTCCCCATCGAGCCGCTGTCGGCAAGTGCGGGTCACCCGGTCTTCTTCTGGTAAACTGATGCGGATGAGAACCACATCTCCAGCAACTTACCGGGATTAAGTTCAACCGCAGGTCCGCTTCCGGGTTTCTTGTTTGCACTGCCCGCAGACCGCAATCCGTAGTTTTCTCCCCGGACGGTGAATTCTGTCACTGAAACCATAACGTGTCCATCGTTCACTTGCCCCACCCGACCAGTTCCGTGCTTTGATCAAGTGAAACGGAATCTGTAAGGGTGATTGGCTGTAATAGGGTTCCCCGGAAACTAAAGCTTCCATCGGGCTGGCGCCTGATCGAGTTCACTCGAACCCACAGTTGAACGCCAGCTTTAAACTGGAGAAGAGGGGGTTGATCTGCGGCCTGTGGCGTGGCGGAAGCTGTAGGTTGTGAGCCGCTCGCTCTTACTGCGTCGTTGTTTGTCTCCTCGTTGGTAGTCTCGGCTGGGCGGGCAACCTGATCCTGAGAGTCGTTACGAGGCTTTACCACGTGCGGCACAACTTCGGGCATCTGTCTTATAGCAGGCGATGGCTTCTCGCCATATGCGATCATCGGCTTCGCGTCCTGCCGAGAACCTGTCGTCGGGCTACTCTTGGGCGGCGAACTCCGGGTTGCGAAGATTGCTAGGATTCCAAGCAGCACGCCAAAGCCAGTCACCGTGAGAGCTAAACGAACTCGCCGTCGTTTGTCAGCTTCAATCGCCCCTGACACGGCTCCCCTAGGGGGAACGCCGAGTTCGGTGGGAGCAACGTCGGAATCAATGGAGGTTCCGCAAGCCCCGCAAATCCCCTTCGCATCCACTAGGACAGTCCCGCACTTATCGCAAAACCTGTGCATCGAGGATTACCTTGGTGACAGCAGCAACCGGAGCGATGTTCGATTCCTGTTGATTGCCGCTCCGGGTTGCTAACAGGATACAAGAGTAGGACTCGAATCCCGCAGACATCTGAACCCGGTGAGGCCGTTTTACTCTTGCAACGTGTTACGAATCTTTTCTGATGATCCGGTCCTACCCACTCAACAGCGCCAATCATGGATACGGTTCTCGGGCGCCTTGATCGGTCACCAGTTCTCCGATTCAAGACAGATCATTCCCATCCTGAATAATCAAAGTCGCTGTTCTAGCCAAGGGGGGAGCAACAATGCCGAGTCTTAACCATGCGCTGCAGGAGCTTCGTGGAGAGCCCAGTCGAGCACCGTTGCACGTGGAGAAGTTGGATCATGCGATTTCGGTGATCGAGTCGCTATATGGTTCTGGAACGTCCCGGAGCACCAACCAACCAAAGCGAATAATATCGGCAGCTTCGCGACGGAAAATGGCGCGGGCGCAAAAAGCGAGATGGGCGAAGGATCGAAACGGATCGCAGCCAACAGCGAGGTCGGCGAAAAGAAATGGGGGCGGTTCCTGGGAAGCGCACCATGTCGGCGTCAGCCCGCGGGAAGATCGCAGCGGCGCAGCGGGCGCGGCGGGCAAGAGTAAAGGCTGCGAAGAAGAAGGGGGCTTAGAGCCACCGGAGCCAATCACTCGCATCGTTCTGCATAGCTACTCTTCAGAAGAGTATCCGCAGCTTTGCTGCCTTTGGTCGATGCCGTCTGTAACAGCATGTGCGCCTGTTCACAGCTTTGAGGAACCGACTTTCCCTGCAAGTAAAGGTTGGCTAGTGCGACCTCCGCGCTAACATTCCCTCGCTTGACCGCCTTCCACAACTCGACAGGATCATCCTCTTTCGCTGGGCCGGGTGTCTGGGCGGTTTCCATTTTGGCCGGGATGACATGCTGAATTCGTCTGATCTGATTGCGGGCGATGTGTCGCTGATCGGCGTTTATTACTTTGGGTTGCGGCGATGTGGCCGTAGGCTCGGCTGCTGATCCGGATTCTTTGGCAAGGTTGCGTTTGTGAACCTCGTAAAAAACCGATGAAACCACCATGAGTACTATCGAGGCCACAACGATGGAGATCAATCTCTTATGCCCCGCACGGGGAGGTCTTGGTTGACTATTGAGACTCGACTGGAGGGTTTTGTGATTGGTTCTTAATTCGTCGGGAACGGGTGAGGGCGGCGGAACGGGTTCAACGGCTGGTGCGGCCGTCCCGCACATCGGACAAATCGCTCTACTCCGAGCATAGCGGTATTCACAGGAAGCGCAGGTGATGGATTCTTCGCTTACCGGGTTAGACACATCATTCTCCTTGGGGGCGGGAGTTTTGGTCGTCGTGGCAACTCGATTGTAGTCAGCCCGGTGGAAGAGTACCCGGTAACGGAAGTAATGTCTGGGAACCGTTGCGGCGACCGCGACCGTGACCGCAGGAACCAAGTCGCCCAGGACATTGAGGAAGGCGAGGACAAATGTCCACACAAAGAGACCCGTCATCAGAATCGTACCGATCAGCGCCCGCAAAGCCGCATTTTTGAGTGTCACGGTCGGAGCATGCACGTTGCCAGTGACAGCCGCAACTCCGGCTTCCGCCTTGGCGCTGCTCGCGAGTCTGAAAGGCGACAAACGGACTGGTTCGCTTCGAACTCCGCACTGCGATAGTATGTCGCGAGAAGTTGAAGGGACAGGGAAACAAAGGGGAACCGCCGTGACTCACTTTCTCCCGTTGACGCTCATTTTCGCTGGTTTGCTAACCGCAGCTTTCGCCGCTCCTTCATCTCCAGCGAACGGCCTGCTGCTCGTCGCCAACAAAGGCGACCAGACTCTTGGTCTGATTGATCCAACCGCCGGACGGCAGATTGCGAAGGTCGCCGAGGGTGGCGTGACTGGGCATGAGGTTGCGGTATCTCCCGATGGCAAGCGGGCATTCGTGCCGATCTACGGCAACTCTGGAGTCGGCATGCCCGGCACGGACGGGAGCACACTGGCGGTGATCGACCTCGGTGAACGCAAGGTAATCCACACCATCGACTTTGGACACGGCGTTCGTCCCCATTGCGCCGTCTTGGGACCGAAGGACGGTCTGCTCTATGTGACGACGGAGCTGGACAAGTCTGTAACCGTCATCGATCCGCAGACTTTAAAGATTGTCGGGAACATCCCGACCGGGCAGGCTGAATCCCACATGCTGGCGATCAGTACGGACGGGCGTTATGGCTACACTGCGAACGTGGGACCGGGGACGGTATCGGTGCTCGATCTTGCGGCGCGAAAAACCCTCACGGTGATCTCCGTGGCGGCACATGTGCAGCGCATCTCCATCACGCCCAACAACCGCTGGCTGTTTACCTCCGATGACGAAAAGCCCCGGTTGGCGGTAATCGATGCCGCGACGAATAAAGTTGATCGCTGGATTGCATTGCCCGGCACCGGATACGGCACTGCATCCACACCGGATGGAAAATGGCTCCTGGTAGCGTTGCCGGATGCGAATGCCGTGGCGGTCGTCAATCTCGCGAGGTTGCAGGTCGTCAAGACCATCATTGTGCCTTCGGCGCCTCAAGAGGTAGTGATCCGACCGGACGGTCAGGTCGCCTATGTATCCTGCGACCACAGCCATCAGGTGGCGGCGATAGAGATCAACAACTGGGGTGTGAAATTGATCGATGCCGGGAGCGGAGCAGATGGTCTGGCGTGGGCTAAGTGACTAAGGGATTTCATCTGTATCTAGGGGTCTCTCCACGCTGCCGAGGAAGTCCAAATCCCATCCCAGTGATGTCGGGAAGTGCTGGAGTACCAGTGAGAACCCTCCCCCAAGCCGAGCCGCAGACAGACGCCGAGCGTGACCGCCTCGGAGACTTCCTCAAGAGTTGCACTGCATCGTTTCTGGCTCCCGCAATCGCACCGAATTTCGCCGAAGTTATCAAGGAAATGGCAAAGTCGAAAGTAAGTTAAGTCTGCAGGACTGGGTTCGCTCCTGCTGGAGCGAGGTTCTAGTCATGCAGGACGACGTTGAGAAGGGAACTGTGGACCTCAAGCTCGCCGTTGTATCGGACGAAGCCCAACCTCCGGAACCTGTTCATGAAGAAATTTATTCGCGAACGGGTCGTTCCCACCATCTCTGCCAGCGTCTCCTGACTGATTTTGGGAATCGCAACTTCGGGTTTTCCGTCCTTGCCGAATTGAGCCAGCAAGAGAAGAACGCGAGCAAGACGTTTCTCGCTGGAATTGAAAAGCTGGTCAACCAAATCTTCCTCGTACCGGATATTCCGTGTCAGCAGATATGCCACGAACATGTCTGAGAACGCGCGTTCCCGGTGAATCACATTCAACATGGACTTCTTATCGATTCGCATCACCGTGCAGTCGGTCATTGCGGTTGCGGAGCACATGCGGCGGGGCTGTCCCGTGAGGCAACCCTCCCCGAAGAAATCACCCTCGTTCAGAATGCCTATTGTGGCTTCCTTTCCGTTCTGCGCTACAACGGTGAGTTTTACCTTTCCCCTCTGTATATAAAACACAGAATCGGCCGAGTCACCCTGCGCAAAGATTGTCTGCTTTTTGGGAACGGCCGCGATTGTCCTGCCACCGTCGATAGTCGAAAGGAAGGCGTTGAGGTCGAACCTGCTACGTTTCTTGGCCGCTGCCACGGGTGTCATGATCGGCCCCTCCCAATGCGTAAGGATGCCCGAGAACCCTCGGCGTGCGAGAAGTCAATTATGCGATTCGAGGCTCGGCACGTCAACCCCGAATCCTCTCGCACGTTAGTTTGCTCCCTGAGGAGTCGAGCGAGTTCGGATTCAGACGTTTCGTCGTTCAGCAGGCAGTTAGGAAAAGCGTCCACATCGCGGGGATGGCGCAGTGTTCCTGCCCGGCTGCAGCCACCGAAAGGAATAGGTAGAGGAAACCCCGTGGTACCTGGTCCCGTGTCTCCTATCTCGGTCAACTTACGATACCCACTTATCCCGAAGCCTGTCTGGAGGCTCTAATGTTTTGGCGGTACCTCCTGACGGGCCAATCTAGCAGAGCGCGGTGTCGGGATTGGTCAGGGCGAACAGCATGGTTTTCAACAGCATTCTAATTTCCGCGGGCTATGCATCTCACTCCTTTTTCCCAGTCTGTGAGCGCTATCAACTCGTTCAAGATTTCCTGCAACCTGTTAAGCCACCGTTCGTGATCGCCTGCTGAGCCGGCAATCTTTTAGCTGCTCTGCATGTACACACGGCTCGCTTCACGAATTTGCGCTATTTCTTCTCGCAACCTTGCGATGCGTTTTCTGACCGGATTCTGCAGGACGTTTGTCTTCATCGGGCAATCGCCCGTAGAGCTGGCGGAATACGGGGTTAAGCAAACTTTATACAGTGACAGGAACAACAGGACTGCTTTCCAACGGACATGGAGGTGAGGATATTCACTCTTGAACACTTCTGATCTTCCTTTGCACATTCGGCTACGCCGCTGCTGGTTGCCCCGAGACATCCATGTAGCCCTCCATCGCCTGTGTCAACTGCGAATCCACCTCGTCCGCGATAGTCATGACATCAGGCAACAGGAGGCTGAAGTCTAGCGCACCAAGATTTTTCTGCAACGCCCCAAAGAGCGTTACTTGGAGTATTCGTGAGTCCTGCACCAGCATGGCAGGGGTGTAGCCTTGCGACCGTCGCAATTTGCCATGGCCGACGGCAGCAGCGGAACCGATAGAATCGCTTTCCTGTACAGTGATGTGGGGCGATCTCAGGCGCGCAATCAAGTCGTCAATCAGCTTGGGAAGATATCCCGTGCGCTCTTGATCGCTAAGAACAACGCGGCTAAGCTCTGTGTTTTGTTTGACCCTCGCCAGCCAGTCTTCGACGATAAGGCCAGTGCAACGCTGCAATATTCCCGCCACTCTTTCCTTTCTCGTAGAGACAGAAGGCGTACGCTTGACCAGCTTATCCTGGACGAGATTAGCGAGTGTCTTGGTCTCGAATGGCTTCACAATGATTTCATCCGCTTCGAGCAGAATAGCGTCCATAGCACTCTTCACGTCGGGATAGCCGCTGACCAGGAGCGTAAGTGCCTTCGGTTGGATGTGGCGCATCGCGGTAATTACCGCAAACCCATCGCTAGGGTTTGGCATGTGGAGATCAGTGATTAAAACATCGAAGCTCTCGGCGGTGATCAGTTTCAGAGCCGCTGTCGTCGAAACCCTTGTGTTCAAGGGTCGCGGTCATCATGTTACGAATGGCATCGTCGTCATCCACAAGCAGAACCTTGTGGGAAATAGGGCGTTCGGTGGGAGTCATACAGCGCCACCTCTCTTCACGAACTAAATGCAGTGTGACAAAGGTTCATCGCGGAACATGTTCAAAAGTGAACAGTTATAGAGATAGTCAACAGAGTTCAATCCTCACGACGACGCACTTCACTGTTTCAGAAGCACGTCTTCACACGGAACTCATCCCTTCGGTTTCGCAAGTTGCGGCTTCGCCGATTTGGGCGCTCCATTGGTGAAGCTTCCAATTGTTTGCGTCAACTGAGAATCCACTTCGTCAGCAATGGTCATGACATTGGGCAACAGCAGGTTGAAATCCAGCAGGCTTCGATTCTGATGCAGCGTTCCAAAAATAGTCACTTGAAGAATTCGTGATTCATGGATCAGCATGGCGGGACTATAGCCTTGCGTCCGTCGCAGATTGCCATGTTGGACGGCAGCGAGGGAAGCGGCGGCGTCACCGTCTTTAGTGGGCAATGTGGGTATGCTCAGCCGTACGATTATGTCGCCCAGCAACTTCGGAAGATGTCCGGTGCGCTGCTCGTCGCTGAGATGAAGGTGGTTAAGTTCAGGCGTGCTTTTTGTTCGTGTCAGCCAATCTGCGATTAGAGAGGTCTTACAGCGTGTGAGAATTGCGGCCACGCTCTCCCTGCTGGTGGGCTGTGATTTCACATGCGAACACAGAGCCGTTCGTGCGATTGGCGCTTTGAGTGGAGCAGCCATATAACTGTCCTGCCTGTGTAACGAGTAACACCACAATAGCCCCTGAAGCACTATCGGGCTGTTCAATAGTGAACAAATTCTCTTACTGGTAGGGTAAGAACGCAGCCTTCCCTCGCTGTTCCTCGGGTTGCAATGTCGGACTAGCCGTTTGGTTGCGGCTTGCCAGTGTCTTGAATCCAGACACTACCTGCGGCTTAGCTTTTATTGACAGAATGCCGACAATAGGAGCGTATGATGGCCTTGCACATAAGAGAGTTGAAATATGCCATGTCTGCCAGCAGTGTTTCCTCTTCTTCGCACCCCATCGGCATCCTAATGTCCCCCACGGGTCGCTTTGTGGTGTGCATTGATTGCCACCTAAGCGTCGAATTTCCTGCCGGGGCGCATTACGACATCATTGCGAGACAGTTCGAATCACACTCCTGCGACTCCCCACGCCCGTTGAAAGATGATGCGCTCTCTGCGAAAACCATCACAGCAGATGCCCGGACTTCAGAAGCACCAAACGGTTTTGACTTCGATCTCAATTCGAATCCCATGTGGGTCTTCGATAACACGACTCTCGCATGTTCCGCCGTCAATGACGCGGCAATACATGACTACGGCTACTCGCGAAAGGAATTCCTGTCGATGACCATCATGGACATTCGGTCTAGCGAGAGCACAGTTCCGTTACTGGGAAAAATGTCGCACAAGGAAATACACGACTCAGCAAAGGTACTCTGGAAACATAAGAAGAAGGACGGTAGCGTGATCGATGTGGAGATTACACATTCCGAAGTGCTCTTCGATGGATGCATCGCCGAGATCGTGACCGCTGTTGATGTCACTGGACGTCTTATAGCTCGAAAAAGCGCATGATGGCATTTGGCAGAAGCATTTCTCTACGGTGACAAACGTCTGATGAAAAATTCAGTGCCGAGGAAAGCGCGAGTCTGCTCCACATGATTTGTCCAAACGATCCAGGCCTGCAAGGAATGAAGTCCATGTCCGAGATCGAAGTCTTCTTGCGGAGCCTCCGAGAGGGGAGGGACAGCTTGGTCAAATCATCTCGATTGATACCACGCCTTGAGCGCTGATCTCGACGCGTTTAATACGGCACATCTTGGGTAAAGAGAAAGAATGGGTCTCGATTGATGTACAAAATCAGCAAAGAAGCGGATGGCATCGTGCTAGTCTGTCACGACTGTCTACATGTTGAGCGCATCGACTTGTTTGACGAGAGTGTCGGCAATCGCCGAACACAAGCGGCACGGGCGATGCAGAATCACTCCCGCGATAAGCACGGCGCAGGATCGGTGCTTTTGCCCGTCACTAAGGATGCGCAGGCGGCGCATCATGGCTGATGCAGGAGCCTCCGATGCTCAGCTATCATCTCTCGCCTCCTTTTGTGCGCTGGCGTGTTCGCCGCACAGAGTCTTAATTCAACGATCCTCCCGCAGTTTCCCCGGCTGACCGCAAACCTCGGGGGGGTAGGATTCCTCTGCCGCGGCTCCGCAAAGCGCAAGCGTGCGACCAGCGCTAACACCGAGGCTCACCAAGTATTCCTCGGGCCTAGTGCACTCGGAATTCTTCACAACTCCGCCATGAGCTTCGGTGCTCAGTTCTCGGGGCCTGCGGTCGTAGAGATGACCGGAAACACGACGCCGCTCAAGCAACTGAATGAAGCGATTACTGAGAACGGATTCACCGTTGAAGGATTCGACGGCAATCGTTGTTGGCACAGTCGTCAGCACGGATGGTAGGGCGGCGTGGCGCCTGGCTGGCTCCAACGAAGTGCTGCAACTTTTGCCTCAGTCTGCTGCGATGCCGGACGTGACCCATCTGATCGGCAAGACTGTCGCAGTAGAAGGCACGCCTTCCCGAAGGCGCGAAAGGCAAGACGCCCGATTCCCTACGGCATCAGTCAATGACGGAAGAAGAATCGAAATGAACACTGTCACCCCGAGGAAACTGTCAGCCGTGCCCAACGCCGCCAGATATGCAGTCAAAATTGTTGAATGCAGATCACCGACAGCATGAGTCACGTGCGCGACCGTCGTTTTGACAGCTAGTGGTTCGCCGTCGTACTGATTCGCGGCCGGTACCGCAGGCAAGAACGAACAACGCCAGAACCCAAAAGCTTCCATCACTACTGCGAACCCTCGAACTGCCGCGGCACACCCCTGAGGACATCAATCATGGCTGAGAGCCTGTTGCGGATGGGCTGGGGAATGGCGACGGGATCGTATCGTGCGGCTGGGGTTGAAAGGTTGGGCGTGATTCTGATCCGCAAAAGGAGGTGCTGGGCATCGCCGTCCGTAATGACAGCCCCCAGAGGCGGTGTCCGGGACTGCTGGCGAGTGTGAGGACAGCGGGCGGGCACAATCACGACTATCGCTGCGCCCGATGAAACACGAAGAAGAACACAGCCACGCTGAAGCAACCAAACGCATAGATGAATGACGAGAACAGCGTCACCGCAGGAACCAAGTCCCGCAGCACGTTGAGAAAGGTGAGGAAGAGCGTCCACACCAAAAGAGCCGTCGTCAGAATCGTACCGATTAGTGCCAGCAACGCCGCATTTTTGAGGGTCATGGTCGGAGTATGAACGCTGCCCGTAGCGGCCGCAAGTCGGCCTTCCCTCTGGGAACTGGAAACCTCGAGCCGAGCGGAGTTCTTCGACGGCGAGAGGTCCGAGACCTCTAACTTCGGTCGCATCTACGATGCAATGTAATGAAGTTCGGCCCGGTTACACTTTAAGCTTACTATTGCTTCTTAGGGGTGGAAGCGACATGCGAATTGTGAACATCTTGAGCGGACTGGCAGTGCTCTTCACGACCCTGGCCTTCGCACATCTGCTGCACCATTACTTTCTAAATGCAGGCGAAGCTGCGCACTCCCCGCCGTTTTTGGCGGGCATGGGCATCGGAGTTGTCGTCGGCGTATTTTCCTTGGTCGGAGGATGTTTGCTGCTAAGACGTGGTCGGTGATTCCTTGGCCGTTTCCGGGAAGAGTACGACGGCCATTCGAAATCCAACCCGAGAGGATTAAAGCAGCGTGCGCTACTGGTGGGTAAACCAAGACCAGAGATATCGGCGGGAGATCGTAGGCGGCTATCTCTGATCGCCGAGGCGCAATGTCAACGATGCACGTAACCCGTTTTATGAGTTCATGAGAAAGGTAACACCGGGAGATTTTGTTTTCTCTTTCGTGGATACCCCCATCGTCGCCGTTGGGACCGTCGCCTCCCATTGCTATGAGAGTCCAAAGCCCACCGAATTCGGAGGAGTGGGACCGCTGAGTTAAGCGCCCAACGTTTTCGATCCAAACATCAGTGCGCAGTTCCTGCAACTCCGCCTACCGAGTGCGATGGCGATGAACCCTGCGCTTCGGCCGGGAGGGCCGTGTTTGGATCGCGGAGAGCGGGCGTGGTAGCCTATCGGCGGCAGGGGCACAGGCGGGATCGGGTCGTCGAAACTCTGCATGCCGAAAATAACCTCCATGCCGGATGAAACCAGACCCCTTCGACCCGCCGTATCCTCCTCATCCAAGGGGAGTTCTGGGGATTCATTCGAACAAGAGGAAGAGCAACTTTCCGCCTCCAGCCGGGTTCGAACAAGTGTGGGCGCAGCTGCCATTGACCGAAGCGTGCTGATGGCGACGGCGGGCCCTCGTCCGGCGAACGGTTTACAGCCAGCATTTGTCGGCGCCGAGAACTTTACGGACGCGGAAGTGATGCTACGGGTGAAGGCGGGGGATCAGTCCGCTTTCGACTACCTGGTGCAGAAGTACCGCCGTCCGCTGGTGAGCTTTATGTATCGCATGGCCCGCAATACGGCGGCCGCTGAGGACTTGGCGCAGGAAGTTTTTTTGCGGGTCTACCGCTCGCGCCAGAGCTACGAAGCCAGCGCGAAGTTTACAACCTGGCTCTACCGCATCGCCACCAATCTGGCGGTGAATCACGCGCGCGATACTCGGCACGAGCGGCCCGAAGTCACGGTGAGCCTGGACGAGCCGGATGAGGAGACGGGCACGACGCTGGATGTAGCCGACGGCGCGGTTACGGCCGAAGAGTCCTTGGTGCGGCGGGAGCGGACGCTGGCGATACGGGCCAAGGTGGAGGCCCTGCCGGAGCGGCAGAAGCTGGCCGTGATCATGCACAAGTATCAGCAGATGGATTACAAACAGATTGCTGAAGTATTGAAGTTGAGCGAATCGGCGACGAAATCGTTGTTGTTTCGGGCCTATGAAACTTTGCGGGAACAGTTAAGAGAATTTGTGTAGGAAGACTGAACATTGGCGAAGAGAATCTAAGGGGACATGGTTATGAAGTGCGAGGAAATTCGTGAAATGATGCCGGACCTGGCCTCCGGCTTGATGGAAGTGACGCCGGAGATGAGCGGGCATCTGGCGGAGTGTGGTGCGTGCGCCGGAAAGATGGAAGAGTTCCGGCAGACGATGGCGTTGCTGGATGAATGGAAGGCACCGGAGCCGTCGCCCTATTTTGACGTGCGTCTGCAGGCTCGTTTGCGGGAAGAGATGGCCAAGCCTCAGGCAGGCTGGTTGATGTGGTTCCGGCGCCCGGTGCTGGCCGCGTCACTGACGGTGCTGATGGGAATTGGTGTGGGATTGTTCTTTACCAAAGGGAGTGGAGTGTACAAGTCGGGGAACGACATTATGGTAGCGGACTCTCAGGTGCAAGCTGAACCAGGCACCGCGGTCAGTGATCTGCAGGCTTTGGAAAAGAATCACGATTTGTATTCCGACTTCGACCTGCTGGATGACCTGGAAGTGCAACAGAATGTGGTGGCGAATCCGTAAGGGCGAAGCGAGGCCTGCGGCAGAATATTGGTGGTGGGATGGATGACCCTGAGGGGCGGGGAGAATGCGGCTGAAAATTTGCAGGGTGGGATGGAGGGCGACGGCGGTGCTGTGTGTGGCAACCGTTGTGGCCGTTCCCTGCCTGGCTCAACGTAACAACTTTCAGCGCAACAATGTCCGGCCAGTGCAGGGGCGCCAAGTGGCCCCCAATCATCCGCCGGGGCAGGGGCACGCTGGCGACTGGCTGCGGCGCTATCAGGGTTTGCCACCGGCCGAGCGGGAGCGGGCTCTGCAGAATGATCCCGGCTTTCGTCGTTTGTCTCCGGAGCGGCAGCAATTGTTGCGGCAGCGGCTGCAGCGTTTCTCGAGTCTTCCGCCGCAACAGCAGCAGCGCGTGCTGAACCGCATGGAAACCTGGGAACACTTGACGCCTGGGCAAAAACAGGATGCACGGCAATTGTTCGGCCGGATGCAGCAGCTGCCCGCCGATCGCCGGCGCATGGTAAGCACCGCCATCCGCGACCTGCGTGCCATGCCGCCGGGCCAGCGCGAGCAGATCATCGATTCCAATCGCTTCAAAGGCGTGTTCTCCCCCGAGGAGCGCGACATCATGCGCGGAGCCACGCGGCTGCCGCTGGCGCCTCCGGAGAATGGCAGACCTGAAGAATAACCGGCCACTTTCGGGTTCTCACCTCACCGCTTAGTGGAAATCGTGTGATACAGTCTCAGCCTTCGTAACGAACAGCGGTAGTACGCGTTCAGCCTTCACCGAAATCACATTGTCCTGATTTTGCAGGATCCCTTCAATCGCTAGAAATCGCTCTGAAGCCAGCAGCAGGCGGTTGCGATGAAAAAGATCGGGCGTGATGATCGCGTTGGCTACTCCGGTTTCATCTTCCAGACTAAGAAACACAAAACCTTTCGCGGTCCCCGGACGCTGGCGAGTGATGACGCAGCCTCCGATGCGAAGACGTTTGCCGCTGGGAATCTCACGAAGTTCACTGGCGCGGCGAATGCCCATGGCATTGAGCCAGTCGCGACGATACGCCATGGGATGCGGTCCTACAGTGAGGCCAGTGCCGTGAAAATCGGCAACCAGGCGCTCCTCATGGTTCATGGACCGGAGTGGGGAAGGCAAATCGGGTTCTGGCAGATTTTCCAGCAATGGCCCGGAGCCGCGCACTGCGCGTTCCACCTGCCAGAGAGCGTCGCGGCGATGAAATTGCGGGTGCCGAGTACCGGGTGCCGAGTTGCAAGATTCCTCCTCCCCCCGCTTGCGCTCGGAGGTCGGAATGACAAAGGTTTTGCTCGATACTCGGTTCTCACTACTTGCTACTGAATTCAGCGCGCCGATTTCCGCCAGCGTAGTGAGTTCGGCCTTGCGTAGTCCTGGAACGCGGCGGGTGAGGTCGTGGATAGAGGCGAATGGAGCACGGGTGCGTTCGCGCACCAGGGCCTGGGCGCCTTCTTCACGCAGGCCGCGAACATAACGCAAGCCCAGGCGTAGCACCGGTGTTCCGTCGACTTTCGAAAAAGCTTCCGGCTCAGTGGCCTTACGGGCGACTGACCACTGACCACTGACCGCTGTTTCCAGCGTGCACATCCATTCCGAACAGGTTACATCCACCGGCAACATTTTCAATCCGTGGCGCTGTGCGTCTTTCGTGATGGTGGCGGGAGAATAAAATCCCATCGGCTGGTTGTTGAGCAAGGCGGCAGTAAACGCGGCGAGATAGTGGCATTTCAAATAAGCGCTTGCATAAGCGATAAGTGCGAAGCTGGCAGCGTGCGATTCGGGAAATCCATAGAGTGCAAAAGAAGTGATGGAAAGAATAATTTGCTCCTGCGCCTCATGCGAGATTCCGTTGCGCGTCATTCCGGCACGCAGCTTGGCTTCGATTTCTTTCATGCGGGCCTGCGATCGCTTGAAGCCCATGGCGCGGCGCAAATCTTCGGCTTCGCCGCCGGTAAAGTTGGCTGCAATCATGGCGATGCGCAGCAGTTGTTCCTGAAATAGAGGCACTCCCATCGTGCGTTTGAGAACAGGCTCCAGTGACGGATGCGGATAGGTAACTTCCTCGCGTCCCTGACGGCGTAGCAGAAATGGGTTGACCATCTGGCCGACGATTGGTCCCGGCCGGATGATTGCGACCTGCACCACAATGTCATAAAAGCGCTTCGGGCGGAGTCGTGGCAGGCACGACATTTGCGCGCGGCTTTCTACCTGGAACATGCCGATGGTGTCAGCCTGTTGCAACGTGGAATAGACCGCAGGATCGTCCACTGGAAGATGCGCCAGATCGACTTCCTGGTCATAGTGGCGGCGAATCAGTTCTATCGAATCCTTGAGCACGGCCATCATACCCAGCCCGAGCAGATCGACTTTGATGATGCCCATGTCGGCGCAATCTTCTTTATCCCACTGCACTACTACGCGGCCGGGCATGGACGCGGGTTCGAGCGGCACAACCGAATCGAGTTGTCCCTGGCAGATGACCATGCCGCCGGAGTGCTGGCCGAGATGACGCGGCATGTCCTGCACGGCCAGACACAGTTCGTAATATTTGCGCAGGCGCGGATGTTTGAGATCAAGCCCGGCATCGCGGAAGCGGCGGTCGAGGGCATCATTCTCGTCGCGAAATTCCCAGGTGGCAACGGCGGCGGAAATTTTGGCCAGCGTCTCCGGATCGAAGCCCAGCGCCTTACCCATTTCCCGCGCCGCCATGCGGTTGCGGTAGGTGATGACATTCGCGGTCATGGCCGCGCCGCGTTCTCCATAACGCCGGTAGACATGCTGAATTACTTTTTCGCGCTCGTCACCGCTAGGCAGGTCGAGATCGATGTCTGGCCACTCGCCCCGTTCTTCGGAAAGAAAGCGCTCGAAGAGAAGCTCCATGCTGATGGGATCGACGGCTGTGATGCCAAGCGAGTAACAGACGGCGCTGTTGGCGGCCGATCCGCGCCCTTGTACCAGAATGTTTTGCTCGCGGCAGAAGCGAACCAGATCCCACACGATGAGAAAATATCCGGCGAGTTTGAGTTTTTCGATGAGCACCAGTTCGCGCTCAATCTGGCTGCGGGCACGGGTTTCGACGTCAGCTTTAGCGCGGCCATAGCGTTGGCGAAGGCCTTCCCATGCGCGGTCACGAAGGAACGAATTCATGGTCTCGCCTTGGGGAACGGGATAGCGGGGAAATTCGTAGCCGAGATCGTTGAGCGTGAATTCAAGACGCGAGGAAAGTTCGAGAGTATTGGCGATGGCCTCGGGCAAGTCAGAGAAGAGTCGTTGCATCTCCGGTGGAGATTTCAAGTAACGTTCGGAGTTGCGCGTCAGCAAACGACCGGCTGTCGAGAGCGTGCGGTGATGCCGGATGGCGGTGAATGCATCGCAAAGCTCGCGATCTTTCGCAGCAGCATAGCAGACGCCGTTGGTTGCGAGCAGGGGAAGATTCAGCGAGCGGGCAATTGCGACAGCGGCGCGGTTGCGAGTTTCTTCTTCGCGATGGAAATGGCGCTGCAGCTCGATGTACACATTGCTGCGGCCAAACAGTGAAATTAGTTGCTCGATCTGCTGGCGCGCCTCTTCCATGCCGCCATGCTGCAAGGCGGTGGCCAGAGGTCCGTCCGCGCCGCCGGTCAGACAAAGCAGACCACGGGGATGCTCTTCCAGTTCCTCTTTCTGAACCGCACCCTCACCTTTTTTCGAACGCAACTTCATTTTGGTGATCAGGCGGCAGAGGTTTTGATAGCCGACACGGGAGGAAACGAGAAGGGGAAGGCGGAATCTCTCTGATGAACAAAAGTCGGCGGTGATTTCGGATCCAATGTGTGCTTTGATTTTGAGTTTTTTCGCGGCCATGTGAAAGCGAGGCGCACCATAGACGCCGTCGTTATCGAGCAATGCCAGGGCGGGCATGTTTAATCGGGCACAGACTCCAGCCAGATCTTCCGGCAAGGAAGATCCTTCGAGGAAGCTGAAAGCCGAGCGGGCATGAAGCTCTATGTAAGACATCGGAAACCAGTTCTCAGTTCTCGGCTCTCAGTCAAAACCTTTTCGGACTATGCAGTTGAAATGTTCCTACTGAGAACCGAGAACTCGTTTTTTCAGTCATACGTTCCTTCCACGAACCAGCCTCCGCCGAGTAGATCGTGCACGAGGCGGTAGAGAGCAATTCCTTCTGCATTCTGCAAAGCGATGTCCCACTCGTCGCGCGACCAGGCTTCTCGCTGCCACCAGTCGCCGGAACTGCGCCAGGGGCCGGCCTTCCAGAGCACACTACCCTGCACTTCTTTTTTCTTCGAGCACACCACGCGTGCAAGTTCTGCGTTCTCCAAAGTCACCGTGGCCCGCAGCGGCGGACGAAACCTGCGAAGCGCGGCGATGGCCGATTTTTCTTCTGCCGGCTCAGAATGTTTTTGTGACCGATCTTTCGACGCGAGGCTTTCCTGCGCGCCCCCGGGCGAAAAACGTCGCATGCGGAAGCCTTCGGCACGGTACGTATCCAGTAACACCAGCGATCCCACTCGCGATTCCCCGACCAGCCCGGCGATCCGTGCCAACGTGAGTTCCAGTTTTTCCGGTTCCGGCGACGGAGGCAGAAACAACCCTCCTTGCGCCGATCGCGGCCGCGCCGGTGCCGCCGCAAGATGAATCTTTAGAATGGGCGCGCCCGGCGGATGCGCATTCAAATCCAGTTGCAACAACTTGAGAAAAAGTTTGGGATCCAGCAGGGGAAGGGGAAGACAAAGAGTCCGGCAGAATTTATTTTGTCGGCCGGAAACAAAATGCTGATCTGGCGATTGCGATAAGATGCGAGAAGGATCGCTCTCCCAAGAAATCTCGGAAGCATCGCGCCGAGAATCGCCTCGCGTCAAATTTTGCAGTTCCAGCGTAAGCCGTAATTCCTGCGTGTTCAGAGCGCGCGAGGACAAACGCGCGCAAATCTGCTCGAGCAGGCAATTCATCAGAAAGGCTAGAGGCTCCAGCAGCACGATGGGATATTCAAGCTCGATCGCTTCTTCAAAAACCGCAGGCGCTTCCACCGGGACCAGTGTGCGCAAAGCCGCGCCTCGTGCCAACTGCTGCAAGCGCAGGCCTTCCTGGCCCAGACGCTCACTTAGCGCGATTTCGGGCAGCGCAGCCAGGGCTCGCAAATTTCGAATGCCCCAGCGATCTAACGTTTCGAGCAGACAAGCCGATTCTTTTTCCTGATCGTTTTCTTTTTCTGCCCTCTCTCGACTCGCACACTGATTGGCGAATAAAACTTCCAGAGGCAAAGATCCCAAAGACTGGCTTTCGCTACCTGGCGAAATTACGGTCACGCCGGAAAATCCGCGGGCTGCGAGCATAGCGGCATCGGGATTCGAAGCTACGGCAACATTCCCATCGAGTCCGAGTTTCGAGGCGCGGTGCAAGAGGTTACGGGCAATTTCCGGCAACGAACCCAAAAGAGATTCCATGCCGGCCAGATCAAGAATTACCGCGTCGGCTGCGGTATCCTCCACCCCGGGCGAGAACGATTGCGCGCAATCCAGCAGGACGGCGTGCGCCACGGTTTCCTGCAGCAGAGAACGCGGACGCAGCGTCAACTCGGAACAAAGTTCTGCCTGTGCTTTTGTCATGCCGGGTGTGATGCCGCTGCGGGCTGCACTTTCGTTCACGGCGGAAACTTTTTCCATGGGAGGCTTGCCCTCGTAAATGGCCAAAGCCAGCGCGCGCAACTCCGGTTCGGCGCGAGACACTGCGGCGACGGTAAAATTCGGCACGAAGATGCAGGCAAAAGGCATGACATAAATCCATTACGAGATCCATCATCGGGTCATTGGTGATTCATCATCCCGCCCATGCGGTTTTACTGGCGAAAGTAATCTCAGCCGAGCGAACTGGTTTACGATCCATTCGCGATCGCACCAGCTCCGCCGTGATTTTCATTTCCGTCAGCAACTGCGCATGGGTGGGGGGCGGGCAGGCCTGATTTTCTGCCATGCCCAGTTTCATCGATCCTAGCTTGATCAATAAGGATGAGCAGCTTCCGGCGATGGACTGCCGTTCTACTGCCAGCAGTACGGTAGGCGTGGGTTCTACGGCACGGCGAAAGCGGAACCATGTGGCCAGCGGGATGCGGCGGGCCGTTTGTGGCGGCAGATCGCCCAGATCGAGGACGATCATTCCAAAGCCTCCACTTTCGAGTAGCAAATCCGTAGTACGCAGAAGTTGCTCCAGGCGATGCTCGGCCTGATGCGAATTTTCTCCGCAACGCACCCATAGCAACCGGTCCAACTCAATCCCTGCAGCGGCGAGTGACAGTGGATCGAGAGCGTCGCTGGCATCCACCACCGCGCAAAATTCTCCACGCCGGGTTGCCACAGCCAAAGCGGCTAACATTAAGGTGCTACGGCCGGAAGAGGCCGGACCGCAAATTTCTGTCAGGCAACCGCGGGGCAAACCTGCGGTAAGCGCATCTATCGCAGCGATGCCACTCGATACCATTTCGGGCGCCGGACGCAGCGCCAAGCGAGAGGCCGGAGTTACACCGGCAAGCCTCGCGTCTTTGAAGGCCCCGGGAAAAATCGCGGAACCGACTCGCTGGGGCGGGCGCGCTTCCGTGAAAAGATCTGCCTGTGGGCAAACCTCGGCCTCCTTCTCACTATCAAAGACAAAAGGGCGGCTTTGGGCCGCCGAAGTGGAAAACACTGCGGAAGACATAAATTCCTCAGGAAATTTCAGGGAACGCCGGAGCCAAGAAGGTCCCGCAGGCTTTCGCTTTTTATTCGCCTACAAGAATTGTGCGCCCGGCAGGGATGATTGTCAAGCTAGAGTCCGAATCGTGCCGGGAACAAGTCTAAAGTCTTGCTTATTTCCCGCTATAACTTACTCTCCAGATCGAGTTCGACCCATCGTCGCTTACCAACAGAGAGCCATCCGGAGCCGCGGTTACGCCCACCGGCCGCCCCCACACATTGCCATCGGGCAACACAAAGCCGGTGAGGAAATCCTCATACTCACCGCTGGCGTCGCCTGTCTGGTGGAGCGGCACGCGAATTACCTCATAGCCCACGCGCACCGTTTTGTTCCAGGAGCCGTGTTCGGACGCGAAAATGTCTCCCTTATATTCTGCCGGGAACTGCTGGCCTTGATAAAACGCAAACTCCAGCGACGCGTTATGCGGCTGCAACAGCACATCCGGCACAATCACTTTATCTTTCAACTCTGGATGTTTGCCCTTGTGCCGCGGATCCTGATGTCCGCCCATATACCACCACGGCCAGCCGTAGAATCCGCCTTCCTGCACGTGGGTGATGTAGTCAGGAACAAGATTGTCGCCCAGTCCGTCGCGCTCGTTGACCGAACACCACAGTTCGCCCGTCTGCGGATTCACCGCAATCCCGCCTCCCGCATTGCGAATTCCGTAGGCATACACGCTCAACTTGCAGTTTGCCGGATCACAAACCAGAATATCGGCGCGGTCTTTCTCCCGTGGCGTGGTGTCGGGATCGTCCACGTTCGATCCCGAGCCTACCGCGACAAACATTTTCTTTCCATCCTGGGAGAACACCACGGCACGAGTCCAGTGTCCGCCCGGCCCTGGCAGATCGGCGACATGCTGCGGCGCTCCGTTCGCCTGCAGATCGCCGCTGTGATAGGGAAAGCGAACCACCTCGCGCTCGCTGCCCACATATAACCATTGCGGATCAGGTCCGGGAGGATAGAACGCCAGGCCATACGGGCGTTTCAGGCCGCTGACGAAAATAGCGGATTGCTCGGGCTTGCCGTCGCTGGTGAGTCCGCGAAATACACGAATGCGTCCCGGGTCGCTTTCCGCAAGAAAAATGTCGCCGTTCGGCGCGGTACGCAGCGTTCGGGGATTCTCGAGGCCAGTGGCATACATCTCCACTTTGAACCCCGCGGGGGCTATCGGCCATGCGTTGTCTGGGCGGGCTACTAAATCAGGACCGTTCTCCGCCGATTGAGTGGCGTACGGCCGCGGCAGATCGTTCACCGTAATCTTGCGCACCGTGCCCGGCTTCTCGAAGCGGAAGTCGGTGAAGGGCGGCGTCGGCGGTGCTGCTTTTAGCTTCGCGGCGCTCGTATCAACAGGCGCAGGTGCGCTTGTCTCGGGCGCAGTTTTGGACGTTTTCATCGACTTCACATAGGTAACGATCTGCCAGCGCTGCTTTACGGGCAAGGATGCCCACGCGGGCATGCCGTTATCTTTATCGCCGCGGGTGATGAACCAGAACACTTCGCCCGGCTTGACAGAATCGAGCTTCCCATCGACTAGGGAAGGTACATTGCCGGTGCCTTGCCCCATCCTGCCATGGCAGGAGAGACAGTTCCGCGCATACAGTTGTTTCCCGGCTTGCGCCGCTGCGTCCTGGCCTTGGTATGGATTCTTCACTGCCTGAGCCGAAGCTGGCGCGTTATGGAAGTTCGCATCTCCATCGGCTGCGAAGAGCAGCATGATGGGCAGCAGAATTGCTGCCGCGACAAGGGCGTAGCGAAGCGCGAATCGGCGCATGAGTCGTCTCCGAGATTTATTTACTGCTGAAGTTCTTAGCCGAACCTTTGGATGCACGTGCGGTGCGCTGGGATTGCGAAGTTTCCTTCAGCTTCGCTTGGGCGCAGCGCTACTCTGCTCCTGGCGAGCTTTCTCATACGCTTCGCGCGGATCGCGTCCCGTTACCTTCTTGTACCATGCCGGATGGAACGTCCATGCCCACGCTTCGCTGACCGCACCGCGGGTCATGGAGTGAAAGGTTCCGGGCTCGCCGATCGTGCTCAAATAAATGTGGATAAAGATTCCCCCCAGCATGATTATGGCGGAGAGGTCATGCAGCACATAGCTGACGGCAACGGCAATGCCGCCAAAATAGCGCGCGCCTCCCCATAGGATGATTCCGCTGATCAGATAAACGACGCAGCCGCCAACAATCTCCCAAAACTGCAGCTTCTGACCGGCGTTGAAGAATCCAGTGTCCGGCGGCTCGAGTTTTTCATTTCCGGCAACAATGTTGTGGATGTTGCGCATCCACTTCGTATCCGCATGGGTCCACGCCATCGGCGCCAGCCAGTTCAACAGTTGCAGAAAGAAGAAGAAAACGAATCCCACGCCGAACCAGGGATGCATCTGTCGGCTGAGCGGTCCTCCACCGAAGATAGGAGTGAACCAACGAAACAGCCAGGGCAAGTAAATGCCGAAGCCGCTGAACAGGGCGAGGAAGAAGAACAGCGCAACCGTCCAGTGCAGCACGCGGGTATAGACGGGATGCCGCAGCAACTCGCCCCGATACACTTCCGTGCGCCCGAGGGAATCAAACGTTCGCCTCGCCTTCTCGTCAAAGCGATCAATCGCCGTTCCCATGCGCGGTCTCCTTCTCGGGCGGCTCCGGTTGCGGCCGGCGCGGACCGACGGCGACGTAGTGCAGCAGCACTCCCAACCCGCCAAATAGTGCGAACGCGCCGAGAACCGGCTTAAACAGCCATTTCCAGATCGTATAACTCCACGGGATGGTGGGGTTCTTGGGCAGTCCGCCATAGCGCTCCGGATCGGTAGCATCGTGCAGAACGTAGATCACATGCGTGCCGCCGATCGATTGCGGATCGTAGACGCCTGCATTCTCCATGCCGAAATCTTCCTTCAACTGTCGGGCGCGCTGGTTGGCGATGAACTTCATGTCATCCTTGCTGCCGAATTTCAAACATCCTGTGGGACAGGCCTTGATGCACGCCGGTTCCAGCCCCTGGCCCACGCGATCCGAGCACAGCGTGCACTTGTAAACTTTCTTGGTCCCAGGATTGAATCGCGGAATATTGAAGGGACAGCCTGACACACAGAACTCGCAACCGATGCAGTTCTCCTGATTGAAATCGACGATGCCGTTGGTGTACTTCACAATGGCTCCGTCGGCCGGACACGCCGCGAGACAACCGGGATCGGCGCAGTGCATGCACTGATCCTTGCGCATCAGCCACTGGATCGTTCCGTCGGAATTCTGGTGTTCGTTGAACTTGATCAGATTCCAGAAGTTCCAGCGCGTCTCCGGCATGGTCTGGTAAGTGTTATCGAAGGTGGTCACGCCGAAGGGCATATCATTCCACTCGACGCACGCCACTTCGCAGGCTTTGCACCCGATGCATGTGGTGGTATCGACCAGCTTGCAGACTTCGTAGTCGCGCTGCATCCCAAAGCCGGGAGAAGCTCCGGAGTGGCCCGAGATCTTTTCGGCTTGTAACGTCTTGCGATCGGTCATGGTCGGCTCTCGCGCTCTGAACTTCTCATGGCTAAACCTTTTCGATCTTCACCAGGAAGCCCTTGAACTCGGGCGTATATGCATTGGGATCAACCACGGTCGGTGTCAGCTGGTTGGCCAGAGTCTTAGCGGTTCTGTCTTCATCTTCAGCGATTCCGCGAAATCCCCAGTGAATCGGAATGCCGATCTGGAAAGTTTCTTTGCCGTCAATCTTCATGGGCCGGATGCGCCGCGTCACCATCGCTTTGGCAATGTAATGAGCGCGCGCGCTGGTCACCCGTACTTTCTCGCCGCCTCGAATGCCCATGCGGTCGGCCAGTTCTGCGGGTACTTCCACAAACGGCTCGGGCACGAGCTCTACATTCATGGGATTATTTTTCGTCCAGTAGTGGTAATGCTCGGTCAGCCGGTAAGTGGTGCAGACGACGTTGAAACCCTGATCCACCGTGCCGTACTTATCCATATCGGTTTTGTACTTCTTCACCACCGGATTGTTCGATTGGCCGGGATGCAACGGATTCGCAATCGGGCTCTCCATGGGCTCGTAATACTCCGGGAACGGCCCGTCCGCCATCGCGCCGAGCGGTACAAATAGCCGGCCAACGCCCTCCGGATTCATGATGAATGGACCCATGTGATCTTTTGGCGCGGAATCGGGCTTGAAGTCTGGAACGTCGCTTCCCACCCAGGTTTGTGTGGCCTCGTCCCACCAAATCTGGCGCCGCTGCGGATCCCACGGTTTGCCGTTTCCATCGCACGACGCGCGGTTGTACATCACCCGGCGGTTCATGGGCCACGACCATCCCCAGTTGGGATAAATACCCAGGCCCGAGGGATCATCCGTTCCCCGCCGCTGCATGAGCGCGCCCGCCTCGGTCCACGATCCGCAATAGAGCCAGTTGCCTGAGGTAGTGGTGCCGTCGTCTTTGAGCCACGCGAAGCCCGGGAGCTGCTGACCGGCTTTGATAGTGACATTCGTCTTGGGATCGGTGATGTCAACCAGCGCCTTGCCGTTCAACTCCTTGGCCACTTCAGCCAGCGATGGGTTGTAGGGCGTGGTATAGGCGAACGTCGCATTCAGCACGGGATCAGGGAACTTGCCGCCTTCCTTCTTATAGAGCTCGCGAACTTTCAGGTAAATGGTCGCCAGAATTTCCTGATCCAGACGCGCTTCACCCGGCGGCGGCACGGCCGCATTTTTCCATTGCAGCCAGCGCGCCGAATTTACGAACGTCCCGTCTTTCTCGGCAAAGCCCGCACCCGGCAACCGATACACGGTGGTGTTGATCTTCTTTTGATCGTCGGCGGTGATGCCCGGGGCACGCCAGAACTCGCTGGTTTCGTCGGGATAGATTTCGCACACCACCAGCCAGTCCGCTTTCTTCAGCGCATCAATATTCTTATTCGAGTCCGGTCCAATCATCACGCCGTTCATGCCGAAGGCCAACATGCCCTTGATCTTGTCTTCATACATGTCGTTCCAGATGTTCACCCAGGAATAGTTGCGGTCGATTTTCGGCAGGTAGTTGAAAGCCCAGTCATTCTCCTTGGTCGCGGCGCCGCCATACATAGCCTTCAGGAAGGAGACCGTAAACTTCGGCGTGTTCGACCAGTAGTTGAACGAATCCCAGGGATCAGGCTTCGACGCTGTGGGCGTAGTGCGCTTCAGGTAAGTGGCAAGATCCAGGTCGTTGGGGTTGGGCATCTTCAAATAGCCGGGCAGAATATCGAATATGCCGGCGATGTCCGTTGCACCTTGAATATTTGAGTGCCCGCGCAGCGCATTCACGCCGCCGCCGGCGCGTCCCACGTTGCCCATCAGCAATTGCAGCATGGCCGCCGTGCGAATGATCTGCGTGCCGAAGCTGTGTTGGGTCCAGCCGACGGCATAAATGATGGTGGCGACTTTCTTCATGTCGCCATCTTTGCGGACAGAAGTGTAAAGCTCGGCGGCCTTGAGAAATTCGGCCTGCGGAATTCCCGTGATGCGCTCCACCATCTCGGGCGTGTAGCGCTCGTACTGCTTCTTCATCAACTGAAAGACGCAGCGCGGATGCTGCAAGGAAAGATCGAAGGCAGTCTTTGGCGGGAGCGCTGGAGGCGGAAGCGTCGCTCCTGGAGCCAACGGCTGGGCCGCAGCATGAGAAACGGGAGTTGGAGCTACGGGTTTGCCCGTGAGGTCTCCACCTTCTTCGTAGTTCCAGGTAGATTTGTCGTAAGTCTTCTTCTCCGTATCGAAGCCGGAGTAGAGCCCGTCCTCGGGCAGCTTGAAACCGTCTTTAATAATGAACGCCGCGTTGGTGTAGTTGACCAGGTAGTCGTGCGCGATGCGGTTGTTCTCGATGGCGTAGTGAATGAGGCCGCCGAGGAAAGCAATGTCGCTTCCGGCGCGGATCTGCACATACATGTCGGCATTCGCCGCGGTCCGCGTGAGCCGCGGATCGACCACGATGGTTTTTGCGTTGCGGTGAACCTTGGCTTCAATCGCCCACTTGAAGCCGCAAGGATGGTTCTCGGCCGGGTTCCCACCCATGATCAACATCATGTCGGTATTCTTGATGTCGACCCAGCCATTGGTCATCGCCCCGCGTCCGAATGTTGGCCCCAAACTGGAGACCGTAGGGCCGTGTCAAACCCGGGCCTGGTTTTCCAGGTAGCAGACCCCCAGGCTGCGCATTGCCTTTACCGCGAGATAGTTGAATTCATTGGTGTCGGTGCATCCGCCGATGAAGGCCACGCCTTCGCAGCGGTTTACGGTTTTTCCAGCCGCGTCTCTTTCGAGGAAGGTATCGTCGCGCGTCTTCTTCACCTTCTGCGCGATTTCGGTGTAAGCCTGCTCCCAAGAAATATCTTCCCACTCGGTCCCGCCGGGCCGCCGCACCTGTGGCTTCAGCAAGCGGCGATCGTTCAGGATGTCCTGCTCCAGCGACGAGCCTTTCGGACAAAGCGTACCGCGATTAATCGGATGGTCGGGATCGCCCTCTACGTGGACGACCTGCGGGATCGCATTCTTCGCCTTGTCGCCCAGCGTGTAGATGATGATGCCGCAGCTCACGGCGCAATAGGGGCAGGTGCTCCGCGTTTCCGTGGCGCGGGAAATCTTCAAACTCTGGGTTTGCGCGTAAGCGGGAGTCAGATCGAATCCCAGCAGAGAGATCCCCGCACCGCCGGCGAGCGTGCCTTTGAGGAAGGTCCGGCGGGAGAGTTCCATTCTTGCCTCCGACGGTGAACCTGCTTACTGGTTGTCGACCGCCGAACCACCACGCGCGGTCGGGCCTTCGCCCCAAATTTGAAAGACTATAACGCCCTCGGGCGCTCTCCGTCAATGCTGCACAAAATGTATTTCTCGAGAACTCCTGGCGAGACCCAGTTGCCTGCGGCGGGGCCGAAGCCCCATAATCGCCCGGTGGCTGAAACTGTTTGGCAGCGGCGCATAAGACGCGCCGAAAATCTGGCCGCCCAGCATCCCTTTGCCGGCCAAATCCTTACCTTCTATATCCAGACGGCCCGCTTTCAGCGGGACCTTTACCAGCGCGTCGAAGTTGCTTTGGCCAGCCGAGACCGATTCTCTCCGGCCGACCCAGGCTTGCCGGAACTTCTCGCCAGCTTTCCAGTGTTTCTCACGCTGGTTGAGGAGAAGGCCCCCGCACGCCTGGCCGGAGTCGCTCACGAGCTGCGCAACTTGCCCCCTGATTCGAGGACCGACATGTTCAACCAATGTTGGACCAACGCTGATGTACCCGCCGACCCCGCAGAATTTATCGCTCTTGCCTTTCTTCAACCCTATGCGGAATTCATCCGGTCTCTCGCTCCCCTCAAACTCGAGGGCTACACTCATTCTCTCTGCCCGTTTTGCGGCCGTAAACCCGGCCTGGGCGTTCTGCGCCAAATGGGCGACGGGGCACGCCGCAACCTACTCTGTGGATTCTGCCTCTGCGAGTGGGAGTTCCGGCGCATCGTCTGCCCCGGCTGCGATGAAAAAGACCATGCCAAACTTCCTGTCTATACTGCCGATCAGTTCCCGTACATCCGCGTGGAGTGTTGTGATACCTGCCGCACCTACCTCAAATCCATCGATCTCACCAAAGACGGCCTGGCCGACCCGCTAGTCGACGAACTCGCTTCCGTCCCGCTCGACCTCTGGGCGCAAGAGCGCGGATATACCAAGCTCCATCCCAACTTGCTGGGAATGTGATTACTTTTGTAATTCCACGACTAATTTCGTTGTGTCGGGTTTGTAAAGTTCTTGTAAACATACAACCTGGTCCGCCGGTAAGTTGATCAGAGTGCAAGAAAGCCGTATAAGCTTAAGGAAATAATCAACAACTCAACCCTGAATTGCAGACGGAGTCATCAATGCGATCCTGGAAGTTTGTTCTGCCGCTTCTAGCCACATCCCTGTGCTTCGCCGCCCAACCCGACAGAATCACCCGGGCGATCAGCTCCAGCCAGACCGTGGCATTGGCAAAAAGCCTGCATCCGAAGGCGAGACCGGAATACGATCAGGGCGCGGTGGAACCGTCTCTGAAGTTGAGCTATATCACCATGTTGATGGCTCCGTCGCCGGCTCGACAAACGGCTCTGGATCAGCTTCTCGCCCAGCAACAGGACCGCAGATCTGCCAATTATCACAAGTGGCTCACGCCGCAGCAGTTCGCCGACCAGTTTGGTCTCAATCAGAACGATCTGGACAAGGTTACTGCGTGGCTCAAGTCGGAGGGATTCAAGATCCTCAGCGTAGGAGGCGGACGTAATTCCATCGCATTCAGCGGCACGGCTTCCCAGGTTCAGCATGCCTTTAACACCGAGCTCCATCGCTACAATGTTAACGGGGAAGAACACATCGCCAATTCCACACCGCTCATGATCCCCACTGCGCTCAGCGGCATTGTGAGAACTGTGATGGGCGTGCATAACTTTGGTCCGCATCCCACCAATCGAATTCGCGGCCAGATGGGAACGCGCAATCCCCGCCCTGACTATTACTCCTCGGGCTTCAACACAAATTTCCTGGCTCCTGGCGACGTGGCCACGATTTACGATATCAATCCGCTCTACACGGCTTCCACGCCCATTGACGGAGCCGGGCAAAAGCTTGCGATCATCGGCCAAACTGACGTTTATCTCGCTGACCTCAACGATTTCCGCTCCGGTTTTGGGCTTAACCCGATTACCGGCTGTACGACCAATACGAGCGGGATCATTACCGCCTGCAGCTCCCCCTATTTCCAGTACACCGTGGTGGGCACGGATACCGGCACAACCTACAACTGCGGCGATTTAGGCGAGGCGGACCTCGACATCGAGTGGTCGGGAGCGACTGCGCGGAATGCGCAAATCATATTTGTGAACTCCCCCCTTACCTATAATGGCAGCTGTAGCGGCAGCGGCGGCGGAGTCAATGTGGCCCTCAACACAGCCATAAACCCACCTAGCGGACCTCCTCTCGCGCCGGTCGTGAGCATGAGTTACGGGATCTGCGAGTTGGAAGCTCAGGATCTTGAAACCGTTCTCGAACAGGGCAACGCCGAAGGCGTCACCATCTTGAACTCATCCGACGACATCGGTTCCGCGGGTTGCGACGACAATCCGCCGAACACCACTCCACCGTTCAGCGCTGCGGTGGGCGGGTTGGCGGTGAGTTATCCTGCCAGCAGCCCGGAGGTCACGGGAGTCGGTGGCACTGAGATCTCCCTTGCCAATGATGATCCTCCTCCCTCCGCTTTCTGGGGCAGCAGCAACGGTACCAACGAAGGCTCTGCGCTAAGCTATATCCCTGAAATTTCCTGGAACGATGACGAGGAACTCGCCCAGTTTTGCCAGAGCAATAGCACAAATATGTTTTGTACACAGGGCGGCTCGACTCGCGTGACGGGCTGGACCCCGCTTACCTCCACCGCAACCGCAGCTCAAGTGCAGGAGGACATCTGGATTTCCGCCAGCGGCGGTGGCGCAAGCAACTGTGCGTATGTAAACACCGCCGGCACCCTTTGTCTAGGTGCCGGGGCAGGTCCTTCAGGCGGTGGTTTCGCTCAGCCCTCCTATCAGCAAAGCTTGGTGGTTCCTGGCGCCCCTGCGGGTGTCCGCTATGTTCCCGATGTGTCCCTTATGGCCTCGCCAAACTTTCCCGGCTATATCTATTGCACGCCGGTAAACGCGCCGACTAACACCGCCAGCACTTGTGCCGGCGGAATCACGACCGCCGTCGACCCAAATCAGTCTATTGTGGGAGGGACGTCTGTTTCTTCTCCGGTCTTTGCTGGGATTGTCACCCTCCTCAATCAGGCCATGGGCGGTGCTGGTCAGGGCAATATCAATACGACGCTCTACAGACTCGCCGCCACGCCATCGAATGGCATCTTCCATCCAATTACTAGTGGAGACAATAAAGTCTATTGTCAGCCAACCAAGCCCTTAGGCGAGCCCAGCAATATAGTGTGTCCGACTGCGGGTGTCTTCGGATTCAGCGCTTCCAACGCGGACCCAACCACTGGCTACAATCTTGTCAATGGTCTCGGCTCGGTGGATGCGAACAAGTTGGTGGAGAAGTTAAGCGCGCCGGACTTCAACCTTTCGGCCGGAGCGCTGAGCCCCGGCGCAATCCCGGCCGGGCAATCTACTACAGCCACTTTGACGATCAGCGCATTGACCGCTGGTTCCACGCCCATGGTCGTGAACTTCAGTCCCAGCAATTGTGCAGGTTTGCCGACAGGAGCGAGCTGCAGCTTCAATCCAATAAGCGTCAATTTCGATGGCGTAGATTCAGTTAGCACGGTCGTGACGATCTCCACGTTGGCGAACATGACTGTGCCCACCAGCGCGCAGACGATCACCATCACCCCTACCAACTCACCAAACACTCCAACCACGGTCAGCCTGACGGTAGCTGCGACCAATCAGAGCTTCAGTATCGCCTCTACGGGCGCAACCTTCTCCGTGGCTGCCGGCGCGACCGCATCGGTCCCGATTACGGTTAGCGGGACGGGTTCGCCGCTCTCGTTTGTCAGCACCAGCAGCAACACCACCGCACTGCCGGTGACGTACACTTGCCTGCAAAGCAGTATTCCGTCGGAGGCGACTTGCACGTTCAGCCCGGGCCTCGGCAGCGCGGTCAGCGCAACTTCTCTCACACTCAGCATCGCAACCACGGCACCGACGGCAGAGCTGCGTTCGCCACTGGGACACGGCAGCCATATTTTCTACGCTCTGTTGTTGCCTGGATTGTTCGGAATTGTGTTCGGAGCGAGATCGCGCAACCGCGGTGCTCGCCTGCTCGGCTTGCTCCTGGTTCTCGGTTTTTCCACGTTGGGGTTAGGCTCCTGCGGAAGCAGCAATAGTAGCAGTGGCGGCCAGAGCAATCCGGGAACGCCGGCGGGAAGCTATACCGTGGTCGTGAACGCTGCCACCCTAGGCCCGAACACGCTCACAGCCACTCCACTCAAGATCACGCTCAAGGTGACGAACTGATCAGGGGTTAGGGCAAAAGGCGCTACGCATTCGCGGAGCGCTTTTTTTTTTTTGGTGTGCCGAGCATGTCCGACAGCTTAGAGGTGCAAGTCCTCTTCACAACGTGATGGACGTGAAGTGATAGCGAAGCGCAACGGCGAAATCACACTCGCCGCGAGGCGGGGCCGGAAAGA
>JBAUXO010000253.1:0-11395 GCA_049584315.1 Candidatus Sulfotelmatobacter sp. | reverse complement strand
TGAGCACCCTGGAAGAAACCAGCAAGCTGCTCAACGCTTATGTGCGAACGATCTTGGCTTCTGGCTCCTGATCTTCTGGCTCCATATCCCGGAGGGATATCAAGGGCGAAGCCCTTGGCTAGTTAGGACAGCAAGGCAGGACGTCGCCTCGAAGCTCCCCAGTTCCGATCAGGAGTATGGCGCGAGCGCTGCATCTCCTTGACGGCATTATTCTACATATGTAGAATAATGCGGGTGCGACTGACGGCTCAAACCCTTCTCGTGCTGGCAGCACTACTCGGGGATCCGGGCGAGTGGCGCTACGGCTATGACTTGAGCCGCGAGACCGGCCTCAAGTCCGGCTGTTTATATCCAATCCTGATTCGCCTCAACGAGCGTGGCTGGCTGCAAAGCAAGTGGCAGCACGGTGAGAACCAAAAACCTCGACACATGTATCGCTTGACGGCCCTGGGGCAGCGCATGGGCCGTCAAACCGTGAATAGCCCCAGGGCACTGGCAAGATTGAAGCCCGTGGCTCAGCAAGGAGGGACGTCATGAAGAAATTGAGCCTCCGGACTCGATTGCTACGAACTCTGACCGCAGCCACGAGGATCCTGCCCTCCGATATCTCTGACTGGAGCCAGGCCATGCTCTTGGAAGCGGACGAAGTGTCTGGGACTGGCGAATTTGTGAGTTGGATTTCCGGGACTTTCACGACAGTGTGCAGAATGCTGATTAGCCATAGGTTTCGACTAACCACAGCCGCCAGACCGCTGGAGCTTACTCTTTCAGCGTTCTACCTCGGTGGCTTCGCCAGCTTTGTCGCTGCCCGCGTGAGTTTCGAAATTTTGACCTTCCGGATTCCTTTATTGTGGGGCCATGCTTGGATGTCGGCTTGCTGGTGCCTCGCATTGGCGCTAGCCTCATTTTCGGTCGCCATCGCCATATGGTTCCGTCGAAGCTATGGCCAGCGGTTGGCTATCGCTTACGCCGTAGTACAAGTAGTGACCGTTATAGCAATGGACGGTGAGACCCGAAAGGCGATCGTAATCCTTCTGAAACTGTCTATAGACACTGCGATCATTGCGGTGATGTGCAGTCCTCGGGTAAGGACCGCTTTTCGAAATCATTCGAATGATTCCGGCGCAGATCGGCCGGCTCCCCTCTCTCAATCGGGCTTATGAGATTTCAAAGAAAGGAATCGAGATCGATGCTTCGGCGTGCAAGTTTTGTTGGTCTGTTGGCAACGACGGTCTTCGCATTAGCCGGATTTGCACAAACTGACTCTTCGGATCGGATCTCGCTTCACGAGCGCATCTATATAGCATCCAGAGTCTATTCAACAATTCAAGGCTATTTCAATGTATGGGAGGACAAGGACAGTATTGACCTTGACCAGAGCTATCGAAATTATCTGGAAAGGATTCTTCGCGGCGAGGATCGCCGGGAGTTCGATCTGGAAACTATGCGCTTCGTTGCTCTCCTGCGCAACGGACACACGTGGTTCAATGACCGCTGGCTGCGGGAGAAATATGGATCTTCCTTGGGGTTCTACGCCGAACCCATACAGGACAAATGGTTAGTCACGCGCAGCGATCTGCCGCAGTTACAGCTCGGCGATATCGTTACATCTATCGATGGAAAGCCAACCGAAGATTTCTTTCGGGAGAATCGTCAATTCCTTGCGGATTCGAATGAGCGTTCGCAACGCTCGGATCTCTTTACCGCGACATACCTGTTCCCACAACAATTTGCCCTGACGCTCGGCAATGGGCGAAGAGTAAACATCACCCGCACACCGGATGTAAATCGAGCAACGCCCCATGAGCAGGCTACCGGACGCTGGCTTGAACCAAGCCGATTTGCCTACATCCGAATCCCCTCATTCGAGGGGGGGAGTGGCTTCGGAAAGCGCTGCCATCGCACTGGTGCGAAAGTTCAAGGATGCTCATGGACTCATCATTGACGTGCGGGGAAATCTCGGCGGTGGACCTTCCCCTGAGCTACAGGCCGCCCTCATGGGGAGGCCCTATCGGTCGTGGCGCGAATCCTTGGGACGCTTCAGCTCTCCGAAAGGCAATCGCTCTGAACTGATTTCTGGAAGTGATCAGGTCAGACCGTACCGTGGTATTGAATCTGGAATCTACAGGGGACGGCTGGTCATCTTGATTGACGGGGGCTGTGCCTCGGCTTGCGAGGATTTTGTAATGCCCTTCAAGGATAACCATCGGGCAACTCTGATTGGAGAGACGACTTATGGTTCCTTTTCTGATACCTATTTTACTAACTTCGATAACGGAATGATGCTGAATACAGCGGCAACCCGAGTGGTTTTCCTGGATGGAAGTTCATTTGAGAGTGTTGGCATCTCGCCTGACATAGCGATGGAGCGCACAATTGATGAGATCCGCTCGCATGCTGACAGCGCTCTCACGCGAGGATTGGAAATGCTACGAAGTCCCCAGGAATAGCTATCTTCTCCGTCATAGTTTCATAAGGCGGAATATAGCGTAATCTGAGCCGTATTGACCCGGGCCCTCAGATTCAGGTGATTCACGGCTCCCGCTGAAGTAACCTGGACTATGTGCGCCAGCTTGCCTAGCTGCACTGAGCTGGCCCGGCTATCCCCTTTGCGAGTGTTCGACAGCATGAAGTCCGGGAAGAGCGAACTCTGTGGCATTGCAGTAGGATCAAAGACCACGGTGGGGGGTGTTCCCGGTTCAACCGGAACTCAGATAGGCCCGGACCAGAAATAGTTGGGTCCACGAATCCAGCGAGGCATTACAACTCGGGCGGTAGCTTTTGCAATTCCACGGCAGCCGATTCCTTCGGCATCGGCCGGACGACGGAGTCGGGATACATATCTTGGGTACACGTGCGCATCCTCGTCCGGCTGGCACAAGGGACAAGCCGGTAACTCTTGAGCCGACTGGCGAGGTTAGGTCCGGCGTTCCTAAATCGGAGGTCTTATGAAGCTGAAATTGCTGCTTTGTTTGGCTTGTGTCCTGCTGCTCTCTTCCTTGTTGTCGAACGCGCAGCCGGAGCGCGAGGCGCGCCTGTGGCTGACAACGCCCGATCGGACTGCCCTGGTGTCGCCGCAAGCCGCCGCGCTGCACTTTTCTTCGGAAGCGGGTCCGCTACCGGTTCTTACGGTGGACGATGCACAGCAATTCCAGTCAATCGATGGCTTTGGCTTTGCGCTGACAGGAGGTAGCGCGCAGCTGCTGATGCGCATGGGCACTGCGCAACGAACGGCCCTGCTGAAGGAGTTGTTTGCGACCGGCGAGGATGGGATCGGGGTAAGCTATTTGCGCGTGAGCATCGGCTCTTCCGATATGAATGAGCATGTGTATTCGTACGATGATCTGCCGCCAGGAGAGACCGATGTGGAGATGACGAAGTTCAACCTGGACCCAGACCGCGCGGATGTGATTCCGGTACTGAAGGAGATTCTGGCAGTTCGGCCCGGGATCAAGATCCTGGGATCGCCGTGGTCGGCTCCGGCTTGGATGAAGACGAACAACGACGTGAAGGGCGGCGAGCTTCGGCCTGAATATTATCCAGCGTTCGCGAAGTATTTCGTGAAGTATATCGAGGCGATGCGCGCGGAAGGAATCGCGATTGACGCGATCACGGTCGAGAATGAGCCGTTGAATCCAAAGAACACGCCCAGCATGGTGATGTTTGGCCAGGAACAGGACACGTTTATTGCGAAGGACCTTGGGCCTGCGTTTGAGAAGGCGGGGATCCGGACGAAGATTCTGCTCTACGATCACAACCCGGATGTTTTGTCCTATCCGCTGTCGATTCTCGGAGATCCTGTCGCGAGCCAGTATGTGGATGGAACGGCATTTCATCTTTATGGCGGTGATGCAGGTCTGCTGATGCAGGTACACGATGCGTATCCGAAAAAGAACTTGTATTTAACCGAGCAATCGGTGACTGAGCGGCGATCCGGGCAGCTTGGAATTGCCGAGCCGGTAAGACGGGTGATGATCGGCGCAACGCGGAACTGGTGCCGAAACGTGCTGCTGTGGAATTTGGCGGCTGATCCGCAGAACGGTCCGCATACGAACAACGGGGGATGCACCCAATGTTCCGGAGCTATCACGCTGGACGGCGATTCCGTGACCAAGAATGTTGCTTATTACGTGCTCGAGCACTTCTCGCAGTTTGTCCCCACGGGTTCGGTGCGAGTAGCGTCGAGTGAGATGGAACAGTTGGCCAGTGTCGCCTTCGTGACCCCGGAGGGCAAAGTGGTGCTGGTGGTTTCGAATACGGGCAATTTTCCGAAGCGCTTCGCCGTGAAGTATCACGGGAAGGTCTTCCCGACTGCGTTGCCTCCAGAATCGGTGGGGACTTTTGTTTGGTAGGCGCGCTGGTCGTGTGCAGCGTCTTGGAGCATCGGGATCTGGTGCCAACCCGGGCCATCGAGACCCCAAACAGCCGGAGATAAGGATCCGCGAAGGGATCCTCGTGGCCCTCGGCAAGCAGGAGAATCAGCCGCTCGATCGACGACAAGGGCGACGTGACCTCAATACATCCCGATGTGAGGCTCGAAGGTGACGAGCCTTCCCCGAGTGGCCGCGCCGAAGCCAGCCGGCGAACTTACGTACTATGCGTGGGACTACTACGGAGGGAATCTGTGTACGGTGCTGCCGGTTAGCTGCGCGGAGGCGCGGTGGATCTACGCAATACCAACTCAGGTTCAATCACGATTTCCGCCACGTAGTTGGTGCGCCCCTCGATTCGGTCGAGCAGCGTACGTGCCGCCATCTCCCCCATTTTTTGCATCGGCTGTCTCACAGTCGTGAGTGGAGGACTGATATAGGCGGAGTTCTGAATGTCATCGAAACCCACCACCGACAAATCGTCCGGCACACGCAGGCCGGCTTCGAGAAAAGCGCGGATGGAACCAATCGCGGAAATATCATTAAAGGCGAACAGGGCGGTAAAAGGCTGTTTACGCGCCAGCAATTGCTTGGCAAAGGGATAGCCCAGGTTCGGTGTGGGATCACCTCCTTCGAGCTGCGCAATCAATTCTGGCCGCATGCCAATGCCCAGATCTGCAGCGACTTCGCAGATCGCGTTCCAGCGCTCGTCGGAATCTGCTCGTGCCGTTGAACCTTTCATGAAGGCGATTTTTTCGTGGCCCAGGTCGACCAGATGCTTCAGCGCCAGCGCTGCGGCACGGCGGTGATCCAGAACAATATTGGTTACGCCTTTGATCCGGCGATGACCAGCAACAGCTACGGTTGGTAGAGGGGGTTGTTCAGTCAACAAGGTGCCTACGGTCATAAACCCTTCGACCCCGCGTTCTAGCAGCATAGTCGAGTAGGTTGCAAGCAGTTTCTTGTCGTTGCGGTGAGCTACTGTAAGAAAGAAAAAATTCTGCTCTCGAAGATAACGCTCCATGCCGCTAATCACGACAGAAGCGTAAGCATCGCCGATTTCCGGCAGAATCGCCCCAATCGTGTAGGTGCGCCGAACCCGAAGCGAACGGGCTAAGAAATTGGGCCGATAGTTGAGATCGCGTGCTGCTGCCAAAATTCTGTTTTTTGTACGCTCCGGGACGGACCGCGAAGCTGAAGAATTGTTTAGGACGGCCGAAACGGTGCTGGCAGTAAGCCCGACGTGTTCGGCGACAGACCTTAGCGTCACAGTCGACTTCGTGCTCCGAGCCGCTTTCTTCTTATCCTGAACTCTCATTCGGCAGACTTCCTCGTTGCGCCCTGCCTGAACTTCCGGTGCTCGATCCTTCATGCGTCCGGCTCCCGGATTGTACCTCACAGCGAACCGCGACCAAAACGACAGAAGTCAGATCTTGCGATTGTCCTTAAGAATATCGAATTTTTCTTAACAACGATAGATATTCGGGGCCAAAAACTTCGAGCAGCATCGAATAGTACAGAAGGACTAGCGGGAAACCCAGTAAAACAACGATATTCCTAATACCTCTGAATCGGGCGCGATTTTGACAAGAACTAGGTGCCACGGCCGGGAAAATCTGATCTGTCTAACGCGAAACACTCTTCTACGTCAAGTCCCCCCGCTCCTAGCTCCTAGCGGATTACATCTTTAACGCCGAAACGTTCGGCTTATCGGCGACAGACCGTGTACGGCAGGTGACCGTCAGTTTGACGAGCCCATTCCCGGTGACAGCTTGTCCTACAAGACTAGGGTCGTGCCGTGGACGAACTCCGATAAGCCCTTTGAGGCGGGTGGACTGGGTGTCGCTTGCATACCGAGGCGCTGACTAGAGTTGCCCCATTTGATATTACGCTTGCCGTGAAAAATCAGTCTCGCTGGGTGGTTAGTCAGGCAATCTCAGCGGGGCATGAGCCGGAAAAATAGGGCTTGCTTGGCAACAGGTTCTACTTTTGCTTCTATGGCAGCCATCTGGGCCTGACTTAGCGGGGTAAAGGAACGGGCGAGTTCCACGCACTCCTCGACCTGCTCGACTGAGTCACAACCGATGATTGCCGTGCTGATGGGTAACGAGAGATTGTAGTAGAAGGTTTCCTGCCTGGTCAGCGTACCCGGAGTGGTAGCGATTGCGCCTCGACCTTCCCATGAACGCTTTTGTTGTTCCACAGGCGGCGGCGTCCAACTGGAGAGAATGCGGCCGCGTGCCATCACCTTCATCCCGATAATCCCCATCTGTTTCTCGACGGCCAGTGGAAGGAGATCCTTTTCAAAACTGTAATAGTATTTATCGGCCGCGTTGACGCCCATCAGGACGGTGTCAAAGGGAAAGCGGCGTATGCATTCCATGAGTGCTTCGGGACGGAAGCGTCCGGTGACACCCAGATGGCGCACCATTTTCTGATCGCGCGCTTGCACTAGGGCTTCTATCGCACCGCCTTTGCCAAATATCTGGTCAATGTCTTCCTGAACTCCAACATCATGCAGTTGCCATGTGTCAATGTGATCGGTATCCAGCAGTTTGAGAGACACGTCGAGGTTCTTAAGCGCGGCATCGCGGGTTCGCTCTTTGGTCTTGGTTGCGATAAAAACGTGGTCCCGGCTGCCCTTAAGACCCTTTCCAAGATAACGTTCACTCCACCTGTCAGGCCCGCCGTAAATGGCGGAAGTATCGAAATAATTCACTCCTAACTCGAGCCCGCGTTGGATGATCTGCAGGGCCAAGCTTTCGTTACTGGTCTTCTCCAGTGCTCCCTGGCCGCCCAGGCCAAAAATCCCGACCCGAAATCCTGTCTTACCCAGATTGCGCGTCGGCATCATGTCCTGGATGGCCCTCGCCGCAGCTGGACTGTTTTCCGTTGACGTCACCTCGCCAGAGGCCGACGGCGCGATTGCTCCTGCAGACAGACCAGCTGCTATCGATGCTGCCCCTGTCTTAAGGAAACCCCGGCGGTTCTGGTTACCGGCACCCTGCGGTGTGTCATTCGTTTTCATGTCCATCGCTCCCAGTCATCCGAAATAGAATACCGATTTTCTTGGGAATTGATCGATCATGCGAGTATATTTTTCTCTTTGCGAACCGGTCAATCTTTTGTCTTTTCTTACTTCTCCTTCTGGTCGCGTTTGCGCAGTTGGTTTCACGTCTGTTGAGAGATCCGATTTTATTCATGGTACCGGTCGGTGCTCGGGAGAGAGGAAGAATGAGTCGTCGAGTGTTTTCCTTTTGCTTCGTGGCCGCATTCATCTCACCGACAATTGCGTTTTCCCACTCATTCTTGAGCCAATATAAGGGTTCGCCGTATCACGACACCCGCTATAGTGGCGGTCCACAAAAAATACCGGGGAAGGTCTTGTGCGCTTACTATGACTTGGGCGGCGAAGGAGTGGCGTATCATGACACCGATCCACAGAATCACGGCAGCGGAGAGTTGAATCCGGCTGATGGGACCTATCTCAATGAATTTCGTATTCATGAGGGAGTGGATACTTCATACACGAAGTTTCAGCGGAAGCCAGATCCGATTGACGACAACCCCTTCGACAAGATCGTGCCACCTGCAGACCTGCTCTATGTTGGCTGGACCGAACCCGGAGAGTGGTTCAACGTAACGGTAGAAGTGGCACAGTCGGGAACATACGCGGCCGATTTCCTTTACACATCGAATCGCGGGGGCACAATATCAGTGGATGTGAATGGAAAGGACGCAACCGGACCTCTGCAGATCACCACAACAAACGATCCTGCAGACCCGCTTGCCTGGCGTCAATGGCACCATTGGAATCTGGCTTCGCAACTTTTCAAAGTCCGTCTTAGCAAAGGAAAAAATGTTCTCACCGTACACGTATTGACAAACGGAAACATGAATCTGGCTTATTTCGATCTCAAACCGGTCCGCAGATGAGCAACCTGTCAGCGATTCAACTCAGTGTCACACGTAATCCGGTTGCATGGGGAACGGCAACTGAGTACTTGCCCTGCTTGAGCGAGTCGGTCTTCGTTGATGTTGTCATGTGCGCGCCGCGGCTGTCTAGTTCCGGTGCATGTAATGTCTCGGTTTCGACCACTCCACTCGCGTCGCGACCAAAGTCGAGTTCCAGCTCAAGGTCTGCCGCCGCGTCCTTGTTCAGAATGATCACGGAGGTGTGCCCGCTAGGCAGTTTCGCGGCATACGCCGTTGCATTGACTCCCGTAGCCTGCAGCTTCATCGAGAAGTCGGTCTTCAACAGTGTTCCGCCGCTGAACGAGCCCGCAAACCTGAGCCCATACGCGACAGGCTCCAACACATAGTCCGAGCCAAATGTCCCAATCGGTGTATAGAAGGGATGCGGATGCGCGGCAATCTGTTCGGGAGTTTCGCCCTTCGCTTCGAGAAGCGCGTCGCCGGGCAGAGATCCGCCAACGGAATTGGCCACAGATTTTCCCGTACCACCGTGCAGATTGACGCCGGAATAGTCATTACTGGCCACCAGCAGCGAATAGTCGGCAGACCAAAGCGCAGCGGCAAACACGTCGGAGAGACCCGGCTTGCCTCCGCGATAGCAGGTGTTGCCTTCGGTCATGCGCACGCGCGCACCCATCCTGCTGGCTGCGGCGGATGCGAGATTCGCCGTGTTCTGCACCTTTTGCATCGTCGCCGGTTTCAGCAAGTTCGGAATGTTGACATCGGGGTTCGTCGCGGGCCCGCCAAAGTAATAATGATGAGTCAAGGTCGTTACGTGTGGCGGGGCCTGGATGGAAGGCCATTGATCAGCAATCTCAGTCAGCCATGACACAGCGCCGGCAACATCAGGCATGCCGAACTTTGCTGCCGACACTCCAGCTGCGATAGCGCGCGACAGCGAGAGCCATTCTTGCAGGTACGTCTTGGCAGACCATGTTTTCGGATCGCGCAGGTGCCGGTCAAATAGATCCGCCTCGTTTCCGATCTGGAAATACTGGAGGCGGTCGGCCAGCGTCTCGGCTACAAAGACCGCTTCCTCGGCGGCGCGTGCCGGTGTATTCGTGCCCATCCCGACGCCGTACACGCAAGTCCAACCAGTGGCCTGGAGGAACTCCGCCAGGCTCCTCACTGCCTCCGGCGTCACGGCGTAGTACTGAGCCTTCGGTTCGCCCACGACCTCACGCACTTGAGGATGCTCCGGTTCGGGAAAGTCAGGCTTAGGTTTCCAGTAAGCGAACTCGCTGGTGTTGCCTCCAAGGCGCAGAACGCCAGTTGACGATAGTGCTTTGAACTCGCGAATCAAGCCGCTGTTCTGCGCCGAGAAGAAACTGGGATCCGCGAGTTGCTGGACCTCATAAGACAGGCCGACAAAGTCGATCGGCATATGCGGACCAGTCGCATCCTTGGGGATGCTGAGGGCAACCCGGACCTTCCCCTGGCCCTGCGCATGAAGACGTGCTGCAGCCATGGTGCAGGCTGCGGTGGCAATAAACCTACGTCGTGTGAGCATCGGATCTCTCGATTTCTTTTCTTTACTGCTGGCCTAGGGCGCGCGTTTTTGGTAGGTCAATCTTGGTCTCGGGCGCGTTTCATCGGTTCCCCAGGTTGAGTCAGTTACGAAAATATTGTGTCATTTTACTTTAGAGCGTCTAACAAAACCTTCACCCCGGCACCTGGAGTGCCCTCGCTGTAGTCGGGTCGGAGGAGGCGCGCTTACGCGCTGGCCTCCGTCCGCCGCTCAAACTGCACGTGCAGGTTTCCCGCATGCAGCTTTCGCGAAGACTCAGCGACGCTGGGATGCCAAAGGAGGAATTAAGTCGAACAACCGGACAAGCTCGTACTCGCCGTAAAGCTTGGGCAAAGGAAGCCGCTTCCAGCCTGCATTGCTCCAACGCTTATACCGATGCGACCAAATCCGTCGCCGGATCCAGCCATCGAGCCGATGGAAGAGCTTGCGAACGTGGGCGCGTTTGTAATACTCGCCCCAACCCCGCAAGAGTGGGTTAAGCCCCGCAATCAACTCCTTGGTTTTCAGAGGCAGGGTCCGTTTGGTTCGCTGCCGTACCTGGTCCTTGAAACGTTGAATCGACTTCGCTTTGGGATATGCATACAGCATTCCCTGTCGCACGTGGCTACGAATCTTGCTCTCAGGAAGATTAAGCTGTGTCTTCCCGCGCTTGATTCGGTAGCCGAGGAACTCGAAGCCGCGCTGGACATGAACAATCCGCGTTTTCTGCGGATGGAGTTCCACACCCAGCTGTTTCAGGATTCGGCCAGCCGCTTCCACTGCAGCCCGTGCCTCTGCTGCCGATTTACAGGTGATTACCCAATCATCGGCGTACCTCGTCAGCTGATATCCTCTCAGTCGCATCTCCCGATCAAACGGCGTCAGAAGTATGTTACTGAGCGTGGGCGAAACTACACCCCCTTGTGGAGTGCCACGCTCGCTGGGAAAGAGCTGCCCTTTGCCGTAGCTTCCCGCCTTGAGCATCGCCTTTATAAGACGAAGCACTCGGCCATCCGCCACCCGCTGGGCTGCCAGCGTGAGAAGCTTCTCGTGATCCACGGACCCGAAAAAGTCTCGGAGATCCGCGTCCACGATCCACTCCGCCCCACCTTGGATCTCTTTCCACACTTTGCGCAGCGCATCCTTCGTCGATCGCCCTCGTCGATATCCGAAGCTGGCAGCATCGAATATCGGCTCGAAGATAGGCTCCAACCGATTGAGCAGCGCTTGCTGGCACACGCGATCATAGATCGCGGGTATGCCGAGCATGCGATACTCGCCCGGTTTATCCCTCTTCTGGATGGGATGTTGTCGCACCGGCAGAGGCTGATAGGTGTCCTCTTTTAGCTCTCGCTGCAACCGATCCAACTGCTGGTCCAGTTGCGCTTCGAAGGCCTCCAGAGTCTGCCCATCGATTCCTCCACTTCCCCGGTTCGCTTTCACCTTCTCCCAGGCCATCTCCAGGTTCTTCCGCTTGTACACTTTGTCGATTAATGAATGGACCTTCTTCGCATCCGTCAGGTTGATCCAATCCACCAGTCTC
>JBAUXO010000252.1:0-29590 GCA_049584315.1 Candidatus Sulfotelmatobacter sp. | reverse complement strand
TGGACGAACTTGTCCAAAGTGCTACGCGTCTGGACATCGAGTTGGAGCGGAAGCGCGACTCGGGCCATGCTCCAGCGTACCAGAAGTTATTGTTAATATAAAGAACTATCTGTACGATGTACTAGCCTGGATAGTGCATCCTCCGCCACAGGCAGTGCTTGCTGGACAGTTATAAGCACCGGGGCCGAGGGGCATGGGATCGTCCGCCCAGACCGAGTATGTGCCTACTACCCCGCTTGCACATTGAGCCAATCCTGTGCTGGTGACCGATATTGCACTTGTGGCTGCGTTTTGGTAACACACGCCCCAAGTGGCGGAGAGCGGAGTGACCGTGCGGGACGGATTGGTGTAATAGCCGGTGGCGACAAACTGTACTTGGTTATTGGGATAATCCTGAGCGTCGGCAGTTGCTGGGTTTAGCGTGATGGATTGGAGTGGACCTTGACCCTGCGACCTCGCGCCGCAGGACAGCGTAAGCGAAGCAGTTACCGCCAGAGCGAGCAGGGAAAAGGCGAGGCCGAGCTTTTCCATCACGCCTCCGTGCCGGATACGAAGCCGGGAACAGCCACCGAGTTGTCTCAGTATACGCAATTCCTGGGTTGGCTCGCAGGGTCCATGCATTATGAAAGAGCGCCCCGCTTCACAAGGTCGAAGCCGGATAAGGCGCCGCCTCCGCTGCGTGCACGGTCCAGGGCTTCGCTCCGCTACGGCGGCGATCGGCAGTAACTACAGTGGCTGTACGCGGTGGGATGAACCGCAGAAGGACATAGCAAGTCGGCTCGAGAATGGCATTTTTACCTGAGGGCAAAGATCAGCGTTAGCAAGAATACTCTCCCCAAGGAGGCAGCTCAAATAAGTTACGACGTCAACTATATCGGGATGGACGTGTACACGGTAGGCCCAATCTGACGGCTAAAATTGGGGAATCCGCATGGAACGGAACTGCGGTTTAGGTCGTATCCTACAACCGAGGGTGCATCGCTATGAACTCTATCGTTGGGTCGCCCGTTCCATCCGCCGACGTGACATCACGTGCCGCCATATCCGAGGTCTCGCTGTTTCGCCTGTACAGGTTGCGGGCCTCGTACCTTGTGCTGGCTGCTGGGCTCGGCGCGTATATCTGGCCGGTTGTCATCCACCACACCACCGAGTTACCTAGGCGCCAACTTATAATGTTGGGCTAGGATTTCAGATTGTTCGTGAGGTAGGGAACGCGTAGACCGATGTCCCATTGCGGAGCGCAATTGACGATCTACCACGCATTGCTCGCATTCACTCTGGCTGCCGGGCTGCTGACGATTACGCCGGGAGTCGACACCGCTCTCGTTCTGCGGACCGCCGCGGTGGAAGGACCACGGAGGGCGACGCTCGCTGCAGTCGGCATCTGCTGTGGCTGCCTGATGTGGGGGCTCACGGCCTCAGTTGGCCTCGGGGCGCTTCTCGCGGCCTCCCGGTTCGCCTACACGGCATTGCGCATTGCGGGCGCTTGCTATCTGATCTTTCTTGGGACGAAGATGCTGCTGCGCAAAAACCGGTCGTCTTTCGCAATGGATGAGACCCTGTCACCGCTGACATGTGCCGACCCTGTCCGCGCAAGCGCACCGCGATGGTTTGTTCGCGGACTCCTAACGAACCTTCTCAATCCTAAAGTGGGCGTCTTCTACGTTACATTCCTGCCGCAGTTCATTCCCGGTGGCGTCGCTGTGACCTCGTTCAGTATGCTGCTTGCGGCCATTCATGCGGTCGAAGGCATCCTCTGGTTCTCTCTGCTTACGCTTGCTACGCGTCCGCTTTCGCGCTGGTTGCGTCGACCGCCCGTGGCCGAGACGCTCGACCGGGCCACGGGCACAGTGCTTGTCGGGTTCGGACTTGGGCTCGTGCTCGATAACCGCCGTTGATGCTGCACTATGATAAGTCTGACGTAGAGGTAGCTTGCCGTCCTGCCGCCTATTGCAGTTATTTGGGGGATTACGGACCCACAGAAAGAATCCAGCCTTAAGTTAGCGGTTATGGGGCATGGCCCCTAACCGCTTCTATCAGATGGTCGTAAAGTCAAGGCCGACGTCGCGGCCCTCCTTAATTTGTTTTCCGACGTTGGCATAGACGTCCGATGGTGACTTGAGGCGCTGTCAAGGGCGCCGCCCGAGGGCAGCGTTCATCTTGACCACTGAGAGCACCGAAAGTCACTTCATAATCAAGCTGGGAACGAAGGTAGCTTCGGGACCCTGCGATATGACCTGGTGCGTACCTTCGACGGTTGTGACGACTGTATAGTGCGCGCAGTATAGCCCTCTCCTCGGACACCAGCTCGAACCGCCGCTCACGAAGTTTGTTTCGATTCCGGTTTGCGGCAAAGCCGCGTGATCTGGCAAAAGAAGGGATTTCAAGTTCACGATATCGTCCCTGCCTGCAAGAGATTCGGAAACGTTGCCCATCAGGGTGAACCTCTGCGTACCAGTAAGTAGGACTTGGTTCGGCAACACCATCAAGAACGTACACCTGGGAAAGATATCCGGGATGCCGTTGTGGTGGCTGACAAGGCCAACGGTCAGAAAACACCTTCTCGGCAGCATCAGTGGTTAGCGAGGTGTAAGTTGAACACCAACCGCTCGGACCGCACCCAGACACCCTCGGTTCAGCTTGCCCCGCATGACCTGCGCGGTTACTATGGGGCACGCGCATTATGTCATTCGAATGCAGCGCTCGTGACATAGACCGCAGGCGCGTGGGGCACTCAGCAGTGGAAGGCTTCCCCCGGAGCGTCACCCTTGCTGGCCACGAACGCTGGTTATTGTTCCTGCCGATTTGCCGGGCAGGCGAACCTCTATGCGGCTCTTGAGTCGTTGCCGGGGGACTCCTTCCACGGCCGAAGGTGCGTATGAGTTTTGGTCCCGCTCGCCTCTCGTGGAGAATAACGAATCCAGATTCTTCGTTTCACACCGTGATCCTGCTGTGTCTCGTGGCTTTGCTGTGCTTCCTCACCGCTACAGTGGGGGGACAACTGGTGCTACGGCCTCAAATGGTGTGGCCGCTTTGGCCTGGCTGCGCATTCCTGGTTGGGGTTTTGCTGTTGCTGCCACGGAGAATCTGGCCAATGCTGATCGCTGTAGGCTTGGCCGGATTTGTTCTTTCTGACCTACGGTCGGGCTTAACTCCGCGTTCGATTGGTCTTCTAGTGCTGTCCGATGCGGTCGAAGTTCTCACTACCGTTGTAGGGCTCAGTTATGCCTTTGATGGCCCGCTCCGTCTGGACAGCATAAAATCGCTGGCCAAGTATTCATTTGTTGCGGTCATCCTCGCCCCGCTAGTAGCAGCGTTTGTCGCCACCACAGCTTTCGACGGAAACTACTGGATTCGCTGGAGGAATGGTTTCTTTACGGAAGCTCTAGCCCTTCTCACCGTAACGCCAGCCATGGTGAGCTGGGCACGCATTGGACAGGCGGGGGTAAGAAAGTCACGGGCTTTCTATCTTGAGGAAGTCACGATGATCAGCGGCATCACCCTTGTGAGTTATAGCGCCTTTGTGGCTCCTTTGCACAGCACTCTGCCGGTAGTGCTCTATTCTCTTGTGCCATTTCTGTTGTGGTCGGCTGTGCGTTTCGGAGTGACCGGAATTAGCACTTCGATGATGGTAGTTGCCTTTCTAGCCATTTGGGGGGCAGTCCACGGACATGGTCCGTTCACCGGAGCGGAGCCACTCAACAATGTGATGTCGCTGCAGCTATTCCTATTTGTCGCAGCCACAACTTTCATGGTTCTCGCAGTGCTCGTGGAAGAACAGAAGCAACTTGAGCGAGCCTTTCACGAAAGCGAAAAACGGTTTCAATTGGTGGCAGATACCGCGCCTGTGCTGATCTGGATGTCGGACACCGACAAGCTCTGTACCTACTTCAACAAACCTTGGCTGGATTTCACGGGACGATCTATCGGGCTGGAGCTTGGGAACGGCTGGGCAGAGGGAGTTCACCCCGACGAGTTGCGGAGATGTCTGGAGACCTACACGCAGGCCTTTGACCGCCGTGAGGAGTTCAGAATGGAGTATCGGCTCCGACGGCACGATGGAGAGTATCGATGGATTTTCGACATCGGAGTGCCGAGGTTTAATCAGGATGGTCTTTTTGTCGGTTATATCGGGTGCTGTGTCGATTTGACCGAGGGCAAGCAGGCAGAAGAAGCACTGAAGAAGTCAGAAGAGAAGTTCTCCAAGATTTTCCGGCAAAGCCCAATGGCAATGACATTAACGAGTACCAAAGACCATCGCTACATCGAGGTTAACGAAACGTTTGAGCACCTGACCGGGTGGCGCCGCGACGAACTCATCGGACGCACGCCGTTCGACATAGGGCTCTGGGTGGATGCGGGTGAACGGGGGGAGACTACAAAGCGGCTTCTAATCGAAGGCCATGTTCGTGACCTGGAGACCCGTTTTCGTATGAGAGACGGCAGTATTCGCACTTGCTTAGGAACGGCGGAGTTGATCGAACTGAATGGTGAGCCGTGCATGCTCGCCGTGGCCGCTGACGTCACGGAGTACAAGCATGCCCAGGAAGAGTTGCGTGAGAGCCAACAGCGTCTATCTGGAATTATCACCTCGGCCATGGACTCGATTATCTCCGTCGACGGGCAGCAGCGCATCGTGCTGTTCAATGCAGCCGCCGAGAAGATGTTCCGTTGTTCGGCGGCGGAGGCCATTGGGCGGCCGGTCGAACGCTTCATTCCTGAGCGGTTCCGTTCCGCGCACGGCGAACAGATTCGACAATTCGGGGAAACTGACGTGACCGGTCGCGCCATGGGAGCCATAGGCTCGCCATGGGCGGTACGGGCCGATGGCGAGGAGTTTCAAATCGAGGCTTCCCTCTCGCAGATCGAAGTCAGCGGCAATAAGCTGTCTACGGTCATCCTGCGGGATATCACCGAGCGCAAACTGGCCGAGGAAGCGCTGCGCAATTCGGAAGAAAGGTTCAGCAAGGCCTTTCGCAGCAGCCCGCTGGCAGTCACGATCTCAACAGAAGCCGAAGGGCAGTATCTGCACGTAAACGATGCCTTTCTCCAGATGCTCGACTACCAGCGCCGGGACGTCATTGGCCACACTGCCCAGGAGATAGACTTCTGGGCAGAGCCATCGCAGCGCCTGGAGATGATCCGGAAGTTAAGGGAAAGCGGACGAGTGACGGAGTTCCACACGCAATTCAGAACCTCGAAGCGAAAGATACGGGATGCAGAGGTGTCGGCGGAACTAGTGGAACTCGATGGGCAACGCTGCATGCTGGCGATCACTCGTGACATCACCGAGACGCGACAACTGGAAGCGCAGTTCCGCCAGGCTCAGAAGATGGAAGCAGTGGGACGTTTGGCGGGTGGAGTGGCCCATGATTTCAACAACCTGCTGGGCGTGATCATTGGCTACAGCGATCTCGCCCTGAGCCTAATTACACCGGAAAGTCCGTTGAACCGGCACCTGGAGCAAATCAAGAAGGCTTCGCATCGAGCCGTCTCACTCACCCGGCAACTATTGGCGTTCAGCCGGCAGCAGGTGGTCTTTCCCAAGGTGCTGGATTTGAACGAATTGGTGCATAACGTGATCACCATGTTGCAAAGAATGGTGGGCGAGGATGTTGCTATTTCCTTCCAGCCGACCATGCCGATTGGCAGCGTCCACGCCGATCCGGGCCAGATTGAGCAAGTCCTGATGAATCTGGTGGTCAACGCGCGCGATGCGATGCCGAGTGGAGGCAAGATCGTAATCGAGACGGCTCATGCTGAAATCGATGAGCACTTCGTTTCCCAGCACCCAGGCTCGCATACCGGAGAGCACGTGGTCTTGGCGGTCAGCGACACGGGTTGCGGCATGGACGAAGTCACCAAGTCGCAAATCTTTGAGCCTTTCTTCACTACCAAGGAAGTTGGGAAAGGGACCGGACTGGGACTGTCGACTGTGTACGGAATCGTGAAGCAGAGCGGAGGCTATATCTTTGTTGAGAGCAAGCCTGGTGACGGGTCAGCGTTCAAGATCTATTTCCCTAGGTTGGCTGCAAAAGCCGAACATCTGGTGCAGTCGCATGACGAGGCCGAATCTCCGGGGGGATCAGAAACGATCTTGGTGGTGGAAGATGATGAGGCCTTGCGGGAGCTGACGGTCCGCACGCTGAAGGATGCCGGTTATCGGGTCATCGAAGCAGGAGATGCCGAAGCTGCGCTGGATATGGTGAAGGCTGCTAATTCGAGAATCGATCTTCTCCTCACGGATGTGATCATGCCGGGGAAAAGTGGGGTTGAGCTCCTGGAACAGGTCAAGGTAGTCCATCCGAGTCTTCGTTCGTTGTTCATGTCTGGATACACCGGCGACCTGCCTCTACGTGGCGGGTTGATGCCGGAAGCGGCGTTCCTGGAGAAGCCGTTCACCCGAAGTTCGCTGCTGAAGAAAGTTCGCTCGGCGCTGCTAGACGAGCCTGCCAAACAGCAATCGCAACGAGGCCACACTGCCGGGTCGGGTGTACATTGATGCTGAAGGACTTTCGCGCTGCAACCTGATTGCTCATCACGTCGTGGTTACGTCAAGCAGTGCATTCATTCAGAAGCCTTTTGCGAAATATAGTCTGTTGAGCAAACTGCGCGGTGTCTTGGACCAGTAACAGAAGAGATGGTCGAAGAGGAGATTCTGCTTTGATGAGCTTTCGGAGAACGCGATGAGCGGGTCAAGGGTTCCCCAATTGCTGGCCATCGATGACAATCCAGAAAATCTCGAGCTGATTATCGACACGCTTGCAGATCAACACTTGGAGATACTGACAGCAAGCGACCCCGAAGTCGGCTTCGAAACATTCTTGCGCGTTCGGCCGAAAATTGTACTGCTTGACTTAGTGATGCCAAAAGTGAGCGGAATGGAGTTATTGGAAAGAATAGTGGGAATTGACGCTGGCGTAGAAGTCATCCTGATCACGGGTCACTACTCCACTGACTCAGCGGTCGAAGCAATACAGAAGGGCGCCTGTGATTACTTGACGAAGCCTCTCGACGTGGAAAAGCTTCGCGGCCGTATCGCAGGTCTTATGCGGGAAGCGGACACACGTCAGATGACTCTGCGCTTGGACCAAGAGCTGCTGAATTCCTGTCAGTTTGAAGGAATGGTCGGACGCAGCTCGGTAATGTTGGAGGTCTTCGCGAAGATTCGGCGAGTCGCTCCTCATTTCAGAACACTCCTTCTAACCGGTGCGACAGGGACGGGAAAGGAACTGGCAGCCCTTGCTCTCCACCACCTGAGTCCAGCTGGGGCGGGCCGATTCGTGGTCTGCAATTGTGCAGCCCTAGTGGAGGACCTGGTGGAGAGTGAATTGTTTGGCTACGTCCGGGGCGCTTTTACGGGAGCCATCCAGGACAAAGTCGGGCTGTTCGAGCATGCTCATGGTGGAACGATCTTTTTGGACGAGATTGGCGAACTCTCTTCGGCGGCGCAAGCCAAGTTGTTGCGAGCGCTGCAAGAGCGGCAAGTGCTAAGAGTTGGATCAGTCGTACCTCGCAATATAGACGTGCGTGTAATCGCCGCCACACATCGCGATCTGAAAACCATGGTGCGCGAGGGGCAATTTCGTGAAGACCTCTATTACCGGCTGGCATTTGCCGAAATCACGTTACCCAGTTTGGCTAATCGCCGGGAAGATCTTCCGCTTTTGGAGAGATACTTTGTTGAAAAATTCGCAGCTGAGTACAAGAAACCTATAGCGGGTCTCGCGCGCAGAGCGCAGACTCGCTTGTCAGCCTATCCCTGGCCAGGAAACATCCGCGAACTTGAAAGCGTGATCGGAAATGCTTGCATGATGGCGGATGGAAACCTGATTGACATTCATGATCTTCCTGAACGGCTTCGCGGCCGCCTCGCCACGGAATCCTCGATGGACGATCATTTTCTCTCGCTTGACGAAATGCAAAGGCGCCACGTGAGGCATGTATTGGAGGGAGTTGGGGGTAACAAAGCGCGAGCCGCAGAGATCTTGGGTATTGGGCGTGCGACGATTTATCAATTTTTGTCCAAGATGAAACTTGCAGAGAAAACCGAACGAGAGCGCATAAGGCCCGGGGATAGAAATGCACCTGACTGAGCCAGCACCCTAATTAAGCATCTTGGATGTCGACCGGGCTTCAATTTCGCCGCGGTCGACTCATTACGTTGAGGATGTGCCTGTCCGAACCTGACTGAGCTGCTTTGGGCCATCTATCCGTCAGAAGCATGTTTACGATAGCTTACGTCCTTCCTGGGCCTGCGGCGAGCGTTCCCAGGGATTGCAATAGAATCCACCATCCGTCAGGCCCAGGCTCGCCATGATTTCTCTCTTGTGTGAAAACCAGAAAATGTTCTGCTCTCTTCTAACATTTTACAGATTCGGGAGGAAGGAATACGTCGAGAATCATCGGGGAATCGAGCCCTTGGTAAAACACTTGTGCACGGTTTATGCACACCTGCCTGTCTAAGCATCATCAAAGCTCAGGCCAAAATCTGACATAGCTTCTTCTGAATCTTGGTGCTGGGAGGGGGGATTTTACTGAATCCATTTCCCGCCACAAATGGTATCAGCAGGTTGCAGTGTTTTGCGTAACTTGAACCTTTTCGCGTCTCTGCTACGTCCGATCTGACACCTTCTGGAGAGGAAAAACGCTAGGAAACGGTAGGGAAATCCCCAAGAAAAACCCCAGCGACACCTCCATTCGCAATACACGAACCGAAGGGAAAAATTGTCTAGTTTTGCTGGAAATCTTCGGTAACACACACTCTGGGGCGACCAAGAGGCCAGAGCCACACTGACGGAGACGGCTGAACTGGAGCTTTGTGCCCGTTGCGTTGACTTCACCTTCCTCGCATCCCTACCATGTCAGCCAATGGCCACACCGTCCCAACCCGTAGGTCAAACAGTTTCCCATTACCGCATCCTTAGCAAGATCGGCGGCGGCGGGATGGGTGTGGTGTACGAGGCGGAAGACATCAAGCTCGGTCGCCACGTCGCCCTGAAGTTCCTTCCCGACGAACTCGCTCACGACACTCAAGCCCTCAGCCGTTTCCAGCGCGAAGCTAAAGCTGCCTCCGCGTTGAATCATCCGAACATCTGCACGATCCACGAGATTGACGAAGCCGATGGGCGAACCTTCATTGCTATGGAACTGCTGGAGGGGCAGACGCTCCCGCACAAGATTGCTGGTAAGCCGCTGGAGACCGAAACGGTGCTCGATCTGGGCATCCAGATCGCCGACGCGCTCGACGCGGCACATTCGAAGGGCATCGTCCATCGGGACATCAAGCCAGCGAACATCTTCGTTACAAAACGCGGACAGGCAAAGATTCTCGATTTTGGCTTAGCGAAAGTTACACCCGTGGGAAGCACGCCGATTGGGATGTCGCAAGCGACCGTGGAATCGAGCGCCGAGCACCTCACGAGTCCCGGTGCTGCCTTGGGAACGATCTCGTACATGTCACCGGAACAAGTGCGTGCCAAAGAACTCGACTCACGGACGGACTTGTTCTCGTTTGGAGTCGTTCTGTACGAGATGGCGACCGGGACACTGCCATTCAGAGGAGAAAGTTCGGGCACAATCTTCGATTGCATCCTGAACAAAGCCCCTGCTCCCCCGCTGCGGTTGAATCCAGACCTTCCACTGGGGCTGGAAGACATCATCCACCGTGCGCTAGAGAAAGATCGTGAACTTCGCTATCAGCATGCATCGGACATGCGTTCCGAATTGTTGCGGCTGAAGCGCGACACCGATTCCAGCCGCCACGTCTCGGCGCTAAGTCCGGGGTCGAATACAGCCGCGCAAATAGCAGTTCAGTCTGCTCATACTAGCAGTGCCCTTGTCACCGTCGCAAAGCAGCATCGCTGGGGAATCACCGTTGGCATAATTGCGGCCTTGATCGTACTCGGCACCGTAGGTTTCGGCGTTTATTCCGTCGTCCGCCGCTCCACTCCGGCTCCATTCCAGAACTTCACCATTACGCAAGTCACGAATCTGCAAGTCCACAACTCAGGCCAACTGGGTTCAACCGCTATTTCGCCAGACGCCAAGTTCGTGCTTAGCGTAATGGACAACGACGGACTCCAGAGTCTATGGCTTCGCAACGTGCCCACTGGCAGCGATACGCAAGTTATCGCTCCCGCGCCCAGCGACTATGGAAGTCTGACGTTTTCGCCCGACGGAAACTACTTCTTTTTCCGTAAAGCCGCGAATTCCCTGCTCACACACCACGATCTATACCGTGCTCCGATGCTTGGCGGCAACCCGCAAATCATTGTGCGGAACGTCAACAGTGACATCACGTTTTCTCCCGACGGGCATCGAATCTCCTATGTTCGTGCGAACGATCCTGAGATCGGCAAATACCGACTGCTCAGCGCGACGGTGGACGGGAACGACGAAAAGGTTTTGCAGATTGTGGAGGTCGGGTCATCGACTGACTTCGCACACCACTTGGCATGGTCTCCCAGCGGCAACCAGATCGCCTATCAGTTGGTTCAGCCGGGTGCCGCCATGGGCGGAATCGAGTTATTCGATCTTGAAACCGGGAACGCCCGACGTCTCGCCACTTTCGACGACAAGTACGTCACTGGATTGAGTTGGCTGCCCGACGGACGGCAAATTCTCCTCAACTACTGGACTAGACCTGACGTTTATCGCGGACAGATCGGATGGCTGTCGAGCACGGGTGGGGACATCCACCCCATCACCCGGGATACCAACCGCTACGACAGCATTAGTGCTTCCGCCGATGGGAGAACGCTGGCTACCGTTCAGAGCAAAATTACCAGCAACGTATACCTTTTTCCCGGAGCAGGAAGCCAATCCACCCAGGTAGAGCCTCTTTCTTTGCAGGTGCGCGATATTCTTGGAGTGAACTGGACCATTGATGGTGACCTGCTCGTCGGGGACGGGCCTCGGCTGTGGAGAATAGGACAGGATGGAAAGAATGCGACGCAGTTACTCGCTGACTCCCATGCACGATTGAGTTGGACGTCGGTCTGCGGCAATCGCTATTTTGTGTTCAGTTGGGCATCCCATGGGGACACCAGTTTGGTTAACATTTGGCGTGCCAATGCAGATGGGTCGAACGTCGTGCGATTAACTAACGGCAGGCGTGATCTTCATCCTGTTTGCTCTCAGGATCAGAAATGGGTCTTTTATTACGACTTGCCCGCTCAGGGGCTTAAGCGTGTGCCGTTGGACGGCTCAGGCAAACCTGAAGCACTTCCGCGAAGCGGCGACTTCCAAGGGTTCATTGTGTGGGGGAATATGGAGATGTCCACCGACGGAACATCGCTGGCTTACGTGGTCGAAGTTGTAAATACAGAAACGCAGGAGGGTACGCGAAAGATCGCGCTGTTAAATCTGGAATCGCCGACATCGCCCCGGCTGCTTGACGCTAACCCGCATATTGCGGGCGGCGTGCAGTTCACGCCCGATAAGCGGGCCGTTACGTACCCGATCCGTGAGAACGGTGTGGATAACCTCTGGGTACAGCCGCTCAACGGTTCCCCTGGACATCTGGTTACAAACTTCAAATCCGACCAAATTGTCCAGTTCCACTGGTCGCAAGATGGAAAGAAGCTCGCAGTTCTGCGCCAACACTCAGAATCGGTTGTTGTTCTGATCCAAGAAACGAAACCGTAGATTTCCTCACGCTATGGAAAGACTCCGACCCCGACATCCCATTCTGAAGCAAGCCAAAGCCGAGTACGCGAAGCTGCAATGACTGGTCGTCCGGCTGCTGAATCACTTTCTGGTTCTAGACGAAAATCTCCGGTAACACCCATTCCCTTTTCTGGACGATTTTTCCAAAACGCCCGTATACCAGACTAGAGGGACTGAACCCGACGACCCGAGAACTCATTCAACAGCAGCGGCAGCGATTGTGCTCGACGAACCTGGTGGAGCGTTTCGCAGCCGCTGGCCGAGTTCCCGAATTCCGAGCGTTTGAGCTGTCAACCGGATGATAACTGTTGAAACATCTCTTGGGAATTTGAGGTAAACGCCTGGTTTCGCCAATTGACTTCCGGTTTGCTTGTAACGTAACTTGGGCACAATACGCTTACGAGGCCACCGCTCGGCGGCGAATCAACGCTCATTCAACTATTCAACTCTGCAAAATAGGAAATCCAATATTTCCGGATGGACAGCTCATCGGCGGAGCCGTCGTCGTACGCAGGGGAGATGAGCGGCAGCGCGGTTTCGACCTTTACGAGCACGAATCCTCGTATGCGGGATTCCTTGTTTTTGGCCGTGTCCACCAATCTGCCTCGGTAAAAGCGCATGATGTCTTCAAACAGGTCACCGTCAACTATGGCTTTGCCCGTGCCCTTGAACCGGTAACCTTTGCGGACAAAGGGATCAACAACGTTTAGCTCCACCGCGGGGTTTCTCTTAAGATTCTCGATTGTTCCAGGAGAGCGGATATCCGCGAAAACGAGATGATCGTCATCCCAAACGGCGATTGTACCCTTTGGGGATAGATTGGGTGTTCCATCGGGGCAAATCGTTGCAACGTACGCCAGCCGCTGCTCGTTGACAATACGTTTCATATCAGTAGTGAGCTTCGCAGCCATTTGAGTTTAAACCGCAGCGTAAGGTCCCTAACTAACGGTTCGCTCGTGAATGCCAACAGTTTCTGATTCAGACACCAAGCTTCAGTTCGACTCTACGATAGTCGGCAACCTTACCTTACCGGATTACGGAAGGATTGCGCGTCAACCACCCCGAACGAGGTCGCGATCAGGGCGCATCGAAGTCGAGCGCGTGGACTTCCTGGGAACCAATGTCGTGCATCAGTTCTTGCAAAGGCCTTTCGGCGTCCAGTCCGTCGCCGGAGAGCTATAAGGCTTTGAACTTTCATGGAGAACAAGCGCCGCTTTTCAGAACCCGTCGCCGTCAAACGCATCGGCAGGCCTCCTGGCACGATGACAGGTGGTCCCACTGCGCGACCGATCTGCGCGCCTCGCGGTGTCTCCAAGCAGGTCTGTCCGCTCATTGTGTACCAGGCCTCCGGACCGGGATGCCTGTGTGGGACCGCGGTCATGCCCGGCGTGAAGATCGCTTCCATGTACTGCGCCGAATACTTTTCTCCTGGTGTTAACGGAAGCGGACCAATTTTAGCGACAGGTTCGCCGCTCGCTGGTTTCCACGACTCTTCGTCGATGGTCATCAACCGAGTTTTTCCCAGCCCCACGACGACAGTGCCGCGTGGTCCTTTCTCTGCCTCCGCTGCAGCACGCGTCGGATAGACGTATAGATCCCAAAATGCTTGTGTACTGGTGAGCGCGCCAATCGGTTCATCCGACAAGATCCAACAACCCAGTTCACCCGTCCGCTCGCTGACGGGCGTGCAAGCGTGGAGCACCGCTGGTTGAGACGTTTGCGCGGCGGCGAGATTGGACCACAAGACTGTCGCAAGCGACAAAGCGGCCAAGTTGAAGAGCAAACAGGGGCCTGGCGCTTTTATCGGTCTCATCCAGAATCTCCTTTCTAACCGCAAAATTATATGTGCTCGTCACGCCAATTGTTAAATCCCGATAGTGCTCATTGAGGCTGCCGCGTGCGAAGATGGGGCGCAAGCTGGTGGGAGGGGTTGCGAAGCCCCGTGGCTCAGGAGAATCTTCACGAATTGAGAGGCGGTTTCCGGCGAATGCAAGCGACAAGGGCGTGTCCCCAAAGTTGGCTCTGTTGACATTGGCTCCACTCGAAACAAGGAGTTCCGCGATAGCACTGTTCCCCTCAATCGCCGCCAACATTAGTAGTGTCCATGAAGACTGGTTGAAGACTCGTTTGAAAGGTCGGGTGTCATTCCGGCATCCAAGGCGTGACGGAGCGAAATAATGTCACCCTTCTTGATCGCGGTGTGCTTCTCATTAAACGTCATCCTATGCACCAAGGCGGTTAGTGTAGCAGTCGGGTCCAGCCAACTGTCGTAACATCCTGGCTTCGCCAGCTATCGAGAGTAGCGTTCAACGGCATTGCTGCGGAGGCTCCTGAAGCGACGAACTTCATGGACGACAGGAAGAAGCGTCGCAGCAAGGAACGCCATGAAATATGGATGCTGGTAGTGGCTCATCGTGGAGGTCACGAGGGTCTTGTCTACGTAATAGGTGATGGTATTTCGCCAAGGAATTAAGAAAACAGTAAACCATCCAATGGAGAATCCAGCCGACCCGAGAATGCCATCCACAACGGCGTTTCGGAATAAAACTTTGAGCTTTAGCAACAGGGAGGCTGATAGCCCCGCGAGTGCGCCCACTGTGAATCCAATAAACGCAGCAGTGAGGGCGAGGAAAGCAAGCGATAGAGATGGCGGCGTAAACACAAGGCCATTCTAGGGAAGCTCTGAGCAACCATCGATTTTGAAGGCGGCAGGAATTTCAGGGCGTGCACAGGTCACGCCCCCCCGTATTGCTTACGGTCTTACCGAACCCGCTATTTACGCGAGGTCCAGAGACACTACGCCCTCGCCACTCCCAGCCGTCTGCGGTGCAGATACAGGTTCACCAACGCGAAGCTGGCGCACAGTCGATGATGGTTCTTCTTAATCCCGCGGTATCTCACCTTTTCGAAGCCGAAGATGCGCTTCAGAATCCGGAACGGATGTTCCACCTTCGCTCTCACTCTGGCCTTCACCCGGTTCTTGGCCTTTTGTAACTCGTCCACAAAGTTCTTGAATTGCACTCTCCGGCTGGTCATATCTTGTGCTCGCGGAGCCGCATGCCGGATGGCTTCTCCCTGTCCCTGATATCCACCGTCGCCCCACACCTTGCGCTCCTCCCCGTGCAGCAGATCGGGCAGCATGTGCTTGTCTGCCACCGAAGCCGCCGACGTGCAGACCGAATGCACATGGCCTTGCTTGGAGTCCACTCCGATGTGCGCCTTCAGCCCGAAGTACCACTGCTTTCCCTTCCGCGTCTGATGCATTTCCGGATCGCGCTCGCCGCTCCGGTTCTTGGTCGATGAGGGCGCATGAATAATGGTCGCATCCACAATCGTCCCCGTGGTGATGTGGATGCCGCGGCTCTCCAGATATTGGTTCACCACGTTCAGCATCGCCCCGCCCAGTTCGTGTCTCTCCAACAGGTGACGGAACTGAAGGATGGTGCTCTCGTCCGGCACCGGCGCCCGCCCCAGATCGATTCCCACAAAGTGCCGCAGCACCGGCGATTCATACAGCGCATCCTCCGCGCCGGGATCGCTCAAGTTGAACCACTGCTGCAGAAAGTACACCCGCAACATGATGCTCAGGCCCATCACAGGCCGTCCCTTCTCTCCCTTCGGATAGTGCGGTTCCACCAGCGCCTGTAACTCCGTCCACGGCACGATCTGTTCCATCTCTTCCAGAAATCGCTCCCGCCTCGTCTTCCGTCCGTACTTCTCGAAACCCGTCTGCGCCGCCAAAGTTTGCTGTCGCATCCGCCTTTTCACCTCGACTTACACCGTACACGCTCAGCCTGTGGATCGGAGAGTTCTTCAGAGGTTCCCTAAGCGAAAATCACGTCGACTCAGGCCGTCTTGGCAAACTGTTCTAACATCCCGATTTCCCTCATTGACCCTGCAAGGGTGTTCTATCTGATTGCGTAAACCATCCTGCTCTGTGCGATTCGTTTTACCAAATGATTTATTCTATATTGTATAGATAATGTCTGGCCGCGATTACCTCGGCGAATTTGAGCACATCGTCGTCTTGGCACTCCTGCGGCTAGGAGTCACGGTGCGGCAGGAGATCGAGTTTCGCACTCAGCGTGAAGTATCAATCGGTGGTGTCTACGCCACGCTTGATCGTCTAGAGACGAAAGGGTATGTCAAGTCCCACCACGGCGATCCTACGCCTGAACGCGGTGGACGTTCGAAACGTTTCTTTCGTGTCACAGCGAAAGGAGTGGCGGCTGTGAACCGCACACAACGCGTCCTCCAGAGCATGGCGGAAGGACTAGACCTCATTCGGAGTTGCCCATGACCTCCGCAGAAGATTTCGTCCCACCGCGCTCTGCAAGTTGGCTCTTGAATCTCTTCACCCCTCCCGACGAAGAAGAATCTATTATGGGGGACCTGCTTGAGGAGTTTTCCCTTCTCGCGTCGAAATCGGGAGTTGCGTTCGCCCGACGCTGGTATCGGCGGCAGGCGGTAAAAACCATCGTACTTCTCTTCAGCACCGCATTCCGTGTCGCCCCGTGGTCAACTACTGCCGCCGTGCTCGGAGGGTTGTTGCTGTACAGGTTTGCCCCTGGGCTGCCCGGCAAGTTGCTGTCAGCATTGACCGACAAGTACCTCTTCTACTGGTCGGCCCATTTTCAAGCTTACTTGTGGATGCCGAAAGGAATGTTGCACACCTCATCTTGGGGATGTTCGTCGGATGTATGGTCGCGTTGGTCCACCCATCGAAAAGCGCGATGGGTGGGGCAGCCTTTTTCGTGATGGTGTATACAAAAAACCAAGGCTGTGCCAGCCCTCTCACTCCCCCACGTCGTCGAAGGAGCTGGTCCGCAAAGGCCCACCGGGCCTGTAGGTGCTGATGATGACGCCCGAGGACACAGCCTTCGTGCTGACGAGCACGAGTTCGCGTGGCGGGGTTCCATCCGAAAAGATACGTTTGCCAGTGCCTAACAGAACCGGAAAGACGAGCAGCAAGACCTCATCCGCAAGCCCGTGTTCGAGCAGCACCGGGGTCAGCGTCGAGCTGCCCCAGACGATCAGGTGCCGCCCGCTTTTCGCCTTGATGCGGCGAACGCCCTCAACGATGTCGGCTCCAAGGTCTTCGGCCAGCCCCCATTCAAGACTCTTCGGCCTGTGGGTCGCGACGTATTTCGTCGCCGCGTTAATACTGTCCGCCATCGGATTCTTCGGGGCTTTCGGCCAAAAACCGCTCCAGATATCGTAAGTTCGGCGGCCCAGCAGCAGATCGAAAGCCTCGCCGTGAGCCGCGACGATGGCCGCTCCTCCATCCGGGTCGGCATGCGGCCCCGCCCATCCGCCGTAGGGATAAGGTGGGTCTTCGTTCGGGCCACCGGGGGCCGGAATCACGCCGTCCAGCGAGATGTGTTCGATGATCCTGATCTTTCTCATAGGTCTCCTTTAATCCTTCTGTTCCGTCCGACCACCTTTGCACCGCAATCACGAACTCGGCCAGGTGCTCCGAGGTGTCGCTAGAAGCGAAGATGGGAGAACCCGCGGATTCGCTCCCCAGGTCGCGGGGTCGGTCTGCGAATAGTAAAACATGAGGTGGTGAGGCCAGTGTTTGACGCTGTCGCCGCCATATCCTTGCTCCAACATCATGTAGCACATCGCCCCGAATTCCATCGCCGGCAGTTCTTTGTTGTCGACGGCAGCCACGATGGTCTTGTCCGTCTGAGCTTTCGAGCGTCCCGCCAGGATCAAGTCGGTCCTTTTGATGGTGCGTGGAAGGTAGGAACGCGCGGCTGCCGCACTAAGACAAATCGGGGTCCGCACTTTCGGATTCCAAAAGTCAGGATCGGGTGGTCGATCGGCCATGTTCGGATAAGGTGTCGCGGCATCCTGTGCCATCGCTTGGTACGCCGTACCGAGCACAACAAGTAGTGCGAATCTCTTGATCGTGATTGCGCTAATTTTTTTAGACATTGTTTTTTTCCTTAGAATGGGCCTTTTCTATCAGGCGGCTATCGATCGCGAATATGGTGGTGGCCGCGGCTGCCATTTCATCGCTCTTAAGGCTGGCAGATTGCCGATGCCTTCGTTAGGACGACCAACGACCGGACCCCGAATTTCGACAAAGCGTCCAGGAAAATCTCCTTACTGCTGCGCACTCCGCCGCGACGCTTTCAGCTTCTCTGCTAAGCAGCTTTGCCAGTGGCGAATGCCTTGCGCAGCGCAGACTTCCAGCTCGCGCTGAATTGCTTGGAGGCTTCGGTGTCCGGCACGAGGAGGTCGAATCCGTGGAAGGCACCACGCACGACTAGGAACTCGGTTGCGACTCCGGCGTGGACGAGCCGGCGCGCGTACTCCATGTCTTCTTCGACGAACAGGTCGACAGAACCGACACCGATCCAGGCAGGCGGTAGGCCGGCGACGCTGGCTACCCGGGCGGGGACGGCGGCTGCCGGCACCCTGGACGAGCCTGCTGGAACACCGAGCAGCGAGCTCCAGGCAAGACGATTGGCACTCGCAGTCCAAATAAAGTGGCCAATGGCGGGCGGCGCTGGACGGGTGCTGCCCGTTCGGTCGTCCAGCTGGGGGTAGATGAGCAGCTGGAAGATGATGGGAACTTCGTTGCGGTCGCGCGCGTGAATCGCAAGGCTCGCTGCGTGGCCGCCGCCCGCGCTCTCCCCGCCCACGGCAATCCTGGAGCGATCAATGCCGAGCTCCGCCGCATGGGCATGGGCCCATTTGAGCGCGGCGTAATTGTCCTCAAGCGAGCCGGGATAGCGCGTCTCCGGAGCCAGGCGGTAGTCAACCGAGACGACGACGCAATGGCAATCCGTCGCGATCCCCTGGAGCCGGGGCATCAACACGGGATCGGGCATCATGAAGCCGCCGCCATGCATGTGAAGCAACAACGTCTTGCCCTTGTCCAACGGCGCAGGATCAACCACCCAAAGACGAACCTCGGGTGTTCCTGGCGGCCCGGGGATATGCCGCTCCACGGGCTGCGGCGCGGGAACAGGTAACGGAGGCATGCCGGGCGTTTGCCGGAACTGGCCGACCATCTCTGCTGAGAAGTCAAAGGCGGGGAATCGCTTCAGTGCTGGAAGAAGTTCCGGATCGACGAGGGAATACGGATCCGCGATCGCCGGCGAAGTTGCTGAGCGCGAGGCTTGCTCAGCCTCCGCCAGCGTAGCAGCAGGCGCGACTCCCAAAGCCAGACCAAAGCCGGCGGTGCGGATAGCGGAGTCGCGACGAGTGAGTTGATTGCTCATTTGAGTAGAAGGCGACTCGCGTTGCATCGCTTCGCCCTCGACGGACGGGTCGTAATTGTTGGGGTGGTGATTCGCAACCAAGTACGGCGGCATAATTTCTCCTTTTATCCTGTAACGATGTTCGAGCGGAAAAACGGGCGCACTTCGACCGGCGCCCGACAGGCGACGACAGCCTTGCCCCCCCACGCCAGCGCCCCGTCGAGATCAGCGGCTTCCAGTATCCAAAAACCGCCGATGTGCTCCTTGGTCTCCAGGTGCGGCCCGTCGGTGATGAGCACCTTGCCACCGGGCTGCGCCCGCAGCGACTTCGCGCTGCGGGCCGGGGAGAGGCCACCAGCGAAGATCCTGACACCGGCAGCCTCCATCTCTTCGTTGAGCACGTCGATACCGCGGACCATCGCTTCGGTCTCTTTGGACGGGTCGTAGCCGTCGGGGAGGTGAATCGCAACCAAATACTGCGCCATGATTTCTCCTTCTCCTGTAACGGTCTTTATTACTTAGTCTTCGGGCGGGCCGGTTACCCTGCCTTCACGATATAGTCGAACGGCCGGACGGAATTCGACAAATCGTCCAAGAAATTTTGGGGGCTGGCCGAGCCGACGCATTTCGTCCGAGCTAGCGTGAATTGGATGTCCCACCCTCGGTGGTTTCACGGGTGGGCCGCGATGCCGATTGGCTCAGGAGATTTTGCGGATGTTAAGCTCTGCTCTCCGGGTCCCGTTGACCGCTTAGTTGGAAGGCTTTGTAGATTAAACATCAAGGGCTCCCAAGAGACACAAAGTCTATTTCGACTTTGCCTCTGGGATTTTTGCCCTTGGGTGCGGACCGCACGGTCCTCTGTGGCGCTCGGACCGATCGGAGAGCGGAACCCTAGCCACCAAATTCCGTCGATGGAAATATCCTAATAAGTAATTCCGAGCGACACAAGATTTGCGAATTCCGGGGTCAACAACTTAACTGTCGACTTAATTCCGTTTTACGAGCACTCTTTCACCGGAGCGGATGGTCGCGTATGTGTCGCTGGTGTCCCCACTAGAGTCCGTCAGAAAACGGCCAGATTATGCGGTTTTTCGTGAGCGCCCAGCCCTGGCCTGACGAGGGAGCGAGAAAATGCTTCAGTGGAGAAGAACTGGTGAACCTGACTCTGGCCATTGTTGCCGTCAATGGTTGGAATCGTCTGTTGATAGCTTTAGGCTTCATCGGGGATGTGGTTGTCAGAGACCAAGTGAAGGGCGAGTTGTGTTTTTTGATATCCGCGCTCACACTTTCGCCGTTTGGTCCAACTTGTGCACGCCGGCCGTGTATTTCCTGGAACAGCGCGAAAATGTGACCACATTACGTCCCAATTGGCGCTGGACCACCTCCGCTTCAAGGGAACACCAGCCTTTGTGAAACACGGGACGCTCGGGAACAGACCGAGGGGTGGCCGCCCAAGCGGAAGAAGGCATCAGCTGAAGGTTTTCACGGCACGCTCGAGGGCTGGGAACGCCTTCTGGAGATCGTCGTCGACCATGACTGGTTTACATTCAATGCTCGCGTTGAGCGCCAGAAACCATGGCTCGACCATCGCGGCGAGTTGCGAAGCATCCTCCATGTTTACGATGAGAGGATAGCAGTCCGCTCTCCGCCATCCTGCAGGAAGTAGGCCGCTTCAGGCTTCTGCTCTTCGAGTATCAGTTGGATCGCTTTGAACCGGTCCTTCTTTGCCGCCGCGATGCCAGCCTCGACTGGAATTGAGATCTTTAGCAAGAACCGCATCGTTTGTCTCCTTTTTGGGTCGCATTACTGTACCAGTGCCATCCGCTCAAATGGCCTGAAAGACGTTTCAGCGGGCTGTCTCATAAGGGACCATTTTTGAGACCGGTTCTAGTGCAATTGCCATTTGGATGAAGAGGGAAACGAGTTTAACGCCGTGATCGCTCCACTCTCTGTCAATCAGCGCTAAATCGCCGAGCATTAAAATTGAACGGCTTCGAGCGTAACCGCTGCCTCGTCGAGCGGTTTGCCACTATTCGCGGCATTCGTCTTGCCTCCAAATGTTCGGGCGCGGAGTGCCTCAGTGCCTTCCCCATGCGATAAACATGCAAAGACAGAAAAGCATCGCGTTGACGACGATTGGTTTGAACTCGTGCATGGAGTAATGCACTACCGCAGCGCCCGCCATGATGACGCCTAAACCAACTGCAGCAAGCGGCGTCAGTTCTGGATAGATACCAGATGCCCGAGGCGCAATCAGGCCAACTGCCCCCAATATTTCGCACACTGCGATGAATCGAACGAACATCAGCGGCATAGCAGCCGCTCCTGTCTGTCCGGTTTCCAGCATGCGCTTTTTGTACATAAGCGATTTGGCAATACCGGAGCTAAGGAACAGCAAAGCAAGTAGTGTCTGCAAAATCCATAAAATCTCATTTACGCTCACCTTCCGACCGGTTTCGCGAACGCTTCAGATGTGAACTGAATCGAAAGAAGTCAAAATTTGAGCGCTAAGGCCTGATAACGTCAACGATCAAAACCGGCTTATAATGCTGCCATGCGAGCTGGACTGGCGCAGATCGTTGTTTTGGCTACAGCGGGCTTGTTGGCTGGGCAGACTCCGATTCAAGCACAGCAGGCCGATGCGACTGTAATTCCTGAAGTCCGAGATCAAAGCTACTGCCCTTCCTCCCCTTCCCGTGAGGCGCAACCTTCGGGGACAGAAGTCTCAATCGACAACGTAACGTTCTCAGGCTTCCTTCAGATGCCGACCTCCGACCAGGACGAGATCGCCGCTTCGACCAGGCAGGAATCACATGGAGATGCGCTTGACGGAGTTATCGAAGAGGCGTTGGAAAGGGTCAGAGCGGGCTGGCAAAACCGTGGATACTTCAAAGTGCAGGTTAACGGCAACGCGACCACGCTGATAAAAGAACGCTACTGATCTACATATTGGCCTTTTTGTTCACGTGGACGAGGGCCCGCGATACTCCTTGGGTGCGATCAGGTTCAAGCACAACAAGGCGGTTAGCAACGTCAAAGCCCTACGCGCTCTTTTCCCGATCAATGACGGCGGGATCTTCAGCCGCGAGAAGATTGCTAAAGGATTGGAAAACCTGCGCAAGGCTTACGGCGAGCAAGGTTATATCAACTTCACTTCCGTGCCCGAGACCAGATTTGACGACGACAGGAAACTAATCTTTCTCGACATTGACGTGGACGAAGGCAAGCAGTTTTATGTGAGCAGTATCGGCATCGTCGGTGCGGACACACGAGTGTTGAACGACCTGGCCCTCACGCCAGTACGCCGCACCGAACGCGATGTTCGTGGTGTTGGCTAGCGCGGATGGCTGGTTGCCGGTGCAGCATATCCGTTCGACCATCCAGTTTGCGGAGTGTCCCACAATGCCGGGGGTCGCAACGGAATAGCTGGCGCTCACATGGCTCGTCATGTCTTCAAGATAAACATTGCTGTTCGACCCGCCGGCGATCGCAACTGCGTAAACAACATCCCCAGGATTGACGTCGAAAGCGACGCTGTAGCCGCCTTGCCATCCGAAGGAAGCGAAATAGTACAGGTCTCCGAAGCACGAAACTTGCTCATAGACTCCTGCCTCTAGCTGCGGATCGAATCCATAGCCATTGCCGGTATTGAAGAGAAACCCGTCAATCCCGACCAAACTGATGCGATATAACCTTGCCCGCTACACGCTGTGGTGTCGTAAGGGAACTCAGCCGTTGGCGCAGTGATTTCGGCGATAACATCCTCAATCGAATTTTTGTTGAAGGTCTTTTGATTGCTCGTGACCACGGCTCCGCTCGCATTGTTCGTTTGTATCTGCTTGGGTCCGGATGTTTCCGGCTGGACCGCCTCTGGCAAAGGCGACGAGCCAGACGGGACCTTCAAGCCTCCACCTGGCAGCGCTTTAAGGTCTCCGGTCCAGTGGGTCTTGGCGAGCTTCATAGCGCGTTCCCAATGGGCGTACTCGTTGGGATGGGCTTGTTTGTCAGGGCCGCGGCGGGAAGCCATAGATAGCGAGTTCTTCGTCGGTGGCCGTCACCGGATTGAACCCTTTAGGCGGCTCGGCATAGCTGCGAATGCCAGGGATATTGGTCGCTATAGTAGCGGCCGACGCGCGGATTGCCCAGGACGCATCGCTCTCCGCCATGGCCAATGCGCTGAGACCAAGTAACAAGCTGCCCATGACTGCAAGGACTGCCAGCTTTGCGAATTTGTTTTGTGCTTTCATTTGTTCATCCTCCGTATTCAGATTTTGTGATCGGTCCTCTGAAGTACTTTCCCCTCATCTCTAACAGCGCAAAGTCGGCGGCAAAACTTATCATCGGCGCTCAAGATATTTTGCGACTGCGAGGAAGCACGCTAAGTGGTCAAGTTTCCAACCGTTTCCAGTTGACACCCGAAACAGCCATGGCTACTCTAGCTGCCAAAGCGCTTACCCTCCCAAGGTTATTTTCGTGGGGCACGAATCGGCAGGAGAAATCACGCGGCTGTTAGAGGGCTGGCGAGGTGGCGACCGCAAAGCTCTGGACGCGTTGTTGCCTGTCGTCTACAAGGAACTGCAGCGTCTGGCCCGTTATCAACTGCGCAAGGAACGTCCCGACCACACTTTGCAGAGCGCTGCTCTGGTGAATGAAGCTTATCTCCGCCTAGTGGGACTAAATGCCCCACAGTGGGAGGGCCGTTCCCATTTCTTTGCCATCGCCGCCCAACAGATGCGGCAGATTCTGGTGGACTATGCCCGCCGCCACCGTGCCGAGAAACGCGGAGGGGCTGCCCAAACATTATCGTTGGACGACAGCGGGCTGCTCGAACAGGGAAAGGGCAGAGATCTGGACATCGTCGCTCTTGATGATGCGCTAAAGGCGCTGGCGCAGATCGACGCCCGCAAGGCGCAGGTCGTGGAGCTGCGATTCTTCGGTGGATTGAATTTCGAAGAAGCGGCCGAGGTGCTCGAAGTTTCGGCGGTCACAGTGGCGCGTGACTGGAGCACTGCTCGGGCCTGGCTGCGCCGCGAGATGAGTCGTGGAAATTCCGATGGACGCTGAGCGCTGGAAACGGATTGACGAACTGCTGCAGGCGGCGCTGCAAGTGCCGGTCGAGCAGCAGGACGAGTTCCTGCGCCAGGAGTGCGCTGGCGATGCGGAACTGTTTGAGGAGGTCCACTCCCTGCTTATTTCGCATCGTCAGGCGGGAAGCTTTCTGCAGTCGCCTGCTTTCAGCCCTGCCGACATACCCACGCAGACGTCAGGCCCCGCCTCAATTGGAGTGGTTTTTCGGTCTATAGTGGGTGAGACCGTCTCTCATTATCGCGTCCTGAGCCGGCTGGGCAGCGGCGGCATGGGGGTTGTGTATGAGGCGGAGGACATCAAACTTGGCCGTCGCGTCGCCATGAAGTTTCTGCCTGGCGAGGTTGCCAGCGATCGGACTGCATTTGAGCGCATGCAGCGCGAGGCCAGGTCCGCATCGGCGCTCGACCACCCAAATATTTGTTCCATATACGAACTCGGCGAACATGATGGCCAGCCCTTCATCGTGATGCAACTGCTCGAGGGCGAAACTCTAAGGGAGTGGATCAGCCGCAACTTCAAGGTGGACAAACGTTCCCGGCTGAATGGGGCAATAGAGCTGGCGATCCAGATCGCGCGGGGGCTGGAAGCGGCACATCAAAAGAACATTATTCATCGCGACATCAAGCCTGAAAACATATTTGTTACCGTCCGCGGCGAAGTAAAGATTCTCGACTTCGGTCTGGCAAAGGTGGTGGAACCCCAGGAAGAGCCAGACGTTCAAGGTGCTCTTACAACTGTCACCCTGGCACATGGAGAAGAGGCTCTGACCTTGACTCGGACGGGCGCGAAGATGGGCACTGCTTTCTACATGTCGCCCGAGCAGATACGTGGCGAGAAGCTGGACGCGAGGAGCGATCTGTTCTCCGTCGGCCTTGTGTTGTTTGAGATGGTGACAGGCCAGCGCGCCTTCCGAGGCAGCACTGGTCCGGCCGTTCATGACGCCGTACTGCATGGCTCACCGGTGCCTGTGCGTCAATTGAACCCCGCAGTTCCTGCCGGCGTCGAGAGCATTATCAGGCGCGGCTTGGAAAAGGATCGGGAGCGCCGTTATCAATCCGCAAGGGAAATGCGCGCTGATCTGGAGCGGCCCAATCTTCGTCGTTCGCCGTACCTCAGCGGAATCGGCGTTCTGATGACGATCGCTGCCGGTTTCCTGCTCTTATTACTCATCGCTTTGGGGGCGAACGTCGGCGGCCTTCGCGATCGAGTTTTACACCGTTCGGTAACCAGTGATGCGGCGCCGCAATTGAGGCGGCGCACGTCGGTGGCCGTGCTCGGCTTTAAAAATCTGTCGGGGAGGGATGACGAAGCCTGGATTTCGACCGCGCTCTCTGAGATGCTCGATGCACAACTGTCTGCCGGGCAACAGCTCCGCGTGGTTTCCAACGAAGATGTGGCGCGGATGAAGATCGATCTCTCTCTGCCCTCCGCCGACAGCTACAGCCGCGACACGTTGCAAAAGATCCGCACTCATCTGGGCAGCGACATCGTTGTGCTCGGTTCCTATCTTGACACAGGGAAAGATAGCGGCGGCAAGATCCGGGTCGATGTGCGTTTGCAAGACGCGAGGCAGGGCGAAACCATTGCTGTGATTTCACAAGATGGAAGCGAAGCCAGCCTTCCCGAGCTGGTAACGCAGAGTGGCGCCGGCTTGCGCCAGAAGTTGGGAATCGCAGATGTTTCCAGCACGGAGGCATCGCAAGTGGCAGCATCCGCCCCGGCAAACCCTGAGGCTACTCGTTTGTATGCGGAAGGACTGGCGAAACTGCAAGCTTATGAAGCTCTGGCTGCCCGGGATCTGTTGGAAAAGGCGATCGCAGCCGATTCCAACTACGCACTCTCGCACGCGGCTTTGGCTCAGGCTTGGTCCCAGCTCGGCTACGACAAGAAAGCGGAAGAAGAGGCTAAGAAGGCATTCGATCTTTCGGCCAATCTGACGCGTGAGCAGCATCTTTCCGTGGAGGGACGCTATCGCGAGTTTGCTCACGACTTCCCCTCGGCCATAGAAATCTATCGCACATTAAGAAATTTCTTTCCCGACAATCTTGATTACGCGTTGCGCCTGGCGTCATCGCAGACGAAGGCCGGGCATCCCAAGGACTCGCTCGACACTATTGCGCAGATGCGAACCTTGCCCAAGCCGCCAAGCGACGATGCCCGCATTGATTTGGCGGAGGCGGTGGCCCAAAACGCCGCGGGCAATTTCAGCGCATGCCAAAACGCGGCGGCCGCGGCCGCGGCGAAAGCGAAGGCACAAGGCTCGCGTATGCTTCAGGCGCAGGCAATCGATGCTGAAGCGTTCGCATGGGACCGGCTGGGCGATCTGAATAAGGCGGTGCAGAAGAGCCTCGAAAGCCGCGATCTCGCCGCCAACGCCGGTAACCCCCATTTGCTGGGGCACGCATTAAGAACGTACGGAGTCGTTTTGTACGACAAAGGCGACTTCGCGGGCGCGCAGAGCGCGTTCGAACAGGCCTTAAACATATTCCAAAAAATCGGGGATGGTCAGATCGGCTTGACTTCCGTCAGCCTGGGAAATGTTTACTTCGACCAGGGAAAGCTGGAGGAAGCGAGACGCTACTATGAACAGGCCCTGCGGATTGATCAGGAGACGGGCGCAGCCCCCGCCAACATTGGAAGTGACACGGGAAGTATCGCCAACGTTCTGGACGGCTTGGGCGATCTGGTGGGCGCGACCCGCATGCATGAAAAGTCTTTGCAAGGCTTCCGCGACGGCGGCGACCAGCGCGGAGTGACCGCCACGCTAGGTAATCTGGCCGGAGTTCTGGTGGAGCGAGGTGATTTGAGCCAGGCGATGTCATACTACGAAGAGGGAATTTCCATCGCCGAGAAAATCGGATTCAAGGACGGCCGCGGTTTCAATTTGGGAGGTTTCGCCCAAATCTCCCTGATTCGGGATCAAGTCTCACAGGCGCGTGATCAAGAGGAGCAGGTCCTAAAGATCCAGAAAGAACTCGGCGACTCAGTCGAGATTGCCCGGAGCCAGATTGCGCTCGCCATCATCACAATCGAGGAAGGCAAGCCGGCAGAGGCCGAGGCGCTGGTTCGCGCGGCGGCCCCGCAGTTTGAGCAGCAGACGATGGCTACCGGCGCCAGCCAATCCGCTGCTCTGCTGGCGCGAGCTTTGCTGGCGCAGTCGAAAATCGGAGACGCCGAGGCCGCTGCAGCCAATGCCATGGCTCTGGCCGAACGCACCAGTGACCGCTCGACCCATCTTTTGGCGACTCTGGCTGCTGCCGAAGTGAACGCGCGTACCGGCAAGGAGGCTGCGGCGACGAAAACACTGCAATCCGTTCTCAGCGAGTCTGTCCGGGATGGCTACAAGGAGTTCGAGTTCGAGGCGCGTCTAGATCTCGGCCGACTGGAGTTTCATTCTTCGAGGGCTTCGGGCCGGCAACGACTAGAGAAACTTGAGGAAGACGCGCGCCGGAAGGATTTTCTTCTCATCGCTCGCAAGGCCCGCGAGGAGCTCGATCGTTAACCTGCGTCAAAGCACCCGCCGACTCGGAGCCTCAAACGCGAGCGCACGTATGGCACTTCTTGATCATGGCATTGCACGTACCGAGAGTTTGCAGGTGAAGTCGCGACGGCCTGGGTCCCCTTCAACCCTTCAACCACGACCCCGTGTTGATGCTGCCTACGGATTCAACCCGTCAACCGTGTGCTTGCTCTGACGGTTACTCACGAAGATAGATGGCTGGAAAACTCGCAGCGTGTTTGAGCGCTACGCCATCGTTTCGCAGTCCGACATCAAAGATGCGATGACGAAACTGGAAGCAGGCCAGCAACGCGACAAACGCGGAAGCGGCCGAACAGCAGAACGAAGTGCAAAAGCAATTTGGGCAGGGTTTGGGCAGAATTGAGTCTATGAGGACTGATTCTGACGATAACTCTCAGACGACCACTCCACGGGTTAACTGGTTGTTCTTTGAATGGGTTGGACTTGGTGCCGGGAGGGGGAGTCGAACCCCCAAGGTACTAAGTACCGGCGGATTTTGAGTCCGCTGCGTCTGCCAGTTCCGCCATCCCGGCTCTACTTGCAAGTGCCTGATTTTACGACCTGTTTATGGCTCTCTTCCCTTTTCATCGAAAATGACGAATGTGCAACTGTGTAATAAAGTGTGTCGGTTTTCCCGGATTTCCACAGTTCGTTGTCATTTTTGCCCTGAAGCGCTTTGCCGGCGATTCTCGGGCTAAGAGTCCATTGCCAAGGTCATAAGAAAGCACCCGCACGAGATTCTATCACTTCATTAAGAGCTGCTACCTTTTGATTTCACGCGAAGGGGACGACTTGGCGTTCGAAAGAACAGAACCAGTGCGAGCCAACGACTCAAGCAGTTCGAACTTTACAGGTCGTGGATATTTTTGCGCGTATAAGAGAAGCTTTTCGCGATCCAGCTTGCGGAGGTCGAACTCGTCGGTGATTACCTCAGTTCCCCGCTTTCGTGCCAAGTAAAACCAGTCCAACAGAGCCTTCTCTGGTTCTGCTGTGTTGTACGTCCCGTATAGGGTTCTACGTGCTTGGAACCCCCAATAAAGACTAGCTTTGATATGTCTGAACGTTATCGACACCGTGCGCGAACTGAACGACGCTGGTTCACCGGTAGTAACGCCGGTGATCGACACTGGCGTCTGTGAGCTTATGCCGGCCTCTCGAAGGATCGTTTGAAGCGAAACATACGATCGAGGCCGGAGAAGATTCACAAGTTCACGACCCGAGAAGTCTCGTGCAAGCAGGTTGATAAACCACTTCTTCGCAAAGTGTTCGATCATGCCTCTCTTCACGAGTCTGAGAAACGATCTTCGGACAACTAGCTCAGACATTCCCAAACGGCGGGCGATCTCATCCGACTTCAATAGTGGAGAGACCTTAGCTTCTTCCGATACGAATTTTGCCCAGTCGATGCGTGATGTTTTCATTGTTTTAACCACTCCGCGAATAGATCGCGGAGGGATTGCCGCAGTGGTTCGAATTCGTTTTCCGCAAGCTGTCGAAACACCTCTTCGGGGAGATATTCGGGTAGTTCAGCCTCGCAGCGTTTAGGCGTCACTGCGGCAATTCGTTCCGCGATGAATTTTGGATCGTCAAGCCGGTCCGAGACGACTCCGTCTTCTAGATGGAATTTGAGATTCCCATCCAATTCTGCTCCTGAGTCCTGTAGGACCTTAATATCAAGAGCGTCTCTACACTTAACGTTCTTCCTGCCCAGGAAGGCTTCGGCTTTGTGCAGCAGAAGCAAATTTCGGGTTGGGTACTTGACGATGGCGTCGTCCGTGAGGATCGACTGCTCAACAAGTTCGCTTTTTATGACTGCTGAAGCCCGCGAGACATCAATCGTGAACAAGGTTCGTTGATCTTTAGACTCCACCTTGATTTTGAGAAGATATTCGCGATCGCCAATTACGCTGATTGCCAACGGAGCGAGTCCAAACGCCTGTGCCACTTCGCCCAGTGCGGGCGATATGGAATTGTGGGTTCCGAAAACTCTGAGCCATTAATTCCGGAAATTCTGAGCCGTTCGGCTTTGGAAGGCGAAACCTCCTCCTCTAAGTTTAGATGACGTGTCCGACCTGAGGGTCCGTCGAGGGGTACAAAG
>JBAUXO010000251.1:0-52436 GCA_049584315.1 Candidatus Sulfotelmatobacter sp. | reverse complement strand
GCAAAAAGATAGCGCTGGGGGTTAGAAAAGTACCGAGAATCGACCTTTCCGACATAGAAATGATGAAAACAATGAAAGATGTAGAAGAAAATTGCGCCCGTCGCTAGTTTTTCAGCAGCCTGCTAGGGTTTCGATCCTGGGAACAAGATGCGCGCGGCACAGCCACAACAACATCTCGAGCGCAAACATCACCGAAGCCAGGCGAAACGCACCCTCGCGATCGCCGCGCCCTTGCCGGTAGTTTCGCCGCGCCAAAAGAACCGCTCCCAGCAAGAGCGACAGGAACAACACCATGTCGAGCAGCTGCTGCACTTTCTTCCCCGTCGAATCCTCCGGACTCTTCATGCGATCCGGTTTGGTCCAGTCGCCGATCAGCGAGAAGAAAACCGGCTTGCCATGCCAGGAGGCCGCTTCCACCCGCAGCGGCCGCGTCGTCCCCGGCCAGGTTCCCGTCCAGGCCACGCGCGTATCGGAGGAGGCCAGCGAGTTCCATGTCGGCTCCGCCTTCTGAAACTGCGCCGCATCCAGCCCCGCAGCGGCGAAGAGGATATTCCAATCAAACATGCCCGGCTGCGTGACCGAACCATCCTTCTGTGGCGGGATTGCCTGGAAGTAAGTCAGCCGCCCTTGTGGATCGAGTTCCAGGTTGATCATCCCCGAAAGGGTTGTCGGAGGATCGTCGCGCATTACAATCCCCGGGTTCAGCAGCTGATCCTGGAAGCCGTGTGCCATCATGTCATCGGGACTCTGCCGGTACCAAAACTGAAGCAGCGAAGGCCGCGCCGCAAGCACAGCATCCCAGTCCGGATGCGGCTTATCGTTCTTCTCCACATAGTCCTGGAAGTCCCTGTCTTGGTAGAGATCAGACGCGCGATCCAGAGGCCGTTCAGGATAGCCCAGCCGCACAACGATCTCTCTCGCCTTCTGCGTGAGCACTTCCGGCGTCAACTCCAGCCGCATCTTCCCGAGCCCGCTGTAATGAATGCCGAGAAACGTGACCGCACCCAAAGCGATCAGCACCGAGACGAAATACGCAACCGCGATCCTTGGACGCAGCCCAGCCGTTTCCCCGGACGCCGCCACCATCTGCGGCGAAGGTGTCTCGCCCGCCGCCAACGCTGCCGCCAGCGGATCACCTCCCGGGAGGGCTGCTGCCACACTGAGCACCGTCGCCGGCCGGGCCGATGGCTCGGTTTCGAGGCAGCGGAGGATGACGCGCTCAATCACCGGATTGAGATCCTTCACCACCGACGAAGGCCGGCTCACAGTTCTGTCGTCCCCCGCGCGTACCTTCTCGGCGGATTTCGCGGAGAAGGCTCGCTTGCCAGTGAAGACTTCGTACAACACCAGCCCCAGAGAAAAGATGTCACTGCGGGTGCTGACTTCTTTCCCCTCCAACTGCTCGGGCGCCATGTAGGCCGGAGTTCCGCTGCGCACCTCGGCTCCCTGGATCTGATCCGCCACGCCGGCCAGTCCGAAGTCGGTGATCACCACCTGCCCGCGTCCGTCGAGCATGATGTTCGCCGGCTTCAGATCGCGATGGAGTACGCCTTTGGTGTGAGCGGCGGCCAGCCCCGCGCAAAGCTGCCGGGCAATGTCGAGAGCCTTGTCTTCGGGCAGCCGGCCGATGCGCCGCAACAACGAAGCTAGGTCTTCGCCATCGACATATTCCATGGTGAAGAACGTGTGGCCTTCAACCTCGCCCACGTCGTAGACGCGGCAAACGTTGGGATGAGAAACCCGCCTCGCGATCCGTACTTCATTCTTAAAACGCTCGACTAAGCCTTCCTCGCGGGCAGCTTCATCGGGCAAGAACTTGAGAGCCACTGGCTGGCCGAGCGTGAGATCGTCGGCGCGATATACCTCGCCCATACCACCTCTTCCCAGCAGCGCAATGACGCGGAAACGCCCGGCCAGCATTCGACCGGGAAGGAAGCGGCCCTCGCTCTGGTACTCGGCGGAACTGGAGGGCCGCGACGAGGACGAGGATGCGGGCTGAGGCGGTAAAGGCGAGGTTGCCGTTGCCCAGTCGAGAGTGGCGAGATCGTCCGAGTGGCGGGCGGGCGCTCCACAGGCCGAGCAGAAGCGTCCAGTGGGGGGAACATCGGTTCCGCAGGATGAGCAGGCCGGCATGATTTTCCCGATATAGTCTACCCCGTCAGAACCAACCCGGTCGCGCAACTCAGGCGGTGGTGCGGAAAACCGGAAGCCGCTCTGTATTACCATCCTAACGATGAGCTCGCGCCTCCGCCGCTGGATGGTTGATCCTTTGGTCTTGTTGTGTCTGGCCGCGGGTCTGCTGGTGTTTGTGGTGCAGTCCGGTGAGTTGGGTACGGCCGACACCATGCATCGGCTGCAGGCCGCGCACTGGCTCTGGACTTCCGAACCGCAGGTTTTTCCCAACGACTATCCCGAGTTCGGCTTGCACGGTCGCGGCGGCCAACTCTACGCCTGGTACGGAATTGGACAGTCGCTGCTGATGCTGCCCGCCGATCTCGTGGCGACGTGGGTCGCGCACTGGAGCATTTTTTCTGACTACGAAGACGATCCCCAGGTGCGCGCCATTGTGGTCAGCTATCTCACCGGCATTCTGGTGAATGTGCTGACAGCGCTGGTGGGCTTTCGTCTGCTTCGCCAATTGCGATTCAGCGTAAGGGAGTCCGTGCTGGGCTGGCTGGCGCTGATGTTGTGCACGACTCACCTCCACTACACGCAGAACATGACGGAGAACAACTACATCATGCTGCTGACGCTGGCTGGATTTTCGTTTCAATATGAGTGGCTGCGGACGGGAAGCCGGCGTGCGCTCTTAGTGGGCAGCGGCGCCCTTGGGCTGAACTTGCTCACTCGCCTGACGACCGGCATGGATCTTATGTTGGGCGGCGTTTTCCTGTTGCTTGTGCTTTGCTTTGAGGGGGAGCGAAGACGCGAACTCTGGCAGCGGTTCGTCGCCTATTGCAAGGTCGCCGCTCCGGTGTATGGCTTTTTCTTGCTGATCGACCGCTTGTACCAGTATTACCGGTTCGGATCGTTTACCAACACGTACGTGTCGCTGTTTGCCCAGGAGCATCGGTTGCAGGACCCAACCCTTCCGCCAAACTATCCTTGGACATCGCCCTTTCACGAGGGCTTTTTCGGCGCGCTGTTTAAGCCGGAGAAGTCGATTCTTCTTTTCGATCCTCTGCTGGTGTTGGCGGTTCTGCTGCTGGTCTTGTTGTGGAATCGATTGTCGCCAGAAGTTCGCGCGTATGGTCTCACTTCGTTGTTACTTCTGCTCGTCTACATCAGCTTCTATGCGCGGTACACCTACTGGGCGGGAGACTTCGCCTGGGGCGATCGTTACGTTTCGACGGCGGTGGAGATGGTGGCGTTGCTTGCCGTGCCCCTGTTGGTGCGTTATCGGGCCGACCTGAGCGTGTGGATCTGGCGTGGCGGAATGGTGTTGATCAGCGCCAGCCTGATCATTCAACTGGCTTCGCTTGCCTTCTGGTTGCCGCTGGAGATTTACCAGATGGAGACCCTGGGCCATCCCACATTCGTGATCGCGCTGCGCTTCAAGAACATCGTGGCATTCGCTTTGGGCAAGATGGATGCCTGGGGACTAGACACTGAAGCCATGCACTGGGATGCATGGGACTACGTTCACATCACAACCTGGAATTTCCTGCCCTTTCTGTTGCGCAGGGTGGGAGCGGCCCCAAAGTGGGTGGTAGATGTAGCATTCGCTGTATGGGGCGCGGGGATCGTGGCTTTGAGTTGGGTTTTGGTTCTGTTGCGAAGGACCATTGGGATGGCAAAGCTGATGAATAAAGGCAGTGGTATCGATCAGGGTTGAGGTCACTATCCGTCGCGAATCGGCGGAACGAGAGATTCAGTCCTATTTCTCTCTAGCGAATGAGCTTTCTCTCCCAGCCCAGCGACTCGAGCGATTCGCGATTGGCTTTGACCATTTTGTCGAGTCCACAGAGGTAGGCGCGCGTGTCGGGCCGGCGCTAGACAATGTCTGGAACTTGCTGCTGCACATCGTCGCGCAACCCGTGCCATTGTTCGTCTGGGCGACTGAGCGTCGGCAAGTAGTGGGGGTTGGGGTTCCGACCCGCAAGAGCCAGGAACTCGTCGTGGAAATAGGTGTCTCTTTGGTATCGATTGCCAAATACCAGCCAGGTCTGCCTCTCCTGATGTCGCGCAAGATCCGCGAACAGCCACGGCAGCATCGCGCGGAAGGGAGCAATACCCGTGCCACGATGAAGACGGTATCATCGATGCGCGGCCGGAGCATGAAATTCCAAATGCCCCTGAAGCGAAACCTCCTCGCCTTCCTTCATGTCGAATGAGGCAGGCTCGCCACTTGTATTCTTCGTGCGTGGTGTAGAGCACGAACTCAGTCAGGTAGCGGCCATAACCGCTCGATACGTATTTGAGCGTTTCCAACTCGACATGCTTGATGCTTGATCCTGAAGTCTTTACCCGGTTCCCTGCACTGGCAATGACGACTTCGCGCCCATCCGTTTCGCGGGTGATGACAGCACCGATGGCATAATCGCCTCGGTCGCGGGCACGCTTGGCTTCCGCGATTGCCAACTGCATAAACTTCTTCTTTGGTTTGTAGGAAGCCGCGATCATGCGGGGATCATATCGCACCCCGAGGATTGTTGGGACTCGAAACCTGTTCCTCGGTCGGCTGCGCCACTCCGTCTGGGCGGTCGAGCAGGAAGACTGTAACTTGCTCGTAGGGCTGCTTACCTGTATTCATCGCCCGATGAACACGTATCGCTCTTGCGTTGGGAATTATCGATCACTGGAACAATTCGTAGTGAATCACAGTAGGTTCCAATTCCATCAAGTACTTTTCGTCTTCGGGGTAGTATTTGGCGACCTCGATATCGGCCCCGGCAAACGCCACAATTGCGTCCCGCGATTCCCAAAAGCTAAGGGTGATGAAGTGCGCTGCGTCGCCTTCCATCCTGCGTAAAACCCAAGCTCCCCTATTGCCCATCGTCTCACGGTAGGCAGGAATGCCAGACTTGAAGAGATAGTCGAGATACGCATCCGCATCGCGCACCCGTGTTTTGCCATGCCACATTCGAGCTATCATCGACCCTCCTCAGCACAGTCGTCGCCCAACCACTTGGAAAGAAGTCTTTGCTGAGTTCCGTCATTCTCCATCTCTCCGAGCGCCCTATTAATTTCTGCCCGGAGCTTGTCGTTACCTTTACGAACCATGATCGCGTAAGCTCCTTCAGTTCCCTGTATCACGCCCGCGAACTGAAGACCTGCCACGAACTGAGAAAAGTACATTGCAATCGGGGAATCATCAATTATGGCATCAAGTTCGCCCGCAGCGAGCGAAGCATAGAGTTCCTCGTTGGACTCCGATATCTGCGCTGGCTCAGAAGTGCCGTGCTGTCTAGCGTAGGCTTCTGCCGTGGTTCCGCTTCGCACCCCCAGCCGCAGACTTTTAATGTCGTTGCCTCCGATGATTCCGTCACGCTTTACTACAGCCAGAGCCAGCCTAAGATGAGGGACGCAAAAATCAACTTCGCGCTCCCTCTCCGGGGTGACGGTCGCTGCGCTGCAAACCAGATCGACATCTCCCGCCTTGAGTTCATGGATGATTACACTCCATAACGCCCGCCGAAAACTCAGCCGAAAGCCGACCCGCCGACCAATTTCCTCCAGCAGGTCAACCTCGTAGCCACGAAAATCGCCCGTGTCAGGATTGCCGAATTGCATCGGAGGAGGCGGGGCATCGTCGATGCCCACTCGGACTGTTCGGTTAGCCATCATTGAAGGCTCACTCATCAGGTTCATCGTTTCAATGCCCCACGTCTTCGTCAATCCCATGTGACTTCACCCGAGGTGCTCTCCGGTTTGTAACTGAAATAGAATGCTCCTCCGATAATCAGCGCACCGCCCGCGAGAGCCGTCCTCCCCAAGACCTCATGCAGACGAAAACTCCGAGAATTGCGCCAACCAGCGGTTCCAAGTTTACGAAGATTCCTGCTTGCAAAGTCGGAACCCGCTTGAGTCCCCAATTCCACAGCACCGTTGTGCTCGCGGTCGCCAATAGCCCCTGCTCTGCGACCGCGACCCATACAGGTTTGGAGTAGTGCAAAGAAGGGACGCCCGATGTGGTGATGACCACAGCCGTCAAGATCAAAGTGCCGATCCAAGAGACGAACGCCGTCACCATGACCGCAGAATGCCGCCGCATAAGTCGGTTCGAGATCAGAATCCATGCGATAGCTGCAAACATGGAAAGCACAACCAGCAGGTCTCCCCGAACGCTGGCGTGTGCTTTGCCAGGGGCTCTCTTACTAGACAAAGCGATCAATCCAGCACCAAAGGTGGAGGCGACAAGAGCAAGCCAGCCCCCAAAGTGCAACCGCTCCCCAGAAAACAATACGGCTGCGATGGACTGTCTTGACGCGCCCTGTGGAGACGGTTCGGGCCGCCTGACATGCGTGCAACGATTAGGAATTGACTCACGCTTCCACTCGGTGCTAAGTTTCCTCCGTAGCGGCCATCCCCCGCCGCAATCCTCTCTGCCTGCACGTTGGCTCTCAGGATGATTCGCCGAACGATTGTCTTCAGATGATCTTGTAAGCACGCCTTGGACGCACGGCAGTACTCCTACGTATTGAGTTGATAAGAGGTCTCCCATGACCAGCCAGCGTTTCCTAAGAATAAAGATCCGCAGTCCCAACGTCTTCAGTCCTTCCATTGCCATTCTCACCGTCCTGACCGCCCTCGCCGCCTCAGCCCAGCAAGCGGATACCGGTCAGTCCCCCACAAAGTCTTCCGCCGCCCTTTTTGAGGCGGGAAATCCCCTCTTTCTGCCAGCGGTCAACTACAACTCTGGAGGAATATTTGCTACCCAAGTCGCTGTCGCAGACGTGAACGCCGATGGCAAGCTTGACCTCATAGTGGGTAACGGCTACGACGGGAGCATTCCGAGTAACGGCGGAGTCGGAGTATTACTGGGCAACGGCGATGGCACTTTCCAATCGGCCGTGACGCATGATACGGGCGGCCCGGGGTCTCTTGCCAACGGTGTGGTAGTAACCGACGTGAACGGCGACGGTAAGCCTGACCTGATCGTCGCAAACAGTTGCGGCGACAGCTATTGTCTCACTGGCAGTACGATGGCTGTGCTGCTGGGCAACGGCGATGGTAGTTTTCAGCCCCCCGTGGCCTACAGTTCAGGCGGAACAGCTTGGTCCCTTAAGGTGGCAGATGTAAACGACGACGGTAAGCTCGATATAATCGTGGCGAATGCAAATGGGTCTGTGGGCGTGCTGCTGGGCAACGGCGACGGAACCTTCCAGCCAGTTCAGACCTTCGGAGCAGGAGGCCAGGGTAATTACGCGATCGTGGTCCTTGACGTTAATGGCGACGGGAAGCTGGACGTGATAGTGTCGGACCTCTGCTTCGCCGGAGATTGCTCGGACCAGGGCGGGGTTGGCGTCCTGTTGGGCAATGGCGACGGAACCTTCCAACCGGTCGTCACTTATCCCTCGCAAGGGCTCGCTCTCTCCGCAGCAGCTGGGGACGTCAATAATGACGGCAAGCCAGACCTCGTTGTCACAAACGAAGGGTCCCCGGGTACGATTGCGGTTCTGCTGGGAAATGGTGATGGTACCTTCCAGCCAGCAGTAACTTACACCGCAGGTGGATATCCTTCCTGGATCGCCATCGCCGACGTAACGGAGACGGAAAGCCAGACCTCGTCGTGGCCCTGGACAGCGTCACTTACCTCGCGACGGGAGGTGCGGGGGTACTCTTTGGGAACGGCAACGGAACGTTCCAGTCCGTGCAGACCTACGGCACCCTGGCGTACCTCTCAGAGTTCGTTGCGGTGTCGGACGTAAACGGTGACGGCAGACCAGACATCCTTGTGGTCAACTCATGGGGCAGCAGCCCGAACGGGGGTACTCAACCGGGCTCAGTTAGCGTGCTGTTGAATAACCCGCAGAGCCCGACAAACACAACGCTGGTGTCCTCGCCTAATCCTTCGCTCGTGAAGCAGGCGGTAATCTTCACGGCCACTGTGAGTTCCAAGGCCGGAACTCCGCCAAACGGAGAGACTGTCACCTTCTATAACGGCTCGGTTCTTGGCACGGCTCCCCTTCGCGGAGGCACCGCCTCACTAACAACGTCGTCTTTTCTGCAGGGCGGGACGTTCACCATTACTGCAAGCTATGCCGGCGACGCCAACTTCGCCGCCAGCGCGTCGCCTGGCCTGCAGCAGACCGTGATCAACCCGGCTAGGTCCGCCACCTCGACGGCACTGACCTCCAACCTCAATCCTTCCGTCTACCGTCAAGCCATAACCTTCACGGCCAGCGTGACCTCGACTAGTGGACCTCCGCCAAACTTCGAGACCGTCACGTTCTACAATGGCCTGAACGTTATGGGTACGTCTTACCTGACCGGAGGGATCGCTTCTCTCTCGACCTCCTCGCTCCAGGCAGGCATTCACACCATTTCAGCGGCCTACCTTGGCGACGCCAACTTCACCAGCAGCACCTCGCCCGCGCTAGAGCAGGCGGTCGATACCCAGAGCCAGTCTGCGACGACGACGGCTCTCGCCTCCAGCCTCAATCCGTCGACCTACGGGCAAAAGGTAACCTGGACCGCGACCGTGACAACCTCGGGTAAAACCACGCCCACAGGGAAAGTGAACTTTAACTGGGGCAGCTACTCGATAGGTACAGCCACGCTTAACGCCAGCGGCGTGGCCACCCTGACTAGATCAAGCTTAAACGCCGATTCCTACCCTCTGTTCGCCGTGTATGTAGGAGACGCGAACAACGGGGCCAGCGCGTCCCCGATCCTGAACCAGGTAGTGCAGAAGACCACCAGCGCGGCGACGCTCAGTTCGTCACCGAATCCGTCCACCCATGGCGAGGCCGTGACCTTCACCGCCAAGATCACGTCGCCGACGGTCACAGCAACCGGGCCAGTGACCTTCACGGCAGGGGAGAGAGTGCTGGGAACAGCTCAACTCAGCGGTGGCAAGGCCAAGTTCACAACCTCTACGTTGGCTGTCGGCACGACCACTGTCAAAGCAACTTATTACGGAGACTCGAATATCGCCGAGAGTTCGGCGTCGATCACACAGACGGTGCAACATTAGCAAGCCAGAATCGGAGCACGGCAGAGCAACCCATCAATACGAACGGAACAAGGTACTGCCCGCGTGGGGCGGCACGACCCCGTTGCTTTGTGGCACGTAATAGTCGACAAGCACCACGTTGAACGGGACTACTTGTCGAAGAAGGCTTGCTGTTGCAAGAACACGCCACTTTGCTCAGGATGACAAAGTTTGGCGAGAACAAAATGGGGAAGGCCAGAACATCTGGCTTTCCCCATTGGAGTTGGAGCAGTTGCGAGTTTCTTCTACTTGGCTACCGCGTTCAGAAACGTGAGTCCGTAGGGAGTGCCATAGCCAGTCACATCGTCCCAGCCCTTCGTGACGGTCAACGAGGAATCCAAACCGAAGCTTATAGCGTTGTCTACACCGCCGCCGAAGTTCACTACAGCACTGGTGAAGCCCGTGCTGGTGCCGACGAGGCCATCGAAGAGACTGGCTGGCGAATAATATGTGCTGCCCGTGGAATCGAAGATAGTCCCAGCTACATTCGTGGGGCTGGTGAGAGGCAGCACGTCCACCAGGTCACCGGACGGCAAGGCATCAATTGTGGGTGCGGCTTGACCCAACGAATGACCAGCTTTTTGATTGGCAGTGGCCCAGATGGCTGTGAAGATGGGACTGGCGAGGCTGGTGCCTCCCCATCCAACTTGTACTTGCTGCACTCCGTTCACGGTCACTACTATGGGCACGCCCGTCCAGGGATCGGCTAATGCAGAGACATCAGGAACGTGCCGGCCAGTCCCATGAAGACCCTTTTGCCATGATGGCTTGGGGAAATAAATGCTCTCTCCTCCTCCCGATCCACCCCAGAATGGTTGTGCCAAAGGTGGATCCAGAACAGCGACGTCATTCAGGGCGACAAAGCTGGTGCCCCAGCCGAGCGCTTCGTAGCCGGAGCCATTGATGTTATTCAGGATGGAAGTACCACCAACGCCGGTTGCATGCGGCGAGTTGGAGGGCACAAGAGGCGCGCCGATAGGCGTGCCAATGCCTCCATCCCCACCGTCGCCGCTCGAGAATTGGAAGGAGATGCCCTTTGCTGCGGCAAGCTTGAGGACATCGTCGAAGGCTTCCTCTTCGAGCGGACCGGCGCTAATATCCTGGTCAACTTCCCAACTGTCGTTGATGGTGTAGCCGAGGTTGTTGTCGATGATATAGCTCATGGCATCCAGAAGATCTTCATTATCCTGTCCGGCGGCGGCAACGACAATGATCTTGGCTCCTGGGGCAATGGAGTGAGCCCACTGGGTATCGAGCGCGATCTCGATATTCCACCCGGTTACGATGCCAGCATTCGGATCCACGGGTTTGCCTTCTGGATAAACGATACTGAAGGTAGAGGACGTCAACGGCGGCAAGCCCGCCAGCTTGAAGAAAGCATTGGCATCGGATTTGTTCGTGGGATAACCAAAAGCTTCCAGCAGCACGATGGTTTGCCCCGTTCCGTCGAGCCCCTGCTTATAGGCAGCAGGCAGACCATAAAGGGCCTGGAGCTGGGATGGAGTGTAGTCGGGAGTCAAGGCGGGGTTCGCACCGTAAACGTTACCGTAATACACACCCACAGGAAGCGACGCACCCGGCGTCGTGAAAGTAAATGTGGCGGGGGTGTAGAGAATCTGATCGGTGACTATCGAACCGAGCCCACCTGACGCTTCCACCTTGCTCAGCGCTACGGTTGGGGGAGGCTCATGCGTCCTGAGATTCACAGCGCGGCGTAAGAGCGGATGAACCTCGTGGCTCTCAATACCGGCCACTGCCGTTACGTAATCTCCGGCCGCCCCGGAAAGTCGAGCATTCTCCACGTTAGCCCGAAAGAGTTTACCGTCACGCTGAAACTCATGGATTTCTGTGTTGAATGCGCTCTCTATATTACCCGCGGTTCCACGAGCGCGAATCGACAGACCATTCTTGTCTACAGAAAGAATGGTAAGACCGTGGTTCTCAAGCTCCGTGCGCACCGCGTCGAATTGTTCCTTCGGGGGTGCGTAATTCTTCAAGTCTTTATCGGTCAGCCACTGGTGAAAGCTAGGGGACGAGGGATCGTACAGAGCTTCCAATTGCTTATCGAAAGCCGGTTCATTCTGCATCTTGAGTTGTACGGTAATGTTGACCTCACTTGCCGGATCAATCAGGCCCAAATCGCTGGCTTGACGAATGCCGTCCGGGACATTGTTTGCAATCCTTTGCGCGACGGCCGCCGGAGTAGTGAGAATCGCGACGGAAATAACCGAAAATGCTACCGCAGAGGTCAGTATTTTGTTAAGCATCAGGGTTCTCCTCTTCCTTTTGTGGAATGTTATGACGCAATCGTGGACTTCGGGAGGCAAACTCGACAACCCCTTCGCGGATTGGTCCGCAGAAGCTCTGCTCGCCGACCTACTCGAGCTCGCCATGGACGCACCGGCACGCTGCTGTTTGAACTTAGCGATAGATCATTCTTGAGTTTCTCCTTGGGGATTCTCGAACAGGGCCGCCGAAAGGAGCAGGCTCTCAAGACGCGGAAATACTAGGAGTGTCCGCGCGGCTTGTCAATGATAGGAGCTAAGCCGAGAAGTGGGCGGCTGTGGAAAGCTGGGCGCGATCGCGCGATCAATCCGTGGATCGCCAAGGGTGTCGAGACTGCCGGGCTGCTGGGGCAGGCGACGCCAATCTGGAATCCACCGGAGGACGTCGATGCAACGTCGGATTCTGAGTGTAAGCGCTGATAGCATCAATTGACATTAACCGGCGCAGTCACTGCGCCGGTTGCAATTGCACGGGCTTGGCGGGCGCGATCCGAGTCTCCTTCCCGCTCACGAACACCGTCATGGAGTTCTCGCTTTCGCCCGACTCGTCGGTGCATTCGTAGGAGTCCGCTGAAACAACCTTCATGATGTACCGGGTGTGATACAGCTTCCCACCAAAAATGCTCAACCCAAACCACGTCCATACGTCGCCGCTCACCGTACCAGTCTTGTTTTCTATTCCTCCTGAACTGTCAACTCACAGGAAATTCGACATGAATCCGTCCGGCGTGCGATTGAGACAATGTGAAAAGCGATGGTTATCACCTGGCGGCGAACCGATGGAATAGGCGCGAGTGATTTCTTCTTCGTCCGTTTCAGTTGCCGCAACCAGAGCCACTGCCCCACCACGAAGCCGAAGCGCGCTTTTCTCCGAGAATCTCGAATTCAAGGTTCTTGGTGAGTTCAGATAACGAAACCGAGCGGACAAGGTGCCCGGTAGAGTTTTGGAATCACGACATCCATAGAGATGAGATCGATTCGCGCAAAGCAGCGAAAGGAACAACACTCGCGCGCGGGGCGCGACTACTCCACGGTGACCGACTTGGCCAAATTCCTGGGCTGATCTACGTCGCAGCCGCGACGCACAGCGATGTGATAGGCCAACAACTGCAAGGGAACGATTTCCAGAATCGGCGAGAGTTCTTCCGGTGCGGCGGGAACGTAGAGCACATGATCGGCCGCTTCCTTGATCTCCTCGTCGCCGTCGGTGGCGAGGGCGATGACGACTCCCGAGCGCGCCTTCACTTCTTTCAGGTTTGAAATTGTCTTCTCATAGCGCACCATCGAGTCGGCATCGCCCGGGTCCCGTGTGGCAACAATGACGACGGGAAGATTCTCGTCGATCAGGGCGTTGGGGCCGTGTTTCATCTCGCCAGCGGGATATCCCTCCGCGTGGATATACGAGATTTCCTTCAGCTTCAAGGCACCCTCGAGAGCGATGGGGTAGTGGATGCCGCGGCCGAGGAAGAGAAAATCCTGAGCGCGCTGGAAACCTTTGGCGAGGTCTTCACAAGCTTCGTCGTGCGTGAGAATGTTCTCGAGCTTGCCGGGAATCAGAGTGAGCTCCTCGGCGGCGGTGCGGATTTGGTCGGCGGTCTTGGCACCGCGTACTTGCGCAAGATAAAGAGCGAAGAGATAAAGCGCGGTGAGCTGGCAGGTGAAGGCCTTGGTGGAAGCTACGCCAATCTCGGGGCCGGCGTGAGTATAGATAGTCCCGGCGGCCTCGCGCGTGATCATGGAACCGACGACGTTGCAGATGGCTAGAGTACGCGAGCCTTTCGCTTTGGCCTCGCGCTGGGCAGCGATGGTGTCTGCGGTCTCTCCGGATTGCGAAATCACCAAAGTGATCGTGTCGGAATCGACGATGGGATCGCGATAGCGCCATTCGCTGGCGTAATCGACCTCGACCGGCACGCGGGCGAAACTTTCGATCATGAACTTGCCGGCTTGTCCGGCGTGCCAACTGGTGCCGCAGGCGACGATGTTGATTTTTTTCGTGGCGCGGAATTCCGACTCCCCGATTTGCATTTCGTCGAGGAAGATGTGACCAGTGTCGAGGGAAACGCGTCCTAATGTAGTGTCGCGGACGGCTCGCGGCTGCTCGTAAATCTCCTTGAGCATGAAGTGCTTGAACCCGCCCTTTTCCGCCATGATCGGATCCCAGGTCACGTGCTGTACCTGGCGCTGGATGGGCCTTCCCTCGAAATCCGTCAGCTCCACACCCGCGGGCGTAACCAAGGCCAGGTCGCCATCGGCGAGAAAAAAAATGTCGCGCGTGTGATAGAGAATTGCGGGAACGTCGGAAGCGACAAAATATTCGTCGTTGCCCAGCCCCACTACCAGAGGAGGCCCATTGCGCGCGGCCACGATTTTATTGGGATCGTCGACGGAGATGACAGCGAGAGCGAAGACTCCGCTGAGTTCTTTCACCGTCCGGCGAACGGCGTCTTCCAGGGTGGGACGGTGACCGTTGCCGGTCGGGGAAAGATGCTTCTCGATCAGGTGGGCGATGACTTCGGTGTCGGTTTCGGTCGAGAACTTGTGGCCCTCATCGATCAGCTTTTTTTTCAGGCTGAGATAGTTCTCGACAATGCCATTATGCACGACAACGATTTTGCCGGTGCAATCGCGATGGGGATGAGCATTCTCTTCGGTGGGACGTCCGTGGGTGGCCCAGCGAGTGTGACCGATTCCGTAGCTGCCATCGAGCGGCTTGAGCCGGATGGCTTCCTCCAGATTGCGCAGCTTACCTTCGGCGCGGCGGATCTGAAGCTTGTCGCCGTTGCCCGCAACGGCGATGCCAGCCGAGTCATAGCCGCGATATTCGAGGCGCCGCAGGCCTTCGATGATGATCGGGACTACCTGCTTCTTGCCGACATAACCAACAATGCCACACATGCGGAAGCTCCAGGAATTCAGTCTGCGAGGGAGCAGTGAAACTCTTCAATGACTGGGTTGGTGAGAACTTCTCGCGCGATGCGTTCGACCTCGGCTTGCGCCTCCTGGCGGCCCAGTCCCCCCTCCAGCGTAAGTTCGAAATACTTGCCCTGGCGGACTTCTTCCAGACCTTTATAGCCCATCTTCTTGAGCGCGCCCTGGATGGTTTTGCCTTGAGGATCGAGAACGCTTTTCTTAAGCGAGACGTAAACGTAGGCTTTCATGGGAGCTGCAATTATACGTCAGGGCGACGGACGCCATAAATCGCGCCAGCTAAGGCGAAGAACCAGCGCGTTCTGGATGCCGGAGTCGGGGGATGAAGTCAATAACCCGATGCTCTAGCGGACGGACTGGTCGAAAGGCTCAACCTTGGAGTGGAATTGTCCGATCCTTCGCTCCAGGTCGATCTTGGCATGTTCCAGCATGCTTCGACGGCGGGGGTCGCGGCAGCTTTTGAGTTGTTCGGAAACCGTTCGGAGCGAGAGGCGCAGGTTTTCTTCTTCACGCAGTTGGGCCGCCTCTTCGCCTGTCAGGCGCGGCCTTCCCGGCGTTACCGGGGTGGCAGCATCTTCCTGTTGGGCCTCGATCGACTTGCTCTCCCAGCCGCGAGCCATGCTCCTGATTATAGCCCTCGCACCTGTCTGCTTTTCGGGAAAGGCTTCGCAGGGTGGAAGTGCGGCTCGCTCCGGACCACGCCCCATTTCGGTAATTTGGTTAGGAAACCCGAAAGGGGTTGATTTATCAATTACGCATGCGTTACTTCTGTATAATCAACCAGAAATTTAGGCGACTCTGCATGAGGGGGTAGAGTCGCTGGATCGATTTCGTTAATGCGCCCCTTGGATACGCTGAAGACTAGGTCAGAGCTGCGACGACCCGTGCTGCCGGTTGCGCCAGCAGAGTTCGTGTTGCTTCCTCGCCGGTCGTGCATGTCATCCCGAGAAGGGATTGCGCCGCAACCGAGAATTACTTCTTTCTACCCTCTCAAGCGTCATCTGCCCGGCCGACTATTAGAACTCCGCAAAAGCTATCTGAACAATGGAGTCGCGGGATGACGATCCGCGGCGCCAATACCAAGATAACCCACGAAGGCGCATTCGCGATCCCCGAATCTCTGGGCGAATGGGAGCAACTCCTAAAAGCTGAGTTCATCCCCTTCACCGCGGGCCTTTCTATTTTGGATACTGACTTTCGCTGTCTCGCGATCAACCAAAACCTCGCGGAGATGCATGGCATACCCGTGGAAGCGCATTTAGGAAAGACGATTCGCGAAATTTTGGGGGATGTCGCGGAGTTGCTGGAACCCTATTACGAACGCGTGAAAGCAACCGGGCAAGCCGTAGTCAATCGGGAAGTCAGCTCGATCCTACCAACCTGGTCCGCCCCCGGTCATTGGATCGGTCACTATGTTCCCATCAAGGACTCCAACGGCCGAGTCACACGCATCGGCGTGGTGGTGGTGGAAATTACCAAAGAAAAGAAGCTTGAGGAGTCGTTCCGTAGTGTCTCCGAGAACTTGAAGGACCAGAAAAAACGTGGGCAGGTGATGACCGACGTCAGCCGACTCCTGGAGTCAAAATGGGACGTGCACCAGGTCTTTCCCCAAGTCTCGGCCCGCTTGCGCCGGGTCTTGCGGCAGGAATATGCAGAGCTGTCTTTGCGCGACGAAAACACTGGACTGTTGGTCCAGCAAGCAATCGATTTTCCCTTCCGGAAACGCCGAAGCTTCGGCGCGGAAGTGATTACGACAAAAGACCCCGGAGGCAAGGCCTGTCGGGAACGTACCTCTCTGATTTTCAGCAAGAACGATATGCAGGACTTTAAGTCCGACATTACTGACCACCTGTTGGCGGAAGGGTTGCAATCGCTATGTTGCATCCCGTTGATCCGGCCGAAGGGTCCAGTGGGAGTTTTAGTGCTGGGCAGCACTCGCGTCGAGGCCTTCAAACCGGATGACCTGACCCTTCTGAACCAGGTTGCGGCCCAGTTGGCAATGGCTTTAGAAAACGCCGCAACGGCGCGCGAAGTCGAACGACTCAAAATTCGATTGGGGCAAGAGAAAAACCATCTGGAAGGCGAGCCCCAACCTGCGGTTCAGTTTGCAGGAATCATTGGAGAGAGTCCGGCTTTGCAGAAAGTATTGGAGCAAGTGGCCATCGTTGCACCCAGTAGTGCCACCGTACTGTTGCTCGGAGAAACGGGAACCGGCAAGGGTCTGATCGCGCGCGCTCTCCATGATTCCAGCAATCGTAAGGATAAGGCTTTTGTCTCGTTGAATTGCGCTGCCATTCCTACCGGACTCCTGGAGAGCGAATTGTTCGGCCACGAAAAGGGCGCGTTTAGCGGAGCGGTTCGACAGAAGGTGGGAAGGCTAGAATTGGCCGACAAAGGCACTCTGTTCTTGGATGAGATCGGTGATATCCCGGCCGACTTGCAGCCCCAGCTGCTTCGCGTTTTGCAGGACCACGAGTTCGAGAGGCTGGGAGGCACGCGGACGATTAGAGTGAATCTGCGCCTGATCGCCGCTAGCAACAGGGATTTGGCCAAAAGCGTAACGGAACAGAGGTTTCGCAGCGATTTGTTTTATCGTTTGAACGTATTCCCGATTCGCATACCTCCTCTGCGCGAGAGGCGCGAGGATATTCCCCTATTGGTCCGATACTTCGTTAGAAAATTTGCGGCCAGGATGGAGCATGCCATAGAGACCGTGCCCAACGAGACCATGGATGCTCTGATCAACTGGGATTGGCCGGGTAACGTGCGAGAACTGGAAAACTTTATTGAGCGGTCGGTCATTCTCACGGAAGGCACGGCCTTACGGGTACCGCTGTCTGAACTGCAAATAAAGGCTCACGGCTCCGTTGACGCTTCGCTCGAAAGCACCGAAAGAGAACACATTATCCGGATTCTGCGGGAGGCCGGGGGAGTAATCTCGGGGCCGAAAGGTGCGGCCCGCCGCTTGGGGCTCAAGCGCACCACATTGCAGTCGAAGATTGAGCGGCTGGGAATTACCCGACGGGATTATTCCGGTTCCTCATCGGAGTAAATTGATGTCCATGGATTGCCGTTCCAGGTGCCGATTCATTGTGAATTGGCGCCTGGTCGGCAGGGGAAGCGGAGGAAAAAGAGGACCTCATCGGCGGGGCCGTGTTTTTTCTGTGGGTTAGTTAGAACTTCCTCCCGAGGGTGCCATTCTGAGGAAAATCAGAGGCCGAAAAGCTCCCGCAGCCGTTTGGTTTGAGCGCGGCTGACTGGAATCTCGCTCTGCCTCTTGTCATCCATGCGCAACTGATACGAGCTCTTGAACCAGGGCACGACTTCGCGTATTCGATTGATGTTCACCAGGTAGGAGCGATGAGCGCGCCAGAATAAGCCCTGGTCCAGGCTGGCGAGTAGTTCTTCCAAAGTGCGGCAGTTGGAGTGTCCCTCCATGCCGGATGCCCCCGCCGTTACCACCGTGATCACGCCATCTTCAATCGAGGCGTAGCAGATTTCCTTCTGGTCCACCAGAAACATTCGCCCCACGGCCTTGAGCAGTATTTTCGAACTCTGAGTCTTTGGCGCCTGCAGCATCCGTACCAGTGTGTCGATCTTTTCTCCGGGCAACTCCTGCGCTTCTTGTTGGGTGCGGGCCTTCTGTAACGACTGCGCCACGCGCTTCTTGTCGAAGGGCTTTAGCAGATAGTCGACGGCGTTGACCTCAAACGCCTTTACCGCATACTGGTCAAACGCGGTCGCGAAGACAATCTTGGGCAAAGGAATTTTCTTGTCGAGCAGTTTTTTGATGACCCCGAAGCCATCGAGTCCCGGCATTTGGACGTCGAGAAAAACAAGATCTGGATTATGTTCCTTGATGAGGCTGATTGCCTCAAGGCCATTTTTCCCCTGGGCTACAACATTTACATCGCCAGCGCTTTTCAGCAGAAAGGCAAGTTCATCACGCGCGAGTTGCTCATCGTCCACGATTAATACGGAAAGGGTCATTCCGTCTCCTGAGAGTGGGCAGACTCTGATGAAAAGTATAGCCACGGCATTTTGCGGGAGTCAACGCAGCCGCCGCTCAAGCGTTCGATTTCGGCCGCGGGCGGAAGAATCTGCGTTTTAGTGGGGCGGCTGCATCATGCCGCCGGACATCTCCATTTTATTGAAGCCGGCCGGGGGCTCGAACAGGTTGGCTGGTTGGCGTTAGGCGAAAAATTCCGTTCGGCCAGCACGATGCTGGCGGAGAACATAAGAACAAGAAAACAGGAAAATACGGGCGATGCATCGAGGCCTGCGAATCTCCTTAATCACTGTTTGACGCCGATGAGCGTCAGCGCTTAATGTGCGCTGCAATTAAGAGCGATCGAACAATAGCAGAAGTCACGAGGATGTTCACCGCGCTCTGAGATTAGATCACACCCAGAAAAAAGACTCTGGCATGGGAGTCACATCACGTTCTCCAGCGCCAGCGCCATACCCATTCCGCCGCTAACGCAGAGAGTAGCTACCCCGCGCCGCGTATTCCGCTTCAGCATCTCGTGCAACAACGTGACGGTGATTCGTGTCCCGGTGCAGCCGATCGGATGACCGATCGCGATCGCTCCACCGTTGACATTGAGCTTGTCGCGATTGAAATTCAATTCGCGGTCGCAGGCGAGGACCTGGCCGGCGAAGGCTTCATTCAGTTCGATCAATCCAAAGTCGTGGAGCCTGAGATTGTGCTTTTCTTCCAGCTTGTGCAGCGCCGGGACGGGCCCAATCCCCATCCTGCGCGGATCAACCCCGGCCGAGGTTACGGCCGAAATCCGCGCCAGCGGCTTCAGGTTGTTCTTCTGGACGAAATGTTCGTTCGCCACAATCACTGCGGCAGCGCCGTCGGTAATGCCCGAGGAATTTCCGGCCGTGACCGTCCCTGTCTTCGAAAACACCGGAGCCAGCTTGCCGAGTTTTTCCAAACTCGGGTTCGCGAACGGGTGTTCATCGCGATTGAAGGTGGTTGCACCCTTTTTGCCTTCAATCGTCACCGGGACAAGTTCGGCGTCGAATCGCCCCGCGGCAATCGCCCGTGCAGCACGGGTTTGCGACATCAGCGCGTACTCATCCTGCTCTTCGCGCGAAATCTTGTAGTGCTCGGCGAGCACCTCGGCAGTCTCCCCCATCACCATCTTCGCCATGGGGCAGAAGAATCCGTCACGATACATGCCGTCAACCAATTCCTGATTGCCCAGCCGAAATCCCCAGCGCGCTTCGAGATAATAAGGAAGCCGCGACATGGATTCCGCGCCCCCTGCCAGGATGCAGCTCGCATCGCCGACCACAATCGCCTGGTAAGCCAGCGCGATCGATTTCATTCCGGAAGCGCAGGCTTTGTTCACGGTGAATGCCGGAACTTCCTGCGGTACGCCGCTGCCTAGGGAAATCTGCCGCGCCGGATTCGGTCCGCCTCCCGCCTGCCGTGCGTTGCCGAAAATGGTCTCTTCCACTTGCGCGGGCTCGATTCCAGCGCGCTCCAGGGCAGCCTTGGCAGCGACTTTGCCCATGTCAGCCGCCGTCAGCGAAGCCAGCGATCCGCCGAATTTCCCAATCGGGGTGCGCACCGCGGACAGAATATAGACTGCCTGCAAATTGCTACCTCCAAAGGTTTGAGTCTAGCAGGACGGAAAACGAATCAGGAAGACGGTCCGGGAGGGTGGGCGCCTATTGCCATTCCTGCTAACCTCCGGCATAATAATGGTTTGGCTGGACCTCGCCGGACTCTTCCGGAACAAGGATACACGTCTGTGTTAATGATTCGATTGTCGCGCATGGGTGCGCGCAAACAACCGTATTATCGCATTGTGGTGATTGAGAAGGCGCGGGCGCGCAATGGCCGGCCGGTGGAAGTGGTGGGGACCTACAATCCCCGCACCAACCCCACCAGCATCGATTTCAAGCGCGACCGTGTGGACTACTGGGTTTCGAAGGGCGCACAAATGTCGGAGCGAGTCGGCAAGCTCTACTCCAAGCCTGCGGCGGCTCCAGCGGCCTCCTTGGCCTAAACCCCGATTATGACTGAACCCACTGGAGATGTTCGCGTTCTCGTCGAGCGGATTGCGAAGTGGATCGTCGATGCTCCCGATGAAGTTTACGTGGATCACCTGGATGACGACGTCATCGAACTGGAAGTGGCGGAAGCTGATGTGGGCAAGATTATCGGCCGGCAAGGCCGCAATGTGCGTGCCCTGCGCACGCTGTTGAGCGCTGCCGGAGTGCGCGCGCGAAAGCGGTACACGCTGGAAGTCATCGACTAGCGGACTAGTGGCAGCCGAGGAAGCGGCGAAGAGCCAGCGCCGGGGCAGGGAACCGGACCATTCGCGATCCTGAAACCAGTGGTGAGTTCATTACGCTGGCCCGCGTCGTGAAGACGCAGGGCCGCCGCGGTGAAGTTGCGAGCGAGATCTACAGCAACGTTCCGGATCGATTTACCGCAGGTATGAAGTTGCTGGCGCTGCCGCCGGAGTCGAAGCAGTCTCGGCGCGAACTGGAAGTAGCAGAGTTCTGGCCGCACAAGGGATTGCTGGTGCTTAAGTTCGCCGGAGTGAATTCGATTTCCGAGGCCGAGGTGCTGGTCGGATGCGAATTGCAAGTGCCGCGCAGCCAGCGTTCGCCATTGGAAGCCGGCTGGAATTATGTAAGCGATTTGGTGGGGTGTGCGGTGCTCGACCACGGCCGCGAAATCGGACGCATTGAAGACGTCCAGTTTGGAGCGGGTGAAGCGCCGTTGTTCGTTGTGCGCAACGCCGCCACCCGGCTGCTGGAAATTCCATTCGCTGAGGCGTATCTCGACAGCCTGGATGTGGAGCGCAAGCAGGTGCGCATGAACTTGCCCGAGGGCTTGCTGGAAGTGAATGCCCCGCTGACAGCAGAAGAGAAGCTAGAGCAGTCGTACGGGACGAAAAAGAAGCGCTAAGCACAGAGGCCGCGGCTAAAACTCTCGGCGGTGAAGGTTTTGATCTGCGATGAAGGCCGACATAGTTACAATTTTTCCGGACTTCTTTCGTGGGCCGCTCGATTACGGCATCACGCGCCGGTCTCAAGAGATGGGCCTGGCGAAAATTCAAGTCCACGATCTGCGGGAGTTCACCCATGATCGGCACCGCACCGTGGACGACCGCCCTTTCGGCGGCGGCGAAGGCATGGTCCTGAAGCCGGAACCGCTCTTTGAATGTTTGGAGTCGATGGACCTGGCGCCGCGCGAAGAGCGCATTCGAGGACGGGTGAAGCAGTCGGTTGTGCTGCTTTCGGCGCAGGGCCAAAGGTTCAGCCAGAAAGTTGCCACAGCGCTGGCGCTGCTGGACCGCATGGTTTTGCTTTGCGGACGGTATGAAGGCGTCGATGAGCGGGTGGCAGATTTTCTCGCTGATCGGGAACTTTCCATCGGCGATTACGTTCTGAGCGGCGGTGAAATGGCCGCGGCCGTGATCGTGGAAGCCGTCACCCGGTTGCTGCCAGGTGCTGTGGGAAACGAACGGTCAACCCTGCAGGAGTCGTTTACCGTTGACCTGAGGGTCAAGCGTTTGGCTGGCGCGGACTCGACTTGCGGATCGAATGGCTTGCTCGACTACCCGCACTACACGCGGCCCGCGGAGTTCCGCGGGATTGTGGTGCCTGAGGCATTGATGTCCGGCAATCACGAAGAAATTCGGAGCTGGCGGCGTCAAAGGGCGCTCGAAAAGACCCTGCGCAATCGCCCCGACTTGCTGGAAGGCGCGGCGTTGAACGAAGACGACAAGAAATATCTCGCCGGGATCAAACGAAGCGAGATCGAAACATAAAGGAAGAGATCAAGAGACCCCGAATTTCATTACTAAGATTTCAGAGTTCAGAAGGGCTAACGATTATGTCGAACCTCATCATTGAAAAACTACTGGCGAAAACACAGCGCACCGACATTCCCGCATTCCGTCCGGGCGACACCGTCCGCGTTCATGTGAAGATCAAGGAAGGCGACAAAGAGCGCTTGCAGGCTTTTGAAGGTGTCGTGATCAAACGCGACAACGGGCCTCAGGCGAGCTTCACCGTGCGCAAGATTAGCTTTGGCCAGGGCGTGGAGCGCATTTTTCCGGTGCACTCCAAAGTCATCGACAGAGTCGATCTGCTGCGCTCGTCCAAAGTTCGCCGCGCCAAGCTGTATTATCTGCGTGGCCTCAAGGGCAAGGCGGCGCGGCTGCGCGACGTCGAATAAGATCCGCGTGTCCTTTGCTGGCGCCTGTTGGCAAAGAACGGGTTGCGAGTCTGACACCTCTATCCCGCGACGGCTACCAAGGGCTCGGTGACAACTTCCAGGTCGGCGAAGTCCTGTTGGCGAATCTTCTTTACCTGCTTCAGCACGTAATCGAGCAGGGGACGGTCACCCTGGCGAATCTCCTGAAACTCGACTCCCATGGCCCGGTCCTCCGCTGTATATTTCACGTTGCCTTTCAAGGCAACGCTCACGTCGTAAATATTTAAAGCGAGTCGCAGCCCCGTGCCAGGGACGAGCAGATCGCGGGCGCTCACCAGGCAGCCGTACTCCGAAATCTGTTCCACACGGCCTTCCACGCTCGATGATCCTTCGCCAGAGGGCCCGGCGATCCGCAGCAGGTCGGCGTCTCCCTCAACATGGAAACGCGGGCTGCGCCGCCGGTTCTGGTCGCCCCTCCGGAAAGGGTTCATCACCGGCCGCTTCTTCGGCCCGTCCGGAATGATCGGCAGATACTGCTCCTGCATTTGCCGCAGCTCTTCTTCCCAGGGAATCCTGTTACCCTCAACGCATTCCACGGTGAACTGGCCGCGCAGCGAAGAGTTTGGATCGGCGGCCCAAACCACCTGGCACACAGACTTATTGCGCCCCCGTTCGACGGTGATCAAATCTCCCACCTTCACTTCGCGGAAACTGAGCAAGCGTGCGCCATGGGGATGGATATCATAAGTGCAAGCCATCTCCAATTCGCCGCGCTCGCCGTTCTGCATGTGCGTGAGTCGAACCGGCAGCGCCAGATGGACCAACTTCTCGACGGGCGCAACCAGCGGCCGCAGCGGTGTTACATCGTGGTTCACAACAGCTCCTCGTGTGGGTGCGATCTGTTGCGAACATAGCAGTACATGTCCGACCGGACAATGTACGGCCGTAATCAAAGTAATGGTTACTATGCGGCATTACCAAGGGGCGGGGCGACAGGCTCGGCATCGATCGCGAAGGCACGAAATGAAAGCCCGGAATGATTCTCGAAGTTTCCCTCATTTTCTGGGCTTGCGGGATCCTCTGCCGGCAAGTAAAGATGGTGACAACACTTTTTGTCCATGCCGAACATCGCGAAGACTGCGCCTGAATTTCCTCTTTCTCCGTCCGCGGCAAAATTGCGTCTGCTGAAAAAGCTGCACTGCACGTTGCGCTACGAAAAAAAAGCGTGGGAAGCAGGGGCGGTAATGGTGGCGGGCGTGGACGAGGTAGGTCGCGGATCTTTGTTTGGGCCGGTGGTGGCGGCGGCGGTGATTCTCGATCGCGGCTACCGCCTCCGCGGCTTGCGTGATTCCAAGCTGCTGCTGCCGGAGCGTCGCGAGCTGCTGGCCCCACGTATTCGCGAGCACGCTGTGGCCTGGGCGGTGGCGGCGGTGGATGCGGCGCGCATCGATCAGATCAACATCTATCAGGCGTCGCGGCTCGCTATGCGTGAAGCCGTAATGCGTCTCGAGCCAGCCCCCGATCATTTGCTCATCGATGCCGTGCGGCTGGAGTGCAATCTGCCGCAAAAGGCGATCATCCACGGAGACGCGCTCTCCGTCTCGATTGCGGCGGCTTCCATTCTCGCCAAGGTCGAGCGCGACCACATGATGTGTGAGTGGGATGCGGTCTTCCCCGAGTACGGCCTCGCATCGCACAAAGGCTACAGCACGCCACAGCATCTGGCCGCCTTGTTAGAGTACGGCCCAACCCCGCTGCACCGGCAGTCGTTCGCTCCGGTGTGGAGTAATTCGGAGGGGCAGGAAGTTTTCAAGTTCATGCCCCATGAGGATGACGTTGTGGTTGCCGAGGAAGGATCTGAACCCGAGACGGGTTGATCATTTGGCTGCGGTGGCCACACCCGGCGAGAGGATTTCGTGCAATCGATCTAGTAGCTTCGTGTTGTTGACGAGCGCCTGGTGCAGAATTTCGGCTTGCTGGTTGGCGGTAGGCCAGTCTTGTTTCTCGACGGCTTCGGTTAGTCCGGGTAACTCCAGATGCGCGTAGGTGAAACGCGCGCCGTAGAGAATGTGCCTGAACCAGGGACGGCCGGGAATGCCGTCGGGGTTGAGCCAGTTGCGTTCCACTTGCATGGCGCCGTGGTTGACGGTAGCGGCAAGTTGGGGATCGATCGCGCTCGAAGCTAGGGCACGGGCCGCGGAGTTGTCCAAGCGCTTGCCGGCGGCTTCGAAGTCGTCGATGGCGTCGAGGATTGGCTTAAGATCCAGTTGGTTCATATCCTTTCTTGCGGCCAGGCCTTTTGATAATTCATTCACGAACTGGCGAATGTTGGCGGCGTAGCTGGCGAAATCGAAGGGCAGCAGATCGGCGTTGGCGAGGCGCAGGGCGAGCACGCCCCACACCTGGGTCATCAGCGTGTGATAGCGGTAGCCGGGGTCGCCGAAGTGGTTCATCCAGAAAAAGTCATCGTAGGCGGAATGGTAGACGCCGTATGGGCCTTCGAAGCCCAGGCCGAGAACCGGCATGCCGACGAAGTTGAGAAAGACGGTATGGTCGGAGCCGCTGCCGATGCGGGTATCGGCCAGATTCGAATCGGTGACTTCTTCAGTTTTCTTGGCCTCGACGCGCTCGCGCGTGGACGACTCTTTCCACGCTTCATACAAAGTCTTGCCGGAAGGATCCTTCAGCGTGTGAGTGGTCTCAAGCAGCATGGGAGCGAGCGACGCAACCGCCTGACCATGAAAATTCGGCCCTGATGTAGCCTCGTCGACATTGATATAGGCGACCCCTTTTTGGCGAAGCTCATCCGCGAACTGTTCTCCCCACTCGGTGGAACCGGTAAGGCCAACTTCTTCCCCGTCCCAACTGCAGACCACGATGGTGCGACGCGGCCTCGTACCGGCTTTCGCCAACTTTCCCAGCGCACGCGTGAGTTCCATCATGGATGCAGTGCCGCTCGAGGGGTCGACGCCGCCGAAGACCCAGGCGTCGCGGTGATTGCCAAGGACGATCCATTCGTCGGGTAACTGCGCGCCACGAATGCGGCCTTCGACGACGTAATAAGGCTGCGTGGAGTTGTCCATCTCGATCTTCACATGAACGCGAACACGCTTGCCGCCGAGGTGATATTGGATGGGCAAGCCACCCTGCCAGTCGTCGGGAGCAACGGGGCCATCCATGTTGGCGAGCAGCGGCTTGGCGTCGTGCCAGGAAAGCGGCAGCGCCATGATCTTCGGGATCGAAACTGCTTGCTCGACCGGGATGCGCTTGGCGCCGGGAACCGAGGCCCACCCCGGAGTAAGCGGATCGCCGGGCACCATGAAGTCGTAAGTGACGGCGCCGCGCTGGATGTGATACTCGGGGCCCCAAGGGCCGTTGGGAACGACCTTGCCCTTCTTGAATCCGTCTTCGGCGGGATCGCTGTAGATGAGAATGGCGGCCGCGCCTTCGCGCTCGGCGGTGAGCGCTTTGAATCCGCGATAGCTGTAGGGATTCGAGTAGCGAACGAGGACGACCTTCCCTTTGACCTCGATGCCTTGCTTGCGCAGAAGCTCGTAGTCTTCGGGATTGCCACTGTGCGCGTACACAAGCGGGGCGGTGACTTCGCCGGATGCAGACATGCCGCTCCAGGCTGAGCTTATGCTTTTATTTTTCAGGTCGGGATCACCGGGGACGGGCCTCTCGCGCAGGATGGCACGGTAATGCACGGGCGCGACCATCTCGAGCGAGGTAAATTTCGGATTAGAACCGTAGACGTCGTAGCGACGGATGACGACGTCTTCGAGACCTTCCTGCCGCCACTCATCGGCGATGTAACGCGCCAGTTCGTTGTTCCGCGGGGAGCCGGCGACGTGGGGTTCAGCGGTGAAGATGTGATGCTGGCGGCGCTCCTCGTCCGGCGAAGGGATAGCCTTGAACTTGGTTTCGAAGTCGGCCTCGCGAGCCGCAGAAGACGGAGTGAAGCCGAGAATCGACGTCTGCGCTTGGGCGAAGAACGGTGAGCGAAGCGCGAGTGCCAGACAAAGCAACGCGCCGGCGGAACAAAGCCTAAGCCGGGGGAAGCTCATGATCGCTATCTCCTCGTGACACGAGTGAACCAGAAGGCGAGCCAGACGCACAACGCTTCGCGCGGCTCGCCCAGATCCTGTGCCGCGCAAAAAGCGCTTGCTCAGGATGACAAACCCGATGGCTGCTACTTTGCCTTGTAGATCTCCGTCAGCAAGTCTGGTTTCGACGGGTCGCGCACCAGGTGCGGGTAACGCTCGCCGCCGTGGTAATCGAGTTTGTAGGTCTTGTAGTAGTCGGTGTTCTCGACGAGAAGTTCAAGAGGAGCAGTGCCGCCCTTGCCAGCCTTAAGAGCGTCGCGCAGAACTTCGGGCGAGTACTGGCGTCCATTGACCGCAATCAGCTTCATGCCGGGACCGATACCGGCCAGGGCTGCGGGCATGCCTTCCGTCGTATCCGCAATGGTGCCGTCTTCGCGAAGCTCGAGGCCGATGGAAAATGCCCCGCCAACGACGTGGAAGTTGCTTTCGACGCCGCGCAGCATTTCAGACTGCGACTCGTCGTAGGCCAGCTTCCAACCGCTGCCTTCGATTCCGCCGAGCGGTGCGCCGGGACCGTGGTTGGTGAGACGCTCAGTCCAGAAGCCGCGCCAGTCGTAGGGTACAATTTGATTCAAAGTCTCGACGACATCATCGAAGGTGTAAGTCTTCACCATGGGGCCGGTGCTGGGAGCACCGTGAAACAGCTTGCAGAAATCGTCCAACGTTTTCTTGCCCTTGCTCTGCTGACGAATGATGACGTCGACCCAGAGCCAGTTCAACGTGTCTTCGTCGTAGAAATCGACACTGCGCCGCCAGGATTGCCATGCCTGCGGAGCGAAATAGAGTTGAGGGGCGGCATCGGCGGTGTCCTGCAAGTTGCGCCAGGTACGGCCCGGTGTATGGTCGAGCTCGGCTGCGGTGATTGCCAGGTCATCCCGGGACTGCTCGGGGGTGAGCAGTCCGCTGCGAGCCGTCAGAACTGTGCCCAGGTAATTCGTCAGCCCTTCGTACACCCAGAGCAGATCGTCTAGCATGGGCTGTTCATAGTCGGGCGTGGTCAGATCGGCGGGACGGCGATATTTTCCATTCCACGAGTGAACGTATTCGTGGGGAAGGAGGCCAGCCTCCGCTTTGCGTGCGGTTTCATCGACGAGGCCACGCTCGTCGACGCGGCTGTCGTCGGACTCATGGTGTTCCAGGCCGAAGTGCGCCACGTGATCGCTCAAACTGAGAAGAAAATGATAATCGCGATAGTGATGCGCGCCGAAAAGCTTGTTGGCCTGTTCGACGAGATTCTTGTAGTGGTCCCAAACTTCCTCAGGAGGCTCGAGCGCGGCGGCGCTATCGGCCGCGATGTCCATTTCGGTGGGAGGGTCGTCGGCTAGCTTGACGACTTTCAGGAATTCGCCGGTGATTACTGGAGAATCGACCAGAGCGCCCAGGGAAGCGGGCTGAAACGCGATCTCCGTATGGTCAGCGCTGGTGGAGGCGATGGGCAGGGGGGTCCCGAATTTCCAGTTAACGGGAAGCTTGAGGGTAGCAATGTAGGTGAGATCGTCGACCTTCCAGCCTTTGGGATATAGCAGAACTTGGTTCCAGCTGATCACCGCCATTTTATCGGTAGCGGAAGAACCGGCGGAGAAGCCGCCCTCGAACATTGCCGGGGAAAGGAAATCGAGTTCAACTTGCACCTCCTTCTCGCCGGCGGGGACGTCGACGTGGAGGGTGAAGCCGTCGGATAGATCACGTCGCCATTTCAGTGTTTTGCCGCTGGCCGTGAATTTGAGTCCAGCCAGATCAATGACTGGCCCGTCGGGAGCGTGCTCGCCGGGAATCCACTTGGGATAATAGAGCGTGAGGTCTCCGGCGCTGGCCGGAATTTTCAGCTTGGCATGGAAGATCTTGCGTGGAGCCGAAGAGGCGTCGACGAAGATGGCTACGGTTGGCGGTGTGACTGACCAGCCGTCGAGCGAGAAGAACAAGCAAAGGAAAAAGACAAGACAGACTACTCCCAAGATTCTTGAGAGTTTCATTTTTCCGGGCCCCCTGGGTAGACGAATCAAATTCTACTTGGCTGTACAGAATTGTAGATTCTATCAGCCCCCGGAACTAAGGGTACAGAGACGCACCAGCGCTGCTATCATTTCGACGATGTCACGGCGGGGAAAGTTCATTACCTTCGAAGGGCTCGATGGAGTTGGCAAGAGCACGCAGATGCACAAGCTGGCCACGGCTCTGCGCGCGGGCGGATATAAGGTGATCGAAACGCGCGAGCCGGGAGGAACGCCGACGGGGGAGAAGATTCGGCGCGTGCTGCTCGACTCAGCGACGGAGGGTCTCTCGCCGCTGGCAGAAATGGGTTTGATGTTCGCTTCGCGGGCGCAGCACATTGCCGAGGTGATTCAGCCGGCGCTGGATCACGGGCAGATTGTGTTGTGCGATCGCTTTACCGATTCCACGGAGGCTTACCAGGGCAGCGGGCGCAAGCTCGGGAGTGCGCCCGTGCTGGAGTTGCATCGCGTCCTTTGTGGGGATATGCAGCCCGACTTGACCATCCTCCTCGACTCTGATCCGGCCATGAGTATTCGGCGTGCGCGGAGGCGCAACCGACATTCCGCCGACCGGGCTCACAAGGGTGCGAGCAAACACCCCGACGAGAATCGCTTCGAGCAGCAGAGCCGCAGCTTTTTCACTCGCGTGCACGACGGTTACCTGGCGATTGCGGCGCGAGAGCCGCAACGGGTTGTCGCTGTGGACGCTCGCGGCGCGCCAGCCCAGACACATCGCAGGATTATGGAGACGATCGGGCGAATGCTGAAGCTGGGTCTCCGCAGCGCATGATTTCACCACGGAGACATTGAACTTTTTCAGGAATTCTGTTTAGACTGCGTTCTCCAAGGCTCCGTGGTAGATTTTGCCTTACACCGCAAATGTCATTCTCTGATTTTCACGGCAACGCCGAAACCGTTCATCGCCTGCGCGACATGCTGGCGCGGAAGCACTTTCCGCACGCCATAATTCTTTCGGGGGCGCGCGGGTCGGGTAAGTACACGCTGGCGCTGATGCTGGCACAGGCTTTGAATTGCCTCACCCCGACTGCGACCGATGGCCTACCGGACTTCTGTGGGCAATGCTCCAATTGCCGCCGCATCGCGCAGGCTGCCGATCTCGAAGCGCGATTTGGGGAGGCGGTGGAAACGCGCGAAGGTTTGCGCGAGACGGACAAGAAAGAGACTCGCTTGTTCGTGCAGACTCATCCCGATGTGCTGATTATCCCCCCGGACCCTCCGCAAATGATGATCAAAGTTGATCAAGTGCGGCGGGTGATCGAGACGATTTATTATCGTCCGTCGGAGGCTCGGGAGCGCGTTTATATCTTCACCGACTCGGCCTTCATGAAAGAGGCGGCCAATTCGCTGCTTAAAGTTCTGGAAGAGCCTCCCGAGTTCGCCACGATTTTTCTGCTCTCAGAGAATCCCGGCGAACTGCTTGCGACCATCCGCTCACGATCGATGGTCTTCCCCCTCGCCGCCATGCCAGTCGACGATGTGGAGAATTATTTGGGCAAGTATCGTCCCGAGTGGAAGCCGCCGCAGCGCGCTCTGGTTGCCAAACTCTCTGAGGGGGCGCTGGGCCGGGCTCGTAATTTCGATTTGGATGGCTACGTCGCCGTCCGCGCCGATGCGCTAAGCATCCTCAACTCAGCGCTGTTGGGCGGCGAACATAGCGCCCTGTTCAAAGTCACCGAGTCCTATCGTCCGGGGGCCGAGGGCCGGGAGAAAACCGAACAACTTCTGCGTGCCCTGTATTCGCTTTTGCGCGACCTGATGTTCCTGGGCTCGGGGGCGCAAGAACTTGTCCACAACACCGACATTCAGAGCCAGCTTGCAAGGCTGGCGCAGTCGGCAGATTTCGACTGGCTGAGCGAGGCATCGGACCGGCTCGCGGATGTGGAACGCGGGATGCGCCGCAATCTGTTGCGGTCGTTATCGCTCGACGGGTTGGCGCTGGCCCTGGAGGGATCCCCATGAGGAATGTATAATTTATTTGTTTTCAACTGGTTGCGGAGATTACTTCGGTGGTTCTACTCCCTTCGGATTGATTGTGCGCTCATTCCTAGGCGCCTATAATTGACTTACTCTGGTTGAAGATTTCTCCGTCAGGTTCCGGGTAGTAAGCCGCGAGGGTGAAGTCTGTCTTCGCTAACGAGGTGATAAAAACCCGGTAATGCGAAAGCGCCTGCAATTCGTCCTGATGGCCAGCACCATAGCCGCGACCTCTCTTTCTCTCACGTCACAAGTACGTGCCGCCGATGGTCAGGGGTCCTCGGAAAAGATCACGGCAACCGACGAGCATGGCCGCACGATTTACACCAACGATTCTGTCTCTACGGCTCCAGCCCACCACGCCGAAGCTTCCGAGGCCCCGCGACCAACGCTGATGTACTGGAGTTCGAAAGAAAATCGCTGGAAGCCGGTGCCTCCGGCCCACGCCGCGTCCATGCGGGCGGCGCGGTCTGCCGCGGCTGAAGTGAGCGAATACATCGGTCGAGAATCGAACCAGTCGGCCAACGCTAAGATTGTGGCCGCCAATTTTCGCGGCACGGTAGCGGCGTCTGGGGACATCGACACTGCGATCGAAGAGGCTGCGGCGCGGCATAATGTCGACCCCAATCTGGTGCGCGCGGTGGTAAAGGTGGAATCAAACTTCAATCCCAATGCGGTTTCGCGCAAGGGCGCCATGGGACTGATGCAATTGATGCCCTCGACGGCGCGCCAACTGAAGGTGAAGAATCCGTTTGATCCCGAGCAGAATGTGGACGCCGGAGTGCGGCATTTGAAACAACTTCTGGAAAGTTACGGCGGCGATATCAAACTGACCCTGGCCGCCTACAACGCGGGAGCGGGCGCGGTGGCCCGCAGCTCGGGAGTGCCTCGCTATACGGAAACCCAGAACTACGTGCGCCGGATTACTAATCTTTATTACGGCGGAGCGGCTGAGGCCGGTAGCGTGGCTCACGATCCCGTTCGAATTCAACGGGATGCGAGAGGCGTACTCTATATCAGCAACACTGAGTAATATTGCGGCATCTGTTTACTGGTCTCTATCTCTCAGGCACCCAGGTTGATTTAACAAACGGTTCGACCAGCAGGAAGCGAAGGCACGCTGTTATCTTGAAGAGCTCATCGCGGGAGCGTGGTCTGCAGGGAGGATTGCTGGTGCTGGCCTTATTGGCTACGCTGCCGGCACACGCGCGCGCGCACCATTCCGACGCCTGGGCGCGCGAACACTTTGCCATTGCCGAGCGCATGCGGGAGGCTTTGAACGGACGGCCTTCCTCGGATCGAACCCGCCGTGATTACCAGCGCGTGGTGAATGCCTACCGCTCCGTCTATCTCGGAGCTCCCACTTCCACGAAGGCCGACCCCAGCGTGGTCGCCGTAGCGGAGACGCTGGTGGAGATGGGCCGGCGCTTCGACGACAACAAAATCCTGAACGAGGCCATCGAGCAATACAGGTTTCTACGGCGGGAATATCCCGGTAGCAAATATCGCTTTGACGGCTTGTTCACGATCGGCGAGATCTACATAGATGACCTGAACGATCCGGATGCGGCGCGGGCTACCTTCCAGGATTTTCTACGCCATTATCCCCACAATCGCCTGGCCGACGGAGCCCGTCAAGCCATCGTCGAACTAAACCAGGAAGCGAAAGCCGCGAAAGCAGCGGATGCGCGAAAGCCGGCTGAGAAAGTGCCGCCATCGAACGATGCCAGGAGTAATCAGGATGAGGCAATCGCGGAAAACGCTGACGGTGTTCGCGCTGCCTCCGCGAAAAACGAGCCCCCCGGGCTTCGCGCCGGCCGCCTGCCGCGAGTGACCGGCATACGGCACTGGTCTACCCCTGATTACACCCGCGTGGCGATTGACGTTGAAAGCGACGTGAAATTCTCCTCGCAGCGAATTGCCAGTCCGGCGCGCATCTTTTTCGACCTGCGCGATACCAAGCTGGCCTCCACGCTGGTCGGCAAGACATTCGACGTAGATGACGGTTTTCTGAAGAAAGTCCGTGTGGCCCAGTTTGCGCCCGGACGGACGAGAGTGGTGCTCGAAGTCGACAATCTCTCCGATTACGATGCCTTTCTGCTGCCCAATCCATACCGTCTGATCATCGACATTCACGGCAAGAAGGGTTGGACGAAAGAACGCAAAGAGGCTGTCGCGTCTTCTTGGGCGCAGGGGGATGCATCGGTTCCGGCGGATGCGAACCCCGAACTTGATCCAGTTTCGTCCGACGGGAAGGTTCCCGTTTCGCCCGCCGCGTCGGCAGAAACAGGGGAGGCGGCGTCGATGGAAGCTGGCGGGAACCGAGTGGCGGCATCTGAGCCCGAGGTTCGAACTCCCGCTAAGAAGCTGCAGGCCGCGGTGGTGAAGAGAGTTGTCGAGGCCGACGAGGATGACGATGAGAATGTGAGCGTCGCGGACCAGGCCACGCCGAAGCGAAATATGCGTGTGGCCGCGAAAAAGGAAGTGACATCGCGAACTACCGCGGCCACGAAGCGGGCGAACTCGGATCTTGATGGCGACGGGGAAACTTTCGATTCCAGCAGCTCTGAGGCAGGGGGAAACGACGCGCCGGAGACGCGACGCAAGTCCAGTTCGCGCGCATTTGCTGCAAGGAAATCGGGCGAAGCGTCTGATCTGGATGTTCGCGAGGCGAGGCCGACAGCGAGCGGCGACCGCTCTCTGATTCGCGCTTTAGGATTAAAAATCGGCAAGATCGTGATTGATCCCGGGCATGGGGGCCACGATACCGGCACGATTGGTCCCAACGGCCTCGAAGAAAAGGATCTGGTGCTTGAAGTGGGCAGGCGTTTGGGCAAACTGCTAGAAACGCGGTTGGGCGCGGAAGTGGTTTACACCCGCAAGAATGATACGTTCATTCCGCTCGAAACGCGCACGGCCATCGCCAACCAGGCGCGCGCCGATCTGTTCGTATCCATCCACGCCAACTCGAGCCACGATCCTGACGCGCGGGGCGTTGAAACCTACTATTTGAACTTCACCTCTTCGCCCGAAGCGCTGGAAGTGGCGGCGCGCGAGAACGCGGTTTCGGAGAAATCCATCTACGAACTGCAAGACTTGGTGAAGAAGATCGCGCTCAAGGAGAAGATCGAGGAGTCGCGGGAGTTCGCCGGAGACGTGCAGCAGTCGCTGCACAACGGTCTCGCCGTGAAGAGCCCGGCCATTCGCGATCGGGGCGTGAAGAAGGCTCCGTTTATTGTGCTGATCGGAGCGAATATGCCGTCGATTCTTGCCGAGATTTCCTTCGTCAGCAATCCTACCGACGAGCATCGGCTGGCCACCAGCGAATACCGGGAGCGCGTCGCCGAATCGCTCTATCGCGGCATCGCCAAGTATGTGAATGGGTTAAGCGGGGTGAAGGTCGCCAGCAAGATGGAAAAAGGCGCGGGTCAGTAGTTCTTCCCGACGGCTTGCGATAGTCATCCATAACGGTCACCCCCGACCTCGAAGTTCCCTCCTGAAACCTTTTCTCATTCTCTGTGGTCTAATTACAAAAGGGGCTCTATTTCGAGCGGTGTATTCATGCGTTTTTCTAAGTTCCTGGTGGCATCGGCGATCCTAATTTTTCTCGCGATGGTAGCGTTCGCCTCTACTCCGGGCGCGAATTCGGCGGCGCCGCCGATGCTGCCGAAACAATTTGCCGGATGGCAGATGCAAGGCGCGCCTCAGTCCAGCAAGGATGCCGCCGTCGCAGATCCCACTAACGCGCCTTTACTCAAGGAATATGGGTTCAACGACTTCGAGGCTGCAAGCTACAAGAGCGACGACGGCCGCACGTTGCAGATTCGCGCCGCAAGGTTCGCCGACGCCAGCGGCGCTTTTGGTGCCTACAGCTTCTATTTGCAGCCGGAGATGGCCCGGGAAGAAATTGGCGACCAGGGCGCGTCGCTCAATCAGCGCGTGTTGTTTTATCGCGGCCACGTTTTGGTGGACGCGGTGTTCAGCGAGGTGTCGGTAATGTCGGCGGCGGGCCTGCGTGAACTGGCCGGACTGCTGCCGCGCCCTAGTGGGAATGCTGGCAACCTGCCTCCGATTCTTAACTTCATGCCGCATCATGGTTATCAGTCCAACACAGAGAAGTATGCAGAGGGACCGCTCGGTTTAGGAGCGATTGCATCTCCGCTTCCGGCGGCGTTAGTAGATTTCGGAGCGAGCCCGGAAGTGGTGCTAGGGCAATACACGACTTCGAGCGGGCCAGCCACTCTGATGCTGGTCGAGTATCCCACTCCCGCTTTGGCTGCTGAGCATTTGCGCCGCATCGATGCCGCAAAGCAGGCTGCTCAACCGCAAGCCGGAGTGGAGGCCGTCGAAAACATCGGCCCGTTTTTTGCTAAGCGCACGGGGCCGATCGTCGCGATCGCAGCCGGGCCGCTTTCGCAGAGCGACGCGCAAACGCTTTTGGGCGCGGTGAACTACGAGGCCAGCGTCACGTGGAATGAGAACACGTACTTCGACAAGAAGAACAACATTGCGAATTTGCTGGTCAACATTATTCTTCTGTGCATCATTGTGGGTGCGATCTCGCTGGCCGCGGGAGTCGCGTTCGGCGGCGCCCGCGTTCTTTTACGACGCTACTTCCCCGGTCCCGTTTTCGGCCGAGCCGACCAAACCGAGTTCATTTCGCTGGACCTGTCCGAGCCCGCCGGCCCAGGATCTTCGGCTCGGCATTCGTCCCCTAAGGAGAGTTCGAACAGGTCTTAAGTAGCTCAGGAACATCGGCTTAGGGCATATCTCGCAGGGTCTTGTCTCAAATTGGAACAGCACCGAAGACTATTGCTATGTTATGCAAGTTGTTGAAAATAAAGACATTTATTTACCAGAAATTGCTTGACACTTTCCTTTTTCGGCTCATAAGATTTTGTCCAGAAAGTTTTGACGGAATCTAAGCCTCCGTTGGAACTATTCTCCCTTGAAAAGAAAAGGTCGCCCTGTTGCCGGGTGGCCTTTTCGTTTTGCGGTTGAACCTGTTCGACTGGTTCGCCGATTTGTAATGCAAAGGTCTAGACTCCTGCTCTCATCATTTCACTCCGACGGAACTCCTGCTCCGGATTTCCGTATCCTCTGTTGTTGAGTGGTTCGGGTATTCGGCGACAAACGAGCGTAGGGAGAAAATCGTGTTCTGCGACGGATGCGGTGCCGCGGTACAGCCGGGTCAAGGGTTTTGTAGCAGGTGCGGCAAGCAAGTCGTAGGTCCCGTCACCGCGATGCAACTTCGGACCGGGCGGGTGCAGGGACATGTGCACCTGCTGGGGATTTTCTGGCTGGCTATTTCGGCCTTCAACACCATCGGCGGAGTGATCCTGCTTGTCCTGGCCAACACGTTGTTTGCTCATTTGCATGAGATGGGCGTGCCGCCGGAGACGCCGACCGCGTTCTTACGTTCGTTGCTAAGCGTCATCGGTCTCTTGATACTGGCCAAAGCCGCGTGCGGATTCATCGCGGGATGGGGTTTGTTGCAGCGCGAGCCCTGGGCTCGGGTCGTCGCGCTGGTTCTGGGATTCATTTCGTTATTCAATATCCCATTCGGGGCGGCCGTCGCCGTCTACACACTATGGGTTCTGCTGCCTGCCCAGTCGCAACAGGAGTACGAAGCGCTGGTCGCCTCGCGAGCGGCATAATTTTTTTCTGGGTTTCGGCGGAGATTTCACCTCGAATCGGAAATGACTCGAGGAGGCGTTGGCTTTCGGCGGCGATTGGTTAACCCGAGAGATAGTCCACCCTGAAGCCGACCTAGCTCAGTGGGTAGAGCAGCCGATTCGTAACGCACTCAGCCTTGCCCTATGTGGTTGTGGAGTATGGGTCAGGGTGGTTTTCGGGAGTTCTTGTGGGGTTTCTGAGCACGTTTGTGCAGCATTTTGACCAGCCGATTTCAGGCCCGCTGATTTTTGCTGTCCTTTCGCCCAATCCGTGGTTCTTCAAACACCTGTTCTCAGAGCTTCACACCTTCTTCCAGTCGGTGAGGGCCACCAACTCGTCCAGGATTTCCTGCAATCTTTGAAGGCGTCGTTGGTGATCTCCAACTGCGCCCGATAGCTTCTTGCTGCCTTGTATATGTAGGCGGTTCGCTTCACTGATTTGCGCTATTTCGTTCCGTAACTTCGCGATGCGTTCTTTGACGGGTTTCTGCATCTGAGTGAAAATCAGAGTAGGAGGCTATTTTGGTTGTCACAAAAGCGAGCAAACACCTCGAACCACCTTAGTAGTGAGACTTCTCAAGAATTCCCATCCTCCCCCGGCATCTCGGGCGTGCCAACGACGAATGTGTCAGCCCGATCACGGTTCCCCTACTCGCTGTTCCAGCATACTCGTCCTTTTGATCGCAAATCCGACATCTTGGGTCTGGGACAGATATCGAATCAGGCCCGGAGGATCGAACTTCCTGATCACGTAACGACCCAAGACCACTATCGGATAGTTTAGTCGACCAACGATTGCACTATCTTCCGCCCATGGCGTACCGTCCCGGTGGAGATCGGAATACACATCGGAAAACTTCGGTCAGTTCGTGAGGTCCGTGAGCAACTCCAGACCGCCCACGAGGGAGCGTTGTACTTACGGAATAAGGAGAAGGAGGCGGGCACAGGCCACCTTCGGAGGCTTATATCACCGACGTGCCTACGAAGTGTCACATTGCTCCGACGATAATTAGGGGGCAACCGTGTGTGTTGTGTGAGAAGTCGAAAGCTGCATGAAATCGTTCGCACCGATGATCCGAAGCACGATCCGAACAGGAACGGGGAACCGTCGCCGAGTAGGGTCATGCACGATGGCTGGTGTGGAAAGTCGATACCGCACGCCACCAGTTTCAAGCTGGCACACTCCAGCCGCAACCACATTTCTGACCCATTCGCTTTCCCGACCGTAGGTGAGCGCAATGAGGAATCCCTCCGGCACTCGAAAAACATTTATGGGCGTCCGGTAGAGATGGCCAGACTTCCGCCCCACGTGGGTCAAGATGCCAAAGCCCGGCAGTCGGTCGGCGAAGCGGCTCGTGATCCGGTTCGTAATCGCCAAGTTGAAGGCTGCTACCCAGCGTTTGCGGAACCGGATCAAGATGACGGGAGCCGACAGGATTGCCAGAAACAGGATGACCGATGCGGCGATTGCCATAGCCGATTGCCTTCACACCGCCCACAGTAAGCAAGGCGGGGATATCTGGTTCTTAAGCGTTGCACTTTCAAATCATAAAGGTGTCATGATCACCCGCAATATTCGAAGGTCACTTGAGAGACGTTTGTCGCCCATTCGCGGTTCGGCAAACAGCCCGCTTCACTCAGCGTCATCGTACTCGCTTGAGCACGACCCGGTATGGAAGTTCCGGGCCGTCCTCATCTGGTCTTGGCACAGCGGTGGCCGCACCCACCAGACTGTCTCCCTTCAGATACACTTCGATCTGAATATCGTAGGGCGGCGGAGCCGCGTCAGGAGCGCCGAGGTCGCCTCTTGCGACGCCGTATAGGTGCGTGGGTTCAACGTGAACATCGCTCAATGAAACGGAAGCTTGAGACCCGACCGTCGCCTGCATGTTATCCGACTCGGGGATAAGCAAAGTGAGAGGAACACCTCCCTTCCAAGTTGAGACCGAGCCGACCCATTTTCCGACCAATCCATGCGGGCGATCTATTTGATGAGCTTTCCTGGCATCGTGCTTTGGAACGGAAGCTGCCTTTTTCCTCGCTTCGGCGAATGGCGGCAATAGGTCAGAGAGGACTTCATCGACGATATTGGACGGGACCGTGGTACCCGTATTTGCGAGAACCGCGACAACAATGTTTTCTGATGGGATGACTTGAAGCAAGGCAAATGAGTCATTCGTTCCGCCCTGAGCGAAGACGCTGTGGTATCCGTAAAGATCGGGCTGCACCCACCAGCCGCTGCCATACCTCTCGCCGTCCCCCGCATCAACGGTGGAGTTCAGAATCGTATCGATGGATTGATCGGACAGAATCGGTCGCTGACTGGGTAAATGGTCTTTAAGCATGAACATTCCGAATAGCGCGAGATCGTGCACGCTACAGCGCACCGAAGAAGCACCCGGAGTGTCCGATACCTGCAACGGGCTCTGCTTATGGGAAGTTGAGTCATACTGTGCTGCTGTGACTTTCTCCAGTGCTGGCCTGATTTCCAAAGCACAATTCGTCATTCCCAATGGCCGGAAGACCTCGTCTTGTAAGAAGGTCCCGTAGGTTTTGCCCGAGACGTGTGCGATCACCTCGTCAAGGATTCCGTATCCCAAATTCGAGTAATCGAAGTGATCTCCGGGTGGCCAAAACAGAATCCCATACCGCTCGATTGCCTTGTCAGTTGAGACCCGACAACTGTCGCTGCCCACCACGCACTTTCTGGCATACGTAGTAAGTCCGGCCGTATGGGTGGCAACTTGCCGAACCGTGGCGGAATTGGCATCCCACATTGGACTGTGCACTTTTGCAGTCCCGAGATAATTGTTGACCGGAGCATCGAGTTTCAGTTGCTTGTGCTCTGAGAGAACCATGACGGCGGTACTGGTGATGGACTTCGTGATTGAGGCAACGTAGTAGGCGGTGCGCGCTGTAGCAGGTATGTGCTTCTCTCGGTCAGCAAGACCGAAGCCCTCTTGCCAGAGAATTTTTCCATCCTGCGCAACAGCAACGGCTATGGATGGAATGCCCTGTTCAACCATTTTCTGCCGGATGAATGTTCGTACGGCAGTGAAATCCGGACTCTGCGCGACGACATCGGACGAGTTTCTATCTTGAGCAACGGACAACGTACAAAGAAGAAATAGAATTGGGACTTCGCGCCACAGTGGTTGTGCCACCTTGACCTCCGGATCGGTTGCGGAGACTAGAACCTCTGAATAGACGAACAGGAGACAAGAAGGTCAAGCAGTGGGAGTCTGTGGAACTCGCCGGTGGTATTTCTGGGGAACTCAGCGGGCAGAGGGCGTGGTTGAAATCGACGATGCAAACCTGGCCGAGGACGATTCTACTGGCGGTTCACGGCATCGACCAAGGCCGCTTTTGAGCCCTTGGCAAATCTCTCTTGAAGCAACCGGGACAGTGGATACCCCAGTCTGGTTAACATCTTCTTGGGACGAGAAAAAGCAAGGATGTCGTACCAGACGCTATCATGGTCTCGATTCCACTCAACCGTGAATCTCTCTTCTCCGCTCTCTGCACTTCCGCCAAGGTTCCCTAGGCAAAGCCGAATCGCCTTGGTTAGGAGGCTTTCTTCATCGACGATGTAGACGACGATGGGGCAGGCGTTCAACGAAGAGAACCCGGAATGATGTACGGAAAGCGTTGCCTCGGTTTCAAGTCTGTAGCGGGGGACTCGGCCCAGGGAGGCTCACCCAAGGCACGCTGAACATTTTCCACGTCGCGAATCGGGTTTGCTGCCCGCTGCCAAGTGTCTTCGCCTTTGCCAAGCTGGACGCGATTGTGGCCTAGGTTGTACCCGGTTGGCTCGGCGGTGGCCGGCGCTCCGACTACCGGGGTACGAGAAGCCTGAGTCCTTCTGCCCGAAATGAAGCGACGAACCTCATCGTTCGAGGTGCTGAGAGGCTGAACAGGGAGCCGTTTTCTCCTCAACTATTTCGTCGCAGCCACACGTTCCAGATAAATAGGCCGAGGTAGCTGGCCGCAAGTACAAAAAACAGAAGGGTCAGGAGGGAGTGTCCCACCACAAATGCTGTTCCTTTTGGCCAATCCTCGTGAGAAAAGTAAAGAGCGTCCACGAGAATCCGGGTAGTCCAGTAAATCCCGATGAAGCAGGCCAGTCCCAAAGCAGCCCGGTCGCCCCGGAGCAGTTCCGTGTGCAACACTAACGTCAGTGTGCCAAAGGCAATGATAGTCAGGACTGTGAATCCGCTCTGTACCCACAACAGTTTCCGGTTGAATGGCATCAACTGCTGCAAGTCCTGTTTCCACCCCAGTCGGTATGGCACTTGAAAGCTGGCGAACAAGATCACAAAATGCGCCGCACCGACCAACCACAGGTCGACGCCAAAGAGCCGCTGCACGAGTGAATCGGTCATAGCGCGTGAATTGCCCGCATGAAGGGAAGTATCACACCTAGCACAAACCATGGGTGAAAGAGCCAAAACACGGGTGCCGCAAGGAACACAATCATGAAACACCAGCCACGCGCTCCCTGTCCAAGGCCGAGCCGCTTGCCAAACCGCGAGTGCTCGATAGTCATTCCCGTACCTTGAAGCAAGAAGTAAATCGTGGGGAGACCATAGCCCCCGCGAGCGGGCAGCGAGATCACGAGGTCGTGGATCAAACCAGAAGCCGCGAACACCAAAAAGCCAGCTGCGTCCGCGCCCAGCCTTCGATGCAACGGGCGGAAAATCAACTCATGAGAAAGCTGGCGGAAACCGAGGTTCCAGCGCTTTCCCCAAAACTCCCCAAGGGATGTGGAACGGAGTGGCGCAGACATGATGGCTTTTGCATTGACGCCCACGCTTTGCCAGAGCAGCGCGACGATTTGGAAAGCGCCGAAGTGAAGGAGCAGGATGAGTCCCAACATTGCCGCCCACCCACGTAAAAGGGACTTTTCGTGCGGAAGGGATCGTGCTACCACCCAGAGCAGGGTCGCACCGAGAATCGTTTCCAAGGTCGCCCACAGCCATGTCGGGGGCGCTGGCGGCGGTACGCGCTGAGTCGCATCCAAGAAAGCTTCTGCATCCATTCCCGGCCAACCTAAAAGATAGGCTGCTGAGCGCCATGCTGAATGAGCAATTCGTGATCGCGCCCTCCACCATGTCAGCCACTTCAGGCTGAGATAGATGGCGAAGGAAAGAACCCACATGAACACCCAAGGTGGCAGCAGATTGCGGCAAGCGACTGCCATCAGGGGTAAGACTGAAATTGGAAGCCAACCGATCCACGAGGAGCCTCGTGCAGTCTCGGCAGATTCGATCTCTTTCGTTCTGCTCAGCGGCAAGGAGATCACTCTCCTCCGGAGATGCGGACTTCGTAGACAGTTGGAAGCCGGTCGCCATCTGTCCGCACGAAGCTGCGAACCAGTTCGGTGCGAGAAAAGTGACCGAGGCTCAGGAGTCGGATGCACTCGTCCGTGGCGCAACTCTCCCATGAAGTACGCCTTCCCCATGGAAAACAGCTTGCCTCGATGACGCGCACCGGAAGCCCTTCTTGAAACCCGGCTTCGATCTGTTCTCGCAACCATCGCATGTAAGCCAACTTCTGCGATATCGCGACCTTCGGGTCCTTTCGAATCACCACACCGGGGAAATCGGGGATGTCAGCCCGCAAGGTGTGAACGTGCCCGTGTCCTTCGACCAGAATGTCGATGTCGAGTTCCATCAGACGTTCGAGACTGAGGAGCCACTTGCGGCTGTCCACATCGGGATTGGGTGTCGCGAAGTAACTCCCCATGAAGGCATCGCCGGCCAGCAGCACCTTTTCCTTCGGGTCATAGAGCGCGATGTGGTCATCGCAGTGGCCGGGAGTAGGGATCACCTGTAAGTAGCCAGATTCGGTGTCGATGGTCTCGCCTAATAGATGGTATGGCTGCTTCAAATTTGGAGGCTGCCCGATTATTGTGGCCCGTACCCACGGAAGCCTCTTGAAAGGCGTCAGGAATTGGGCGGTCATCTCCGAAACGTAGACGGGAGCCCCAGTGACCTCAGCCAGCCAATTCAGGTTCCCGACATGCTCTTCGTGGGCATGGGTCGCGACCACTTTTGTGATTTTCGGCTTCACCTGCCGAAGGTGACGGGCAACAGACCGTCGCATCTTGGGCGAGCCCGGATCGATGACGATCCCGTCGTAAGTGATCGCCGTGAACAATTCCCCGAACAACAGCGGGACGGTGTTGGGCAGCATCCCATTCAGAAACAGAATCTTGAGCCTGCCGCTCAGCAAGTCAACGCGGTTGTTGTACGTCCGAGCAAAGATGCTCGTTCTTTGTGCCGCTGCCTTGATACCCGCCCACAGGACGAGCGGCAGCCGAATGAAGAAACCCAGTGTGTAGCACGACCAAAACGCTCCCAACTTGGCCTTCCGTCGCACCGCTTCTGGTTTTGCAACCCGGCACGCTCCACCCCGACACTTGCTGAGAGAATATCTATTTTCGGCGACGAAGCCGTAGAGCAACCGTCCTGCACTGCGAAACGGGAGCCGCTGTCCCAGTGCGCCGATGAGCCAGGTGGACGGAAACAAACGCGCCAAACAAGCGACGGCATCCCAGCCGACATGGATTTCGCCGGCGGGGGTGACGACATGCAACTCTCGCAGGCATTCATCCATCTGCAGTCGAGAATCGACCGCTGACAAGATCTCTGCGCTGATGGGCAGAGAAATTGTCTTATTCTCGCGGTCGAGGGCTTTAAGCCAAGACACGCAAGCCTGACAGACCTCGCACTGTCCGTCGTAGAGGACCCGATACACTGGTTTTACGTGGCAGCTCTCGCCGCGCCTTTCGGCAATTGCTGCCACCGGGTGTCCACCCATGGCGAGATGTTAGGTCGGACCTGAGGAGAAGGTCAACCACAACTCTTGGTCCAGAGAAGGGTACGCGGTCATTGCGTACTTGCGGCACCGAGCAAGGGGAATTTCGCATCTGAAGCACCGGAGGATTTTTATGAAGGCTGTTCGGCTTTATGCATATGGCGATCCGACGCAGTTGCGCTACGAAGATACTGACATTCCGCACTACAGCGACAACGAAGTACTGGTCAGAATGCATGCCACAAGTATCAATCCGATTGACGTGAAAATACGCAGTGGAGCAGCGAAGTCTCGCATGCCTATCGAGTTTCCAGCGATCTTAGGGAGAGACCTCTCGGGTGAAGTGGTCGAGACGGGTCGCAACGTTCAGGGTTTTCCGAAGGGAATGCGCGTCATGGCACTGGCGAACGGCACCTACGCTGAATATACGGTAACCAAGGCAGACGTGCTCGCTCCGATCCCCGATGCGTCGAGTTTCGAGCAGGCGGGCGCACTTCCTTTGGTCACCAGCACCGGCGCTCAACTGATCGAACGGGCCGTAAAGCCCAAAGCGGGTCAGACCGTACTCGTCACTGGGGCGCTGGGAGGGGTTGGGCGAACAGCCGTGCATGTCGCTCGCAAGCACGAGGCTCGTGTATTGGCAGGGGTGCGGGCTAAAGAGAAAGCGGAAGCGGCGAAGTTGAGCGTTGATGGGATTGTTGCTGTCGACAGCGAAAAGGAGATCGGTCATCTCCACGATCTGGACGCAATCGCCGACACCGTTGGCGGCGCAACCATCCAGCGGCTATTGAAAACAATCCGTAAGGGCGGCGTGCTGGGCTCGGTGCTCGGAGAACCAGAGGGAGTCGACAAATACGACATCCGAGTCGAGGCGTTCATGGTGCAGCCAGACGCTGCGCGGTTACATCAATTGGCTGACGATGCTGCTCGCAATCAATTCTCAATTCCGATTGCCAAGACCATGAAGTTGCAGGAAATTCAAGAGGCGCATCGCATTTTCGAGCGAGGCGGACTAAGCGGGAAAATCGTACTGATTCCGTGATCGGCGACACCTCCGTGACGGAATCGAGTGGTGATGGTCCGCTAAACCTAAGAGAATCAATGCTGGTCAAAAAGGGGTCTCCTTCAACAGCCGCATGTGCGTGAACCCAATAGCTGATAAATCCGTGCCTGCGCCGGTCAGCCCGGTATACCCTTCGGGCCGCTGTAGCGAGCGCCCGAGCTGGCGCTCATCTGCTCCATCATAAGATCCCTGCGGTGAGGCAGCCCGTTTCCCGCAATCGTCGTTATTACTTTGCTCTTCGCCTCCCCACGATGAATGCGATTGTTTACGAATTCCGAGATGTCCAGTCCCCGTCCCGATCAACCGCTAATCCGGAACGGGTTATTAAGTCGTGCCTGAGTAGCAAGAGCACCGTCGCCGTGGAAACCCTTAACCCCAGTGCACGCTACTGTTGAAAGGCTAAAGGTCTGAGCATCTACACGCCGCACAATATCCATCGCACCTTGGACGAAATAGACACTCCTCGTCGAGTCTGCAGCCGGATCGGAGGGATCGGCCCCGGTTCGAGATTGCCCGCTTTACAACCATCCCGACTCATCTCGCCAGTCGCTGTGATGGTTCGCACGATGGCCGTTGTATGTTCAACACGCCTTATGCGGTAGTTGCCGGAGTCTGACGAAAACCAGCACAATCGATTGCCATCGAGTTATACCCGAAATTGGCCCTCCCTCTGCATCGTCACGGCCACAGCGCCCGGACTCCCGCCCGATCACGCTGACTATGATCTGGCCGCCGGGCTCGACCTTAATTAGCAGGGCTTTCGTGAAGAAGCGTCTTGATCTTATTTTCAAAGGCGTCTTTGTCCACCATGCCTGCGTGCGACTCAGCGATCTTCCCGTCGCGGTCAATGAGCAAAGTCATAGGGAGAGAAGGAAGCCCACCGTATCGGGTGGTTAGGTCTGGGTTGGCTATTACAACTGGATAATTCAGCTTGTGCTCTTGGAGGAATGGCTTCACTGATGTCCAGCCGTCGTTATCCATGGAAACGCCAATCGCTGCCAGTCCGTCCTTCCGGTACTTGTCTTGGAACTCCACATACCAAGGAATTTCGACTTTGCAGCCGCCGCACCAAGTAGCCCAGAAGTCGAGCAGAACCACTTTCCCTTTGTATGCGGATAATTTGACCGGGGAACCAGTGGAGTCGTTAAGAGTGAAGTCGGGAGCGGGTTGCCCGACTTGGGGAGCGGGTTGCGCAGGTTGAGGAGCGGTTTGCCAGGCAACAAGCGGGCACATTGCAACCAAGGCGACGGCGAAGGCGCGAAGTAACATCCGAGTGACCTCCTAAACGAGACAAACCGTCAGTTCGGCACATGGTACATCGGAATTACTTTATCGCGCAAAAAACGGCAGCAACCCGCACCCAATCCACGGTTTCCCAAAGGCGAAAAACGACAAAACCGTAGAGCAAGCCGCCACACCGACCAGCATTGAAGCTGATGCGCCAGCGCACATTGATCAGCAACGACAGCGGACTGAGATCGCGGATACTTGAGACGAAGCGCCGTCATGCCCAAAACTGCAAAGAGAATCGGCCCAGTCGTTGCCGGAATGGTACGCCAACGCATAAACGCCGACAGCAAGCCCCAAGGTCTAGAATCCAGTAAAGCACAATTTGGGAGGACGAATGAACCGTGGCAATCGCACTCGAAGCTGCTCCATTGCGTTCGCTCGCTCGGTCGCTCTAGCCATCTTGCTCGCTGTGTCTGTTTATTCCGTCTCACAAGATATGCGACAGACAGCTAACGCCAATGCCGGGAAGGAGGAGCAGGAGATCAAGCAGTCGATCTCGCTGTACGCGAAGGCGGCAAACGAAGCCGATCCAACTTTGGCGTTACACATCTGGTGTGACTCGTCAGAAGACTCACTTATCAACCCTGTAGGACGTTGGCACGGTGTGGAACAGATCATGGGTTTTTACCGTCATGACATGGGCGAAATATATTCTTCGCGTAACCTGAAGATCAGCGACGTTTCCGTTCAGGTGTACTCGGACGCGGCGTGGGCAGAATTCGACTGGGAATTTTCAGCCACGCGAAGAAAAGAAGGGTCCTCAGTATCGTTTCATGGCATGGAAACCCAGATTTACCGCAAGAACCGCGACGCTTGGTGTTTGGTTCATGTTCATTATTCCGCTTTGCCTGCTGAACAGAAACCTGGAACAGAATGAATGAGTCAGGGCTACCGTTAGGTCAAAACCTAGAGCACGAAAAATGCGGAAAGAATTCAGGACGAAGCTAAAGGGTGATGAGTCGCGGGCTGACGCTGGTGCATACTTCACGCTGCCGTTCGACACGCGGGATGTTTGGGGCAAAGCCAAAGTGCCCGTAAAAGTGACGATCAACGGCTACACTTGGCGAAGCACGGTCGGAAACCGGGGCGGTCAACAGGACATCGTTGTCAATGCCGAGGCGCGGCGCCGCGCGGGTGTAAAGGCTGGAGATGTCGTGACCGTCGCCATTGAGCCAGACGCCGAAAAGCGCGAGATCGAGATCCCCGCACCATTGCAGAAGGCGCTGGGCGCGAAGCTCACTCAGAAGCTCGACCGCTTGTCCTTCACTCACAAAAAAGAATTCATCGTGCGGTATTCCGAAGCCAAGAAGGACGACACTCGTGCTCGCCGAGTTGAGAAGATGAAACAGATGCTCGCTGCGGGCAAGGTCATTAGCTGACTTGAGAACGATCCGGCCACGAGTTTGATGATGCGTCGGAATCCCAGAAACTCCACTCCGCAGCTTATGGCGTCGTCAGTCTCGGAATTTTCGACCAAGCAATTATCCAAACGAACCTGGAGCGACTTCGAACGCCTTTTCGAGACCCATCCGGCACCGGGTGCGTATCCATGTTGGTGTATGTACAATCACCGCAATGGAGTGGAGAAGAAAACTTCCCGTGCCATTTCGGTCAAGCAAAACCACTGGGAAAAGAGAGCACTTGTGGAGCAAGGACGTTCACACGGAATACTTGTCTACTCGCAGGGAGCGCCTGTCGGTTGGTGTCAATATGGGGGGATGAAGGAATTGCCTCGCATTGATAACAACCCCAAGTACCGCAAACTGGCATCTGCGAGTAACAGAATGCTGTGGAGAATAACCTGTTTTGTGGTTCACAAGAAATATCGACGCCGTGGGGTGGCACGTACTGCTCTTAAGGCAGCACTTGCCGCCATACAAAAACACGGAGGTGGCTTGGTGGAAGCCTATCCAATCAAACGCTGGGGAGCTTATACCGACTACCGAGGAACGGTGTCCATGTTCGAGAAGGAGGGGTTCCAGATCGTCGCTGCGCTCGGCGAAAGCAATGTGCTGATGCGAAGAATCCTTTGAGTTTCCCAAAACCTCCGCTGCACAAGTCATGGGAGGACTTGTCTGCTAGGTCGCGAATACTGACTTTGCGCAATGCTTCTGTGCTACGCTGCCTCTGCGCCCACGCTGCAATGTGAGCCCTCGGAATCGACAAACTCGCATCAGAACGTTCTCGCTCTGAACGGAAGAAGTGAGATCAGATCGAACGGGAACCCGCAACCCGTTAGGCTGTGAACCTTTATGCCCACCCAACTCAGCCTTCGCTCGACTTTCATTGACTGCGGCTCCGAGCTTCTTTCTGGCGAACGGAACTGCGTATGCGGCGGGAGGATTGTGCGAACTTGCTGTGGAAGCCTTGCGGTAGAACTCCACCGCTTTATCCTTCTCGCCCAGCTTTTCGTGGGTTTGGCCGATCATACACTGGATGAATGGATCGTTCTGGTTCGATTTGCCTAGCTCCTGCAGTGCTGTTTTGTAGTCCCCCGCGTAAAAGGCGACATAGCCCTCGAGATAGGGGAAGAACTGCGCTTGTTCGGGGATTGTCCCCTTGTCGAGGATCGCCTTAGCCGCAGCCACGTGCTTTTGAGCTTCCGCTTGGTCGGCTCTCCGGGCGGCAATACGCGCCTGCGCGTGCTCCCACCGGAAATTCCACAGGTCTTGGCGGGCAGGCTTAAGCTCCGGTTCTTTCAACCCCATCTCGTGCCCGATTTTGTACCATTTCTCGGCGGCGTCTAGAGCACCGGAATCGATGCACACCCGGGCCAACTCATCGGCAATCTCTCCCTGCTCGAAGAAATTTCTCACGCTGCCGTAATAATCGAAGACTTGCTGCTCGTACTCGATTGTTTTGTCGCAGTTTCCCTCAAAAGCGTATGACATGGCCATCGCCCTTTGCGCTCCGGCTTTGTGCTCCGGAGTATCTGCGACCCCGATTGCTTTCGAGAAGTATTTCCGAGCCTCCTCACCTCTTCCCATGAGATCGAGCACGCTCCCGGCCGCGATGTTGGCGGGAAGCGAATCGGGCGAGGTTTGCAGTGTATTGCGATAGAGTGCCAGTGCTTCGTCCGGTTTGCCTTCACGAACCAACTGCTGGCCTTGTTTGACGAACTCAGGCGGTTGCTGCTGTCCGGGTGCTTGCGCAAACAACAAAGCCGAAGAAGCACATGAAAGGAACAACACCCAAAGCGTTCTGGCGTCGGGTTTCATGGGGGTTGATTGCCTCCTCTCGACGACCGAGTACAAATATCCTAACGCACCGAACGCGTTTTACGTAGTCTGCATCAATCAAGAACAGAGCGTAGGCATCCAGAACTTGGAAGTCGGGATTGGCGCCACGCTCCCGCTCAAACAATTCCTTCCGCCGAGCCATTGGCTTTAGTTCTGGTTCCGAAGTTTCAGCCAGCTTGCGTGCTCGGCGAGACACGGATCGGACTTTCGCTTCGCAACGCTCGCTTGGAGGTCATACTCGCACGCGAGCCGGAACAAGCCGTCACCATCTCGGTCGATGGGGTCGCAGTACAGGACCCGATTATCGTTCAGGCGCAAGCGTTTCGACAACGGGAAAGCGAGGACTTGCATCTCAGTCCCCGTTTCAAGTCGCGGCTCAAACCGTTTGTTGCAAAATACGCAAAGCAAGCAAAAGATCGCCGCCTGAATCCCGTGAAGCGGTTGCGCTAATTTACGTGAGAGCACTCGTGCTTGCCATAGGTACTCTCGCTCGGCATCAGTTTCCCGGGGCTGCCCAGATCGCCTCGACCCGCACTGGTAAACTTGCTGTACGAATCAGGGTGGGGTTCGAATTTCTTATGGTTGTTCTGATCGTGCTGCTGGTGTCGTGGCTGATCCTTCGAGCCATCGGCACGGCCGGTGTGCAGGCTCTCGCCTCATGGCAGAATTCCGCTCTGTATGCCTTGGCAGTGATGTTCGTCTTCACCGCGACGGCTCACTTCAACAGGATGAAACATGATCTAGCACAGATGATCCCTTCATATTTTCCGCGCCCCCTGCTGATCGTGTACATCACTGGTGTCCTCGAACTTCTCGGAGCGACGGGACTCGTGCTGCCGGAATTTCGTAGACTTGCGGGCGTTTGCCTCATTGCTCTCCTGATAGGGATGTTTGTCGCCAACGTCAACGCCGCACAGAAGAGCCTCACACTAGGCGGCAAACCGGCAACGCCGCTATGGTTGCGGACTCCGATGCAGGCTTTGTTCATTGCGCTTCTCTGGTGGTCAACTCGCGCCTGAGAGCCAGCTTCGGCTCATCCGGCAGCGATAAGCTCGACTCCTCGCGGTTGCAGCCTCCCAAGAATGAGGACCGGATCAGAAAGTATGCTGGTTGACCATCTTCGATTGAGGCGAAACAGGGGGCGAAAGGCCGCACAAAAATGGACCAAAATTCGACCCCACCCGAACCACCAGAGCTAAGAGCCTGTGCGTTCGACTTCCCTCCGGGGCTCAAGTATCCTTTTCCCGAATACCGGAGGCTAGAATGAGCCTTTTTCGCCTCACCGTCCTTCTTATCGCGTGTGGCATCGCTCTTTCCGATGTGGGGAAACCTGCATCGGCACAGAACTCAGCCACCAAGCAAGCCACCCAGCCGGATGACATCCCCAAGTCCATGGCGGAGAGTGTCAGTGGCATGCTCCAGTTCGCGGAAGGAAACTTTGTCGGCCTCGCTGAAGCCATGCCCGAAGACAAATATTCTTACATCCCCACAGTCGGCAAGTTCGACGGTGTCCGCAGCTTCGGGGAACAAGTGAAGCACGTCGCCTGCGCTCAGTTTGCCTTCTTCAACGAATTTGAGGGCAAGAAACCACCCGAGGACTGCGAAAAAGGCGGCCACGATCCGGCGAAATCAAAAGCCGAGTTGATCAAGTATCTCAAGGACTCCTTCGACTACTCCAACCGTGTCCTCGCCACGCTCACGGCGAACAATGCGCTCGACCGTGTCGAAGGCCGCTATGCCGGACCGAACACCAAACTGGGTATCTCTGTGGTTGCCGTCTGGCACATCACCGACCACTACGGACAGCTAGTCGAGTACCTGCGCCTAAACGGTATCGTTCCCCCGTTTACACAGAAATATGGGGTGAAGGTCCGGTGATTCGTTTGGGAGACGGCTCTCCGACTTTCCGATCCTTCGAAATCCTGCTTTCGTTCGCAGCCGCGTTGCCGACGATTCTGTGATCGACGCACCAAAACAGATAACCTCATTCCCGCGCTGAATCGGCCTATGATCATAAGAACGGTTAACGGTTAGTAGGAGCTACGCTCATGGCAGCGAATCAAGTAGTACTTTACTTCGAGAAGCCCGAGGATGCTTTGCTGTTCACTCTGGCTGCCAGTTCGGTAATGTCAGCAGAGGGGTCGCTCCACAGCAGCACGGCAGCGGTCAAGGTTGCGCAGGAAATTTGCAAAGCCAGTCGAATCACGACTGAGGGAGCACTCAACATCACGTGAAGGGCCGGCAAAATTAAATGATTCGAAAAGCTGCGCTTCAAATAGGAGTCCCCGCGCTCCTGGCTTTCATTGCATGGAACGCTTACCTTGCCGTCACCCATCTAAAGCCTGTGGAGAAATCTGCGGCGCTCACACTTGAAAGCTCCACGATCCAAGCGGAACTGTCCGGGGTCTTGAAGGATGTCACCGATATGGAAGCGGGCCAGCGGGGATACCTGCTCACCGGGAACGCTGCTTACTTGCAGCCCTACGCTGACGCGAAGGGCAGAATCGAAATGGATTTTGCCAATCTTCGCGCAGGTCTCTCGCCTCGGGCGCAGCACGAACGATCGCTGGAGTCGCAGTTGGAGTCCTTGGCTACATCCAAGCAGGCTGAGATGGAACGCTCTATCAGTTTGCGGCAACAAGGGTATCGCCGTCGCTCATTCAAGCTGGTCGATACGGACGAAGGCAAGGACTACATGGATGAGATTCGGCGAATCGCGTCTTCGTTGTCTTCAAGCGAGAGCAGCAATTTCACGAGATTGGACAGAGAGAGGACTGCCGCACTGAAGAGAGCATTCTCTGCAACCATTATTTCGAATTCGGTCCTGCTGGCCCTAGCAGTATGTGCATTTGGGCTAATCCGGCACCATGGACGAGTGCTCGGAGAAGAAGCCGCCCAGAGCAGGAATGAGCTAGCGGTGCGGAATTTGCAGTTAGAAAGATTGACCGCCGCCCTTTCCGGGCAAGCGCGTTCGAGCATGATTGCCCTCAATATGAACTCCCGGTTGCTGCTTGAGAATTACGGAGGGTTTCTGCCACGACAAGGGCACGCATATGCTGAGCAGATGAAAGAAGCGGCGGCAGAAATGGAACGACTCCGACAAGATTTGGTTGGCAGCGCATCATCGAACGGTAACGGAAGGGCCGCTTAGCAAGCATTATCCAGGGCGGTCGCCGCCTACGAAGTTTTCCTCAACCTTTGGAAAGACGCCGACCCCGACATCCGCGTCCTGAGGGAAGCCAAAACGAAGTACGCGAGGCTGCAATGAGTGCTCACCGACGTTCACTTTTGCTCGCTGCTCGTTGACGACTCAGATTCGATAGCCGCAACTCCCCTTTCAATCTCCGAATTCCATGTACTCGCGGGAGTTGCGTCAAGGACTCGCCGAAGCGCAAGGGAATGTGCGACTCTCAAGGGCACCGGCAGCGCAACTTTCAAGTCAGGCGCAGCGCCAGTGCCCTCGCAATTGCTGCCGAAAATTACCATGATCACCGCGACCCACACGCACGAAAAGCGGAGCTACATCAAAACTGTACCGCCAGTCGTGACCGCAGCCATGAACAGCTTGAGCCTCAGATCGCTTGTACAGCAGTTGTACAGCAAGAACCACCAGGCGATTTGGTAAACTAAAGAAAGCAAACCAGAAGCCGACGTAGCTCAGTTGGTAGAGCAGCCGATTCGTAATCGAGTAAAA
>JBAUXO010000250.1:0-3990 GCA_049584315.1 Candidatus Sulfotelmatobacter sp. | reverse complement strand
GAACAAACTAGAGCAGGTCGTCGCATTTTACCGGGACGGCCTGTGAATGCCAATCATTTGTCATTTTGAACCTCACGCCGGATATTCGGGAGTTATGCTCGGGATGCCAAATGAACGGTTCCATTTGGAATTCACCCATGCTGATACCGGTAGTCCGTGCCCTGCTCCCACCAAGGACAATTTGCTTGTTCTCTGTTTTCCAAATCCAAAAGCCTACTTGGAGCAGTGAGGAGGCTGCCATCGAGCCGGAGAATCCTTACTGGCAGGGCAAGAGTCAGACTTTTGAAGATCCGGACGGATGGCGCGTTGTGCTCTACGACGGCAGTCCATTCGGCAGCCGTGGCTGAATTGCTTGTGCGGTGTGTCCCTGAGCGCGCACAAGTATCGGAAAAACGATGGGTCAACCGGATCCTCTTCTGTCCCCAAGCCGCTCAACAATCGGTCTTACTTCATGGAGAGACGGAGCCCTGCATTTACGGTAGAATCCTCGGCGTCACTACGTATTTCAAGGAATCGACCGACGCACTGACCACTTAACTCGTGTGCGAGCAATTCGAAGGCAGCGGCTGGAACTGCGAGGCGCGCCCAAGAGCAGGCGCTATTCGTTCCACACCACTATCTGCCTGCTCGAAGGACGCGCACTTTGCCACTCCCATCCTCGCCGCTTGCGCAAGTGACACTTATGCTAGAAATCAATGATCAGGTGACTAGTCCGCGCATCGATGGTGATCCTTTACTTCTTCTTCGGGTATCAGAAGTGGTTTCCTTATGAGGCTCAGGAGCTCATTCCATTCTTTACCCATGGACCTCTGATCTTCTGGATGTATCCGGTCTTCGACATAAGGGGATCAACATACTTCTTGGGTGTTTCCGAATGGCTGTTTGGAGCGCTATTGCTCGCCGGCTTCTCGAACAAGAAGATGGGAGCGCTGGGAGCGTTCGGATCAGTGGTTACTTTTCATCACGACGGTCACGATCATCCTCTTCATGCCAGATGGCTGGGCCCCGTCTGCTGGCGGGTTTCCCGCGATGGTCGGGAACGTCGCCTTTGTTAGGAAAGGCGTAGTACTGCTGGCCGTTTCGTTCTATCTGCTGAAGCAGGATCTTGCCAGAGTCACGCCTGCAGCTGAGATTGTGTGACTGGAGTCGAAGTGGGCCGTGGTTCGGCGCCGATTCCGAACCTCTCCCTCTTGGAAATGCCCAACCTTTTCATTTTGGCCAGCAATGTCGTCCTCGCCAAGCCCATCTTGGCTGCGGCGCCATTAGTTCCTGCGATCACCCATCCTACCGATTCCAAGATTTCCACCAGCAGAGCACGTTCGGAGTCCCGCAACCTACCAGAAAAGGACGTGATGGGCCGCACTTCTGCCTTGTAGAGGGGATTATGAAGTACCCCATCGTTGGACAGGATTACGGCGCGTTCGACCAGGTTCTGAAGTTCACGAATGTTCCCAGGCCATGAGTAAGAGACGAAAGAAGAAACAGTTTCGGGCGGAATGTGCTCAATAATCTTGCGCATTCTGCGACAATACATATCCACAAAATGCATCATCAAGGGCACAATGTCTTCTCGCCGCTCACGTAAGGGCGGCAGCTCGACCGGGAATACATTCAGACGATAATAAAGGTCGCTACGAAACTCATTGCGCTCTACCATGTCCTCAAGGTTCCGGTGTGTGGCGGCCACAAGTCGCACATCCAGTTTATGCGTTTGTCCGCTCCCAACGCGTTCGAACTCCTGCTCCTGTAAGACTCGCAGCAACTTGGGTTGCAATCCGAGCGGTATATCTCCGATCTCGTCCAGAAACAGCGTGCCTTTGTCGGCCATCTCGAAGCGGCCGATCTTTTGAGTTATAGCACCGGTGAATGCACCTTTCTCGTGCCCAAAAAGTTCGCTCTCCAAAAGCTCGAAAGGAATTGCCGCACAGTTCAATTTGATGAATGGGCGTTCACACCGCGCACTGAGCTTGTGAATAGCATGCGCGATCAGCTCCTTGCCGGTGCCCGTTTCGCCGAGAACTAACACTGTGGCGTCTGTGCGTGCCACGCGCTCGACACCGGCGAGCACAGATTCCAGAGCAGGGCTGCTCCCTACGATTTGGTTGAACCGGCAGTCTCTCTCGTTGTGTTCATCAGACCGAGGTCTCTCGCATGAGCCCATAAATACCTCCTTCTAGAACTGGGCCTTTCAATTTCGATCAGCTTTCAACCCGCCAGCGCCACTCGAACAGCCTCAAATAGAATTTCGCCATCAAAAGGCTTTGTGAGGAATTTCACAACAGCGCCTCGCATCGCCTGCAGTTGCATCTTTTCGTCACCGTGTGTGGCGATGGTTTCGAAGTGTGCGATTGCGGCGTCGATGGCTTTCAGGCGGGGCGAAGCGGTCAGTGATCGAGTGGCATTCAGAGAGGTTGCCACGACATTATAACTATCTTTTAGGAAGCCCTGGACTAGGCCCGCCCCGATGCCCCGCTCTGCTCCGGTGACGATTGGTGTTTTCTTGTGTGACATGAAGCCTTCCTCCAATGTGTGCGTGCCGTCGACATTCGCTATTAAACCAGCAGCGTCGAAGCAAAACAATTGGACGAAGGTAGCGACGCTACCTTCGTTGGGTCGGCGCAGCGAACTGGCTTTGCCTTTTCAGTTCGAAATTGCCTCGTCGGGATTGCAAAGGAGATTTACTTCAACGAATCGAGACCGATTTGAAATAAACAGAGCGATAAACGCATCGACTTGTCAAGGAGTCAAAGAATGATTCACGTCGAGAAATCTGAAATACAAACTATCATCCAATTGATTCGGCTTCGCGCTTCGGGCGTGATCACTTCAACGCATTCGAGGAGCGTGCCTCTCTTTGCCAGCCAGGTGCGCTAATTCTCTTTCCCGAGCGGTGCGAACCGCGTTCTGTGCGCAGTTCTTCCGGCGACCGTCGTCCTGGCAGTGATCGTGGTTTTTGGAGTGAAGGCACCTCTGAAGTTGTCTGTCTTTTACGCAGCAGGCGCGACTTTTCTAACGGAGTTTCCCTTCAGGGTGGACAACCTGCTTCGATCGCACTGAATTGCTGTGCTATCTTTTGGGCGCACTTGTGAGCCCGAGCCTCGCGGCTATTCTCACCAAATCTGCCAGAGAATCGGCTTTCATTTTTAGCATGGCCTGTGCTCGGTGATACTTTACCGTGTTTTCGCGGATGCCGAGTTCCCCACCCACCTGTTTGTTTAGCAGGCCGGAGATCACCAACGTCATGACCTCACGTTCGCGAGGCGTTAGCGACGCGTAACAGTCACGCAGCGTTTGCATCTCAGCCTTGTCGGTCAGAGCTGTGCGGCTCCGATCCAAGGCGTTGCGAATGGCGCTCACCAACACATTCTGGCTGAATGGCTTCGTCAAGAACTCGAGAGCGCCAGCCTTCATGGCTTCGACGCTCATGGGCACATCACCATGGCCCGTGATAAAGACGATTGGCATTTCGGTCCGTTCGACGGCGACGCGCTTCTGCAGTTCAAGGCCGTTGAGGCCAGGAAGAGAAACGTCGAGTATGAGGCAACTTGGAACAAGGACTCTTGGGCGGTCAAGGAATTCCTTTGCCGACTCGAATGTTTCTGCCTGCCAGCCCTGAGAGCGGATCAGCAACTCTAGCGACTCGCGCACTGAGATGTCATCATCAACGATGAACACGATTGGTGCAGCTGAGTTGGGTGATGGCTTCGACCGCTCGGGTGGACTGGCTGCACTCATACACAACCCTCAATCCTTTCTAAGTGCGGCATTCAGCGCTTCACGCAGGGCAGTGTGGCTAAATGGCTTGAACAGGCATTCTACCGCACCGGTTTCGAGCAGTCTTGAGCGAATCGCCTGGTCGCCATGCGCGGTGATAAAGACGATCGGAAGTTCTTGCCCGCGATTCTTCAATTCCTGTTGGAGGTCCGGTCCCGTCATTCCCGGCATGGCGATATCGAGGATGAGGCATCGGGTCTTGTCGACGTAGCCGGA
>JBAUXO010000249.1:0-25249 GCA_049584315.1 Candidatus Sulfotelmatobacter sp. | reverse complement strand
GTCGAAGCGGTCCTCTGCGCGCATAAAGGCGTTCGGATTTTCCTTATACTCTTCGCGAACTCCCGGATGATCAGCCAGGAATTGCTCCAAGGCTGGATGGCTCTTCTCGAACGGCTTGTCGTCTACCAACGACGGGTCCTTGCGCAATTGCTCCGCGATCTCTGGATGGTTGTCCAGGAATCGGTCCATGCTTGCCAGCTCAGAGCGGGTTACATCTCGATCGCGACCTTGGTCTTCGCGCCGGTCGAAGCGGTCCTCTGCGCGCATAAAGGCGTTGGGATTCTGCCTGATTTCTTCGCGAATTTCCGGATGCTGCTGCAGGTACTGCTGCAGCTCGGGGTGCTGCTGCACAAACTCCTGGTTATCCACCAACGATGGATCCTTTCGCACTTGCTCGGCCACCTCCGGGTGACTGTCCAGGAAATTGTCGAAGCTGGCGAGCTGGCGCCGGGTTGCATCGTCTCGGTCCGGTGTCGCGGTGCTTTGCAACTGCGTGCTCTGCGATTGCGCACTTGCGGGAGCGACCAGAACGCTGGCGGTAAACGTCAGCAATATGACGCAGGGAAGGCGTAGCAAGTTTCTGCATTTCATATGGTTTGGGTTTCCTCCCAGGAAGCAAGAATATGTTCGTCGATCAGCCACGGGGAGAGGAATGCAACGCGAGGGCCACGGCTCGCCAAACCCGGAATCTGCTTTGTATTACACTACTTGCGCCCGGCCCTGGAAAAGATCTGGGCCGCGGCCCAAGGATGGAATTTCGACACGCCGAAAGGAAAATCGTTATACGGATACAGCCCTAGGTGCTGATCCGTAGAGCGAAGGCTGAGCTTCGGCAAACGAATCGTCGGAAAACCGAAAGATTACTGAGCGTGCCAATCCTGCGCGAGCCTGGATTCGCCACGGCTACCGCGACGACCGTTTTCTCTCAAGTGCGCCTTTACGATGTTCTCCTGTCCCGCCGGAGGAGATCGTGATCGACCAAAAAACCAATTCCTACCGTGAGCGGAATCAGGTCAGACGTGGCCGCGATCATGGCCTTCAGTTCCTCGCGCCCGATCAGGACAAAGGTCACGAAATATCCGATTGCCTCGGCCACTAGCAGAGTCCCGACCGAGGCGAACGTGCTGCTTCCGAGAGTTTCGCCTGCATCGGCACATCCACCCTTCGAGCAATCGCTGTCATCCGTTCTTCGCTTATGCCGTTTGCGCACGCGGAAAAAAGTGTACGTGGCCGCCGTCGGAATTCCGAAGATCATAATTACGGCTACGAGTGCCACAAAGTTCCCGTCCATAACCCTCCTGACTGAGCGTCGTTCCGATCGCCGCGCCGATGTCATCGAGGGTATAAATGCCATCAAGAAAAGTGCCGCTCCCGCTTCGCCCGTTTAAGTCTTCCTTACAAAACTTTGCAAAACTCTCGGCGGTCCGTTAGCAACCCCACGCTGCGCTCGTGGTTCTTATGCGATTGGCGGACCACATCACCGCCAGAACTGACACCCGGCAGGTCTGTTCAGACCGCCTCAGTTTCGGGGGCCGAGATTAAGACTCCGGATCAGTGGTTCACCTTTCTGATGAAATTCTCGAGGAACGAAGAAATGAACGCTACAAGGATTAGATTGAAGACGCATCCTCGTTTCGGCCCGCGGGATTGCGCGCTGGCGGTTTGTGCCTTGGCAACAATCCTCGTCGCTCCCTCAAGGGGACAGGAAACGCAGGAGAAGATCGACGTCGATGATGTCTCCCGCAACTACACCGTCCACCTGCCGGGAGCTTACAATCAGGCGCAGCACTATCCGGTCGTAATCCTCCTGCACGCCCGCAACCAGGATGCCGACGACATGGCGCGGCTCACGCATTTCAACCAGTTCGCCGATAAAGATGGCATCATTGCGGTTTATCCCAATGCCACGCGCGGACAGTGGAACATCGGAGTTCGCCCGGAGCAGTCGTCGATGGCACCCCGCCGCGGAGCCGGGCGTCGCGGAGGATGGGGAGGCGGATGGCCGGGCGGCGGTGGTGGAGGTTATCCAGGCGGCGGAGGAGGCGGCCGCCAAAGCGGAGGACAGAATCCCGATGAGACAACCAGGAATCGGCCTGAGCCCGCCGATGACGTCGCCTTCCTCAACCAAATGTTGGATGCGCTCGCCCTGAAGTACTCGGTGGACGCGCGCCGCATCTACGTTGCCGGGTTGGAGGACGGCGGCTTCATGGCGTTGCGCGTGGGTTGCAACATGGCCGATCGGGTCGCGGCCATTGCCGCGGTGGGCGCGGCGCTGCCTAAGACCATGATCTGCCTGCCCTCACGCGCCGTGCCAGCTCTCTTCATGAATGGCACCGATGATCCCATCGTTCCCGACAATGGAGGCACTTACAAACCGGGCCAGTTCCATGTGCTCTCCGCCGAAGACAGCGCCAAGGCGTGGGCCAAGTTTGACCGCTGTGCAGAAAAGCCAGCCCAAGATAAGATTCCCCCCCTGCAAAAAGGCGGAAAGGAAACGAAAACTTATACCTACAGCGGCTGCCAGAACAACGCACAGGTCGTACTCTATAGCGTGAAAGGCGGCGGGAGTACGTGGCCTGGCGGCGAACAGTACATGTCGGAAAAAGAAATTGGCAAAACTAGTGACGCCATCAACGCCAACGGAACCATTTGGAGCTTCCTGACGACGAAAACGGTCGGGGGAGACAGCGGCGTAGAAAAATAGCCTTTCGAAGCCGGAGCCGATCACCGTCAGGGACTGCAAACTGGGCATGGACGCGTGTGTGACGTTAAACGTCAATCGCACCACTGTCCCCCCATGAACCACCTTTCCGCCGCCCGCCTGAGTCCCGTTCAAGACATTCGTGACGAACAGAATCGCGCTGCTGCCCAAGTCGAGAGCCGCCATGTCCTAGGGACCCTTGATCAGTGAGCCGTAAAACGTCTCAGCCACATTTCCTTTACTGTCGAGCACCAGCAAACACCCCGCTTCCACGGTCGCCGAGGTTCCGTCGCTGGTCGGCAAGCTGCCCACGATGACCCATCCTGTACGCAGGACCGCCAGAGCGGTCGTCGGACCTACGCCACCCGGGCAAGGTCCCGGTAAAGTCGCCGGATCGATCTGTGCACACAGGCTGCTGCTCCCATCGGTGCTATCTGCACAATGGTTGTGCCCGTTCCCTAGAGATTCTCGTTGTTGTTGAAATTGCTGGCTAGAATGTTCCCCCCGAATCAGACGCCGTTCGGGTTCAGATCCCCGTTGCCGGGCACCGCGGACGCAACCACGCTAACGCCCGGGAGACTTCCATGTGCGTTTGCCAAGACTCCGCAAACGACAACCAACACTGCCACGGCGGCGAAAGCTTTGACCTTGTCAAACCGACACATGACGATCCTCCTGGAAACGCTTAGGTGAGGCAGAGCGGCGTGGGAAATACCGCAGCCGCGCGACGACTGGTCTGCTGCCGACTGTTTCAGAGATTGTCAGGAAATTGTCAATTCGATGTCACTTCTAGTATTGCCTTTGGCGTGGTCGCCGGATTTCAGCTCGATTGGCGAATAAACTGTCGCAGCTCTCGCCGCAGAATCTTTCCCGAGGGCGTTTTGGGAACGAGCTCGACAAAATATACTTCGCGGGGCTGCTTGTAGTGAGTCAGCCGTTCGCCCACAAAAGCACATAGCTCCTCTTCCATCTTCTTGCAGGTTGTAAATCCGTCGCGCAGCGCCACAAACGCCACAGGGATTTCTCCCGCCGCCGTGTCAGGCCGCCCCACCACCCCGCACTCCCGCACCGCCGGATGTTCCAGCAGCACCGCTTCCACCTCTGCTGGCGCCACCGCAAATCCCTTGTACTTGATCAGTTCCTTGCGCCGGTCCACCACGCGATAGAAACCCTCCCTGTCCCGAGTCACCATATCGCCCGACCAATACCACCCGTCGCGCAGCACAGCCGCCGTCGCATTTGGCTCCTTCCAATAACCCTGCATGAACTGCGGGCCTCGCATCACCAACTCCCCCGGCTCACCGGTCCGAACCTCAGCCACACTCTCCGCCGATGCAGCCATGTTCTCCGCTCCAATCACTCGACACTCGGTCTTCGCCAGAGGATGCCCGATTGAATCCGGACGGTATAGTTCCGGTTCCAGATATCCCACATGCGTCACCGGCGAAGCCTCCGTCATGCCGTAACCTTGACACACTAGGATGCCGGTCAGCGCTGTGAATCTTCGCGGCAAATCCGGTGCCAACGGCGCCGCTCCAGATTTTACCCACTGCAGTTTGTGATGTTTCGGAAACTGCCCGGCCTCGGCTGCCAGGCACAATGCATTCATCGCCGGCGGAACCATCAGCATTGTGGTAATTGCTTCTGCTGTCAGCAGCGAACACACTTGCGCGGCGTTGAACCTCGGCACCAACACGAGCGTGGCCCCCATCATCAGCATCGGGTTGAGCGCCACATTCAGCCCGTAGATGTGATACAGCGGCAGAAAACAAAGCAGATTGTCGTCTGGCTTCAGCAACGCCGCACCCGGGCCCAGCAACTGATAAACGTTGGCTACCAGATTGTGATGGCTGAGCATCACGCCCTTTGGCAGCCCGGTTGTCCCGCTTGAATAAGGCAATGCCGCCAAAGTCTCTTGCGACCCACGTGAAGGCGCAGGCAGCGCAGCGCTCACTGGCTTCAACAGCTCAGAGAACGGTTCGCTCCCACTTCCCTGCGCCCGCGTGCAAAACACTCGTCGCAAATTCGTTAGGCCCGCCAAACTGATGCCGGCGATCGTCGGCGCATCGGTGACCAGCAACACGGCTCCAGAGTTTTGCAGTTGATATCGCACTTCGCGCTCGCGATATGTCGGATTCAGCAGGGTGGGAATCGCACCCGCCAGCGTGGCCGCATGATACGCCGCACAGAACTCCCACGAATTCGGAAGAAAAATGGCAACCACTTCTCCCGGCTCCAATCCGGTCGCGACCAACCTACGGGCCAGTGCCTCCACCGTCTCTCCGTACTCGGCGTAGGTGATCCGCTGCCCGCAAGAAACGTCCACCAGCGCGGTCTTCTGCCCATGCTGGCGGCAGGAGGCGAGCACCGCATCGTGAACGAAAATATTGTCGGGATCAGCGTATAATTCGGACCGCAACATGGCGGGATGATTGTAGCGGAAAGCTCGAGATTGGGCTGTGCGGAAGCCCACGACTGTTAGCACCGATCGGACGCCAACTGGGGCGATGGCGGTTTTTTCGTCATCTATCCTTTCGTCCGGGTGTACGATTCTTCTGTCTTCCTCGAGAGCTCCTGAGTAAACGGCCTTATTGTTAGCAAGAACTGTCAGGCAACCCGAGAACCGACGAAGGTATTTTGCCTACGTGGGTGCCGAAAAGTAACAGAGGCATCTAGCGCCCACGTCCGGTTGTCGGGAAAAACGAGGAGGAGCCATGTCGCTCGGTCTTCAACGTCCCATCCTGCCATACAAGAGCATCGAGACGCTTTCCCGAGTCACGTTATTGTTGCTCCTATCGGTAACCCCGGGACTTTCGCAAAAGGCCCAACCGGAGGACACTCGCCTGCCCAGCTACGACCTTCACGCGGAGATGAAGACCAAAGGGGAGATCGATGAAGTGAACCTGCTCTCCGTGGGAACCAGGAAGGATTTCACGGAACTGATCATCAAGCAGGGTGAGGAAAAACTCCACATTTATGTGTGCCCCAAACCGTTCGAAGAGGAGATGGGCATCAGTTTCACAAAGGGGGACCAGATCGCTGTTACCGGCTCGAAAGTGAAGCGCGAAGGGGCGGATGTGATTCTTGCACGAGAACTTGTGAAAGGCGAAGACACTCTTATGTTTCGCGATGCCAAGGGCACCCCGGTGTGGGATGCACGAACCGGCAAATGAGTGCGGGGAGGCGGTCCTCATGAGAAAGCGCGCGTAGTATGCGGCGTACAGATTAAACTTTGAAGACTCGCCGGCGGCACGGTTCCGAATAGTGCGAATAACAGACCGAAGGCGAGTCGCTTCCTCCTAGCTGGTACTCTTTTCACAAAGCAGCCCTCAAACCCGCCGAATCAAGAACCCGGAGACCACGTGGTCAACCATCGAAAGCCTGGCGCGTGAATCGGGACGGCCGAGTCAACCGTCGCCACCTACTTCCTACTTCGTTAACCCACGCTGGACGCGGGCAGTCCGCCCCGCCCTCGAAATCGCTCGGACCAGCGAATCCTCCCGGTTGCCTGCATCACTACGAACAGTGTAATGATGGCGATGATGGTAATGGCCAGGCCGGTGAATCCCTTCCAGAAAAACGCGTAAGAGAACAGCACGAGATAAATGAGCTGCGCCGTGCCCGCCTCCAACGCCGCAAACCGGAGTCCCACTACCAACCGCAGGTATGTCACCACCAGGGTCACGGAAACCACTGACGCCAGCGCCATGGCTGCATGCATTGAAATGTGGTCCACCAGATAAGCCAGCAGCAGATGAAAGGCAAAAAACGCCGTTGCCAGGAAAAAGTAGTTCATCGGATGCAGATCGATCTTGCCTAGCGTGGTGATGATGAACATCAGGAAAAAGAAAAAGAACAACGACACCGGCGCTGCGTAACTGATGTCCCCGGCAAGCGGCCCCGGCTGCAACTTCGCAGGCATGGTCATGCCGATCTGAAAGCCCGAGAGCAGATTCGAGTATTGCCACGTCAATTGCCAGCCACCGGAGATTGGCCGCTTAGAGGTTGGCGAAAGCGTATCGTCGGCGAAGTCGATGTCCCGGAAATTGGTTTGCATGGTGAGCGTGAAATCGCGCGCTTGTGCCACGCCATTCCCCAACTGGTAGCGCCAACTATCGAGGCCTTGCGAACGATATGCAACCTGCAGATTAGCCGTTTGTCCGGGGTTCAGCGTCGCCTGCCCCACCGTACCTTGATCGTCGGTAGAAAGCGCGACCGGCCGTTCATTTACTTTCATCTGTAGCCCATCGTAGATCGCTTTCTGCGCCGGAAAGTTCAACCGAAAATCAACTGTCTCGAGCTCAGCCGTGTTGTTGCGGAAAGTGTAGTCCGCGGCAAAATCCACTGCGTACGTGCTGTACCATAGCAATCCCTTCTGCCGAGGAGTGAGATCAAGGTTCACGTGAACCCGGCTTGCTACCAACGGTAGTGGAACCTGCCGTTGTGTGGTCTTCTTGTGGACGATGACCTTGCCGTCTTCCACCGTGGTCGAGCCCACTTCTTCGTTCACCACGTAGGTCGCCGTCGGCGGCGATTGCTGTTGTGAGGTGCCCCAGGTGGAGGCCACGTGGCCTTGCAGTTGCTCGTGGCTGCCGTAGGTGCGGGAGAGAATGGTCGTACCTAGAATGAGCCACGCGACGGTGGTGCATATAAAGATGAACGCCACTGCCAGAATCTGTCGTGACAAGAGATTTCCTCCCTTTGCGATAGGTCGCACTTCTACCCCTGCAAAGAGGTTGCCGCTTCGGTGGTGTTGAACACAGACAGGTTAGGATCAGCAGCCCGGCATCCTCGTGTCCGGCGAGACACGTGTGTGTCACCTTGTAGACAATTCGCTTTCCGGGGTTGGAAACGCTGAGCTAGCTGACGAGTTTGCGCAGAAACTCTCGTTCGTCCATGCGGTACTTGAAAGCTTTGCGCCCGTCGATAAACACGACCGGGACTTCGTCGTTAAACTGCCGGCGGAGTTCGTTGTCGCTATCCACATCCACTTCATGCCATGTAAATCCGCCGCGACGCGAGAGCTTCACCAGACTCTCCTTCACGACCTCGCAAAGATGACATCCTTTGCGCGAATAAATCACGACCTGGCGAGAGTCTGGCACGCCGCGATTGTATCTTTGCCGCCTTACCCTCTGGCAAGAGAAAAGCAACGAATAGGGGCAGCAGTGGTCATACCACCCTCCAAGCGGGCCCGGGCACAGAACCCTGGAGTAGAATCCCAAAATGATCACGCCCGACCACAAGCCTCTGCGCGGCAAGGCCTGCCTCATCACCGGTGGCAGCCGCCGTCTCGGACGTGCCTCCGCCCTGGCTCTCGCTCAAGCCGGAGCCGACGTGGCTATCACGTTTCGCAGCTCCTCCCGCGAAGCGCAACACACGGTCGTCGACCTCTCCAGCTTCGGCGTCCGTGCCTTCGCCCTGCACTGCGATATCACCGAAGAAGCCAGCGTCAAATCCATGATGACAGATGTTGGACGCGAACTCGGCCGCATCGACATCCTGGTCAACAACGCTGCGAATTACGCCACCTCGGACTTTGAGCGCCTCACCCTCCGCCAATGGGACGCAATGTTCGCCTCGAACACACGTGGGCCATTCCTGGTTTCGCGCGAAGCCCTGAAGTGGATGCGTCGAAAACGAATCGGACGGGAGCGGTCAGAGAAAATCACCGCCAAGATCATTCACATGGGCTCGCTCGGTGGTCTACGTCCCTGGGCCACCCACGCGCATTACTGCTCGTCCAAGGCCGCCTTGCATATGCTCACCAAGGTTATGGCGAAAGCGTTGGCTCCGGAGATCGCCGTCAACGCGGTCGCGCCCGGTATGATTGACCTCGGCGAGAAGTCCGCTGCGGTTTTCATGCGGCGCATGGCCAAGCAAACTCCCATGCAACGGAACGGACGCGGCGAGGAAATTGCCGCTGCCGTTCTCTTCTTCGCCACCGCTCCACAATTCATCACCGGGCAAATTCTCGCCGTCGACGGTGGCTTGGGTCTGTAGCCGACGAAAACGATCACGCTTCCGCCCATGTCGGATCGATCATCCGCTTCACTTCCGAAACGCGATTCGCGGGAAAGCCGCCCTGTTTCGCATGTTCGCGTACCATCGCTTCATTGGGCGCGATGTAGACACAATAAAGTTTGTCCGGCGTGACATAGCTAGCGATCCATTGAATTTCCGACCCGAGGTTTTTCAAGACGCTGCAGGATTGTCTGCGAAATCGCCTGAATCTGTTCCGCCGTTAAACTTCCTGCGGCGACAATCTCGCGCTCGATAACGTACTTTGGCATCTCTTCCTCCGGTTGACGACTTTCTTGGCTCGACGACCGCCACTTTTGTCCGAGGGTTCTATTCTGTCCGGGCGGCAAATAGCTACCCGGCCCGCGATGCCGCATCCCTCTTCTGTACCGTTCCGTCTCAAGGTATAGTGGGGTCGAATGCAGAAATCCAGAAACGCATCCTCATCCAAGACCTCGGCGGGCGCGCCTCGGGTTGCGGTCGCCATCATGGCCGCCGGCAAGGGCACGCGCCTCAAATCGCAGTTGCCCAAGGTGCTGCATGAAGTCGGCGGCAAGCCGCTGCTGGCGCACGTCATCGCTGCAGCGACTCGCGTCGTGCCGCCCACGGACGTTTACGCCATCATTGGCCACGAAGCCGACCGGGTGCGTGCCGCCCTGGCTCACAGCGGCGTAAATTTCGTCCTGCAAGCCGAGCAGCGCGGCACCGGCCATGCTTTAATGGTCGCGCAATCAGTTCTCTCGAACTACGACCACGTCATCGTTCTCTCGGGTGATGCCCCTCAGATCACCCCCCAAACCATCGCCCACTTGCTGAATTTTCACCTTGACGAGCAAGCCATGATGACTTTGCTCAGTGCCGACCTCGATCGCCCCACCGGCTACGGCCGCGTCATTCGCAAGAACGCTCGCAGCTCTGAAGTGCAGGTCATTGTCGAGGAAAAATCTGCCAGCCCTGCGCAGAAAGACATTCACGAGATCAACGCCGGCTTCTACGTCTTCGCCGTGCCGCAGTTATTTGCGCACATCAATAAGCTTTCCACCAGCAACCCCCACGCCGAGTATTACCTCACCGATATGGCCCAAGTGCTGCGCCAATCCCAGCAGCGCGTGGTCGTCTGGAAGACCGGGAACCCGGCCGAAGTTCTTGGCGCCAACTCCCGCGCCGAACTGTCGTTCATCGACTATCAACTCCGCATGCGCAAGTGCCAAGAACTCATGGCCGCGGGCGTCACGGTCTTCTATCCCGCTACCTGCGTGATCGATGCCGATGTCGAGGTCGGCCTCGACACCGTGCTTGAACCCTTCGTCCAGATTCTGGGCCGGTCGCGTATCGGCTCCGGCTGCCGCGTTCGCTCCTACTCCGTGATTCTCAATTCCCAAATTGCCGACCGTGTTCTCCTCCGTCCCGGGTGCATTCTGGAAGAAGCCCGCATCGGCGCGAACGCCGTTCTCGGCCCTTATTCGCACCTACGCCCCGGCAGCGACATCGGAGAAGGCGCGCACGTCGGCAATTTTGTGGAGACCAAGAAAATCAAACTGGGGAAGGGATCAAAAGCCAATCACCTTACTTACCTCGGTGATGCCGAAATCGGCGCGGGCGTCAACATCGGTGCGGGAACCATCACCTGTAACTACGATGGCGTCCACAAGCACACCACCGTGGTCGAAGATGGGGTCTTCATCGGCAGCGACAGCACGCTGGTTGCGCCCGTGCGCGTGGGCAGAGGCGCCTACGTTGCCGCCGCTTCCTGCATTACGGAAGATATCCCGGCAGACGCGCTGGCCATCGGCCGCTCACGGCAAATCACGAAGGAAGGCTGGGCCGGGGAAAAACGGGCCCGGAAACCAAAGTAAAACTCAGGGCACAGAATTCGGGTCAAAAAACATCAACCACGAAAAAGGCACCGAGACTCGATTTAGCCGTGTCTCAGTGCCTGCTGTAAATCTCGTTGGTCCTAGCGCGAAACCGCCGCAAACAAATCCGAGTGCATGATCGACTGAAACTGCTGGTCTGTCGATTTGAAGTGGAAATTTACATCGGAGCCGTCGGAATCGACGCTGGTATTATCCATCGCCACTTTCTCGGTAGCGCTGGCGCTCATCTTCTTATAGAGCAGCCCCGCCTTTACTAAAGACGACAGCGTCGCCGCGCTCATGGAATCGGAGGACACGACGGTCAGATCGAAGTTCACGCCCCCGCTAAAACTCATGGTGTAACGCGAACCCAGCAACCGCTTCTTGAGGGTTTCATAATCAGCGATTTTGGCCGCATCTCCTAAGGCCGAGCGCATCACGTTCTGGGTTCCCAATTGATCCAGAATGCTCCACACCGGCTCCGAGTCCACACTGGACATCATGTCGGTCATTGTCTGATTGGTATCGAGACTTAACACCTCGCCATCGCGGGTATCGAGGGCAATCTTCACCGCGGATATCTCTCCGAAGAGCAACGTGCTGTCGTCCAGGAAAGTCATCACAAAGCCGCCGTCCATCGGATAAATATTCGATTGGCGATACTTCGTGGGCTTAATCTTCTGCGCCGTCATTTTCTTGAGTACGGTCTTCATGGCGAACGGACCGGCCGCCACGCCCACGCCCTTGACACCCTGCTTCGGCGTGCGGAATGAGGCGAACGCCAGCGTGTCGACATCTTTATCGGGATTAATTCCGATGCCTTTCAGTGCCGTCTCGAATTGCTCAAGGTTCTGCTGCGCCTGCATGATCTGAGTCTTAAGAGCGGTTGCTGTAGGCGAGTCGTGGATGGCGCGGTAATCCACCGAAATCAATTGCTGCAAGTCGGCTGGGATCACAGTGCGCGCCGAGGAATTCAGGGGCATCGCATGCGCAGCGCTCAACAATACCGCCACCAGCATCGCGGAACTCAGACTAACGTTGATGATCTTCATAACGGTTACGAACCTCAAATCGGTAGGGTTTTCCTAAGAGGAACGGGATTCTGCCTGCATCTTCCGAATTAGATGCGAGTTCAGAGCTTCCCGTTACCCGCTCACTCATTCTAAGCCAGCCCACCGCTTTCTTGCCGGACCAAAGGTACTAGACCTACAACCAACGTGGATCGCCCTCGCCTGCTTGGGCACAACCCAGTGTGCGGTATCGAACATTTATCTGTCGCACACCGTCAATTTGGTTGTAAGATAACTTTGACCCAGCCACCATTTCCCACGGCGCACTTCTGGGCGCAAGAACTCCACCGCAAGCTGAAATCAGGGAACAATTGAAAATTCTACTGTACAACTCCGATAACGGGGTCACGCGCACCTTCATGCCCCACCTCTGGATGTTCCTCTTGCAGTCACTCACTCCCCCCCGGACATGAAGTAGTGCTGATCGACGGCAACGCCCAACCCATGGATGAGACCGGCATCGCCCGTTACGTGCGCGAGCAGAAAATTGATCTCGTTGGCATCGGCGCCATGACCAGAATGATCGCCAAAGCTTATCGCATGGCGGACGCGGTGCGAGCCGCTGGCGTTCCGGTTGTAATGGGTGGGCCTCATGTCGCGGAAATGGCAGACGAAGCCCTGGGGCGCGATGGCGGTCTTCGGCACGCGGACGCCGTAGCCCTGGGCGAATCCGATAATACCTGGCCACAGATAGTAGAAGATGGCGCTCGCGGCGAGTTAAGAGATATCTATGCTCCGGTCGACAATGCGGGCAAAGAACTCAAGCCATCTCTCCAGCGGTATCCCGTAATTCCCTGGGACACGATCGACCTTCACCAATTTAATCTCGTGCCCAAGGTCTTGAACCACTGGCTCAAGAAACCCGGCGAGGGGTGGGGCACGTTCCGCATTATCCCGGTGGAGTCGGGACGCGGTTGTCCCTACGGCTGTGAGTTCTGCACCGTCACCGGCTTCTTCGGCGACTCCATCCGTTTCCGCAGCAATGAAAGCGTGGTCAACGAACTCCTGCTGCTGAAGGCGCGCTCCAGGAAAGAGCGCGGCCAAATCGCCATCTTCTTCATCGATGACAATTTTGCCATCAATCTCAAGCGCACCAAATCGTTGTTGCGGGACATCATCGCCGCCGGAGCGCAACTCAATTGGGTCGCCCAAATCAGCGCTAACTTGCTGCGCGATCAGGAACTCGTTGACCTCATCTCCGCTTCCGGTGGCAAATGGATATTCATCGGCATGGAGTCGATCGATCCCGCCAACTTGAAAGATATGAACAAGGGTTTCAATAAACCGGAGGAATATGCCGCCGTGTTGCAGCGCTTGGCCCAGCGCAACGCGTATGCCATCACTTCCTTCATCTTCGGCATGGACAACGACACGGTCGGCGCGGCGGAGCGCACCCTCGCGCAGGTTCGAACCTGGCCGCCGGGCCTGCCCATTTTCGGCCTGCTCACTCCCCTGCCCGAAACTCCTCTTTACCAGCGGCTCGACGTCGCCGGCCGATTGACCCGGCCTAAGCATTGGCAGGAGTTCATCCCCTTCACCATGGCGCATACTCCCCTGAAGATGACCATCGACGAAGCTCACTCCGAAGTGAACTACGGCTGGTCCCATTCGTATGGTGCGGGAGCAATTGCCCAAGCGGTTGATTCGATCACCGACCAACCACTGGGATGCCGCATCAATATTCTGATCGCGCGCCTTTGCTTCCGCGGAATTTACTTCCCCATGCTCGGCCGGTTCGCCTGGTGGAAAGTAATCTCGGAAAATCGCTGGACGATCACGAAACTTGCGCGCCAAGGATTGCACGCCTGGTGGAATTCTCGATCCAGAGCCGAGTCAGCGCCCGCTGCCAGCGCGGGAGACTAGATGGAGAATAAGCGGAGAAAAGTAGCCCAGAGACGTAGCCCAGAGACGTAGCCTGCTAGGACTCTTCTTGGAGTAAACCTCGAGCCGACATCTTCTCGGCCAATCCTTTTCTCAATCATCATCCGGATCGGTAGCCGGACTCGTGTCGCCCTTGCATTGGGCGTCGTTCGGCGGCGGCGTTATGGTTTGAAACTGGGTCGGGGTCTGGCTAAAACTGAAGAAATCGGAGAGATTATCGGCGGGTGCGTCGGCATAGCCCAGCGACGGCAGATGGAACACGGATTCGATAAACTTCAAGATACTTCCGAAGTCATGAGTGACGTGTGAGATGTAACCCTGCTTGACGTATGGCGATATCATAATCATGGGCACGCGGAATCCGTAGACATAGCCGGAACCCCAACTAGTACCGTTGTTGACCACGGTGGGTGGGACGTGATCGTACCATCCTCCCCAGTCATCCCAGGTAATCACGATCGCGGTATTCGACCAATACGGGCTGTTACCGATTGCGTTGACCACCGATGTGACCCACGAAGGTCCACAGCCATCGTTGCTTGAGGCGTGGTCGGAATCCGCTCCATCCGGGATCACCCAACTCACCTGCGGCAGTTGATTATTGGCGATGTCGCTTAGGATTTGGGCGTTGCTTTGGCTTTGGTTGAGAACCACCTTCGGCGACGTGCCCGTCCAGTCCGATCCCACGCATTGAGTCGCATTCGGTGGGGTTGCATTCGGTCCGCACATATGCTGAATCGCATTAGGGGCGGTCCAGATCGATCCCGCCGAGGGGGCGTAATAGCGCCACGTAATACTGGCCGTATCTAGCAAATCCGTAAGCGCTGGATGCTCAAAACACGGGTACATCGAACTCGACTCCATGCCGGTCGGATCAATCAATGGAACCAGCTGGTTGGGTGGCGCGGCGCAACCCGCAACTCCCGGATTCATCATATTCTCCGCGGCAAACAAATTGCTGGTTGCCGTAGGTGCGGAAGTCCCAGAAATTATGAACTGGTGAGCCGGAAAGCTTGGTCCCTGGTTGGTCTGGAACATGCGGTCGGCGAACGTGTAACGCTCCGCCATGGTGAGGTAAGGCTGAACGTCCGCCGGAATCACATACATAAACTGGGCATTCGCGGGCGGGCAACCAGCGGCTCCCTTCTGGCATGAAACTGGGATCAGATCTGCCCCATCCATCGCACATACCCCGGTGGACGTGTTTAGGTCGCACATGTCCACGAAGGCGCTGTGAGCGTGGCTGAGGTCGTAATTCTGAGGACTGGAGCCGACCGTGCCCAAGTCGATAGGGCTGAGTGGGATGACCTCACCATGGGAATTCACTCCCGAACTGGCAAGGTCGTATTGCGCGGCGTTGGTCCCGCAGCCGGGCACCCCCCCATTGGCGCTACACAGTCCCTGAAACAAATTATCTGGCGTGCGATTTTCCTGGAAGATGATCACGACATGCTGAATCGTCGGAACTGGTGGTGGGACCGTGATGGTGACGCCCTTGCTGCCGCTACACCCGTTCAAACTCAGAAGCAATGCGAAGCTACAGAGCAACAAGATCGAGACACACAGCAATGCCGCACGACTCATACCAGGAGCCCCCGCCGAAACCGCGCAGTCTTACTCCGAGGATAAACCCCAAGGCGCGGCTTTCCACTCGGTACACCCAGAATTAGCAGAATGGTTCCTACGGCCATTCCAAAATTGACAATCCCGCGCACCTCTGATTCCATCGGGAGAACCTCGCCTTCGTACCGGCTGTGGGAGTTTCAAGTCTCGACTGCACCTCCGAGGCTACATCCAAGGAATTTGCATGCTGGCTGGCATTCGAACTCACGATTTACGCAAGGTCTACACCTCACCACCTCCGCTCGCCTCCGGCGGCGGCTTCGGCTTCGCTTCGGCGCGGGGCAAGGGCAAAAAACAGCCCAAGCCGGAGATTGTCGCCCTCAACGGCCTGTCGCTTGAGATTTCACCTGGAGAGATTTTCGGTCTGCTCGGTCCCAACGGAGCCGGCAAGTCCACCACGGTGGGAATTCTCACCACCCGCGTACGGCCGACCGCGGGGCAGGCGTGGATCGCCGAGCTCGATGTCTGGAAAGAACAAGTCGCTGTGAAACGGCTAATTGGAGTGGTGGCGCAGCGTCCGAACCTTGATTTTGCTCTCACCGCTCGCGAGATTCTGCTCTTCCATGGTGCCTATTTCGGCCTCGACTCCCCGCAGCGCGCCGAGCGCGCCGACGCCTTGCTCGATCGCTTCAAGCTCCGCGACCGGGGCAATCAAATGGTGCGCGGATTCTCCGGCGGCATGATGCAACGTCTCGCCATCGCCCGCGCCATGATGCACGATCCCCAGGTTCTTTTCCTGGACGAACCGAGCGCCGGCCTCGATCCTCAGACTCGGTTGCTGCTCTGGGAGATCATCCGCGAATATAACCAGAGCGGAAAAACCGTTCTTCTGACCACGCATAATATGGAGGAGGCGGACGCCCTCTGTCAGCGTCTGGCCATCATCGATCACGGACGCAACATTGCCCTCGGCACTCCTGCCGAGTTGAAAGCTTCCGTTCCCGGTGGTTTCTTGCTGCGACTGCGTTTCGGACGCCACTCTCCGGAACTGCTGCAGCGTCTGCAGGGATTAACGGGAGTGCGGGAGGTGCGTGCGAATCCTGACACTCAACAAAAGGATTCGCAAAACGGCAACTCCGCCGACGTGTACGCCGACCGCGGAGGCCCCTTGGTCTCTGAGATTGCCAATCTCGCCTCCAGCGCCAACATCGAGTTGTGCGATGTGCACATCTCCGAACCCAGCCTGGAGAATCTTTTCCTCCATCACACCGGTAGGAGCCTGCGCGAATGAACTGGAAAACGTTTCTGGCCCTGCTGGCGCGCGACGCTCATGTCGCCCGCCGCAACATCGTGCCCTTGTTGCTGCAAACATTTCTACAGCCCATGATGTTCGTCTTTATCTTCGGCCGCGTGATGGTAAGCAGTGGCTACATGCCCGCCGCCTACAAGAGCTTGCTGCTGCCCGGAATCATGGCGATCAGCATGGTATTCACCGGAGTCTGGGCCGTCGCCATGCCGCTGATCGCCGAATTTCAGTTCACTCGCGAGATCGAAGACCGTCTGTTGGCGCCGATGGAAATCTCCTGGCTCGCGATCGAGAAAGTATTCTTTGGCACGCTGCAAGCGCTGTTCGCGGGCCTGGTGGTCATTCCGGCAGCCTGGCTGCTGCTACGGCCGGGAGTGGATTTGAACCTGCGTTCTCCACTAAGCTTTGCCGGCGTCACGCTGCTAGTGGCGCTCTTTTCGGCATGCGGCGGTCTGGCTCTTGGTTGCAGCATCAACCAGGCTCACATCGGTTTAATGTTCAGTATGGTTCTCACTCCCATGATTTTCTTTGGCTGCACCTATTATCCCTGGAGTGCGTTAGCACACTTCCCCATCCTGCAGAAGATCGTGCTGGTGAATCCGCTGGTGTACGCGAGCGAAGGTCTGCGAGGAACACTCGTGCCCCAGTTCCCGCACCTGCCGGTGGTAGCCGTGCTGCTGGCCCTGGCCATTTTTGACGGGCTATTCCTTGCAGCCGGCCTTCGCCAGTTTCGCGGAAAAGCCGTCAGTTAGTTTTGGGTCGGCTGAGCTCAGTTTGCAATGACGTCGGTCCGCTTCCGTACGGTCGCGGCGAATGGCTGATCCTGGAGAGACGCCAGATTGATTTCCACATTGGCCAGAGCGCCGGTTATCGCCGCGCGCGCCAGAGCTTGTGCCGTCGTCAGGTCGGACTTCATATTTGGATTCGTAATCGCTTCCAAACTCGATGCAATCCGTGCCACTTCGCGCGATTTTTCGGCCACTCCGAGCGGAACCGTGGTCGCCTGCTTTAGGCCTGCCTCAATCAGCGCCTCGCCCGCTTGCGGGCTGACTGTCTTGGCGAGTTTGTAAGCCTTCATCACCGATTTGTAAGACTCCGCATCCCCATCGATCGCCGCCTTCAACTCTTCTCGCAGCGTCCCGAGTCTTGCAATGGCTTCGCTCAGCTGCGCTTCAGACTGCAGATAAGCTTTCTTCCCGCGCGACATCGAAGCCACCATGGCTGCCAGTCCCGCTGCCATCGCCCCCGCGGCCGCAGCAGCGCTTCCTCCGCCGGGCGTAGCCGTCGGCGCGGCCAGTTGCTCGACGAAGGGCTCAACTCCAGCTCGCAAGCCGCCCACCGCCAGCTTCCCGCTCATCACCGCGGTCAGCCGGTTTTCCAGAATCAGCGACGAATCAAAATTCTCCACCTGCAAGAACCACTCCGCCGCCTGCTCCAGTGCCTTCTTCGGAATCAGACCTACAATCTCACTCGATACCGCAGCTACGCCATACCGCGCCGCCTCCCGCTTTACCATTTCAAACACACGATGGACCGGCGTCTGTTCGAAGTCCGTCAGATTCATCGAGACCTGTGCCAGCCCACGCACCAGAAATCCCGCGCCCTTCACGAACCGCATTCCACCATTCGAGAACCGTACCGCTTTCGCGATCTTCTTCGCGATCTCGACATCCGGCGTGTTCAGAAACACGTTGTACGCAATCAGAAACTTCCGCGCGCCCACCACCGTCGCGCCCGCCGTCGGATGCAGTCTTGCTTCGCCAATATCCGGTTTCCGGGCCACATTCGTCGCAATCTCTGCTCGTATCCCTTCAAACTGGCCCCGCCGTATATTCTCCAGATTCTGTCGCTCCGGCGCCGCCGCCGCCGCCTCGTACAAATAAACCGGAATCTGATACCGCTTCCAGATCTCTTCCCCCACATGCCGCGCCATGGCCACACAATCTTCAATCGTCACGCCCTCAATCGGGATGAAGGGCACCACATCGGTCGCGCCCATCCGTGGATGCGCTCCCTTATGCACGTTCAGATCGATCAACTCCGCAGCCTTCCCCACTCCGCGAATCGCCGCTTCCTGAATCGCATCCCGCTCGCCCACCAGCGTAATCACGCACCGGTTGTGGTCCGCATCCATCTCGCGATCCAGGAGGAAAACTCCATCCACGTTCATGGCGGTAACAAGGGCGTCAACTTTGCCTGAGTCGCGGCCCTCGGAAAAATTCGGCACACACTCTACGAGCGTAGACATAAGTGAGAAGAATAGCTGCCCCACCGAATCGAAGCAAGACAACCTAAACGTTCCTGCCTTACCTTCCACGGTTCTTTTCCGCGAAGCTCCACATCCACTTTCGCGTTCCTTCGCGCTAGATTGGAATTGCGAAATTCGGCGGGCACTTCGTCCGTGGCAGATGAGATCAAGATACCCCCACCGGCCGCCCCTGCAGAAGCTGTCGCGGAGGCTCTGGCGGGCACCACCGTTGGTCGCTTCGCGATCCGCAAGCGTCTCGGCGCAGGTGGCATGAGGCAGGTCTTACGGAGCGGAAGATACCCCGCGGAAGCGACATGTCGCTATCAAGCGCACGGCCCCACACGCCAACTCCAACGTAGCAGATCGCAAACGGCTGCTCAAAGAAGCTCAGCGCGCGCCTCCGCCCTAAACCACCCTAAGGCTGACACGATCTACGACGTGGTCGAGCACGCAGGCGAGCTTTGGCTCGTGATGGACTAAGTCGAGGACAGCACAAGTAGGGCACGCCAACTGATTTCAGGGGACGGCGGGAACCATCCCCTAATCCTCTACTTCTTCCAAAACCTTCCCACTCCCAACCGCACCTGCACCGTATTGAGGCCCGGATTGTAGTTTCCCAGCCCTGCACTCGATATATGCAGATACCGCACATCCACGCTCCAGTTATATTTCTCGCCAAGGATGTGCGTCCCCAATGCGGCGCTGGGCGTGAAGTTCACCGTGTTGGTGTAGGTGGGAATGCTGTGATTGCTGAATACGGTTCCACCGCTCAACTCGAAGTAGGGCGAGAAGCGTCTGTGCCGCTCAAAATTCCACTTCAAAACTAAGGGATTGAACCCCCATCCGTAAGCCGTATTGGCCGGTTGAAAAATCAGATACACCGGAACCATATCCACTGCGTACTCAAAGCGTCCCCGCAGAATCCCCGGCCAGTGGGGACCGGTAAGCACCCTGCCGTAGCGCAGCCCCGCATCAAAAGCCTCGGTCAACGAAGTCCCCCCCGGCACCGAGTGGCCACCTCCGGCCCATAACTGCACCTCATTCCCGCCGGTTTCTGGCCCACTCTGCGCCCAGCCCAGCCCGGTTGCCGCGATCAACAAAACCATAAGAATAAATCCGTTCATTCGCACCATGCCATCGAGGTTGCCCGACTCGTGCTCATTTTGCAAGCGAGGCCGCGCCCATCTAAAGTCACCACGCCTTCCTTTCCCAAATGGTTATTACTGTGATCTTCGTCACAGCCGCCGCGCACTCCCCGCTCTATGATCCAGTTGAACGCGATAGTGTTCATCGGAGGTTCTGATGTCACGTGAAATGTCACGACCAATCTCCAAACGAATCTTCAGACTGGTTCTAGTTTTCTCCGCCGCACTCGTTCTCCTGGCCGCGCCCCACACTCCACACCCGTGACCACTTTGGCCGCGATCGCGGTACAGGCGGCCAAACAGGCTAATCCCGTTAAGTCCACGCCGGAATCTCTGGGGCGCGCCAAAGAATGGCGGATCCTCGATTGCGCCATGTGCCACGGCGCCAACGGCGATGGTAAGGGTAGCCTGGCCACTGACATGAAGCTGAAACTCGCCGATTTCAGCGATCCCAGCTCGCTCAAGGATCGTACCGACGGCGAGATTTTCTACGTTATCAAGAACGGGCCATCAGGACATGCCTCTCGACGGCGACCGCAGCAAGCCTGAGGAGAATTGGGATCTGGTCAATTACGTCCGATCCCTGTCCAAGTCAAAGTAAACTCGGCTGGGGCGAAACCTGTGTGTCTTGCCCCTCGCCTTGACCTTGACTTTGTTTCAATTTGTATGAGGAAGTCTGTGCGAAAAAAAAAGCGCGGCTCTCAAGCCGCGCTTTGCAATCACCACAAACTTTTTCTCGTGGCAGCTTGGCTACGCTACCCGATCCCGCCGGCCGCCCTTTTCCCACCACACCGCTGGATCTTCAGGCCGGTTCAGCATCTGCGACAGTTCCTTCTTGATCTCTGCCAAGCGGTTGGCCCGCATCTCCACCGCCGACTGGTCAATCTGAGTATCTGACCCCTTACTCGTAATCCGGGCGTTCATGTTCCGTAAATCCGTGATTTCCTGACGAAGACTGGAGAGATGTTCCAATATGTAGGGCATGCTTTGATCTTACCCCAGATTCCAGAACTCGCTGGATTATTTCACTGCAGAGCGATCCTTAGTGCATCGCTCTGGAGCTTTGAGAACAGTTGAAGTTCGTTGCGGCATTTCGGATTTCCGGTGGAATCAGGGCGTATGTGCTTGTACCCTTATACCCTCGCTGGGTCTATTGGAATCATTGATTTAGCAGAAAAATCCTAGCAAAACCAGTCGCCCAAAGGACTTAATGCAAAATCGTTCAGCGGAAGAGTCCCGAGCCGATTGTCAGTCGGGCTCACAAAGCCCGATCTATGGCATTTGCTGGAACAAGGATGAACCAATCAGAATTGCGGGGCGAGGGTAGATGTCACGTGGATGCTGGGAATCGTGGCGGGACGTTCTGGCCGCGGTCGGGCGAGCTGACGCAGGTCAAGATATCAAGAGACGGGGTTTGTGGAATCCTATCCTTGCCGCAAGAGACGCGGCAAGGATGGGGCACCCGGCGGTTTATAATCGCTGACGATCCTGTTCGTAGACACTGTTCTTCTAGAGTGCCCCCCAGGCCCGGGTTGTTATTCTCGTAGGTTGTGCGACGGAGGTCTAGTTGAAGCCAGAGTGCGCTTCAGGTTCCGATACTCCACTAGTTCGACCCTACATGCCGGAACTTGATTCGCTCAGAGGCATCGCCGTTCTGGCGGTAGTTTTCTATCATGGCATGGCTCCCCCTCTAGGTGTAGAACTTGCAACCTTTTGGCGATCACTTTTCTCCCTAAGGCAGTACGGATGGACGGGAGTGAATCTGTTCTTTGTCCTATCTGGATTTTTAATTACCGGAATCCTGCTCGATAACAAGCAAAGGCGCGGATACTTTCGTCGGTTCTACTTTCGTCGAGCACTACGGATTCTGCCCGCATTTTATGGAATGTTATTGGTCCTGCTGATAGGCGGCTGGGTATCCTTCCGTTTTGCGGCGATCAGTATCCTGTTTCTTGCCAACTTCGCAGCAGTTCTGGGCGCGCGACTCTCCTATGGACCTTTGTGGTCGTTAGCTGTAGAAGAACATTTCTATATGCTTTGGCCTCTCATGGTGCGCCGATTCTCCGTGCGAAGTCTGACCATTCTGGCAGTACTCGTGTGGATAGGGAGTCTCTTTCTAAGGCTGCTAACGCTCGGAAGTTCTGCCCCGCAGCATTTTGCATCTCTCTACACTTGGTTCAATCTGGACGGGCTTTTGTTAGGAGCGCTTCTTGCGATCTGGCTACGTGCACCTTCGTTCCGCCGTCACCAACTGGCGCGCGTCGCTCTGCCGGTTACGATGGGAAGTACTGCAGCTTTCTTTTTCCTGGCAGGTCATCCCGGGGGATACGCAACCGTAGTAACCAGTGTCTGCAATCTGGCGTGTGCCGGTTTCCTGTCTTGCACGCTGCTGGTCGGAACCAGCAGCTGGAGATCCCTAGTCGATCGGCCCATCCTCAAATTCTTTGGTTTCATTAGTTATGGTTTGTACCTAGTTCACGTGCTGGCATTTCGTATATCCGACATTTTGCTTTCCAATCTCCTAGGGGCTCTAGTCGTGAATGGGAAACCCGTAATTGCCACTCTTCTACGTTTCAGCACCGGGCTTGTGCTCGGAACCGGGATTGCGTACCTGTCTAGGCGCTCACTCGAGGAGAAATTTCTGCGGATCGGCTACAGTTCGGGCTCAGGGCGCGCGGCATTTTCCTACGCAACCGAAACAGCTCCTGCCAAGGCGCCTACCCCCGTCGATCCGTCTAGGCGGGTCGCCCTTCCTCGAGATGCATTCCTGAAGCCGACAGAAGACTAAGTCCAAGAACCATCTTTGGCAAAGGACGTCAAAGATGGTTACCCGCTTCATCGACTGCTGGCAGCCTCGGGAAAACCAGGTTCCTCGCCCGGGCCTTCGGCGCGGCGAGGAATGACAAGCGCTGGCTGAAATCGTCGGCCGTGGAAGACCACCCGGTAGTGCCACAGTTGAAATTTCAAACTCAGGCACTACCAGACCACCTGGCCTCTTGACAACTCCCCACGGAGATCCGTACAATTAGCACTCAGTAGGCGAGACTGCTAACAGCCGCGCTGAATCCCAAACAAATCATAGGTTTACGCAAGATAACCTTCTACACAACTTTTGAAAGGAGTTGCAACCATGGCGAAATTCAGCCCACTGCATGACCGCATCCTCGTCCGTCGCGTGGAGGAAGCTTCCACCACTCGAGGAGGCATCATTATCCCCGACAGCGCGAAAGACAAGCCGCAAGAGGGCATCGTAGTTTCCACCGGCAAAGGCCGCACCAACGATGAGGGCAAGACCTTCCCTCTGGCCGTTCATGAGGACGACCGTATTCTGTTCGGAAAGTATTCCGGTACCGAGATCAAGATTGATGGCGAAGACTTCATCATCATGAAGGAAGACGAAGTCCTCGGCATCCTCACTGGCGCCGCTACCCCGGCCAAGAAGGAACTCGCCGGCTCGAAGCGCTAAGGGGGCGCGGACACGCTTGATTGCACCCGCTTTCGCGGGCTGACGCGCAGTTGCTCCCTCAGATCCTTGGCAACGCAAAAAGCGCGCTGCTTAGGATGACAAACGAAATTCTTGAAATTCATTAGGAGAAGACAAAATGGCAAAACAAATCGTTCACGGCGAAGAGTCCCGGCAGGCCATCCTGCGCGGGGTCAATCTTCTGGCCGACGCTGTAAAGGTCACCCTCGGCCCCAAGGGCCGCAACGTGGTTATTGAAAAGAAATTCGGTTCGCCGACCATCACCAAGGACGGCGTCACCGTTGCAAAAGAAATCGAACTGAAGGACGGCCTGGAGAACATGGGCGCTCAGATGGTTCGCGAAGTTGCCAGCAAGACGTCTGACGTCGCCGGCGACGGAACCACCACGGCTACCGTTCTTGCGCAGGCGATTTATCGCGAAGGCGTGAAGACGGTTGCTGCTGGCGCCAATCCGATGGCGATGAAGCGCGGCATCGAGAAGGCGGTCGCATTGGTCTGCGGCGCTTTCGACAAGAAGACCGGCGAGCGTGCCAAAGGCGAACTGGATAAGTTCTCCAAGCCCGTTTCCGGCGAAATGATCGCTCAGGTAGGCACGATCTCGGCGAACAACGATGACACCATTGGCCACATCATTGCCGAAGCGATGAAGAAGGTTGGCAAGGATGGCGTCATTACTGTGGAAGAGTCGAAGACGCTGGAAACGCAGTTGGAAGTGGTCGAAGGCATGCAGTTCGACCGCGGCTATCTGTCGCCTTACTTCGTTACCGATCCGGAGCGGATGGAAGTCGCCCTCGAGAATGCTTACATCCTGATCAACGAAAAGAAGATCAGCTCGATGAAAGATCTGCTTCCGTTGCTCGAGCAGATTGCGAAGAGCGGCAAGCCGTTGGTCATCGTCGCTGAAGACGTGGAAGGCGAGGCACTCGCTACCCTCGTCGTCAACAAGCTGCGTGGCACGCTGCAAGTCGCGGCCGTTAAGGCTCCTGGCTTCGGCGATCGTCGCAAGGCGATGCTGCAGGATATCGCGATTCTCACCGGTGGGAAGGCGATCACGGAAGACCTCGGCATCAAGCTCGAGAACGTACAGGTCAGCGATCTCGGCCAGGCCAAGAAGATCACCATCGACAAGGACAACACGACCTTGGTCGAAGGCAAGGGTAAGCACTCGGAGATCGAAGGCCGCGTGAAGGAAATTCGCAGCCAGATCGACAAGACGACCAGCGACTACGACCGCGAGAAGCTGCAAGAGCGGTTGGCCAAGCTGGTGGGTGGGGTGGCCGTAATCAAAGTCGGCGCCGCGACCGAGACGGAAATGAAAGAGAAGAAGGCCCGCGTGGAAGATGCCATGCATGCAACCCGCGCAGCCGTGGAGGAAGGAATTGTCCCCGGCGGCGGAGTGGCCCTGGCTCGCTGCGTACCGGCTCTCGACAAGCTGAAGCTCGAGGGTGATGAGCAGATCGGTGTCAACATCGTGAAGCGCGCCATCCAGGAGCCTCTGCGCCAGATCGCCGAGAACGCCGGCGAAGAGGGTGCGGTGGTTCTGGGCAAGATCAGCGAGTCGAAGGACATCAACTTCGGCTACAACGCTCTGACCAACGACTATGAGGATCTGGTCAAGGCGGGCGTGCTCGATCCGACGAAGGTGGTGCGCACCGCACTGACCAACGCCGGCTCGATTGCCGCGTTGATGCTGACCACCGAAGCGCTGGTAGCGGAGATTCCGGAAAAGAAGGAAGCTCCGGCCGGTGGTGGTGGACACGGCGGCGGCATGGAAGGCATGTACTAAGAACAGCTGCTGGCTTCTAGCTCCTGGCTTGAATCAAAGGCCCTGCTCGCGAGAGCGGGGCTTTTTTTGGTGTGCCGAGCATGTCCGACAGCTTAGAGGTGCAAGTCCTCTTCACAACGTGATGGACGTGAAGTGATAGCGAAGCGCAACGGCGAAATCACACTCGCCGCGAGGCGGGGCCGGAAAGA
>JBAUXO010000248.1:0-5243 GCA_049584315.1 Candidatus Sulfotelmatobacter sp. | reverse complement strand
GAACTCCTCTTTGCACTCCCCGCTTTGCGATTCAGGAAACCTTTGCTTCGCTCCTTCAACGTTCCCTCGATCAGCTACTCCGGCAAAGCGTGATTCGTGTGCGGACGAGGTTCTCGGTAATGACAGGTGGAAGCCAGTTGGCAGGGATGAAGAGTGAAAGCTGGACTGAGCGCCGTAAGGCGTTCGGGGAGGCTACAGAACGGACGCGCTTCAGACGATCTTAGTACATGTAAAGCAGTGCAAACGGCAGGTGAACGGCACGTGCCGCGGCGCGGGCTTTCTCGCTTAGAGGAACTGACAAAAGACTCAGCAGCAAATCAATGAGGACCGTCGAACCAGTTGTGATCTACTTGTACTTGCAGGCAGTATCCACAATAGACAAAGTGTTGTGACGCAGCCGCTCTCAATTGGTTCATGATTCTAGATAAGACCACAATCTTTGCATCCATAAGGTTGTAGATACTTCCGCCCTGAGTGCTACGCCCCTCAGCGTACGTCGTGGTTGTCGATTGCGCCGCATGAAACTGATCTACAACACTCTGCCCAAGATTGACCCTTAACACTGCCTGTACGTCCGCCTCCCACTTTGACTCTTTGTCGGCAAGAGATTGCGCGTTGTCATCTTTCATAAACGCGCCCATGATGTCCCGTCCCACGTCTATTAGCTGCGAAAGTTGGTCTGCCACGGCCGATGAGATTGGCGGAGCGGACGCGGCGGCAGGGCCAACTGTTACGTCCTCAGCGGTAACGTCCTTCGTGTCGCCGCCCGGTAGAGTGTTTACAAGTTTGACATCGCCATTCTTGGGGGTGACGATATGAACCCCAGAAAAGGCTACTCTTTCAGTCTTTCCAGCGTTTTCCAAGAGACTTGTGACACCGCCGAAATGATTGTCACTTACCTCGATGTCCTGACAATTGCTGGTCATTCCCTCTGGTAGGTGGTCAACCTTTCCGCAGTAGACTCCCGAAAAGCTGCTGCCTTGCGCTGGCGACCTGACCGTGGGCTTTACTGGGTCTTTTGCAGCAGAATGCAGTTGTTTCTTGGGTTGAGCAGGTTTCTGAATGGCAGCGCTTATCGAACCTTTACCAGTTTGTTGTTTCGGAGCAGCGGCCTGCAAATTTGACAGTGGTTGGGGCGTGGTCGGCTTGTCGGAGGCTGAAGTACCATTCTGGAAGGAGAAACTATTACTCGTCGTTGTTACGGATTTGCTGGCAGCATGACGGTAGTGACTGTATATCAATGGCGTGAACACGCATACAGCTAGGACAGCAAGCGCACCAACAATTCCCTGCTTCCGAAAGCGCCGTTTGTTTTCCGGCGTGCCTACAAATCCTGCTGGCTCTTTCTTGATCCGATAATCGTAATAGGCCCACGCGCCTAGCAGAGTCGCTGCCGCGAATGCCGCCAATGGAAAGTACCGACCCATAAGCCACTTCTGAACGGGCAGGTCGCTCGCTGTCTGGACTTCCCCGATTGCATCGACAATCCCGCGAATTACCCCAAGGAGGACGAATAGGACGCTCCCACCGACTTTCCACCATTTACGCACGATCTAACCTCCACAGGTGACCTTTCGTGGAGTATACGCCTGCGCGAAATGCACAACACCGCTTATATGTACTTTTGTTTCTTATGCTTGCGAGGCTTTCAGAAGTACAAACGAGGCGAACAATGATCGAATACTTTAGATCGAAGTGCCTACCACGGTACCTCACTGTCCGCGAGATTCTAGACGAGCACATCGCACAGAAAACTAGCGTGATGCACGGCAGGTGAAACTCCTACCCAAAGGCGGGGGGTTTTGCTCATCGAAGAAATACCATTCTGATCGGGACGAGGAACCGCTGATCGGCACTGGCTGATGTGCGCTCGACTCCATCCGGTTCGTTTAGCAACAGCCAAGTGGACGACTTCTGCTCTCCGCATTCCGCTTGCAGTATGGCACAATAATGTGCCGCACAGTTCTGTGTGATACACTTATGCGCCATGAAGAATCCTTTTGAGTTCGGCCGGGAATTGGGGGTGGACGAGATTGTCGACCGTGATGCAGAGGTCGCGGAGGTGGTGGGGACCATCGAACAAGGTGGAAAGCTGTTCGTCATCGGGCCGCGCAGGTACGGAAAGACCTCGATTCTCAAAGCAGCAGAAGACCGGCTAAGAACAGTTGGAGCCGTCGTACTTCGCTACGATGCCGAAAGCTACCCCTCGCTCGATCTGCTGGTTAACAGCCTGGTGGCGGGCGCTGCGCGGCAGTTGAAGGGGGGCGTGGAGCGCATAGGTGAACAGATCCGCAAGTTCTTCTCACACTTGCGTCCGGAACTGAACTTCAGCGTGACGGAACGAGAGTGGACCGCGAAAGTGGGGGTCAGCGCCACCGATGCTCCCGAGCATCACGTGACACTTCTGGTGGAAGCGCTCGACGGCCTGGAGCAACTCGCGAAGGCGCAGCCCAAAGATAGGGCGGTAGGGCTTGTTATCGACGAATTCCAAAAGATTATCGAGATCGGCGGGCAATCGGCGGAAGCTCATATTCGGGCAGCCATCCAGCGCCACAAGCGCACGGGATATGTCTTCGCCGGATCCAAAACCCGGCTCCTGACTTCCATGACGACCGACGCAGCGCGACCCTTTTATCGCCTGGGTGCGTCGCGGTTTATTGGACCTGTGCCGCGCAACGACTTCACCAGCTTCTTGCACAAGAAGTTTGTCGACAGCCGTTTCGGCGTCGAGGATCCCGGCGTGCTCAACCTGATTCTGGATCTCGCCGAAGACGTACCCTACAACGTGCAAATGCTGGCCCATGCGTGTTGGGAGGACCTTCGGGCAAAGGCAAAGAGCGAGCGTCCAGTTCTGAATCCCCGTGTCGTGCAACGAGCCCTGGAGCGCTTAGTCAGACAATACGATCCGTTTTACACCCAGCTTTGGAACGGCCTGACTGCGATCCAGCAGAAAACACTGATTCTGGTCATTACGGAAGGGGGAAGCAATCTGCAATCGATGAGGGTGGTTCGCGCTCTGGGCAAAGGGCCGTCAACGGTTCGCAGGTCGTTGGGAGCATTGATGGATCGTGGCATCCTGCGGGAGGAAGAAAGCGGCGGTGATATAAGGATGCGTTTCGAGGATCCATTCTTCGCCCAATGGATCGCTATGTTTACGGCACGAATCTGAAGCGGGCACGGTCGTCTGAAACTATTCGGCTCTCCGTAGTCATACCCTAATGCAATCTCAAACCGGAAGGCTACGCTGCCTTTTCCCACTTCGGCCTCCTCCGGGTGTACGCCGCTTGACCGCGCAGCTCTGACGGGCGTTTTGGACTGCGCCGGTTTCGCGCCAAACCAACTGGTGACGGTGCCGGCGGACCCTGACCGGAACTATCACGGTGAACGGATCTGCGGTGACCACCACCACGACGGCCACCGGGCAGAACGCATTTCTGACCTTCAGCGGGTGTCGTTTTTCCTTCATTAGGTTCTTCCTCAATTTCGGTGCAGGGACATGTACCGGGTCATCTAATGACGAAGCCATGTCCAATGAATTGAGCGCACAGGATTTACTGCCACCCAAGACAGGTCTGACCTTGTTGGGGTTCGAGAAATCCGAGCAAGGTTGGCTCGTTCGCGCCGAGGGGCGCACCCGCTCGGACTGTCCCTCGTGCGGAACGCAGTCGACCGCTCGCCACAGTCGTTACTGGAGGCAACTGCAAGATCTTCCCGTTCAAGGTAAGCCGGTGGCGCTGCAATTGCGACTGAGTCGATGGCGGTGTCGCAACTCGGAATGTAAGCAAGCCATCTTCCGAGAGCGACTCGGCGAAGTGGTGTTGCCCTGGGCCCGACGCACCGGTCGGGTGGACGAAGTTTTGCTCCTGGTGGGCCACCGCACAGGCGGACGTGCAGGCGAGTTTCTCCTGAAGCGCTTGGCGATGGCGGTCAGCGACGACACGATACTACGTAGGATTAAACGCCGGGCCAGAGTGGCGATACACCGAGAGCAGGCCCTGCGGGTGATGGGTGTCGATGACTGGGCATGGAAGAAGGGACAAACCTACGGCACGATCCTGGTTGACTTGGAACGGAGAACCGTAGCGGACCTGTTGCCGCGGCGCTCGGCCGAGCAGTTGGCGGAGTGGTTAAAACAACATCCGGAAGTGGAGGTCATCACGCGCGACCGGTTCGGACTTTATGCCGGCGGAGCTCGGCGCGGCGCACCGCAGGCGCGACAGGTTGCCGACCGCTTTCATCTGTTGCTGAATCTGCGAGAGGCGGTGGAAAAGGAACTCACTCGACAACGGCGACGATTGGCCTTACCGCCAGTGGAACAAGAGGACCAGAGTGTCACGAAGACTGTGCTGGTGCCGGATTCCGGTTCCCGTGCCAATCCAGAAGTGCAAATCCACAAGAGACAGCTGGTGGCGGAGCGGTGGAGGGCCAAGAAAGAGCTGTTTGCGAGGGTCCGAACTTTGTATTTAAGCGGCCGGCGCGCGAGCGCCATTGTGCGCGAGACAGGAGTTGGACGCCGACGTGTCGACAAGTGGATTCGCTGCACACAACTACCGACGAGGAACGAGATGGAACCGAAACCAACCTCGCCCAGATTCGTTGCCGCTCACCTACAACGTCGGTGGGCGGAAGGCTGTCACGAGGGTCCTCGATTGCTGACAGAAATCCGCGCTCTCGGTTATCGCGGATGTTATTCGAGCTTGGCGAAATTTCTTGCTCGTTGGCGAGACCATGAACCGGAGTTGCAACCGAAGTCGCGGCCACCAGCTTCGGTGATCCTGCACCAGCAAGCGGAAGCGCATCCTACGGTCTCCGGACAGATCTCTCCCCTGGTCGCCGCAGCGTTGTTGAGTAAGCCCAGGCCCCTGCTCACGGGATGGCAGGCGGCCAAGGTGGACGCTCTCAAGAAAGCCTGCCCGGATTTCGCGCGGATGCGCAGCTTGGTGATGAGCTTTCGCGGCATTCTGCAATCCGGGAAGGTTGCCACGCTGGCGCGCTGGATGAAGAAAGCCGTTGGTTCCGGGATTTATGGGATGAAGCGTTTCGTGCGGAAGTTAAATCACGATCTGGCCGCGGTGAAGAACGCGCTCAGAGAAAGTTGGAGCAACGGTCCGGTAGAGGGTCACATCAATCGGCTGAAGACGCTCAAGCGCCAGATGTATGGTCGAGCCGGCTTCGAACTCTTACGAGCCCGATTGCTGCCGATGTCTCGTGGCTCCCCGCTGCACCGAAATTGAGGAAGAACC
>JBAUXO010000247.1:0-5498 GCA_049584315.1 Candidatus Sulfotelmatobacter sp. | reverse complement strand
TAATTCCTCCTTTGGCATCCCAGCGTCGCTGAGTCTTCGCGAAAGCTGCATGCGGGAAACCTGCACGTGCAGTTTGAGCGGCGGACGGAGGCCAGCGCGTAAGCGCGCCTCCTCCGACCCGACTGCAATGACAGAATATAAGCTTCCGAATCGTCCTGCGCTCGCGCAAGCCATCGTTCGCCTCTCTGATAAAGGTTGTGAGACTAGTCCTTCACGGTTTCCACGGTTCCACCCGTCTGACTACGCTGTCGAATACTGTCGCCGCAAGTCCACTCAGGCATAATGGCTGTTCAGCCATGCTCCTGACAATCACCAACACGAGGAATCCCGCGACGGAATTGGGTTACCTCCTGCACAAGAACCCGAACAGATTGCAGTCGTTCGAGCTTTCATTCGGAAAAGTCCATGTTTTCTACCCCGAAGCGTCAGCCGACCGTTGCACCGCGGCTCTGCTGCTCGATGTTGACCCAGTTGGACTCGTTCGGACTCGACGCGGACCGTCCGGCGAGGGTGGAATGCTCGATCAATATGTGAATGACCGCCCCTACGTCGCCTCGTCCTTCATGAGTGTGGCCATCGCTCGGATTTTCAATTCCGCATTGGCGGGAAACAGCAAGGATCGTCCGGAACTCGTGACTGTTCCACTGCCTCTTACTGCGCGAGTCGCTGTCCTACCTTGCCGTGGCGGTGAAGAATTCTTATGTCGATTGTTTGAACCACTGGGGTATCAGGTTGTCGCGGAACATCATCCGCTGGACGAGAAGTTCCCTGAGTGGGGCGAGGGACCGTACTACACCGTGGAGATCAGCAAGAACGTGACCCTGCAAAACCTGCTCACCCATCTGTACGTCTTGATTCCAGTGCTCGATGCAGACAAACACTACTGGGTGGGAAAAGACGAAATCGAAAAGCTGCTTCGCCACGGCGAAGGTTGGCTACAGGTACATCCAGAGCGCGAGGCAATCGTAAATCGCTATCTGCGTGGATTTCGAAATCTGACGCGAGAGGCACTGGCGCGGCTCACCGAAGATGAATCTCTGGACCCCGATTCGGAGCAGCAAACGAACGAGGAGCGGGAGCTAGCAATTGAAGCTCCGCTTCGCCTTCATGATGCCCGGCTTCAACAGGTCGCAGCGGAACTCAAAGCGAGCAGTGCCAAACGGGTTCTCGATCTCGGCTGTGGAGAGGGCAAACTCGTCCGCGAACTGCTGAAGGACAAACAGTTTGAAGAAATCGTCGGGATGGATGTGTCGTATCGCAGCCTCGAAGTAGCCGCAGAACGCCTCCATCTGGACACTCTGCCGCCGAAGCAGAAAGAACGGATAAAACTCATTCAGGGCTCGCTCATGTACCGAGATAAGCGGCTGACGGGATTTGACGCTGCCGCCGTTGTCGAAGTCATCGAGCATCTTGATCAACCCCGGCTGGCGTCATTCGAACGAGTGCTGTTTGAATTCGCTCGTCCGCAGACCGTGGTGCTGACGACCCCGAATGCCGAGTACAACGTGAAATTCGAGACGCTGCCTGCTGGCCAGTTTCGCCACCGTGACCACCGCTTCGAGTGGACTCGGGAGCAATTCCAGAAGTGGTCGAATGGAATCGGTGAACGGTTCGGATACAGAGTGGAGTGCAAAGCTGTTGGGGAAGAAGAACCGCTCGTCGGGGCACCGACGCAGATGGGAGTCTTCCGGCAATGAAGATCACGGTTCCCGAACTCTCCCTCCTGTTGCTAGTTGGTCCGTCTGGTTGCGGGAAATCCACGTTCGCTCATCAGCACTTCGAACCAACCGAAGTGCTCTCGTCCGACTATTGTCGCGGATTAGTATCCGACGACGAAAACGACCAGACCTCAACGAAAGAGGCGTTCGAGGTTCTGCACTTCATCGCCCGGAAGCGACTCGCTGCGGGACGGCTGACCGTCGTTGACGCAACCAACGTGCAGCCGGACTCACGGAAGCCGCTGGTTGCTCTAGCACGCGAGTTTCATGTGCTGCCAATAGCAATGGTGTTCGACTTCCCTGAGAAGGTCTGCCAAGAGCGGAATCGGAGCCGACCGAATCGCGACTTCGGACCTCACGTTGTCCGCAACCAGGCGCAGCAGCTACGACGTTCTCTCCGAGGGCTCGAACGGGAGGGCTTCCGGGGCGTCCATGTCTTCAAGTCTCCCGAAGAATTGGAAGGCCTGGAAATCGTGCGGCAGCCGATGTGGACGAACCGCCGCAGCGAGCACGGGCCTTTCGACATCATCGGTGATGTGCATGGTTGCTTCGACGAACTACAGGAATTAATGACGAAACTTGGTTACTCGGTCGAGGAAAATGGCAACCAGTACCGAGTCGGAACACCGGAGGGCCGGAAGGCGGTCTTTCTTGGTGATCTGGTAGATCGGGGGCCGAAGATTCCGGAAGTGGTGAGGCTGGTAATGGGAATGGTCGAAGCCGGAACCGCCCTCTGCGTTCCCGGTAACCACGACATGAAGTTGCTTCAGAAGTTGCGAGGCAAGGATGTGAAGATGGCGCATGGCCTTGCCGATTCCGTTGCCCAACTTGAAGCAGCGCCACCGCAATTCAAGAGCAAAGTCGCGGAGTTCATGGATGGCCTCATAAGCCACTATGTCCTTGACCATGGCAAGCTGGTCGTCGCTCACGCGGGCATGAAGGAGGAGATGCAGGGACGCGGTTCTGGAGCAGTCCGGTCGTTCGCGCTCTTCGGGGAGACCACGGGAGAGACAGATGAGTTCGGTCTGCCGGTGCGCTACAACTGGGCAGCAGACTATCGCGGCAAGGCCATGGTGGTATACGGGCACACTCCTATAGCCGAGCCGCAGTGGTTGAACCGTACCGTCAACATTGACACTGGCTGCGTGTTCGGCGGCAAGCTGACCGCCCTGCGTTACCCGGAGAAAGAGTTTATCTCCGTTTCGGCCCACAAGACCCATTACCAGCCCGCTAAGCCCTTGGTGTCAGCCCAGCCGACGACTACTCTGTCCCAGCAGCACGAGCAGGACGACATTCTCGACATCGACGATGTCATGGGCAAGCGAATTGTAGAAACACGGCTCCACGGAAATCTGACCGTCCGCGAAGAAAATGCCATCGCTGCACTGGAAGTGATGAGCCGATTCGCCACGAATCCAAAATGGTTAATCTACCTGCCACCAACCATGTCCCCCACTGAGACTACGAAGCATCCGGGCTTGTTGGAGCACCCTGCTGAGGCTTTTGCGTACTACCAGAAAGAGCACGCGGAGGAGGTCATCTGCGAGCAGAAACACATGGGTTCGAGGGCTGTTGTGATTGTTTGCCGCGACCGCGATGCTGCCTTGCATCGATTCGGGGTCGAACAGGACGAGATTGGCGTTTGTTACACGAGGACAGGCAGGAGATTCTTCAACGAGCGGGCGTTAGAGCGGGAATTCCTCGGTCGCATTCAGGCAGCCGCAACGAAGTCCGGTCTGTGGGACGAGCTTGCGACTGACTGGTTGTGCCTCGATTGCGAATTGATGCCGTGGTCGTCGAAGGCGCAGGACTTGCTTCGCCAGCAGTACGCTCCGACTGGGGCGGCTGCTCGCGGAGGACTTGCGGCGTCGATAGCCGCCTTGCGGATGACAAGCAAGCATGTGCGAGAAGCTTCCGAACTAGCTGGACGCTACGAGGAACGCCGAGTGATGGCCGAACAGTACATCGAGGCTTATCGCCGCTACTGCTGGACGGTTCACTCACTGGCGGACCTGAAGCTTGCGCCTTTTCATTTGCTGGCCAGCGAGCGGGCGGTGCATGCTGACAAAGACCACGTATGGCACATGGCGACGCTGGGTCGTCTTTGTGCTGCTGATGCAGGATTACTTCTTGCAACGCCTTACAAAGTCGTCAAGGTGAACGACGACCGTGCTCGTCAGGAAGGCATTACCTGGTGGGAAGAACTGACCGCTTCAGGGGGCGAGGGCATGGTCGTAAAGTCACTTCAGTTCGTTGGTAGAAATCGACGGGGCTTGATCCAGCCAGCCATAAAATGCCGTGGTCGAGAATATCTCCGCATCATCTATGGACCGGAGTACACTGCGCCGGAGCATCTCGAACGCCTTCGTGCTAGAGGTCTCGGCACGAAGCGATCATTAGCTCTGCGAGAGTTTGCACTGGGTATCGAAGCATTGCATCATTTCGTCGAGCGTGAACCTCTCCGACGTGTCCATGAATGCGTATTCGGCGTGTTGGCTTTGGAAAGCGAACCCGTTGATCCGAGGCTCTAAGGAGCTAAATGGCAACCACAAGACTCACGCCTGACCAAAATCAATCAAGTTTCAGGGCTGGTAGCCCAACACATCGCCTCGCAGCGGGAGAAATGCGTCTCTCGTGCTGTGCCGCTATCCGCGCAACAGGGGGCGGCTTCGGACTCGTTCTTCTCATTGCAACTTCTGGAGAGCACTCGCGTGCTCGTGCTGCAACGGGAACGAGTCGCCAACCCCGACTTTTACTCAATGCTCAAAGGCCTGGGGTTTAAGAACCTTCTTGACCAATCTCGAATTGGAGCAATCACATTCTGCGATGTCGCGGTTTCCCATGAATCGTTCTACGACGGTTTCCTATTTCACGAACTCGTGCACGTGGACGGAGCAGGTTCCAGCGCATTCAAGTTTCCGAATTCTTGAGCCACATCCAACGCAGACTTCTCAGCAGGCAAATCCACCGGGTCGAACGGCGATGAGGCCGGTACGGGGTGTACGGTATGGTAGGATCACCTAATTTCTTGGCAAACTATTGCGATCCAGAGTCCTGCCGCTTCGCCGGAAGGAAGGCAGCTATGGAAAACTATCGCGTTGACGAACTCAGAGCGGAGCTTGATCAACTGCTCAAAAAGCAAGCCGAGGTTCTAGAATCCCGAAGCCTTGGCGCGGCAACGGACACCGAGCTCCTCGAATACGAGATCAGGCAAGAAATCGTGCACGAAATATGCAATCGACTCGCGCACTCTATTTCGGGGCAGCGGCCTGAGGGCCAGGGTTAAGAGGAGTAGTTAAGAGGAGTAGTTGGACCGAGCTCGAAGGTCTGCAGGCCGAAAGACAACCTCGCCAGCACGCGGCCGCTTGACTCCCGCTGGGCTGTAGCGGAGTCGGATTCGAGGCGAAAGCCCAATTCGTTAATCTACAGGATGTGCGGTATCGAACACTTTCCCCTACGGTTCCGAATATGTTTCGGTGGGATTGGAGGCAAATGCTGAATTTCGATTTCTCCACGGTTCAGACGGAGAGTTAGACCCTGGATTCCCAGATCACTACGGATCTTCCTGTGGCCAAGCTGGTTCCTTTTTCTACTATAGTGGGGACCGAAGAAGAACTGCTCTTAGTCGCTGCCGGCAAGATGCGATTGCCTGATGTGGGTTCCGAAAACTCTGAGCCATTAATTCCGGAAATTCTGAGCCGTTCGGCTTTGGAAGGCGAAACCTCCTCCTCTAAGTTTAGATGACGTGTCCGACCTGAGGGTCCGTCGAGGGGTACAAAG
>JBAUXO010000246.1:0-44646 GCA_049584315.1 Candidatus Sulfotelmatobacter sp. | reverse complement strand
CCCCCCAATCCGCACAACCAATTCCATTGAGACACGTGTTCTTGAAAATCTGTGCGCTGTCGGTTCGAAACACCTCTTGTGCAAAGGCCGGTCCCGCTCCTGCCGCGATGAGGCAAGTGAGAATTGCCGCGAATACAAAGCTCGAGTTCATTTTCGCATTGGATTTCATTTTGCTTCTCCCTTTGCTCCTGAATTTTGTGCTCCGGGACTCGATTCCTGCGCCGAGTCCCGCGCTCACACCAGAAGGCGAAAAGCGCAAACGAAACGCCTCATGGACCCACCAAGAAAACTCGAGCAGGAGAAAACAGAACCTCATCTCGTGGAAATCGGTGGTCGCTGAAAGCGACTTGAAACGCTCTTGACTCTTCCAACACTATTTAAGCGGCAAAGGTAAACGTAAAGCTGTGATTGACTGCCGTCGAGGAGGCGAATATGCTGTTCACCTCCCGTGGGGGCCAGCCGAGGATTTATGCCCGGAGATCAGTCCGGTCACGTCACCGAGCTTTTGCAGCACTGGAAGCAGGGCGATGAGCAGGCCCTCGGTGCTTTATTGCCCGTGGTTTATAAAGAGCTGCGCCGCCTCGCGCACTACCATCTCCAATCCGAACGCCCAGATCACACCCTGCAGAGCACGGCCCTGGTTCATGAGGCTTACCTTCGACTGGTGGGAGGTCGACGGGCGGAGCTGCAAAATCGCGCGCATTTTATAGCGGTAGCTTCGCGACTCATGCGTCAAGTCCTGGTGGACTACGCCCGCGGCCGACGAGCGGACAAACGTGACGGAGGATGCAGGATCGAATTTGAGGACTTGGCAGGCCTGCCGGTTAACGGCGATGCCGATCTTCTGGCCTTGAATGGTGCGCTGGAAGAGTTGTCTCGCATCGACGAGCGTCAGGCAAAGATTGTGGAAATGAAGTTTTTCGGCGGCTTGTCCGCTCCCGAAATATCGCAGGTGCTGGGCATCTCGCGCGCCACGGTCGACCGCGACTGGGCTACTGCCCGGGTCTGGTTGCATCGCCAGATGAGCAGGAGAGCGGAGCCATGACCGTCAAAGGTGCGGAACAACGGTGGGAGCAGGTCAAAGACCTGCTGCACCGCGCCATGCACCTTGCTCCTGAGGAGCGCGGCCGGTTCCTCACAGAGGCTTGCTCTTCCGACGACGCGCTACGGTCCGAGGTGGAGTCCCTTTTACTGGCCGACGCAGATGTCCGCTCCAACTTCCTTGAGTCGCCGTCCTGGGTCGACGAACTGGGGGTCGGCAGCCCGGCTGGCACCGCGTCGGCCAACGAGTTGCAAGTCGGGCAAGTATTCGCCCAGCGGTTTCAGCTTGTGCGCAAGCTAGGGGAAGGGGGAATGGGGCAAGTCTGGCTGGCCGAACAGACCTCTCCAGTGCGGCGGCAGGTCGCCCTGAAGGTCATTAAGGCCGGGACGTACGACGACTCGCTCGTACAACGCTTTCAGTCGGAGCAGCAATCGCTGGCGATTATGGATCATCCCGCCATCGCCAAGGTATTTGACGCGGGGGCGACGCCACAGGGCCAACCGTACTTCGTAATGGAGTACGTACCCGGCCTGGCAATTACTGAGTATTGCGATCAGAAGAAGCTGAGGATCAGGGATCGGATCGAACTTTTCATCGAGGCCTGCGAAGGCGTGCAGCATGCTCACCAGAAAGCGATCATCCATCGCGATTTGAAACCGGCAAACATCATGGTAGTCGAAGTGGATGGCAAGCCCGCGCCGCGAATCATTGACTTCGGGCTCGCGAAAGCCATCACGCCGCCGGTTGCGGGCGAAAGTCTGATCACACAGATGGGCCATCTGGTGGGAACGCCTGCGTTTATGAGCCCAGAGCAGGCCAATCCTGCTGCCCAGGACATTGACCCACGGACCGACGTGTATGCCCTGGGAGTCGTTCTCTACCTGCTGCTGACCGGTCTAAGGCCGTTTGAAACCAGTCAGAAGCAAAAGCAACCACTCGATGAGTTACTGCGAAAGTTACGCGAAGAAGAGCCGCCGCGCCCGAGCACCAAGGTCGGCACGGATCGGCCTACCTTGGCGGCGATCGCCGCAGGGCGGGGCACGGAGCCAAAGCGGCTGGTAAAGCTGTTGCGCGGCGATCTCGACTGGATCGCGATCAAGGCGCTGGAGAAGGATCGCGCCCGCCGCTATGCCACGCCTTCCGAGTTGGCCGCGGACCTTCGTCATTACCTGAACCAGGAACCCGCCACCGCGCATCCGGCAGGCGGTGGCTACCGTTTGCGGAAGTATGTCAGGCGACACCGTGGGGCCGTGAGTGTAACGGCTGGATTGATTGGGCTGCTGCTTCTGACAGTGGGAGAGGGCTGGCGCACGTGGCACGAGCACGCACCCTCCTCCCCGCCCGCGGCGACTGCCAACCACATGGTGCGAAAATCCGTGGCGATCGTTGGCTTCAAGAATCTGTCCGGGAAGCCGGAGCAGGCTTGGCTCTCTACCGCGCTCGCCGAGATGCTCACCACCGAACTGGCAGCCGGCGAACAACTCCGCGTGATCCCCGGCGAGAACGTGGTCCGCATGAAGCGCGACCTTGCCCTGCCCGAGGCCGACAGCTTCGGCAACGAAACCCTGGCAGACATCCGCAATCATCTCGGCAGCGACCTTCTGGTAGGCGGCTCCTACCTCGAAGCTGGCGGGCAACTCCGGCTCGATGTCCACATGCAGGACGCGCACACCGGAGATACCGTGGCCAGCTTCTCGGAAAATGGTGCGGCTGCGCAATTGCTGGACCTAGTCTCGCGTGCCGGATCTGAGGCGCGCGAGAAGCTTGCTATCAACGGAATTACCACCGCCGATCGTACCGAGGTGCGGGCCGCTCTGCCTTCCAATCCCGATGCCGCCCGGCTCTATGCCGGCGGTCTCGATAAGGTGCGCCAATTTGAGTTTCTCGCCGCTCGCGATCTCCTCGAGAAAGCAGTGGCCGCGGATCCTTCGAATGCCCTGACCCACTCGGCACTCGCTACCGCGTGGTCCGCACTTGGTTACGATGCAAAAGCCGGCCAAGAATCAAAGCTGGCATTCGAATTGTCGAGCAACATTCCCCGCGAGTCACGCCTGCTGGTAGAAGCGCGCTATCGCGAGATTACGCACGACTGGGATAGGGCTCGGGAGATTTATCGCACGCTCTGGAATTTCTTTCCCGACAACCTCGAATACGGTTTGCATCTTGCATCCGTGCTCAGCAGCGCGAATCAGGGCAAGGACGCCCTGGCCACGCTCGACGAACTGCGCAAGATGCCTCCGCCCGACGGCGCCGATCCCCGCATTGATCTCGCCCGGGCTCACGCAGCCGAGACGCTCTCGGACTTTCACCAGCAGGAACAATTCGCAAATCAGGCCTTTGAAAAAGCACGGGCGCGGGGCGCGAAGCAGCTCATGGCCTATGCCCTGACTTCGCAAGCGTGGGCTTTGGACCGACTCGGTTCGTTCCAGCCCGCGCTCGCCGCGCTCGAGCCGGCGAGTGGACTGTTTGAGCGTGCCGGAGATCCCCGTGGTTCGGCTTACGCCCTCCAGATGAAAGGTAACGTCCTCTATGATCAGGGCGATTTCGCCGGAGGACGGGTGGCCTTCGAGCGGGCGCTCCAGGTGTTTCAGGAGATAGGCGCGAAAAGCAATGAAGCCGGTTGCCTTAATTCTCTGGGAAACATTCTCTACGACACCGGTCAACTTGACGAGGCGCGACACTATTATGAACTAACCCTCGCGATCAACCGCGAAGTTGGATCGCGACTTGGCATTGCCAGCGCTTCCGGCAATCTGGCAAACGTCCTCGACAGCCTCGGGGACTTGCAAGGAGCCCGGCAAAAGCAGACGGAAGCGCTTCAGGCATTTCGCGCTGTCGGCGACCGCCGGGGTGAAGCCTCCACTCTGAATAATTTAGGAAACGTGCTGGGGGAACTCGGCGACCTGCGCGGCGCGCAGCAACGCTACGAACAATCCATGGAGGTGCAAAAACAGACTGGATACCGCCGCGGACGCGGGTTTTCGCTAGAGGGATTGGCCGACCTCCTGCGTGAGCAGGACAAGCTGGATGAGGCCCGCGGGATCGCCGAGGAGGGCATAGCCCTGCGACGCGAACTGCGAGAGGAGAACACCCTGGCGATAAGCCAGGAACAAGTGGCGGAAATCGCCCTGGATCAGGGACAGTATGCGGCAGCAGAAGCTTTGGCGCGAGCCGCGGTGGAGGCATTCGAGAGAATCAAGTCCCCGCAAGAGGAGGCGGGCGGGCTTGCTCTGATTGCACTGGCACAAATCCACACCGGCAAGGCTAATGACGCAACCGCCATTGCCCAGCGTGCCTCGAAGCTTGCCCTCGAGGGCACTGCTCGCATGCCGCGCTACCTGACCACCATCGCCGCGGCCCGCGTACAGGCTGCAAATGGCCAGATTCAGGAGGCCCTCCGCGCACTCCAGGTGGTCCTCGCTGAAGCCACCAAGTACGGTTATTGTGTGGTTGAGTTCGAAGCTCGACTGGCGCTCGGAGAGATCGAGATGCACCAGAGTCGGGATCGCGCTCGTGTCCAACTCAGAGCTTTGGCGAGGGACTCGAGAGAGAAGGGCTTCCGGCGCATCGCCCGCCTGGCTCAAGAAGCGTTGTGACCCTTTCCGTTTTGCTTTCCGCTGGGTGCGGTAAGTTGTTGGCGGCTAACCTGGGAGGTCAGCATGAAGCGGAAGGAATCACGAACGACATTGCTCGCGATCGGGGTGGGCTTTTGTTTTCTGGCAGTATCGCTTGGCGCGCCGAAGGCAAGTCCGAAGCCACCCGCAAGGTCCAGCCCCGACGAAATGCAATCCGGCAACGCGCAAAACCACCTGCAGGGCCAAACAGTGTTTTTTTGGCGATCTATCGACGGCCTACGCTTCTGAGACTCCGCCAACTCCAGGGCCTTTCTTGACTTGCCCTCACGTCACGCCTGCCCCATTGTCGAAAAACTCAGTGGCGGTGACGATCTCGCCGCTAAACACTACGCCGTTAGTTAGGGAGGGCTTACCTCGCCGCGTTGCAGTCGCAGGTTGCTGCGATTCGGCAAGACGGCGCGTTCTGAAGCAGTGGTTCGAAGTTGGATCAGGCTGAAGAGCCGCTGATGGCCGCTCGTTCGATCGCGTGCAGAATGGCCTATGGCAAAATTCTCCAGGTTGACAGATCATGGTCGGGTGACAAGCGCGGGCGATTCTAATGGCCACGCTACCGCTTCCACGCTAGGTTCTCGCCATGTCCCAGCCTCCAAACCCAGCCGCGCCCGAGCAGGTGGCGCCTCTACTTGCGTTGGCCACTAAGTTCCTGAGGGCCGGGCAACCAGCCGATGCCATCGCGCCCTTGCGCGATGCAGCGCTGCTCCAGCCCTCCAACCCCATCATCCAGCACGATCTGGGCCTCGCCTGCCTCGAGGTTGGCCGCGTGGCGGATGCCATCGGGGCATTGCAGCGGGCCGTCGCCAGCAACCCGCGCTACGCCGATGCATATTTCCGCCTGGGAATCGCCCTGGAGAAGCTGGGCAACATCGGCGGGGCGATCGCTGCGTACGACCGCGCCACTAAGCTGTTCCCGTCGCTAACCGAGGCGTGGTTCCGCGCCGGCGCCCTGGTCGACACGCTGGGCCATCGCGACCAGGCGATCGGCTGTTTCCGCCGCGCGGCGGCGACCGGAGGTAAGACCAGCTTCGGCCGCCTTGGCAAGGCGCGGGCGCTGCTGATTGAGGATTGCAATCCGGAAGCCGAACAGGTATTGCGAGAGACGCTGGTGGCCGATCCCACGAACGCCATGGCGTATGATGTGCTCGGCAATCTGCTCTCTGACTTCGGCCGTTTCGACGAGGCCCGCGCCTGCTTCGAACGCGCGATCGCGATCGCGCCGCTGCTGGCGGGAAGCTACTACGATCTGGTCCGCTGCCGCCCGGTCACGAGCCAGGACGACGGTCTGCTGCAAGCGATGCAAGCCGCGCTGGCCACGCCGGGACTGGAAGCGGGTCAACGCCTGCGGCTTCACCTCGCGATCGGCAAGGCGGAGGAGGATCTTGGCGACTACGGCTTGGCCATGCAGCATTTCGACGCCGCAGACGCCGTGCGCCGGGGCTCTGCGTGTTTCGACTCGGCCGCGTTCTCCATCGCGATCGACAGCCGGATTGCCCGCTGCACCCGCGAATTGATCGCGCGGGCGCCCGCGCTCGGCAGCTCGGATGCGACCCCGGTCCTGATCATCGGCATGCCGCGGTCCGGCACAACCCTCGTTGAGCAGATCGTCTCCATGCATCCCGAGGTCGGGGCCGGCGGCGAGTTGAATTTCTGGAACCTGCGCGGGGCGGGCTGGCACCACTCCACCGCAGCCGGGAACGAGACGCCGTTCCTCGCCAAAGCGGCGGCCGACTATCTCGGCGTGCTGCGCGCGATGGCGCCGACAGCGGCGCGAGTGACCGACAAGATGCCGTTCAACTTCCTCTGGGCCGGGCTGATCCACCTGGCATTCCCGCGGGCACTCATCATCCATTGCCGCCGCGCTGCTGTCGACACGGCGTTGTCGATCCATCAAACTCATTTCCATCCCAGCCTGGCGTTTCCGACCGGGGGGGCCGAACTGGTTGCGTATTTCCGCAGCTACCAGCGGCTCATCGACCATTGGCGGAGGGTGCTGCCGGCGGATCGCTTCTGCGAGGTCGATTACGAGGACCTGACCCGCACGCCCGAACCAGTCATCCGGCGGATCATCGCGGCCAGCGGCCTGGCGTGGCACGACGCGTGCCTGCGCCCCGAATCGAATCCCCGGGCGGTGAAGACTCCCAGCAAGTGGCAGACCCGGCAACCGATCTATCGCACCTCCGTCGCGCGCTGGCGACGCTACGAACCCTGGCTGGGACCCTTGCGCGCTCTCGTCGACGACGCATCGGAACTGGACGCGGGTATCGCCCGATCCTGATTTGGCTGAAGCAGCCCACCTCACCGGAAAGACACGAAGAACAACATGCACGAAACCGAGTCCGCTTAACGTGGAGTTGCGCGCGTCACCATCCGCCAGAAAACCTTCAGCGCATGTAACGGAAATTTCACCTGATCGTCATAAAGCCGTCACATTTCGTCTGTTAAGGTTGGCCACCACGACGTGCGGGGCGCTGGTTGTGTTTTCCACCCCGAGGTCGCGCGGCCGATCCCGGTTGCGTGATGAAAAATCCAAGGAGGACGGTACATGTCTCGAAAAAATAAGTCTCGAAATAACTCTCGAAATAACTCTCGGATCAACCGTCTGGGTCCGCTCACCGGACTGCTGGCGGCGGGGTTGAGCCTTCCCGGGCTCGCCGGTGCTCAGTCCAAGCCGTACCCGACCTATGTCACCGGCCCGCAGCCGAACGGTTCGTGGGTCGTCAGCGACGGCCAGATCATCACTCCGGCAGGCATCCAAGTCGACCTCGGCATCCGGGTCCGCGCGAAGGCCGTCGCGCTAAACCCCAATGTCCGCACTCACACCGCCGCCGTCCTCACCATGGGTACCTCGACGTCCGACGGCAACGGAGCCGTCGAGGTGTTCGACCCCGCCACCGGCATTGTCCTCGAGGACTACATCACGCTCGGACTGGATCCGAGCGGCAGCTATAGCGGCATAGCCTATTCGGCCGACGGCAAGTACCTGGTCTTCAGCCAGGACAGCAGCAATGTCACCATCGCCAGCGTCGATAGTGAGGGCTTGCTGGAAGACTACGCCCAGGTGAGTGTGCCACCGTTGCAGCCGGATCCCTTCATCATCTGCTTCCCCAATAGCCCGCCGGCCTCTTATGGCAACCCCTGCGGCTCGTTCTACAGTTCGTATACTTCTTATCCCGGCGGCGTCGCTCTCTCAGCCGACGGCAAAAGCGCCTACGCCCTGCTGAACCAGCAAGACACACTCACCAAGATCGACTTGACCGCGAAGCCACCGGTTCAGGGTACGCAGATCCGCGTCGGCAACGCGCCGCACAGCATCGTGATCAACAGCATCGGTACGACCGCCTACGTCAGCAACGAGGGTGGCCGCATCGCTACAGAGGCAGACTTCCAGATCAACTCCGCCGGCACTGAAATCGTCGCCGATCCGTACGTGGGCGCCGCGATCACCGGCACCGTTTCTGTAGTTGATCTGGCCTCGCTGACCGTCACCGCTACCATCGAGACCGGTCTGCACCCGACCGGGATGGCGTTCTACGGAAAGTCCCTGTTGGTCGCCAATACCTACAGCGACACCATCTCGATTATCGACACGGCCACCAACGCGGTGACGCGAACCATCAACCTTGGGCTGCCGATCGGAGTGCCCGGCGCAGGCCAACCGGCCTATGGCGCCGCGCCGAACTCGATCGCCGTCGATGCCCAGAATGGCGTTGCCTACGTCGCGCTTTACAACGCCAACGCGATCGGGGTGGTCGACCTCAGCCCCAGCGCGCAGAATCCCGTCTTGGGCATGATCCCGGTAGCCTATGCGCCGGCCTCGGTCGTGCTGGACAGGTCCAGCAACGTGCTCATCGTTGCTAACGACAAGGGCATCGGTTCGCGTTATTCGATGGAGTGCGACCACGGAGTCTGCGGCTACAATACCCACCAAGACAATGGCACCGTCAGCATCGTCCCTGTGCCGGATAGCGCGGCCTTAGCGACGATGTCGGCGCAGGTTTTCCAGAACAACCACTGGGATCTGGCGGTAAATATCCAGTCTGCCTCCGGTGGCAGCCCGAATACCACGCCGGTCGCAATCCCGGAGAAGATCGGCAGTCCGTCGCTGATCAAGCACGTGTTCCTGATCGTCCGCGAAAACCGCACCTATGATCAGATGCTGGGCGACGTGGCCGCCGGCGATGGCGACCCCTCGTTGGCAGTGTTCGGCGACGGCTCCGCCGCTGGCGGCACCCCGATCACGCCGAACGTGCACGCGCTGGTGAGGCGCTTCCCTCTCTTTGACAACTTCTACGACCCGAGCCGCCAGTCAGCTGACGGTCACCAATGGATCCAGGAGGGCATGGCGCCCTACGCGGACGACATCCAGTCGCCGGACTGGGTCCGCAGCTATCCCGGCGGGAACGCCGGCGATGCACTCGCGTATCAGAAAAAAGGCTTCCTGTTCTCGGAAGCGGCAGTGGCCGGTCTGCCGGTAAAGATCTACGGCGAATACATCGAGAACAATACGTACCTGCAGCCGAACGGGTCGACCAGCGAACCGAGCTGGAGCCAGTTTTACGCCGACTCGCAGTGCTTCGAGGGAGGGCCCGGTTGCGCATCACCTGGGACCAAGGGCGAGAAGACCCTGTACTACCAGAACACGATCCAAGCAGAGTCCTCTATCCCGGCCGTGTATGACCACATGGTTCAGAACTTCCCATATTTCGACCTGGGTATCCCCGACCAGTTCCGCGTCGATCTGTGGGTGCAGGACTTCAACAATGATGTCGCGAAGGGTACGGTACCTGCGTTGGAAATGCTGTGGATCATGTGCGACCACACCGGCGGGCCGCCAACCCCGCAGGCCGAACAGGCTGATAACGACTTGGCCGTCGGGCGCATTATCGATTACATCAGCCACAGCAAGGTGTGGTCCACGTCGGCGATTTTCATCGAGGAAGACGACGCGCAGAACGGCGTCGACCACATCGACGGTCACCGCAGCCCAGGCTATATCGTCAGCCCATACGTGGTGCAGAAAGAGCCCACCGACCACACCTACTACACGCAGGTCAACATGACTCGGACCGTGGAGCAAATCCTCGGTCTGCCGCCCATGAACCAGTTCGACCTCGTCGCGTCGCCGATGAGGACGGCTTTCGTCAAGGGCACTCCGCCCGCGGCCAACTTCGAGCCGTGGACGCACGTGCCGAATCAGGTCCCGCTGAACGACGGCGTTACGGCAAGCGCAGCCGATAAAACCAGCAGCCCTAAGCTCAAGGCCCTGAGGGCGGCTTGGCTGCAGAAGAAGGCACAGATCTTCGCGGGCAAACTGACCAAGCCCGACTCCGAAGACCCGGACACGGTCAATCATCTGAACTGGTACATGTCGACCGGGTTTACGCGGCCCTATCCCGGTGAAAGCAGGGTTCGCCCCCCGAGTGACTTCAACAAACCGGCACCCACCAAAGCCGACTTGGACGACTAAAACACGTTCCGGCTGCAACGGCCCTTTCCCCGATGACCGGGGAGAGGGCTTTTCTTTCACGCCTCAAACGCAAAGTCCCCACCAGCCTGAACCCGCCCCGCCACCATCCTGAACGTCTGCCCCGGGTTCGTGCCGCGACAACGCAAGGAACACGTCGCCTGTCGATTTTTCTTTAATCAAAGAAATTGGTGCAAGACAATCCGAGTCCCGAGATGGAAGAAGAACGGTGGAATTGCTTCGTCGCCTTCCCGCACCCGAACGAGTGCTTAGTACTGAGCCTGGGGGAAGCTACAGGGGATGGTAGAAAGAACCATCAGGGGTTTCTGGGACGCCGCGCTATGGGGCCGAGGCCTCGCGTGCCTTTCGCGTCAGATCCTCAATGGCGGGAATGGATCTGGCTTCGGTCACAGTGCAAACCGGGGGCATGGTTCCGCGCTCCATGAACCGAGCCATCAGTTCAACCGCAATCCCAGCGGTCGGAGGGTTGAGGACAGTGGCTGTCAGAAGACCGCTGCGAATCCACGTTTGACCTGTCTCGGGCATGCCGTCGATACCTAGGAACGGGATCCTCAGCCAAGATTCGTGCAACTGATGAGTGCACTCCTCAAACGCCTTGCGCGCGCCCATGGCCATTGAATCGTCTTGGGCGCACACCGCTCGAATCTGCGCTGCGCGAGAAGTGGAAAGATCGAGCCATGATGTAACCGCCTTGTGCGAGCTCGCTTCCGTCCAGTGGGCCTTCAGAATGCGTAACTGTACGTTTTCCGGCTTGGTTTCCAGCAGGCCAGCGTGCCGCTGTTTAGCGGCGAGGCTTTGGCTGGGGCCCTGTATGTAAAGGACCAATCCTCCCCCGGGTAGCAAAGCGCCAAGTTGTTGTCCCTGGATGGAGCCGATTTTCTCGTGGTTGGGGGCTACCACAAAAGCTGGCACATGATAAATCGAGCGCAGCTCGTTGAGATACTCGGCGTTGCGGCTCAGCAGCGCCCAGCCAATGCCCGCAGTAGCGGCGGCGCGAGCTACTTGGGGAAGCACGGTGGAACCGGCGGGTTCGATAAGGATGGCGTTCGGGCGAAGATCGACTGGGGACTGGATTCTGTCGAGCAGTAGCTGGCTTTGCAGGATGCCGTCATCCCGCGCGGAGAGGATCTCGAGCTCCACGCCGCTCTTGCTGGCTGCTTGGCGCGCAGTTTTCACCTGCTCGATCTGGAAATCGTTATCGTCGTTGAGCACCGAAAGCAGGAAGCGCGGCTTGGTCATGGAGGCCGTAGGGAACTGCCAAAAATCATACTCTGAGTGGCATTAGAGCGGGCATTACGCAGGTACTGTTCTAACCGCGCCCTTGCCGGGCTTGGTTGACCGAGTCCATGTGTCGCTCACAGGTGGTCGGGCCGCACTGTCCGCGTAATTGCCCCTTGCGCCTCAAAAAGGTCGGCGCACAACGCCCGCCATTCCTGGCGCGAGAGCGGATCAGGACGAGCGACATGGCGCAAGTCAGCAAGGGTCAGTCAAGGGGCTCCTCGCCGCTGACGGGCTACTCGGTAGTAACGGTTAAGGCGATTCGCCTCTGTCAATACTTCCAGCTCATCACGTCAGCGCCGGACGGGGCGGTGTCTTCGATATGTTTGACCATTTTCCAAATAAGAGTGGGTAACGCGTTCATCCGCTCAACCCGCGGAGCGTCCAGGCGGACACCCTGATAGCAGTGCGGCTGCAGCGGACCGTAATCGAACGTCGCATCCGAAGGCGGAGATAGCTTCGGGTCGGTCAGTACGGATTGCGTCAAATGCACTGCGTTGTTCAGGTACCAGGTGTCCATGTCTCCCACGGCAAAGTGGAGCTTGCCGGCCAGTTTGGGGCCGAGCGTGACCCAGTCGCGCCTCATGATGTAGCTCAGATCGGAGTGCTCGCGCCAGTAGTCAGCAACCGCCTTATCAATTTGGCCAGTCCGCTTGTCCCAGATCGGTTGGGGATAGCCGTCCTCTCCCCTGGGACCGAAGACAGCTTGCCAGATGTCGAATTGTTCGCCGGATCGGCTATGCGTGCCGAGCACCAGTTCATATCGGTTTTCTTGTTCCATGGTGGAATCCAAGATTCCATTTGTTTCACGTTTCTCCGGTAGCGGCACTTTCAAAAACGGCCCTTCGCGGAAAAACGCGTTCTTATCTTCATAGATGTTGACGGTGCTGTAGGCGCGAAAGTCAATAGGATCGGGGCATCCTATCCAAGCACCGTTAATATCGTCGGGATAAAATACCTGTTGGCCGAGCGCTTCCCATCCGCCGGTGGAGCCGCCGAATACAGCGCGTGCCCACCCCTGTCCTATGCCTCGGAACTTCTTTTCGATCATGGGCAGCAACTCGCGCATGATTGCGTCGCCGTAGGGGCCGAGGTTGGCAGAGTTCACCGCGTACGAGTCGTCAAAATATGGATTTGCATGCTGGGGCATGACGATTAGCACGCGTGGCAATAATCCGCTGGTCCAATCCTGAAAAAATTTCCAGCCGAATTCCTGCAACTCTCTTTCCCGGTTCACTGCAGTCGGACCCTTTGGCGGTATGTCGAGATCCTTCAGGCTTGCATCCGGTGGAGTCGTACGAAAACTGGGGAAAAAGTGCCGATGGTAGTGGTCTTCGGAGATGAGCAGCGGGTAGCGTGCATCCGCATGCTCCTCCCACCCGTCGGGCAGAAGCACCACCGCCGAAATCTCGGTCGGGCGTCCCCAGAACTGTGTGAGCAGCTCACTTTGCATGCGGACGTGTTTGACCCACTTGTTGTCCTCCGCGTTGTCCGGTTGCGCGATTGCCCGCCAGTCCAATACCGTTTCGACATCGCCGAGTTCCTGCTCCAGTGGCGGAACCTTGTGATCAAAGGCGATTCGAATGACGCCCGACGCTTCAGCGTCCAGATGCAGCTTCTGCACTTTGGTCAGAAAATTTCCCGGCTTGGTTTGCCAGTGTTGGCCTTCGCCTTCGTCTGGTGGAAGTCTCACGACTTTGCCGTTACCCAGATGATAGGTTTCGTAGCGGTTGAGCACCCCCTGCACGAAATAGTCCCCCGGGGTCAAGTCACGCAGGGTCTCGATCGGATAGCCCAAGGTAGAAGCATCCACACGAACCGCGGCATTCGGCTGCCATCCTTCCACGTCTATTCCAAATGCTTGCTGCGATTCGATGCCTTCCCCGATTCCGAAGCGCGGCTCTTGTTTGTCATCTTTGGAGAGGATCAACAGAATGTGGCCATCCACCGGAGTGGCAGAGAGTTCTCTTGGGAAAGAGACCTCGAATACGAGCGGCTTTGAGGTAGCGGCGAGCGCAGTCAGCGAAGCTGCCATGACCACAGCCAACGGCCACCAGTAATGTGGCATCCGGGTTCTCCGTGGAGTGTGGTCGCCGGTGAGTTGCGGCAAGTGATTCTCCCTTCTGCTTACGCTGCTCTTCGGCGAACTGGGTGCCGGATCTCCCCGCCGTTGGCCCTATCGATGTGCCATTCCGCCTGTATCACCGGCAAACCTGAAGTAACTGTCGTTGTCAGACCACTACGCACATCGAGAATCGTGTCTTCGGTCAATCAGAGTAATCGCAACATTTCAACCGCTACCAGGTCCGCTCAATTCACCAAAGCGAGGAACCAAGCAAAATCGCCCGCCCAAATTGGGCGTGAACCGGGCACCCCGGCACTTGCAGGGGCACCATGGGGGTGAAGTCAAAATCAGACTGGCCTCACGACGCGAACATCTGCGTCAGATGAGTAAGGCGCAGCAGTTCCAAGACGCGCGGCGTCATGTTGGCGAATTCAAGGATGCAATACCCCTGGTTGATTGCGGAAGCCTTGAGCCCAACCAGCACACCGAGACCCGAGCTGTCCAACTGACTGACACCGCCAAGGTCGACAACGACACGACCGCCCAGGGGGATGAGGGGCTTCACCACTTCTTTGACCGCACTCGCAGTTTCGCTAACCAGCCTGCCGTGACACTTGACCGCAGTCACCTGATTCCCGCGTTCATCTTTCTCTTTCGATTTCTCAATTTCGCAGTGGAACGAACGATCCGGTGCCATAGCTTTGCCGTCTCCTTTGACTCGAAAATCTTGAAATCTTAACATCCGGCTGCACGGGCGTCATGTTAATTTCAAGTTATAGTTTTCTCTGTCGCATCGCGCGAAACGTGGGCGCGATAACTGTCCCCTAACAGCGTTCGCCGTGATTTGACTTTGGTTTTGAGTGAAAGGCGATTTTCCGACAGCGATGGCGGTCTCCAAACCTGCAGAGGCCCAAGGCATCATCGCCGCGGAGGGTTGGCGGAGCGTTTCAAGATTCCCAGACTGAGTCACTGTGTCTCGCAAGATGGCGCGTTGGAATAAGGACTCCAACCCGGATTGTCCAAGAAATGTCTACAATTCGAGCAGGCTGCACGGCGCACTCGCAGGTTGCATAAGTGCCCGCGTCCGCAGCAATGCGGCTTGGTTCAAGTCGGCTTGCAGCAAGTGCTCAGAATAACTAGAGACCCGAAGGTCTGGACGCTGTGGGGTTTTCGTCCACGGGACATGCCGCTCCTTTTTCCGCCCACTCCTGGATCTTGGCTAAGAACTCATGCTGCGGCGTGGGGATTGGAGTCCGGCCGTCGCCAGGGGACCAACCCCAAAGCACAAGCGGCGTGTGCATATGCTCCACAATCTGCTCCGGCGTACGATGACCTTCCCTCTGGGGATCCTTGAACAATTCACAAAGTTGATGGTCCGTCAGTCCCTCCCAGATCATCGCCATCGCTGGCGATGGCAGATGCCAACCGGGAGCTCCCGGAGGCGAGTGCCATCCCGCGAGATTGTGGTCCTGATGACAGGTGCTGCATTTCACAGGGTTAACCCCCGCCCCTTCTGGTCCACGACGAACTTGCATGGTGTGCCGATGACTATCGTCTCCCTGTCGAGGAAAATCTCCGGTGGAGTGGCAATTCATACAGCGAGGATGGCGTAGCACGGGAACAATTGCTTCGAAAGCAGCAGCGGCTCCGACCTCATCGCGCGGCATTACTTCATGGTCGAGTTGGGCTCTGGCATGTTCCACTCCTTGCACGACAACCCATACGATGAGTGAGGATAGGAAACAATACCTTGCGCCGACCGTGAAGAGGGACGCAATGGATTTTCGATTCCTCATACTCACCCTCTCTCGCCTCTGTGCGCAAGCAGCGCAGCTTTCACTCGCTCAGGAGTGAACGGTAGCTCCCGCAGTCGTGCACCCGTGGCATCGAAGATAGCGTTTCCGATCGCGGCGGGAGTAACTGTGATGGCGGTCTCCCCCGCACCGGTTGCGGGCACATTGGCAGGGGTCAGCAGGACCGTTTCGACGGTGGGCATCTCGTAATCAAGATGCAAGCTCTTATAGGTCTCCCAATCGACAGAGGTCACACGCCGGCTGTCCCACGTAACTTCTTCCACCAAGGCCCGGCTCATACCTTGCAGGATGCCGCCTTCGGTCTGATTTCGCAGACCATCAGGGTTCGAGACCGGACCGCAGTCCAAGGCAATTACGAAGCGCTTCGGCCGGACGGTTCCGGTTTGCAGATCTACGTCGACCTCGGCAACCAGCGCAGCATAGCCGTTGTCTCCTTCATACGCGACACAGGCGATACCACGACCGCTGACCGTTTGCGCTCGAGAAATATCCGCGCTCGGCGAGGGGCGGGCCTGCCAACCCGCCGCAGTGGCAGCTGCTTTGAGGACGCCGATGAGTCTTGCGTTCTGCAAATGCAGCAGCCTGAAAGCCACCGGGTCGGCGGTTGCGTGCGCGCAGAGTTCGTCCATGAAGCATTCATTGGCGAACGTGTTCTGAATTCGCAGCGGTGATCGGAGTGGTCCAGTAAAAAACGGCGAACCCACAGTATGCGTCAGCGCCCGTTCACTGCGGATGGTTCCATCGCCACCACAGCGGCCACCGATGCACCCTGCGAAGTACGATGGCACTGTGTTGCTCTGGTTGCGCAAATTGCCACGAGGCGGCTTGGCGGAGCCAGGCTCAGGCAACTCGGGTTCATATCCCAGCAGCATGCCGGTGATGACGTTGCCTGGTTGATCGTAGCCCGGTCGATTGCCCAGCGCAGCTACCCAGTCCTCCCGATCCCAGGCAACGATGCGTTCATCGCCTGCCAGCCCGGCACGATGTTCCACCACACATGCGGAACCGAAATTCTCCCACATCATTTCGTCCTGACGTGAGAACTGCAGGCGGACCGGTCTTCCCACCGCCTGAGAGAGTATGGCCGCATCAAAGGAGACAGCATCGGCGCCATTCAATCCATAGCAGCCCGAGCCGCGCACATAAATCACCCGCACGTTATCGATCGGCCTATCCAGAAGCTTGGCAACGATGCTCCTGGTTGGATAAGCCGACTGGGTTGCAGACCAAATGGTCACGCTCCCCGACGTGACGTCGGCAACCGCGCAGGAAGCGCCAACCGAACCGTGCATTTGGTACGGATATGTATACCGGGCTCGGATGATGCTCCTGCCCGCGGCCGCAAACTGAGCCTCGGTGTCCCGGGAGTCAACGCTAAGAACGTCACGGGAAGGCAGTTTCTGGAGATACACGAAGAAGCCATCCCGCGACGGAAGCTCCGGTCCGGGATTCCACTGCACCGCCAACTTCCTGGCCGCCAATCCTGCCTGGTACTGAGTCTCGGCCACAACACCAACAAAATTCTTGCGCACCACGACCTTCACGAGACCTGGAACACTCCGCGCCGATTGTTCGTCAATATGGACAAGGGTTGCTCCCATCTCCGGGGGGCGCACGACTCGCCCGTGCAGCATCCCAGGGATGCGAACGTGGTGAACGAACTCGAACTGACCAGTCATCAGGGCGGTTCTATCCAGCGAAGGGATCGGTTTACCCAGCACCGTCCAATCTGTAGGAGATCGCCGCTTCGCTGTCGCGCTTGGCGGGAGATTGAAATGCTTATTTCCAATCAGCTCCTCGTACCGAACGTGATGCCCTAAATTGCTCGAGATGACGCCATCCGCCACGGTGAGATGCTCAACCGGCTCTCCCAACTTCACAGCCGCCAGACGCAGCAGGGCTTCGCGAGCGGTGGCTGCGGCAAGGGCTAGATTTTCCGAGTTAAAGTTCGTCGGAGTCGACTGACTTCCAGACGTGGTGCCCTGATCCGGGCAGACAGATGTATCGCATTGAAGAAGCTTGACGCGATCGATGGGAACGCACAGCTCCTCCGCGACCAGCTGGGATTGGGCCGTGAAAATGCCCTGACCAAAATCGCATTTCCCCGTATATGCTCTGACGATTCCATCGGCACCCACGGCTAACCACGAATCGAGCTTTTCTGGATCAATGTGGGAGGGATGGGTGGCGAACTGTCCTTGGCCCTCTACGGACAACACACTCGACGAGCCGGCACTGAAACTGACAACCAAGGCGCCACAACCTTTCAGAAACTCACGCCGGGACGGAGTCATGCTCGTCTTGCCTCGGCATACTTCCGAATTGCCCGTAACATGCGAGTGTGCGTGAAACAGCGACACAAGACGCCCCCCAGAGCATCCCGAATCTCCTGATCAGAGGCATCCGGTTTTACGTCGAGTACCGCCTTCGCCGTCAGGATCACGCCGCTGAGGCAAAAACCGCATTGGGCGGCCCCCTCCTCAATAAAGGCTTGCTGAATTGGGTGAGGCTTTTCGGGCGTGCCCAGGCCCTCTAACGTTGTGACTTCGTCCTGACCGACTACGCTTACCGGCATGACACAAGACCGCACCACCTGGCCGCGCATGATTACAGTGCAGGCTCCGCACTGAGCCATGCCACATCCGAATCGGGGTCCGCGCAACCCAAGCTCATCGTTCAGAACAAACAGCAGAGGTGTTTCCGGATCAACCGCCACGATGTGCTGCTGACCATTCACATGCAGAGTGATCTTCTTCATCGGAGGGTATTGCTCCTTGGTTTTTTCCGCTTCCTCATCCGTGCTAAACCCCCGATTCTGCGCCAATCACTCGCGAATGTTCCCGAGAAATCTGGCGCGATGGTTTGGTACGAGCGATCAAAACAGCCCTTCCCCATAGGGTAATCCAGTGGTTGCAGATGCGTCTTATTGCTCCCGGGCGCGTTTGCACTCGGGTTTGCCGTCATCCACCCAGAATCATTGGCGAGCATTCATGAAACTGTCGTCTGCGCTATTCAGGAGTGGACAGGGAGTCATCAAAGCCTATATCTCCCGCTCCTCAACGCATCGCTCAAAACTAGCCCTCTCGGTCCCGCACCCTTCGCTGCCCTGATTAGGACGGGCCTTCTCCTCTGCCCGCGTCCTCTGCCCGCGTCATTGACAACCCATACCTGGGGGAGTACTTTGTTTATGCTTGGGGGATTGGCGTGCGACGACTTCGTTGGATATCGGTCCTGTTGCTGTCGGCAGCAGCGGTCCTCGTATCGACGGTACCCCGCGTGGATTCTCCCGAAACCACCTTTAACGAGGCGGATGCTCCGGTAAATCTAGCTCCTTCTTCGCGACCCAATATTCAGCTCGTTCCCCCCGCTGTCGATCCTTTCGGGATTTCACCGGCGCCCCCACTCCACAGCGCCAGCCGTATTGTGACCAGTCTGGTGCTCGAATTGGCTGCCATGCCGAGTCAGCGCCATGGACATTCTCTCCAGGATCTCCTCTGCACGTTTCTGATCTGAAGCTCCCTTTGCGCCAGGATTGAGTTGCGCGCGACCCACTGCAGCTCCGCCGTGTGCGCACGTCGCCGTCAATCGCCACGTCCGCTAACCGTCACCTGCGTGATGCCGTCATCGGACTCACGATTCTGGCACTGCCACCGGTCCACATCAATCGAAGCAACTGAAATAAGGAGCGATCAATGATTTTCTCTGCGCGTCAGAAACCGCAGCGTTCTCTTCTCTGGAAAGCATCTCTTTTACTCACCTTGGTCTCCGGGCTGTTGATTGCCGCCGATCAGATATCCATTCGCTGCGGGCTCAGTGGATCGGAGCGCATCGCCGACGACCTGCTGGGAGGCCTGATCGCCGGATCCCTGTTTTATCTCTACGAGCGCCACAAAATGCGCCAGCTCATCGAGCGTCTTCGAGTGATCGAACTCATGAATCACCACATTCGCAATGCCCTTCAACCCCTTATGTTCGTAACCAGCCAATCGGAAGACAACGCGACGAAGCTGGTCAAAGAATGCGTTCAACATATCGACTGGGCGCTCCGCGAAGTGCTTCCCGGGAGGAGTGCGGAGCAATTTGGAGTGCAGGTCACCGATTTCCCTGAAAGAAGCGGCTTGACGATCGCGTCTCGCACGCAGCTTCCGCCGTTGGACACCGCGATTTCGCCGCGCAGAAGAATCCACGGTCACCCCAAACCATTCTTTAGCCATTGGCTCCATAGCTGGAGGGAGAGAAATGAAAAAGCAAGTTAATGAACTTCTTGAAGCATTTTGTTGGGACGAGTTCCAGCAGTCTGATTTCACGAGCGCGCCGTCCTCGTGCGCGCGCCGCCAGAGAGGCAACCATGGATAAGACAAATAAGCCGTTTCTACCTTTCTCCGCCAAAGACGCGCGCTCAGACCCTACTCTCGCCAACGCTTCCTTCGAGGCCGCGTTGTATCTACGGGACAAAAGAGTGGCGCAGTTACTTCTGCTGCTTCGGCAGCTCAACGAATTCGCAGGGGGATTGGGAACATTGCCGCAAGCGGAACTCTGCGAAATCCTCCGCAGCGCGGTGCGAGTGTGTGGCTTTGTGAATCCGATCGAGGAGCAGAACGTGATTGCTGCCGTTTTGGATGCATTCGACCCTCAAGAGCGAATCCTAGAGAGTCTTCCAATTTTTGTTCCGCCCGAATAGATGAAACCAGTTCGCTCAGCGCCGCGTTTGTTCATTCATTGGCGCAGGGCGCGGAGGAGTGTCCGACTGCTCTTGCGTGACGAACCGGGGGGTACCGTCGCGCAACGCAGTCGGGCACGGCCCGCTTCCGGCACACTGACCTCAGAACAAGGATGAATGAGTACGGTCCAGCGGCCACCGGAGATTTGCGGCCAAGCAAGCGCGCACAGGAATCGTTGGACTCGCCCTTGCACTTTAACTGATTTGTGACCTGATTTGATCTACTGTAAGTAAGCTCGAGGACATGCAGATCCGCAATTTGGCCGTTAACCACTGCCCCGCTGACCGATTGAAGTAGCGTGGAAGAATGCGACCTGTTGGACGTACGAATCCTGAGTTGCGTAGCCGAAAAGAAGTCATGGGAAAGCTCCATGGTGGGATGGATTTGCTGCAAGCAGCGTTTCCATGATTGCGCAAAGGGCTTACCCTGGAACAAGACACGGTGTGAGACTCAGTCTACGTCTCGAGGTCTACGAACTGAAACGTCGATCTGATTCTTACCGCGGAACGGTTTTGTCCAATGCCGCTTATGCCGAATGCGGCATAAGCGCCACACGTACTGCTCGTGGCTTGATGCGAGGAATAGGTGAGGTGCTCGGCTGCTTAGACTGGAGGCGTCCATGAAGAATTTGCTGATGGAAACTGCGGATCGAGCGGCCCGCTACATCGCAGGGATTGCCAATCGGCGGGTCGTACCGTTCCCTGCGGATGTAGCCCGATTGCAAACTCTGGGAGGACCGCTGCCTCAATTGCCATCAGATCCCTCAGAAGTCTTAGCCGCACTCGATGAGATCGGGTCACCTGCGACGGTGGCGACGGCCGGAGGTCGCTATTTCGGATTCGTCATCGGTGGCTCGCTGCCTGCGGCACTGGCGGCCAACTGGCTGGCGGGAGCATGGGACCAGAATGCGTCGATGCAAGTGATGTCTCCAGTGGCGGCGAAGTTAGAAGAAATAGTCCAGGGGTGGATCTTGGACGTGCTGGGTCTGCCGTCCGGCTCCGGGGCGGGATTTGTTACTGGCACGACCATGGCAAACTTCTCAGCCTTGGCGGCGGCGCGGACCGCGCTGTTGAAACGTGCGGGATGGGACGTCGAGGAGGACGGATTGTTTGGAGCGCCGCCGATTCACGTGCTGGTGGGCGATGAAGTTCACGTTTCGGTGCTGAAGGCATTGTCGATGCTGGGGCTGGGACGTTCGCGAGTAACGCGGGTTCCGGTGGACGACCAGGGACGGATACGAGTGGACGCACTGCCTCTCCTTGACGATCAGACGATTGTGTGTGTTCAAGCGGGAAACGTAAACACCGGAGCGTTTGATCCCGCAGGGGAAATCTGCGCCCGTGCGCATGGGGCAGGTTCCTGGGTACACGTGGATGGCGCCTTCGGGCTCTGGGCAGCCGTCTCGCCGCTGTACGCACCTTTGCTGGCGGGCGCGGGCTCTGCCGATTCCTGGGCGATTGATTGCCATAAGTGGCTGAACGTGCCCTACGATTCAGGTGTCGCAGTGGTGCGGACGCCGGAGTATCTCCACACTGCCATGACGCTGAGCGCCCCCTATCTGACGGCGAGCGATGGGCGTGAGCCCTGGCACTACGCGCCGGAAGCGTCGCGGCGGGCGCGCGGAGTCGAGTTATGGGCAGCGATGCGCTCACTTGGACGCAGCGGGTTGCGGGAAATGATCGAGCGAAACTGCCGCCAGGCGAAGGTGTTCGCGGAGCGTCTGCGCAGGGCGGGGTTCACTATCTTGAACAATGTGGTCTTAAACCAGGTGCTGGTCTCGTTCGGCAGCGCGGAGGACACGCGGCGGGTCATCACAGATATTCAAAACGATGGGACCTGCTGGTGTGGGGCAACGCAGTGGCACGGGCATACGGCAATGCGAATCAGCGTGTCCAGTTGGGCCACCACCGATGAGGATGTCGAGCGGAGCGTAACTGCGATGATCAAAAGCGCAACCCGGCAAAGTCGCGAGCCCTTGTAACAACCGAAAATGTGTCACAGCATGCAGTTCCGGGTGCGTCCTATGTGCGTTTGTCATTTTTGCTTTGTGACGGGCCGACCCGAAGTGATCCCAAGGTAAGAGTTGCCGACGAACCATGAACTTGGCTTTGCTCCTGGTCGTCTGCCACCTGGCTGCGAATCCAAGCCAAGTCACAAGGACTTCTGTCTTTGAGTGCTTCGGCCGGGAAGCGGGATCTCTATAAAAAGGTACGTAGGGTTAAGCTGACAAGGTTAACTTGTGGCACGGGCTGGACTCCGGCCTCACAAAAGTGAAGGCCGCACATTGGTGAGGATCAAATGTGCAGCCGCCGCGACCAGATCAGCGTTGTCCCGTGCTGGTTTACCGTCAGGCAGCAGCGTAACCCGGTGCGGATACCATGCCCTCTATCGAGTGCTCGTCGATTGACTGCCCAACAGGCTATGCCGTAACCCTGGTGGACCTGCTCCAGCGTGATGCCGGCGGACACCACAATGTCTTCCATCTCAGCGGCCTGCCGAACAGCAGCTTCGGTATCGGCGTCAAGCGGCTCGATAAGGACGCGGCTACAGCGGCTTGCCAATCCGGAAAGCACAAAAGCTCGCGCATCTTCAATGCTCAGCAAACCAGCTTCGATACCGACGCCTCGGGATAGCAGCAGCTCGCAAAGCTCCACAACTCCCGGTTCGCCCTGATTCGCAGAAACAACATCGGGCATTTCCTCCCATCCCTCGACGATACTGAAACGCTCTCCCGGATCACCCACAATCGCCGCCGAAGTTGTCAAGGAAATCGGAGTCTCAGGGCAAAGAGCGCGGATTGCGCGCAGAACCTTGGCGCAAGCGGCGCCATCGAGAGTCTCCCGACGGGCCTCGTCGAACGCATGAACATGCACCGATTGAGCGCCAGCGTCGACGGACGCGCGAGCCGCTGCCGCGACAGCAGTCGGCGTGCGCGGTGCCGCTGGGTGAATCCGGTCGCCATTCAGGGCTACCTGCAAGAAAACGTTGGTCTGCATCATCTTCACGCGCTACCCGAATCTCTGCAGCAGCGTAGAGTATTATTTGTTTTCTCCCCGCAATTGTCCGCCACTACCCATTTCGGTCCAGCGGATCTTGCCACTTCCGAATGACGCTATGCCGATGTTATGCGAATGCGGCCACTGCCCCGAGCGGTTGTTTTCGGCCAGCGAGATGCGAAGTTGTCCATACGTCGGCCTCTGACACATCATCCGCAGTGATGGGTAGGTTGTGAAAAAGGACGTTACCATTCGTCAAGACCAGGAAGCGTTTCTGGACAACGTGAACTGGCCGCCTCACAAGAGATCCTTGGGCCCGAAAAAGATTGGGCGCATAGCGTCGCAAAGGTTTCTTGCCTGCTTCGGCGAGACCTTGGATAACCTTGGATGAAGGTTGTCCCAACCTACTTGGGGTAGCCTCAATGTCTGAAGGCAGCCATAGGGTAAGAAAGCGGCGGCTTGCATAGTCGCACTGCATACTGCTATCGGAGCTGAACAGAAGTGTCTTTGGGTAGCGAAAGAAAAGCTGGAGTCGGTCCAGCGTCAGTTCTAGTAAGGCGTCGTCAACCTCCTCAGCGCAGTTCTTGATTCCATGGCGCATAAAGTCCTCGCAGGACGCGCCGGTTAGAATATCGGGAGCGGCCGCAATGGCTCCCGGACTGAAGTCGACCAGGGAGTACACCTCTGATGTGAAAATGTCGCTGTCGGGCAACTCATCTTGCAGTACATCCATCGCCACAGTATCGCTCTCGTAGTCATAGACGAGTTCCCACCGCTCCGGTGTGTGTGTTTTCGGATCAATCAGAAATGTTCCGGTTAGTGAATACTGCGGGCCCTCCTCGGCGTTTCCGCTGGTGGCCGCTGACTCCTTGTAAATCCAAAAGCGGATCGACATGTCTTGTAACACGGTTCCGAACACAGAATTTGCTCGCGGGAACAATGGCGATGAGCCCCAGACAGCGTAGTAATATGGGTCGTCAAACTTGCCGAAGTTGCAAGAGAATGGTCTCGCGTTCGACTTGCGACAATATTTATCGGCGGTGACAGGCAGTTGCGAGCGTCGGCAGCCACTCGGCGATTTCCTTCCTATATAGACCACTGATTGAAAAGATAAGACAGCCCACTATCGCCCGTTCTGCCTGACCGCAACTTGCCCCTCTACCTCCAGAAGCCGGCAGAGAACTATTGGTTCACCTATCTTCCTAAGGTCGAGGTCCTGTATCTCCAATACAAACGGGCGCAAGCCAACTCGAATGGCGCCTCGCCGATCCAGTTCGAAGAGGCGGTCGAGCAAGCTATCGATCAGCATCATCCGAGAGCAATCCTGTTTGATCTTCGCTTTAATACTGGCGGCGACGGATTTATGGCCGAGCCTTTGATCAAAATGATCGCATCCAAGACCTCTCGGCTGAAGGTCTTCGAAATTATAGGGCGATCAACATTTTCTGCGGGCGTCATGGTTGCTGCAGAGCTGCGCGAGTGGGCGAATGCGACTGTGGCCGGTGAGCCTGCCGGCGACGGTCTGCATTTTTGGGCAGAGGGAGGCAATCTCGTACTTCCGAATTCTGGTCTTGCGGCACACTATGCCAACGGCTTCCACGATTACTCCACGCGTTCGTATTCCGGTACCCAGCCATTTGTGAGGCTCACTGTGGATACTCTTTCTCCAGCTTTGCCCCTGCTCGCCCTCATGGAATCAGTATCTGCATGGAGAGGATGTGTGCATGGATTCCATCCTGAAAAAGCTACGTGTATCGCACTAGGTATCGAAACAAGACTGCAAGCGCAGAACGTGTTGCGAATACCTACTACGACGTTTCAGGGGAGAGATCGAAGCGGAGTACCGCACATTCTCCCGAATGTCGCTAAATCGGCGCTTTGGCGGAATTCTCGCATGAGACAGTTTTTTCCACTTGTGCCCGGACGACCAGCGCGAGATGTTTCCTGTTTTCAGCACATGCTGCGCCAAAGGCAGTGTTGATGTTTACCAGTCGTCCCCGCGCACGGAGAAGCAATTGGCACTTACCGCGGACAGCCTCTGTATCATGGCAGTCTAGACGCCAGCGAATCCTCGCTCACTTCTCGCGGAGAACGGATTTCATTTAGTCTCACACCTCAACGAAAACCCAATCGACGGTGGCCATACAGTTTGGCTCGCGCAGTTCGCATAAGGGATTTGGTCACTGCTCTTTCGGATTGATGTGTGTGATAAACGGGATTATCACGCGATAGCCCTGGATTCCTAAGGCGCGTTGTTTGCGAGTGAGATTCGAAATCGATCATTGACCGCTTCTCTGAAGTTCTGCCGGTATCCGATGTAGCCCAAATGTGCTGCAGCACATTTACGGCACACCGGCTGCAAGTAAAACCTCGAGAGAGTAGTCAATGATCGATTTGGAATCTCAATAGCATGCGACGCGGCTAGAGGGCGTGCGAAGTCGTGATCGCGCGATGTGTAGCGATTACAGTCCTTTATCATTTACTGCTTGTGTTGGCAAGCCCGCAATAGGCTTCTAGGTCGCTTGTTCCAAATGGCGACTATTCGCTCAAGTGATTTGCCGCCAGTGGCATTCCTAGACCCTGCCGCGTTATGGGGACCAATCGGCGAAAACTATATCGGCTCTCTCTCAGTCCTTGCTCTAAAGCGATCCAAGCCAGCGACTCTTAGCGACAATCAACATTATCGTAAGTAACACATTTTTGCTCCATTCACCGTCTGCCATACATTTTCCTTACGAATCTAGCCACAATTCCCTGACAACCACCCGATGAACATAAGCCATGCTTACCACATGAAAACACTTATCTTGATCGCGTGTGGTGTTATGGTTGCAGTTTTCGGCGGTGCTTCTCCCCGGACTGGCGTCGGCCTTGCTGATTGGGCGGAGCAAGCAATTTCCCCTGACCAAGCTGTCGCCCGGCAGTCCAGTGAGCGGCTGCGCGAAGCCGGTCCCCAGGGCTTGCAAGCGCTCGAGCAACGGTTTGCCAAAGAGATTCAACTCCATCGGAGCGGTGCTCCGTCTAACGAGCGTTGGGAAAAGATTTCTCTCGCCCTGAATCGTGTCGGAGGCCAGTATGACAACTACGCAAGCGGCCTGTACTGGTATACCGACTTGGAGAAGGCCAAGGCCGCAGCGCGGGCTTCGGGGCGGCCAATTCTCTCCTTGCGCCTCCTGGGCCGTTTGGATGAAGACCTAAGTTGTGCCAATAGTCGCTTCTTCCGCACTACGCTCTACCCCAGCATCGAAATCAACCAGCTACTGAAGCAGCGGTTCATCCTGCATTGGCAGTCGGTCCGTCCAGCACCGAGGGTGACAATTACGTTTGGAGACGGCCGTAAGTTGGAGCGTACGATTACCGGTAACAGCATCCATTACATTTTGGACGCTGAGGGCCGCGTCGTAGATGCTTTGCCCGGACTCTACAGTGCGCCGGTATTTGCTGCAGAACTCCGGCAAGCGGCCGATGCGACGCAACAAGCAGGCAACCATGAAAACCACGACTACACGGATCACATGAAAAGCACGCAGGAGCGCCTGCTGCATGAATGGGCCGCTGATCTCTCCGCCCTGCATGTAGCTTTTCCAGCTACCAAATCCATGACCGAGGCAGAGCTGGAGCGTCTTATGGATGACAACCGCTGGCACCAAGTGGCGCAATTGCAGGTGATTCACGGATTTGATGCCGGGGTTCGCGAACTGATGGCGCGAAAGCTTCCGTCTGCTGTCGAAAGCCCGCTGCTCCAGGCACAACCCCGCGTGAGTCAGGTGAGTTCTTGGGGCCATGTTCCGCCGTCGACAGAGCCGGCATTCCCAGATGCTACTCTGGCGGCGACACGGGCAACGAGCAAGAGCGCCGTCGAAATGCCAATGCTGCGCGCGTTTACAACTTTTAATAAGTCGGTTTCGTTGGATACGGTGAAGAATAATTACATGCTGCGCGCGAAAATACTGGCTTTCCTGGCCGCTTCGAGCACGGAGCGATGGTCGCTGGATCGGATTAACGACTGGGTCTACGCGCAGGTTTTCCTGACCCCTCGTCAAGATCCGTGGCTGGGGCTCGCGTCCCAGAACGTCTTTACCGCCATCGATGGCAATGGAGAAAATCGTTAGTGTTGGTCGTTCTAAAGAGTGATTCGATAAACTATTGGCGGAGCGGCGCTCAGGAACGTAGGATTACGTCATCATGAGAACCGCTGGCCGAACCACGGTTAGTTTCTAATGCGCCGCTCCGCCTGGATCTTTCTCGCCGCCATTCTGCTGCCCAGTCTCGCGCTGGCTTGGCTGGCCGTACGCTCCGCCCGCGACCAACAGGTGATCCTCGAGCACCAGCAGGCCATCATTAGCCAGGATGTTACCGATGCGCTAGCCAAGAAAGTCCGCGACCAGTTGGACGGCACTCGATCGGCTTTTGTGCAAAGAACGCAGAAACTTCTCGAAAAAAGTTCTTCGTCGCCTGCATTGGCCAGGAATTTCAATCGTGAACTGCATAACAGTTGGAATCTCGCCGAAGTGGGCTTTGCCGTCGGCCTCAACGGGACTATTTATTCTCCGACGTCGCGCCAGGGCACAGTGGCTAAGACATTTCGCAGCGAGAATGATCGTTTTCTCAGCAACCGAGAAAACGTGCCTGTCTTTGCCCAAAATTCCCAGCAGACATTTTCTCTTGATCTGAACAACGCGGGGAACCCTACAGCGGTAAATTCTCAAGTTGGGAACATGTTTCCACTGACGGCTCAGTCCCAGGCGAGCGAGCAAGCAACCGACTGGAGTCGTCAATCCGCGAGCACAGATGGCTCAAGTCGAGCGCCAAGTTGTTCCACAAAAGAGTTTTGCTCCCCAGCAAAGCGCTCTATCCAACACCTTGCCGGCAGAATCGGACTTTCGCAAGGTCATCGGCACAGACACCAGCGGAGCGTTGGCCCGCTTTCTTGAGAACAAGCTGCGCTTGATGGTATGGTACCGTCCTCCCAATGCAGGATCGCTGGTCTTTGGAGCGCAAATCACCCAACAAGAGCTGATTCAGAGCCTGGCGCCCTTGTTGCTGTCTCCCGATCTTCATCGAGGTACCGATGCCGCCGGGTCCGACTCCGCAAAATCCGCGTATTGCCTCGCGCTGCTGGATGATCGCGGAAAGCCGGTCGCTCTCTCTCGTTCCGGCTTCACCGCTGACTGGAAACATCCCTTGGTGGCCACTGAAATTGGCGAGACCCTGCCTCATTGGGAAGCAGCGCTCTACCTCGTGGACCCTCAACAGATCAATCGCTCGGCTTCCACTTTGCAACTCATCTTGGGGTTCGTCGTCCTGACTCTGGTGGCAGCTATCCTTCTGGGAGGCTGGCTTATGGCCGCTGACGTTCGACGCCAAATGACCTTGGCGCAACAGAAGACCGACTTCGTGGGAAATGTATCCCACGAGCTTAAAACGCCACTCACTTCCATCCGGATGTTCGCCGACATGCTGGCAGATGGCCGGGTGACCGAGCCGGACCGCCAATCCAAATACCTGCGTATCATCTCCGCGGAATCGGCCCGTCTGACCCGCCTCATTAATAACGTGCTCGATTTTGCACGCTTGGAGCGAGGCGTGCCTTCGGCGAAGCGCGGCGTCTGCGATCTGGTTGCAGTCGTGCAGGAAGTTGTTGACACCTGCCGGCCACACCTGGAAACGGTTGGAGTGCCCCTAGCGCTTGAGATAAAAGCCCAGACGCTAGGCATTGTGGGAGACCGCGACGCCTTGGCGCAGATTATCCTCAATCTTCTCTCCAATGCGGAAAAATACGGAGACCGCGAGATTCTGGTCCGCGTGCGGCAAGAGACGGCTGCATCCGGTTTCCTCGGGTGCGTCGACGTGCTGGATCGCGGCCCAGGCATTCCGCCGACGCAACGTGAGGCGATCTTCAAGCCATTCCTGCGTCTGCATGATTCGCTAGCCAGCGGTGTGTCAGGTTCGGGACTGGGGCTCACTCTGGCGCGGCGCATGGCTCAAGCTCATGGGGGCAATGTGACCTGTTCGACCCGCCCAGGCGGCGGCAGTTGTTTCACCTTGGCCGTACCACTGAGTCAAGCGAAATCCGATGAAGACTAAAATACTCGTCGTTGAAGATGATACGAATATCCGTTTTGGACTCGTTGAGCTACTTACCAGCGAGGGCTTCGCGGTGGAAGCCTGCACGCGAGGTGATGTGGCCCTGGCCGCGGTCGACCAACACCGGCCCAGTCTGATTGTGCTTGATGTCATGTTGCCGGGCCTCAGCGGCTACGACCTTTGTAAGCAGCTCCGGGCACAGCAATACCAAGGGCTCATCCTCATGCTCACGGCTAAGGGCCAGGAAATGGACAAGGTAATCGGGTTGGAGCTAGGCGCTGATGACTATGTGACCAAACCTTTTGGTTTGCGTGAGCTGACAGCGAGGGTGCACGCTCTCCTGCGCCGCAATCGGACGTCGCCGGCTCCTGGTGAGAGCAGTCTGGGATTTGGCGACTGCACACTTGACCTGAAGACTTTCGAATTGAAACGCGGCGAGAAGTCATCTCAGCTGTCCACCCGAGAGATTAAGCTCTTTCAGCTGTTCATCGCCCACCCCGACGAAGTGCTTGCCCGCGATCGTATTCTCAACGAGGTGTGGGGGTATCAATACTACGGGACAACGCGAGCCCTCGACCAATCCATTGTGCAATTGAGAAGGAAGCTCTCCGATCTCGGGGCTGACCCTAAGCAGATTGCTACCGTCCACACCATTGGATATCGCTGGATCACGAGGGCGCCAATTCCGACTCCCCGTCAATGATTCTCATAATCGACACCGTTGGTGCTTGCGGGCTTACGAATCCGGATAGGGAATGATAAAGGACGTTATCATTCCCTAACGGTCATGTGTTTGCTGTCCGAACCATCGATCAGGGGGGTTAAGCAAGTGAAAGACTTAGCAAAGTTCGAAGCGGAGTATGACACGTCGCACGAAGACTCGACCTTGCAGGCTCGCGGAGTGTTCATTAAAAGCTTTCCCCTTAGTTCGCTCAAGAACCTGACAGTGGACGAGTACGTCGTAGGACATCACAACCCAACCTTCTGCAATCTCGGGAATCAGGAACGAGGGCTCGGGCTCACATCCAGCGGGCCACATCATTTTATTGGGATTTACTTCGGGAGGACAAAGAGCGATCCCCACGAAAATATTTTTTCACAGAGAAATTCGGCAAAAGCAAACCGAGGATCGAAGATGTGTTTACTCTACTCACTGGTGCAGCTATAGGGTGCGATTTCTGTGGGCTGTTCTCGTTTTCGTCGACACCCTGAAAGGCCGTAAAGACGCAGCGCGCGTAGCGGTGACAGACTTTGACGGCGATGGCCAGCTTGACTGCCGTCTGCTCGAGGGTGCCCGATGCCGAGCCGGTTGGTCCGGAAACCGGACAAAGTTGCCCAAAATCCTCTTCGTGGCCCGACTCGCAAGCATCTCAATCTACGAGACGGCGAGATTCGTGGTTTCAGCGACAGGAAGCGGGTTTGCAAGTGGTCGCGAAGGATCGCTTCTATTCTCCGGCGATTCCTATGTTTATGGGAGTGAGGTGCTACAAGTCCGAGCCTGCACACCGATGCTAGGGGAACTGCAGGTCGAACGCATAAATTTCCTGGGTACTGATGTCGCGGGGGAGGATAGGAATTTCACCCGGCGCGAGGCCCGTCCACGAGCCCGGACCGAACTGATCACGGTAGCTGCGAATTTTGGTCAGGTCGGCAAGTTTTTCGATTTTCCCATCACTGATGCGCAGGCGAAATAATCCGGCGGCGTGTTGCAGGATCGTGTCGAAGTAGACGTAGTTGCTGTCGGGCGACCAAGTGAGATAGCCGAAGGAACTCTGCTGCGTGTCCACCTGCCGCCACTTTTGGGTCTTGGTGTCGTAGAGCATCAGTTTGTCGTTGCCAGCGGCGGTGATAGCAATGATGTAGCGTCCATCAGGTGACCAGCGGGGACCAAAGATTCCCTTGGAATCGGACAGCATGGAAGACTGGTGCGTTTTGAGATCGTACAACTCGATGTATGTCTGATCGGAACGCATCAGGTCGTGATGGCCAACCGCGAGTGTATTGCCGTCGCGCGACCAGGTGGGATCCGTCTCTTGTGCGTCGGCCGAGGTCAGAACCTGCGGGCTGCCCCCGTCTCTTGAGATCAGGAATGCCTGCCACGACTTGCCGGGAAAACTTCCGGAGAAGGCGATCTGCTTCCCGTCGGGAGACCAATGGGACAAGGCCGCGCGCATGGGCGGATAAGTAAGCTGGAGGCGGGAACTGCCGTCGGCTTTGTTTCGCCACAAAGCATTGTCGGGGTAGCTGATGTAGCTGACCCACTGTCCGTCGCGGGAGAATTCCACGTCGCCGGCGGAGATGCCTCCGAGATAGGGGATAAACTCGCCGGATTTCGAGTCGTAGCGAACCAACTCTGCATGCTGTTGGATTCCGATCACAAACAGCTTCTTGCCATCTTTGCTGGGAGTGGGGTCGCCATACTGTAGCGGTCCAGTCGTGAGTTGGACCGGAGCGGGGGAGACTTTGCGCCACCAATTGGTGTGGTCGGGGACGATCCAGATGTTATCGTCGCCGTCGCGCGCGCTTTGAAAAAGATAATACCTGCCGTCGGGCGTCCACGCGCCGCAACACTCCGAGGGCGGGCTGTTCCAGCCGGACAACAACGGATGCATGCCGCTTCCGTCGGAACGGACTTCCCACATACTCGCAGTATTGTTGGCTCGATTCGAAACGGTGAACCTGATCCTGCTTCCATCCGGTGAAAAGTTGGCGGCGGCGGGAGCGGCGGGAGCACTGAACAGCTTTCGCGGGTTCGCTCCGTCGTGATCCGCGAGGTAAGCGTCATTTCCTTTGCTGAAAAACAGCCTGCCATCGGGCGCCCAGCCGCCACCGCGCGCGAGTATTTCGCCGACGCGGCGCGGCGAGCCGGCTGGAAGCGGCAACGACCACAGCGGGCTTCCCTCATTCGACATTCCTGGTTGGGCCACCAGGAGTTCGGATTGGTCCGCTGAAACATCCAGCAGAATCGGATTCTCAAATGGAGCGGCAACCGGGGCGGTTTCGCCCCCGTTCACGGATGCTTGTGCGATGGTGTAGCGGGCAGGGGGATTCTCCATGAAATAGAGGCGATTGCCGTCGGTCATGAGGTCGAATTTGGGCAGCCCATCGTTGGTGATTTGCTTTGTTCCCAAGATTCGTGGAGGCGGCAATGGCGCCCGTAGCCAGAGGGCGAGTCCGGCCAGCACGATGAGAATCGCGGCGAGTCCCACCCACTTCAACCACGCTGCCGCAGGCTTCGATACGGAAATCGAGGGAACGTCTGCGACGCTGATCACCCCGTTTCGTCCCGAGTCTGTATCGCGCCTCAGGCGCTTGAGGTCGGTTTCCAGATCAGCTGCGGAGTGATACCGCAGCTCTCGATCCTTTTCCAAGCATTTGTTAATAATGCGCTCCAAATCCGCTGGCAGGTCCGGATTCAGGCGTACGGGAGCGACCGGAGCGCGGTTGACGATGGCTTCGCAGATCATTGCGGACGTTTCACCGCGGAAGGGTAACACTCCCGTTGCCGCCTCATAGAGCATGGCACCGAACGAGAACAGATCGGTGCGCCCGTCGAGTTCCCCGCCGCGCACCTGCTCCGGCGACATGTAGGCCACGGTGCCGACCATGGTGCCTGGAGAAGTCAGATGCTCGTCCACAATGGACTGCGTCTGCGTCTTCAGCGCGGCGATCTGGCTGGACGAGATCACCGCGGGTGTGACCTTGGCCAGTCCGAAGTCGAGAATCTTGGCGTGGCCGCGCTCCGTCACGAAAATGTTCGCCGGCTTGATGTCGCGGTGGATGATCCCCTTGGTATGGGCGGCATCGAGTGCATCTGAGATTTCAATTCCTAGATTGAGAATTTTTCCCACTTCCACCGGACGTCCCCCGATCGCGTGCCTCAAGGTCATCCCATCCAGGAACTCCATTGCGATAAACGATTGCCCGGAGTGTTTGCCAATCTCGTAAATCGTACAAATGTTGGGGTGGTTCAGGGCTGAAGCCGACCGCGCTTCGCGGCGAAAACGTTCGAGCGCGGGTTGATCTTGTGCCAAATCGCCGGGCAGAAACTTCAATGCCACGAAGCGTCCCAACTCCGTGTCTTCCGCTTTGTAGACCACACCCATTCCGCCGCCGCCCAGCTTTTCAATGATGCGGTAGTGCGAAATGATCTGGCCGATCATGGTCCTGAAATCTTAGGATTGGGAGTGGGGCAAGTCAATAAAAGCGGGAAAGTTACTGGTCGCGGCATTACTATTTCAGCTCTTTCCGGTGGGTTGCCTGTCTGGACCTCCGGAATTCAGCCAATTTTCCAGCCGGTCTGCATAAGTTCTGCCGGAGCGATGTCCGCTCCCATTCGGGAGTCTCACGGTGTACTCTCGATTGTCGACGCTACCAGCCTCCTCAATCAGTTCTAAGCGCACGATGCGAGCGCCGCATCAACGGTGCCGTGCGACGAGCCCGGGTTAACTCCCGAGAGACCATAGTCGGTCTCCACGCCTAACGATGGATACCGCTCGGCAGAAGCAGCTCTTCTCGCGAGCTTAGCGGACCGGACCTGATTCATCTGGCTCTGAAAATCAGCGCGAGCCCGGTAGGCGCTCTAGACCGCCTCATCGATACTCGACGGCGTCAGCTCTCGGTAAGGGACGCGGGTGGTAATCTCGAATTTTTGGTGCAGAGGGAGACCGATAGCTCGCGCCAAAACCAATTTCTGCTTCGCCAAATTATTTTGCGCGACAATGAGTCTCTGTTCGCGTGATTGCAGTTGCACCTGAGACCGTAGAACGTCGACGGCCGAGGCAAGGCCTGCGGTCTTCTGGTCCGAGGTCTGTTGAAAAAGTGCCTTGGCAGTGTCCCGTTGCGATGTGGCTGACTCAACTTCCGATTGGTCGGCGATGACCAGCAAATAGTTGGAGACAATCACAAGCACGACAATCTCGCGAGCGTCTTTGGAGCTAAACTCCGCCGACCTCACCTGCGCCTTTGAAGATCGCACCCGCTCGATGGATGCCCAATCAAAAGCGGACTGCGTGAGATAAGCCCGCGAGTCGAGATAGCCAAATGGGCCAATGATCGGAGGTTTTCCAGGAATGGTCAGACCGAAGGCCGCCTTTACATTGATTTGATGAACTCCGAAACCCGTATCGGTGATTACATTGGGAAGCAGCTCGCTCAGCGCTTGCCAGCGCTCTCCCGCGCGTCGGTAACGACATCCGCGGCCAAAACTCCGCCGAGATTCTGCTTGAGTCCAAGCGCGACGGCGTCTTCGAGGGAAAGCGCCACCGGTGTTAGACTCAGTTTTCCCGCAGGAACTCCCCCGAGGTACGGATTTTGCGACAGGGTTCGATAGTTATTCTGCCCGGCTTGCACGGCTGCCCGCGGGGCTTCTGTTACTTCGGCCAGAGCAATCGGGTTGTACGGCGCAGGCGTGGCTGGCGGACTGTACTGCGCAGACGCGGCTAGTCCGCCACACAATGAACCATACAGCAGTATCACTTTAGTCCAAGTTCGAAACCGCATGTCGCATCGTTGCTGTCGAATTTCGGCAGAGCCTGCCCTGTCTCCTCTTCTGGCTTTCCTAAACCGATCCACACTGCACCTCCCGTCTGAGTTTTTACCGCGCCACTTTGAGAAAACCGCAGATGGAAAGATATCCCGACATGCCTGATGCGTTCCAGTGGGAATTCAGGGCGTTCGGTTTGCGCTACTTGCGTAAATGGCTCCAGTTTCCTTTGCCCTTCATGTTCACCTACCTCACGCGATGAAACCCGGGACGCCTGTATCCACCACCTGGTTGAGCCTCTGTCTAGTCTCGATGCAATTGATTTCATCGAACCCGTCGTCTGGAGAGCGGGGATGTCGAAATTCTCTCGCGCGCGAGCCGCGGTTTTGGGTGTGGTAAGCAAAGGGGTCGTTTTATGAAACGGCTATTATGGTTAGCAATGTCAATTACCGTCATATTAATCTGAAAGCTCGCGCCCGAACCTGCTTACCAATATCGCCACTGTAATCGCTAAATAGAGAACTCCGGTCACTCCCTCCAATGCCGCCAGCATACGTGTTTCCCCGCCAACCGGCACTGCGTCGCCATAGCCAATCGTCGAGAGCGTTATCAGGCTGAAATAAAGCAGTTCACTCTGACGGTCGGTCGGGTGACCTGCCAAGTGGATTGAACCCGGGGAAAAAGCATCCATCGCACAAAAATTGCCTCCCACAGCATTCCAAGCAACAGATAAATGTTGATGGCAGTGAAGAGGTGCGCCTGGGTGAGTAAACGAGAATTCTTGAGATAGCAGAAAAGCCCCACGGCAGCGAGTGCAAAGAACGCAACCAGAAATCCCCACCGAATTCCATCTAGGGCTTGACTGCGGAAAATGCTACTTGCCACGAGGAAGATGAGACCCCCCAACATCAACAGAACCGACTGCCACACCCACAATCTTATTTGCCACAATCTGACCGTGGATAAAATGACTGGAGTGAACGTGAGGGCTGCGAGCGCCACTCTGCGCCAGCCACTATGGTCCATCATCGGATTCAACAGGATGACCAGCCGTGCAGCGATGATCTACCTCATTTCCTGAGCCTGCCGCTCCGTTCTGCAATGCGCGATGACATCATCGAAGTAGCTCTCAAATGGCACCTGAGGGTAATGCGCCGCTATTGGGCTCGAAAATGCGCGGTGCAAGGTCTCGCCCTCATCGCGAGGTATCCTTTCGCCGTCGGCGCTCGCTCTCCCTCATGATTTCAGTTATATCCGCCGCTGGACGTATCTCGATTGTTCCACACTTCAACCTGACTCCCGGACTTTGAGAAATGAGTTGAATTGCGTGATTCAGATCCCGCGCTTCAAGCACCTGAACTCCACCCAATTGCTCCTTCGTTTCCGCGTACGGACCGTCTGTCACTGCAACCTTTCCGTTCTTCCAAGACACGGTCACCGCCGTGTTGGCGGGCTGAAGAGGTTCCTCAGCGACAAGATGTCCGTTCTTCCGCAGTTCGTCGCTGTAGCTAAAACACTCGTCGAACACGGTGTTGCGCTCGCTCTCAGACATATTTTCGAACTTGCCGGGCTCGAGGTATCCCAAACAGATGTATTTCATCCATTCCTCCGTGTTTCCTGTGAACTCAAAAATCCGTAGCTCATCGTTCTGCTATCAGATATCGGTTATCGGATAGTCGTTCGGGAGACCGAAAATCGACAGCTCCTCCAATTTTTTTAGCCTCATCAGAGGAATCTGTGGGCAGAAATTGGGGACAGACGGGACGTTTTTCCGTCTTCCCTGACGGAAAATTGCGGAAGTTTCCGTCAGTTCCCGATTTTTCCCTTGTCCCAGTCTTGTCCGACAGTGTTGTCGCCGCCGCTCAGTTGCGCTCGCAGCGTCCGCGCGCTGCTGGCCGCGGAGAGGCCGCCAACGAAAATCCTCACACCGGCAGCCACCATCTCATCGTTGAGCGCGTCGATATCGCGGGACATCGCTTCGGTTTCGACGGACGGGTCGTAATCGTCGGGCTGGTGAATAGCAATGCAGATACTGCGTCATGATTTCTCCTTTTCCTGTAACGGTCTTCGGGCCGGGCGGTTGCCCTGCTTTCACTACCTAGACGAACGGCGAGACGGAATTCGAGGAAGTCGTCCAAGAAATTTTGCCTCTTCCGCGCTTTAGAACTATGCTCTGCGCCTGGTCATCTCAATGTCCGCAATCGGCTTCTGACGATTCTTTTCTTATTTCAACTGGCGAATCCGCTCTTGCAGGAATTGCCGCTCCGGATCCTGCCGCGCCAGGGCGAGCGACCTCTCATACGAAGCGCGGGCCTCCGAAATCCGCCCTAATCGGCGGCACATATCTGCACGGGCGGAATGCGCCAGGTAATAATTGGCCAATTCGCCATGTTCCAACGCCGCGTCGATATGCGCCAGACCGGCCTCTGGACCATCGCGCATTGCAATGGCCACGGCACGATTGAGCTGTACCACTGGCGAAGGATGAATTCGTACCAATCGGTCGTAAAGCACAACAATCTGCCGCCAGTCGGTCAGAGCGACCGATTCCGCCTCCGCATGAACGGCCGCAATCGCAGCCTGCAGTGTGTAAGAGCCGAAGCGCCGGGACTTCAGGGCTTTCTCCAGCAATGCCACTCCCTCCCCGATCTGCTCCCGGTTCCAGAGCGAGCGATCCTGGTTCTCCAGCAAAATCAGCTCTCCGGTCGGAGAGGTTCTCGCGGCGTGACGGGATTCCTGTAGCAACATCAGGGAAAGCAGCCCAAAGACTTCCGGCTCTGGGAGAAGTTCGGTCAGCAACCGGCCCAGTCGAATGGCCTCGCCGGTTAGCTCGGCTCGCGTTACCTGCGCCCCCGCCGCAGCCGAATAGCCCTCGTTAAAGACGAGATAGATGACCTGAAGCACCGCGCCCAGTCGCTCCGGCAATTGCTGCGGCGTCGGCACCTCGTACGGAATCGGTGTCTCTCGAATCTTTGCCTTGGCGCGCACAATACGCTGCGCCAGCGTACGCGGAGTGATGAGGAATGCCTTGGCTATCTCCTCGGTGGTCAGCCCGCACACCTCATGCAAGGTCAGCGCAACGTGCGCTTCCGGCGCCAGAGATGGATGACAGCAGGTAAAAATCAGGCGCAGCCGATCATCCTCAACGCTGTCCTCTTCATTTTCATTGGAGCTTTCCGCCGAACTCCATTGCGCTTCGAGATATCGCACGAGATCGTCTCGAGACGCATCAAATCGTGCCCGTAGACGCAGAGTATCAATGGCTTTGAATCGGGCCGTTGAAATCAGCCATGGTCGGGGGTTATAGGGTACTCCACTCCTCGGCCACAGGCTCAGCGCAGCCGCAAAGGCTTCGTGCATCGCCTCCTCGGCAAGATCAAAATCACCGAGCAAGCGGATCAGAGTTGCCAGGATTCGTCTCGAATCCACGCGATAAAAGGAATCGAGCAATTCGCGTATCTGCTCGGTGGGACGCTCGGACATGACGACGACCTTAGCAAACCAGCTACCCCGAATCAATTTGGCAAACGGCGGATCGATGCAAAGTGCCCAGGTCGTGACTCTGAAATCTGGACAACCGAACGCTTCCTCGGTTGACTCAAAACCCTCAACCCACTCATTTGAGCTTCGTACAAGCTCAACCCTACCGCGTTGCTCTCGAGCCACGAGCAATCCGGAAGTTGAACCACAAAAGCGAGACGGTCAGAATTAGGCTTCGGGGACTCGAGGCATTGTAGAACCGAGGACGAACGCGGGCGCTGACGTGGAAGTCGTTCCATTTCCCGTTGCCGAGTAGGCCCGGGACGTTTTGCCCCGAGTCTCTCACAGATCCGTGCTTGACCGTCTCCGGTCACACAGCTCGTGCCACCCGTGGAAGACTGGCGCCTTCCGCCGAGCCCAGCGGGTTCCTCCGGTTGCCAGTTGACCCATGTCGATCCCGACTCGGTGACCCCCCCTTCGCTCCACGAGAATTACCCCGTCTCATCGCTACTACGGAGCAGTCCGCCCCTGCTCGGCGCATATCGGTACTGTCGGCCTCGCGGGGCTTCCGCTTGAGCCTTCTCCCTTGCATCACCGACCAGGTTCTCAAGTTCCGTACGAAAGCCCGGATGGGAGTCACGCCTCCTATACACCGGACATCGCATGGCCAGTAAGTAGGTTGCTTCCATGCTGCTCCGGAACCAGCGGGACATTCCGGTTTTGATGTCGTCTGAGTTCGATTTCGAAGCGTTATCAGAGGTTCGTTTGCACTCGTCTCTCTCATCCCACATGACGTGATCATCGTCACGCCTTTTAACCATTACGTTCACCACCGCAGCTGTTAGCTGAAGCAGCGCATGGCAGTTTTGCCAACCATTGCTCTAAGACGCCGCCAAGTTCGCAGGCTTCATTGACTTGCCCTACCTCTAGACCTAAGATTTCAATCCAATGATCGGCCAGACCATCTCGCACTACCGTATCGTCGAGAAGCTGGGCGGCGGCGGGATGGGCGTGGTCTACAAGGCTGAGGATGTGAGGCTCGGTCGCTTTGTGGCTCTTAAGTTTCTGCCCGACGACGTAGCCAAAGATCCGCAGGCGCTTGCCCGTTTTCAGCGCGAAGCCAAGGCAGCCTCTGCGTTGAACCATCCCAATATTTGCACCATCTACGAAATCGACGACCAGCACGGCGAAGCGTTCATTGCCATGGAGTTTCTGGATGGACTGACGCTGAAGCACAAAATCGCGGGGCGTCCAATGGAAACTGAGTTGATTCTGTTGCTGGCGATCGAGATCGCCGATGCTTTGGATGCGGCACACTCAAAGGGCATTGTGCATCGCGACATTAAGCCGGCCAATATCTTTCTCACTGAGCGCGGACACGCGAAGGTTCTCGATTTCGGGCTTGCGAAGATCACTCTAAATCCAAAGAACGTTGCCATGAGCGCCCCGACCATAGACTCGGAGGAACATCTGACCAATCCGGGCACAATGGTGGGGACGGTGGCTTATATGTCTCCGGAGCAGGTGCGGGCAAAAGAGTTGGATGCGCGTACCGACCTCTTTTCGACTGGGGCAGTGCTGTACGAGATGGCGACGGGCGCACTGCCTTTCCGTGGGGAAAGTTCGGCGATGATCTGCGAAGCCATCGTGAACCGTGTTCCGGTTGCTCCGGTAAGGTTGAATCCTGACCTGCCAATCGAGCTGGAACGCATCATCATTAAGGCGCTGGAGAAAGATCGAAATCTGCGCTACCAGCACGCAGCCGACATGCGCACAGATCTGCAACGTCTGAAGCGCGACACTGACACGGGACGAGCCGTAGCGGCGGCAAGTTCCGGCTCGGTGGTAGCGACGCAGGAGTTGGGGTCGAGGGCGATGGCTCAGACGGTGTCGCAAAGTTCTGGGGCGGCCGTTGCGGGCGGTTCGCCGCGAGCGGTGGTGCCCGTGAGTAGCACCGCCCCGGCCGCGCCGAAAAGATCGTGGAAGATCCCCGCCACAGTCGCCGTAGTGCTGACCGCGGCCCTCATCGCCGGAAGTTTGCTTCTCCGCTCACGCCGGCCTACCACCCTTACAGAGAAAGACACGGTGGTGCTCGCTGACTTCGTTAACACGACGGGCGAGGTTGTCTTTGACGGGACCTAGAAGCAGGGGCTGGCTGTGCAACTGGAGGAGTCTCCCTACTTAAAGCTGCTGCCTGAATCTCGTATCCGCGAAGCGCTGCGCTTCATGGGCCGCCAGCCGGACGAACGGATTAGCAATGACGTCGCCCGAGAGATCTGTATGCGCGAAGGCGCCAAGGCCATGCTCACTGGCTCCATCGCCAGCCTGGGTACGCACTACGTCATCACCCTTTCCGCGCTGAATACCCAGACCGGCGACGTGCTGGCCCGTGAAGAGGCCGAAGCCGAGAGCAAGGAACAAATCCTAAAGTCGCTCGACCGGGCTGCTTCCCGCTTGCGAGGCAAGCTGGGCGAGTCCATCGGATCGGTGCAGAAGTTCGACACGCCGCTGGAACAGGCCACCACTTCGTCGCTCGAGGCCCTGCAGGCCTTCAGTCTTGGTCAGGCCGAGCACCTAAGAACTGACGATGCGAAGGCCGTTCCCTATCTCAAGCGCGCCATTGAGCTCGATCCCAACTTCGCCATGGCGTATGCCACCCTGGGAGTAGCCTACAGTAATCTCACCCAGGGAGAGCTGGCCGCTAGTTTTATTAAAAAGGCCTTCGACTTGAGGGAGAGAGCCAGCGAACACGAAAGGTTTTACATCTCGGCGCATTACTATGACGAGGGTACTCGGGAAGTAGAAAAGGCCATCCAGATCTATGAACAATGGGCGCAAACCTACCCCCGCGACACAACGCCCCGCGACGACGTGGCCGAGCGCTACCAGTCAATCGGGCAGCAGGAGAAGGCTCTGACCAACGCCAGCGAAGCCATGCGCATCGACCCCAAAGACGCGTATGCGTACCAAAATGTCGCCGACGCCTACGAACGGCTCAATCGCTTCGATGAAGCCCGGGCGATAGCCGAACAAGGAGTCGCGCAAGATATGGGGTGGGCGATGCATTTCACGCTGTACGAACTCGCCTTCATTCGCGGCGATGAAGCCGGCGAGCGCCACGAACTGGAATGGGCTACCGGAAAACCGAACGAACCAATAATGCTCGTCGTGCACGCCCGCGCCGAGTGCGCGCGGGCCAGGCTGAGGCCAGCTCGAGCTGCTTATTCCCAAAGTGAAAGACTCTCTCAGTCCCTGGGTTACAAGGAATTCAGCGGCATCATTCTCGCTAACCAGGCTGTGTGCGAAGCAGAACTGGGCAACCTCACTGAGGCTCGCCAGAGGATTTCAGATGCTATCGCGGTCTCGCGAGACCGCGATACCCTGGGAAATGTTAGCCGGGCACTGGCCCTCACCGGAGACACCGCGCGCAGTCAGGAGATTTCGGAAGACCTGGTCCGCGAGTACCCCACAGACACCCTGCTCAACAAGGTCCTCGTACCCGTCATTCAGGCCGCGAATGATCTGCAGCGCAACCAGCCGGAGCAGGCAGTGGCGCATCTCGAAGCGGCCACACCCTACGAACTAGGCAGCGACCCCGGCTCCGCGTGTTACTGGGTCAACCACATTCGTGGTCAGGCCTTCCTGCGCTTGAAAGAGGGCACAAAGGCGGCGGCCGAGTACCAGAAGATTCTCGACCACCGTGGCGTTAGACCTGCTGATGTTCTCTACGCTTTGGCCCATCTGGGCTTGGGGCGTGCCTTTGCCCTGCAGGGTAACATCACTTCAGCCAGGTCCGCCTATCAGGACTTCTTTGCCGCATGGAAAGACGCTGACCCCGATACCCCCACCCTGAAGGAAGCCAAAGTGGAGTATGCGAAGCTGCAATAGCTCAATTGGCGAAAACCGGCGTCACTCCTCAGGTTGGTTCAACTCGGTCTTAACTGGGGCTGAGATCGTGACGCAGCGATCAGAGGAGGTAAGGCACCAGGGCAGCGGTCTGATGAGCATACGTGGCATACGCCTCGCCGAACTGGGAACGCATCCACTGCTCCTCCATGCGGAGCTTGATCCAGAACACGAGAAAGATGAGCACGAAGGCGATGAACCCGCGCACTTGGGAGATGGCAATCGCCATGCCAAGGAAACCGGCCAGACTGCCGGTGTAGATGGGGTGACGGATCACGGCATAGGGACCGGTGGTGATCAGCTCGTGGCCCTGCTTAATGGTGACGGAGCGGCTCCAGTTTCTGCCGAGGTGCTCGCGCGCCCAGACAGCGAAGAGAAGGCCGGAGATGGCGACGGCAGCTCCCAGCCAGAAGGGCCAAAGGCCAACCGGCCAGAGCTGGAGGTAAAGCCATCGGAGCGGGATGCGAGTTGTCGAGAGGAGGACGATCACGATCAGGAAGATGAAGACGCGCAGGATGCGCGAGGCAGCCGGCTCGAGGCGCTCGGTGGTTTTGGTATTGATGGCTTTGATCTGCCAGTAGAGAAGAAAGAAAATCCAGACCACGGGAAAGAAAGATTCGTAGAACCAGAGCATGCAGAAACCTCAGGGCGCTGAAGGTTTTTACGCAGGTGAGCGAGGGGAAGTTTCCAAGGCACGCGACATTTCGCCGTCCAATATAGCCGACTTGCGAGGACTATATCCAGCGATTTGCGTCGACATCATCCCATAGGAATAGCTCACGTTCTTGTGGGTTCCGGGCGTGTTGTTTTAGCAACTCGGAAGTTGGGAACCTGGCTCGTCGTTGACGTTAAATCGCGTTTCATCGACCCTTGCGACTCCACCTTGGTCGTGGGTGACCGCCGTGGGTGATTTCGTCTGGGTCTGCCAATCAGCTTTGGCTAAGTTTCGCTGAATGAAGTTGATGAGGTACCCGTTAGAAGCGGCAACCTTAGGCTTTTCAGAAACTCATCGTTCCGGTGTTTCCAACCACTTCAATGGTTGCCGTGGGACTGCCAAACACTGGAAAGTACGGGAAAGCGGGGAGGAGCGTGGGTGATTACCGTGGGTGATTCTTCGATCCGAAGACCTGCGAAATCTCGCTCCTCCCACGCCACCCAATTCGTGAATCCTGTGATGGAGGTCTTGATCACAGAGGTCCCGTTACGGCCGACTTCTCGTTCCTAAGTCCGGCCAACCTCTTCGAAGCCGTTTCGTGCCAACTTCCGAGTAGCCCACAAACGGGGAGTCAGGTTGGCTTGGAGGCGGGGGTTGGGAAAGGTTTGCGTGATGGAACTCAGCTCCTTAGCTGGCCGCTCTTGAAAGGTGTCAAGTGCTCGCCTTCGCTCTAAGAGGTGCTTCGGATGGAGGGGGTGTTTATGTCAGCATCTTGCTCTGCTGGCGGCGGCCAGGATGGTTGGGGTCGGTGAATTCGAGCAGTTCGATGGGCGCACCGTTTTCGATTATGAATGCGACGCGGACGCCGTCGGATGGGCTGTTGGGAGAAATCAGGATTTCGCGGCCAACAAGCTCGAAGGCGAGATCAGCCACTTCAAACGCGACCTGCGGAACTTGCCGGACGAGATCAGGGACTGCGGCGTCCGCTTCAAAACGCATCCACTCCACGCCAAATTCGCTTTTCTCGTGGCTGACGACAAAGAGTTTCAGGTGTTTCAGGTGGGTCTCACCAGGCTTCGCTTCAGTGGTGGGAATTCCGATGTGATGGTACCGGCGCATGGTTTTTTGCTCTCCGTGGAATTGGCACAAATTCTACGCTGTCGTTACCGCGTTTGAAACCGCGCCCTCGTGACCGGACCCTTGAGGCAGGCTCTTGCAAAAAATGCAAGGATGCGGCACCCTCAGTGGGAATGGTGCACGCAAGAGTCGTTGAAGGTGGGCGACCCGCCGCATCTTCAGTCCGTGCAGACGCGCGCGCAGACCTTCTAGAGAGGACACGCATGAGAATTACTTCAATTGTTGCTCGCTACCTGCTGGGCCTGACCTTTACGGTCTTTGGGCTGAATGGATTTCTCAACTTCATCCACCAGCCGCCCCCGCCGAATCCACTGGCAATCCAGTTCTTTGTTGCCGTCAGCACATCGCACTTTTCCGCCTTCTTTTTTGCTGCGCAGGTTTTTGGCGGACTGCTGCTGCTCTCCGGCTACTTCGTGCCACTTGCGCTGACAGTGCTGGCGGCGGAGCTCTACAACATCCTTGCGTTTCACCTGACGCTTGCGCCGGAGAGCATTCCTCCGGCTCTGGTGGCAACTGTACTGTGGATACTGGTCTTCCTTCAGTACCGCCAAAGCTTCAAGGGCATCTTCAGCGCCAAGCCTTCCACGCAGCCATGAATTGCGCCGCAGTAACCGGTAGAGGGTGGCCCATTCAAGCCGTCCTTCGGCTTGAGTGGGGCCGTTTCGCTGTTGCCTGAATAGCTTTGGGAAGGGCATGGCTTCAGCCGTGCCACATGAGCGCACAAACGACGCGGGCTTCAGCCCCTGAGGTCCCAGGGGGCGCGCGGCCCGGGCCTTTGATCTTGCGGACAATACCAACACCAGCGGGAATGGTGCACGCAAAGCGTTAAGGATGGGCCCACCCGCCCTCTGCTGTCGATTTTC
>JBAUXO010000245.1:0-4453 GCA_049584315.1 Candidatus Sulfotelmatobacter sp. | reverse complement strand
TCGCAATTTCACTAGGTTCGCTGCTGTTGCTTATCGTACTTGCCTCACTGAGCGGGGCTGGTAGGACTCCGTGGTTCTTGAAATGCAGAGCAACCCCGGCCGACTTCCCAATCGCAACTAGAAACACGGGGGATGCCTCCTTCCTGCTGGCTGCAGGCAGGAATCCTTTATCGGCTGACGCCTTCGGGCCGGCCCCTTTACCGCCCGGGTTACGGTCTAGTTGACGCTTTTGTGTACCTGTCGTGATCCTCGACCCGGGCGGTGCTAACTTCCTAACTTCCCTTTCATCCGAGATCTGAACCAGTTGCCAATCCCTGCAATTCCGGGCCGCAGGTCCGATAACCACAGATCGTCGTAGCACACGCCTGGAAGCCAGGGCACTGCCATAGTGACCAGGCTGGTCCAGTAATTGGGGTACGGGATCGGCCAATTGGGAGGAGGTCCAGCACGGAGATTGCTCAGATGCGTCAGCTCGCCAACTATGCGGCGGCAGACAATATTCTCCCGATAGGGAATGCTCAGGGGCGGCAGCGTTCCCTGCAGGCACCATTCGATAAGATGACGCGGGTAGTCAATGCCGCAGGCTACCGGCAGACTGATCGATCCCCAAGGCCGCCCATTGATCTCCATCAATATCAGACGCCCGTCCTTCATTTTCTTGTACTCCACCATCGCGATGCCTTCGAAGCCGATCTGAGCGATCAAACGACCGCTGAGGGAAACCGTTTCTGCATCGAGCGGGACTGATCTTCTGCAACTGCTGGCCGAGCCGCGCGGGTCCACTTCTCTGACTCTTTGCCACTGGAAGGGCAGAAACACTTCTCCATGCGCGATGAAGCAAGAGAAACCGATCCCCAGGCCCGAAACAAATTCCTGGACCAGCACGTCGCCGGCTGCTCCCAAGCGCTCAGTCACTTTATTTTCCAGATCACTCAGGGAGTGCGCGTAGGCGACCGAACCAAACAGCGCCTTCCCATCCAACCAGCGAACCGAGAATCGATCTTTGACAACGGCAGGGAACGAAATATGCGCTAATGGGGCAAGATCCGCGGTTGACTCGATCAGCCACGTCCGCGGAACTTCAATCCCCAGCGATTCAGCCAGCACGAGGGTTCGATGTTTGTCCGCGGCAGGTTCCAGTGAACGGTGGGGGGGCACAGCCAGCCGGCAAACGCCGTTGAATCGATCGCGTTGGGCAGAGAGCGGTCCGAGTGTCCAATCTGTAATGGGTACAACGAGTTCGATGGCGTGGCCACGCGCGAACTCAAGAACCGACTCAACAAAGGCATCTGCGTCGTCGGTCGAAACGGGATAGTCGAAAGTGCTTTGGCAGAAACGCGAGAGTTTCGCAGCAGCAAAGACTCCTCGGTTGGCGCCGACCGCCACCCAGTGCCCGGCGTGCCCGGCAGAACGCGTCGTGGCCAGGGCGGCTGCGCTATGCCCATCCAAAACCAGTATTTTCGCCAATCCGCTATCGCTCCGCTTGCGTCAAGAAGTGCTCCGCGTCAAACCGCCCGACCGGCGAACGCACACTCCAGGTTCCAACGCAGTCCTTCCGGCGTTTTTGTGGGACGAACGCGCCTCAGCCACAATGGATTGTCGCCCTTGCGTGCCAGCCCCCCATCGGTGGTCACGGCGGTCTCATAGCCCACATTGCGGCTTTCTGCGGCCGTTTGCTTCGTCCAATGCGGCGACAACGCGGGGCAGGGATACGAGAAGTGTGTGACTGCCGCTCCCAGCTGCCGCTCGAGACGCTCCTTCGACTCGGTCATTTCACGGCGCGCGTCGTGGAGACTCACCTGCGCGATGTTCGGGTGAGTCAGGGTGTGCGAACCAACCAGGTGTCCTTGCCGCACCAATGCTCGTAGCTGATCACAGTTCATCATCAGAGCACCCGAATCGATAGGCACTCGCGCGTCGAGCTCGTGTGCGAGGCGGGCAACATAGTTCTCCTGGGCCTCGCCCACCAGCTTGCAGCACTCGTCGCAGGAAAACAGGTACGCCCGCTCCCGCTCAGCGTGGTCGCGAAGGGGCCAGGCCTTGCCCGAAGCATCGGTCCAGCTTCCCTTCTTCGTGGTACGAAACGCAAAACGTAAACGCGCCGGCCAGGGGAGCTTGCCTTGCTCCACGCAATCGACGGTTACGTAAAACGTTGCCGAAACTCCGGCCTCATTCAAGAGAGGTACGGCGATGTCGCAGTTGTCGGCATAGCCATCGTCGAAGGTGACCACGACGGCGCGATCAGGAAGTTCCTCTTGCCCGAGCACAAAACGCTTAACCTGGTCGAGGCTGACCGGGCTGTATTGGCGCGCCAGCAGTTCGATTTGTTCGCGGAATGCAGCCCGAGAATGGATGATCCCTCCCAGCAGGTCGTTCTGGCACCGGATATCCTCCATTACCGAGTGGTACATGAGAATCGCGGCGCCAGGACCACGAAGGCCTGCCGCCAACCGTAGCAATCCACCGCGCAGCACTGCTTTCTTTGCCAGGTTCCTCATAGTTCGAAGAATGGATAGCGTACGACCGAGCCGGTTCGATCTTTAGTCTAAAGTCTAACGGAGAAATGCGGAAGGGTCTCCGGACAGCAGTGCGCTGAGCGGGCTCTGGGATCGCAGTATGAACTGTAAGGTCAAGAACTGACGCCGCTCTTCGTCGCTGTCCCGCCACTTCACGAACGCTGGCAATTCTCTTACCCGGTTAAGGAAAGCCTCTATCATTTCCGGCGGATAGGTGGTAATGCAAGAACTGCGCGCCCGATAACCGCCCGCGGCGGCCCGCACTGCCTTGCAGGCCTCTACCAGCCTGTCCGTGAAAAGCAGCATTTGCCACCGCTTCTCATCTGCAGTTCGCTTTGAGTAAGCGTCCGAAGCTCACCGAAGCCCTTTGCCGAGCTCCTCAATTAGCAACATTCCACCCCAGCGCTGGATTTCCATTTTGGCACCTAAGCCAGCCCAAGCTTAGATTCGGGCAGGGCGAACATGCAGGTCGCTCGAAAGCGCCGACGACCATACATGCTGCGATGGGCCGGACAAGACTGTTTTGCGAACTGGGTTGGCAAGTTCGCCGTTCAGGCCGCGCAAAACGCAAACGCCGCATCAGCAGTGGGGCAGAGGCATTCAATCGCGGGCCGGGACGTACCTTTGCGACGCCGCCCGCCGAAATGCCAGCAGGTCACCCACTCCCGCAATCCAACTCTCGAACTCGATTTGCGTGCGATTCTGGCTATCTACGAAACGGGGCAACAGAAGGCTTTCACTATGTCTCGTGGCCAGCCCGGCGTCGCACGTGGTCGCAGACACCACCTGTTCCTCGCGTAACCACGGCAGAAATGCTGGCCGGTGCACCCCGCTGGGATAGCAGAAGTGCACAGGTTGGGTGGAAATCAATTCGCGAATACGAGCCCGATTGTCCTGGATTTCAAGGCGGAACGATGTTTCGTCTTCCGGAGTGCGGTGGCGGTGCGTGTGCAGCTGAACGTCGACACCTTTTCCCGCCACTGCCTGCACTTCGCGCGCATTCATCAACTGCAAAATTCTCTTGGCTTTGAGTCCGTGATAGTCGATCTTGAGAAAACCAGCCAGCCGCGCAGCGACTTCGTCCTTCTGAAGTCCGGTCATGTTCTCGCGTTCGGTGATTTCAATCAGACCGCGGACGACCCTATGGCGGCCCGGCTCTCTCCGCAGATCCAACGGTCCTTTGAGGCCGACTTCTTCGCCATCGGCGATCACCTCGCCACGCCGCTTCCACAGCATGTAGGAGCACATTAGGTTAAACACCGGCCGCTCGCATGACGTGTAATAGGTTGTCTGATAGACGGTCACGGGGAAGCCATAGGCCTTCAGTCGCGGAAATGCCTGCTGATAGAAGTCGTAGGTGCCATCATCAAAGGTGATGACGACGCTGCGTGGCGGCAAAGTTCCGGCGCGAACCCGCTGCAAAGCCTCATCCAGCGACAGCACAGAATAATGGCCTTTTTTCAGCGATTCCAGGCGTTGTTCCAGCTTCTGCGGATCCATATATAAGCTAGGCCGCCAAAGGTGCTCGTCCTCAAGCGAGGTTCCGTGGTAACAGAGGATCTGCAAGCGCTGCTGGCGCCAGGGGCTGTTTGCCACCAAGCGGAAGACGCCGCTGCCTCGAAGTACACCCAGAGTTGCGAGTTTGACGGGTCTCAGCATTTGAACGGTTGGTCAGAGAACGTCCGGAGACACAAACCGACTATTCATCGATATGCGACCGCACTCGCGTGAGAAAACAGACCGGCAGCAAGCTCGCCATCCACACATACGCGCAGCCACAACTCGAAATTCAGCAGACGCCAGATGCGATTACCGTGATCACGCGAGCCCGCCCGGTGCTCGGCGAAAAGGCGCTTCACACTCTCGCCGCGGAAGAGTCCCCGCTGTAGGGTCCGCGGTTCCACTAGAAGGTGCTCCAAGTCTTCGAGCTGCGGTCC
>JBAUXO010000244.1:0-4417 GCA_049584315.1 Candidatus Sulfotelmatobacter sp. | reverse complement strand
AATGGACGAACTTGTCCAAAGTGCTACGCGTCTGGACATCGAGTTGGAGCGGAAGCGCGACTCGGGCCATGCTCCAGCGTACCAGAAGTTATTGTTAATATAAAGAACTATCTGTACGATGTACTAGATGCTCACGGAAAAAGGCTTCTATGTGGGGTGCGAGAGTAGTCATAGCTGTTCTCCCTGAACAAAGTTCTCGGTGACGACAGCGATGTCGCGCAAAAGCTCAGGCGTAGTTTCCAGGTACCAGTAGGTAGAGTTGATATTGACGTGGCCCAGGTAGGTAGCCAAGGCCAACATGTGCTGTCCGATTCGTGCCGGCCAGTTGGGGACGACTCCAGTGGGCGAACTGCAAAGGTATGACGCAGCTCATGAATACGAGGCCATCGACCGCGGAAGGGCTCGATCCCTGCGGATTTCAGCAGGATCCGGAATACGGCGCGAACCCTCCAGTAGACGAGTGGCTGTCCTTCGTCTGAAACAAAGACATGATCACCACCTCTCCTCATTTTTTGACGCTGCGTCAAGTAGCGAGAGAGCCCTGTCCATGCTGTTTCGTGCAGCGGTACCAGACGGGTCTTCTGGAACTTAGTTTTGCGAATCAGTAAACCGTCGGCAGTGATGTCGGAGACCAGCAGATGCAACGCCTCCGAGATTCGCAGCCCGGTTGCTGTCAATAGGCTGATGAGCGTCGCATAGGTTTCGGACCTCAGCGAGTTGAATGAGGGAAGCCTCTTGGCGGCGAGGATAAGGTTCTCGATCTCATCGTACGAATAGATGTGCGGGACGCGACGCACTTTCCGATAGCCGAAGTAGTTTGTCGATGGCGTTTCGTGCCGGGGGTCTTCTAGGCGGAGATACCGAGCAAGCAGATACACGGTCTGGTAGCGGACATGGCGAATGAGCACACAAGACGCCGACGGTCACTGGCCTCAGAACATGTGGCTGGACGGAACTCCATACTGGAATGGAGTTCAAATGGACGGAACTGGCTTTGTTATCTTGCTGGCCGACTTGCTGCGGCGCGCGGGTGAATTATCCGCGATCAATCCGTGGCCAACCGTGCGGGCGGCCGCGGGATTCCTCGTCAAACATGGTCCGGAATCCGAGCAAAACCGCTGGGAAGAGAATGCGGGCTACTCGACGTATACGATGGCCGTCGAAATTGCAGCATTGCTCGCGGCGGCGGATTTCGCGGATGAAGCGAAAGATAGCCGCGTGGCCGAATATTTGCGTGAGACCGCCGATATCTGGAATTCCGACATCGATCAGTGGACCTACGCAACCGACACCCGCTCGCTCATAAAGTCGGCGTCGATGGTTATTATGTTCGTCTCGCCCCTCCGGACGTCGCGAAAACTGGATCGGTTCTGGATGTCTTCTTGAAAATCAAGAATCAACCTGCGGACAAGGGTAGGTTGCCTGCATGAGCCCCGACGCCCTCGGCCTCGTGCGCTATGGGTTGCGCGCTGCAAACGATCCGCGCATCGTGAATACGGTCAAGGTCATCGACGCTGAGTTGAGGACGGAGGTTTCGACTGGACCCGTCTGGCACCGCTACACCTTGGACGGCTACGGAGAAACAAGCGATGGAGGCCCATTTCGCAATGCGGGGATCGGTCGGGGCTGCCCGCTTCTGGGAGGAGAACGGGCTCACTACGAGCTGGCTCGCGGTAATCGCGTCGAGGCCGAAAGGTTGCTGGGAGTCATGGCGAAACAAACCAGCCCAGGAGCGCTGATTCCCGAACAAATATGGGACGCACGTGATATCCCAGAACGGGGGTTGTTCAACGGGCGTCCTTCGGGCTCAGGCATGCCTCTCGTGTGGGCGCACGCCGAGTATGTGAAATTGGCGCGCTCTCTGCGCGATCAACGCGTTTTCGACACACCCCCACAAACAGTGCAGCGCTATCAGGTGCAAAATACCGGTTCTTCATTTTCCACCTGGCGCTTTAATCATAGGACAAATCATCTTTTGCAAGGGACGAATTTGCGAGTCGAATTACTGGCTCCTGCGCTCGTGCATTGGAGTGCCGACGATTGGAAAACTTTTGTCGATGCAAACACCATGGACTCAGGACTCGGGGTGCAGTATGTTGACTTGCCTACGAATAAACTGCCGGTTGGCGGAAAAGTCATCTTCACATTCTTTTGGCCCGATGCTCGCAAATGGGAAAAAAGAACTGGGCATTCTCCGTCGTCGTAGCCAGCAACGTAGGCACACGACGGGGATAACGCGCGAGTGAGGTTCCATCACGGTCCGATGCGGTCTCGAAGCTCGATCTCAAAGCGCCTGGAAAAGCGAAGAAGGAATACGTGAAGGGTGCTGCTGTTTGCTTTTCCGATTGGCGCTACTGCGCAGCGGGCAGGGGGAATGCCCAGTGGAGGCTCGCAAGCTGAAATTGATGCGACCCATCTCCAATTCTCAATCATGGACTTGCAGGTTTCCCAAGCTCGCCATCAGGGCGAGGGGCAAGAGTTGGTGATTTCAGTTCTCGTGACAATCCCGATGGAAGAATGGGACTCATTTCACCTTCTGAGGAACAAATGCGCTCGCTTGTGAAACTCACCCGTGATCTGCAGGCCAAATATCGAATTCCAAATGCACGGGTTGTTTTGCATCGCGAACTCAACGCGCAAACAGAATGTCCAGGCGATCTGCTTCCAGAAGGATATCGTGCCACTATACGTTAATCAAACAACGCGCATCGATTGGCGTCCCGAGTGCGGAGAACTTAGCCAGCAAGTTGAAAGTACATTTTGCAGATTCTTTTTCAAGGGCTTGTCGATTGTTTCTTTGACGACGCCGAGCGCGGATTGTGCGAAATCCGGCTGCTTTACCGGAAAATTCAGTTGCGGAGCAGTGTGGATTTCCCCCAGACGCTTACTGAGGTCCGGCCTATGGAAAACTTGGATATGACGAAACGTAGATTTAGGATCGTCAAACGGGAAAACAATATTCCGGTGCTTGGCCTGTGTGAACACTGTAATGCCCAGTTCGCGGCGCATCCCGAAAGTACGGGTCAAGCTAAGCATGCACACGCCGACATCCAAAGACAATTCATAGCGCACAAGTGCAAGCTGCTCGACGAAAGCCATGGCGCTCTACGGGCCGTGAGAGACGCTGCAGGAGGCAAATAGCCGTCCTCAGCGCGACTTTCCCAGTTTTTTGGCATTCAAGCACTCTCACTGGCTCTGTAAAATTCATGGATCAGTCCTAATTTGGGACTCAATCGCTATCCAACAACGCGTGAACTGCCGTCTGGAGTCAAATTGCTATGTCCAAGTCTTCTGTTGCTTCCAGCAAACGCGGCTTGCAGCAATCCGCTTCGCCTGGCATTTACGTCGCCCCCATGAGACTCATCGAGAAGCCCTACTCACCAGAATTCAGCTTAGCGTAATATCCCTTGCGAGAATACACGCGAAGTCTGTGGCCGGATTTCTGTGCCCTGACATCTATTCTCCGGAAACTACCGTTGAGCTGCAGATGGGCTGGTTTGTAGGATACTAGGTAGCGACTCCGAATCACATCTTGCAATTCTGCGAGACTCCGATCGAGCCTACGAACGGATCCTGGACTGAAGGATGCTCCGCCAGTCTGCTCTGCGAGTATCTTCAGTGCACGTTCCCCTATCGGAGCTGGACCAGGCTCCCCGCCGGAAGGCTCATAGGTACTAATTGTGTACACACTCACTTGCTCACGCTGAGCCGCCCGGATTGCGTCCTTAAGTGTTTCTGTGCTGGAGTTATCATCCCCGTCGCTGATAACGACTAAGATCTTTGCGACGTTTCCCCGCTCAGCACGGCTGCCCAGCTTGCGCGAGGCATAGCCAACCGCATCCCACAGCGCCGTCCCGCCGCCAGGCGCCAATAGTTGTATGCCATCCGAAAGTTGTGTCTGATCCGTAGTGAAATCCTGTAGTAGTAATACAGAATTAGCGAAACCAACCACAAACCCAAGATCATTGCGATTCGTGAGGACGTTCTGGAGAAATCTACCAGCAGCCTCTTGCTCGAATGCAAAACGGCTACTAATAGAGCTACTGGTGTCGATGACAAGGCCTAAGCGTAAAGGCAACTCGGCTTCAAACCGAAAATCGACACTCGCCGCAGGAGGCTCGTCGTTGTCGGTGATTCTTACATCCTCGGATGCGAGATCGGTGACGGATTTTCCGTGATCCGTCGCAGCAAAGAGTAGCGCAACCTCGTCGACGGTTTCCCGCATAATCCAACCGGTTTTGAGACTGGGACCAGGTGGGTCACCATCCGGTTGCGCGATCTTCGATGTATTACTAGCAGGCTGCTGAAAAACTAGCGACGGGCGCAATTTTCTTCTACATCTTTCATTGTTTTCATCATTTCTATGTCGGAAAGGTCGATTCTCGGTACTTTTCTAACCCCCAGCGCTATCTTTTTG
>JBAUXO010000243.1:0-12738 GCA_049584315.1 Candidatus Sulfotelmatobacter sp. | reverse complement strand
GGAAGCTGTAGCTGTGGCATCTCGCCGTCAGTTTCTCTCCCCACTGCCCTCTGCCACAACCCCTTTCTTGGCTCATCCTATTTTCTTGCTCTACCCTCAATATCGCCCCGAGATCAGGAGTCCTGACTTTGGCCAGGCAGTCATTGCGATCGGTGGCGATAAATGCTCGCGATCAGCTTGCTCACTGATCTTTGATGGAACCGCGAAGCACCGTAATGGATGCCATCGGAAGCTGGTAAAACGTTTCGGCGCCACCGCTTACCTTCGACCTGGAGGGTGGGCCGTCGGGATCCGCGTGGCCGCGTTCTCCCGACCTGGAGGGTGAGCCCTCGGTCTCCGGCTGGCCATGCTCTGTTTCGGAGTGCCACTTGTATTCGGCGGATCCGAAAGTTACACGATCAACCTGACCGGCGAAGTGGCGGTCGCGCCCGGTTCCAGGATCGTTGAAAACAACCTTTACTGCGTGATCGTTGTGTTGGTCACGGTTGACCAGCATCACGGACCACTGTCCATCCGGCCGCTCGACGGCATAGGCCGTGACGAGCAGCGTTCCCGCAGCGTCGGTCACGTCGCTCCAAACTTTGAAGAGTTTGTGTGGAGCATCGACGGGTTGGACCCACTCCTTGGTGATTACCTGTGTTGCCAAGTACTGCGGAGGATAGCCCATCACGTTGTACTTTTCATCGAGCAAAAGGAAGCCGTTAAGCCGACCCGGCGAAGGCATGTAGTGGAAAAAGTAAGTGGCCCCAGCGCCGGCGGTCATGATGGAGCCGACATAATCAGCGAGCCACAGGGCACTCTTCACGGTCGAGGGTCCCGCTCCACCGCCGATGTTGCCCTCGGTCATGAAGAAGGGAATGTTCGGAGGCAAGCCGTTATCTTTCCAAACTTGGACGATGTGCCTGACGTATTCCGGTTCCGGGTACAAGTCGGCCCAGGAGTAGGTGGGCTTGTCCTGGTAGGGATAATGTTCGAAAGAGAAGAAGGTGAAGTCGTCCAGGTGGCCGTGGGCTTTGAGGTAGTCGACGAATCGTCCGAGCCAGGAGACTTTTCCAGCCGCGTCCGGCCACACTTCAACATCATCAAATGTTCCTTCGAATGGCGGACCGCCCAGCTTGGCCTCGGGAACAAGCCGGTGAATCGCGGTGGCGAATTGCAGGTACAACGCGCCGTAGTCTTCGGGCAGCATGTGCTGCCCGTCGGCCTCTTCTCCCATCTCGATCCAGGAGATGGGATAGTGGCGTTTGTATAAATAGGCGATCTCGTTGGCCGCATCCTCGGGCGTGGAATACAGCATCGCAATCGGGACCATGGTGGGAAGTCCGCGGGTAACGCCGCTGGTGAAAAAGAAATCAAATCCGACCTGGTCTCCTCTCGATTCGTCCATATCGGAGGCTGCGTGCCATGGGTCAACTGAAGAAGGCCAGGTCACGGTCTGATTGCGGCTTGGGAAATGCGTGACATAATCATTGAACTGGCCATCCGCCGAGAGAGCCCCGACGTAGAGTTCGTTGATGGCGTACCCCACGCAGTTTCGCTTGTCAGCTGAGCCGTGACTGTCGCAAGTGTTGGAAGATTCCGTCATCCAGATGCGGAGATATCGCACCGGGATCATCCAGGAAACCAGCTTCAGCGTTACCGTGCCACCTTTGCCTGCGGTGATGGCGCCCAACGGAAAAGTTTGCCATGTGCCCTTGGTGGTGCCGTCATAGAAAGGTTCCAGCTCGCCGGTCCAGAATTGAACTGAGTAGTGCTTCGCATGGGGCTCGGCCCACGCGATCCGCATGGCGTTGACGGGGACCTTGCTGCCCAGGTCGATCATCACCCACTGCGGGTGCAGCGAGTCGTCTTCGCCGGTGAAGGCTTTCGTAAGGTAGGGATTGCTCTTCCAGTACGATTTCAGGTCGCCGTCGGTGAGCCGGGACCAGCCGTTTCCGTCGCCCCGGCTGAAGCCGCGATGCGGGAGCGGAGCTGCCCACGAATGGCGGATCATCTCAGCAGTCGGTTCTGCGTTGCCCACAAAGTAGCCTTGTTGTTTCTCTGCGTCGCTCCAGGTGCCGTTCGGGTTCCAATGCCAAGCCTCAACCATCAGCTCTGTGTTCTGGCGATAGGTAACGGTCTGCCATCCTGCCCCGAGGATCTCCTTGAGGACCGGGTCAGTCAGCAAATGGTCCGGCGTTCCCGTCCTCAGCCGATCGATCGCCGCGCCCAAAGATCGAACCGGGCTGAAGGTGTTGGCAACGTGAGAGGGTGCAGCGTCAACGGTGATCGTCTGGGCAATTGCCGTGTTTGTTGTCCAACTTGCCGCCCAAGCGATAATCACTATGGAAAGAGCGACTCCGAGTACCCGGCCTTTGATGCCCGACGCCATTGCTGCCTCCTTGCAGGCTCCTCTCGGCTTCACGCTAGAAGAGGAACTTCGCCGCGATTTGCATAACGCGAGGAGCCTGATCCTCGCTCACAAGTCCAAACGTGCCGCCTTGATTGACCCCGTCTACGAACATGGGGGGCCAAGCGTCAAGGCAAGAAACATGAACACAAGAACTGCGAAAACAGCGTGCTGAAAGTTGCGCATGGCTGACCTTCGCAGACTCAACACGAAGAACTCGGGACTTTCATCTAGTGAAACAGCTTGTTTCGTTTTGAAAGCCCGCAGCCTGATGGCATGACCATGTATCTCAGTCGGCAGCGGCGTGTCAACTATTTTTACAGAAGTGAATCGATTTAATGGCGCCAAAGTTCGCGCAGTTTACATCCTGTGCCGTTAATATCCCGCAATAAATGCAGGTCCGAACTTCCCACATGGCAAATTCAGACCATACGCTCATGGGGGAGGGCATTGACCTTGCGGACGAAAGAGTGAACCAGAGAATGCGCACAGCTGTTGTTTCCCGTGCGAAGGACTAGGCCTTCAAAGCTGCGCTGAAGATCTCGACTAGGCGGTCCGCGATCATCTTGTCCTCTCCGTCCTTGAGCTGCCAGACGGCAAAGCCGAAGCTGTTTGGATCGCTGGGATGGCCACCATGGTCGACGTGAGTGTCACCGGCCGGCGCATCGGGATTGCGTCCGCGCATGCCGCTGGCGCCGGCGCCCATGCTGCCGATACCCATGGGCCGGGTGTCTGCGAGCTTCTGCATGACCTCCCGTCCGGCGATTTTGAGCTTGGAGGGATCGATCTGCCAGCTGTAACGCGGCGTCACATTGCCGAGAGCCTGAGGGTTGAACTGCCGAGGCAGGGCTATCACTCCGAACTTCTTCACCGCATCGGTAATGACCTTTGCGCGCTCGTCGTACATCCTCAACGAGGCGTCGAAGTCCTGATTGACGAATAGCTCGAGCGCCTTGAGCATGCCGAAAATGGTCTCTTTGCCGACCTTGCAGCAACGGCCAATGCGATCTTCCTGCGGGCTCATGTTGAGCAGGGCGTAATGGATCAGATCTTCTTTGCCGATCAGGATGCCCGCTGCCTGCGGTCCTCGGATATCCTTGCCGCCGCTGAAGGTGACCATGTCGAAGCCGAGCGCCGGATACTCCCAGAGCCGCTCTTTCGGCGGAACATCCGCCGCGGCATCGTTGAAGGTGTAGATATTGTGTGCCCTGGCGATTTCAACCGTCTCAGGCCCGCTGACCTTGCCCTTGTCGGACAGAATATTGGTGAAGTGGATCGCCACAGTCTTCGGATTGATGGCAGCGATCATCTCTTCGCGCGTCTCGACTTCGACCAGCTTCGCGCCGGTCTGGCGGATCTGGTGATCAAACGGATATCGATGGCCCTTCTGGATGATGACTTCGTTCCTGGGGAAATTGCTTACGTCGGGAATGTCGCGCATGCGGGGCTCAAGGTCTTCGGTCATCATGCCGGCGTAGCCGACGACCATGGCTGCGGCTGCGCCACCCGTCACCAGACCGGTGTAGCCGGAGGGGGACTTACACAGGTTCGCGATGAACTTACCGGCTGCAATCTCGAGCTCATCGATCAGAACGAAGTGCTCGTTGCCTCTCCGGATCAGCTCCATGACTTCTGGCTGCATTACCGACCCGCCGATGACGGTTACGGTGCCATTGATATTGATGAGAGGTGTTACTCCCAGCTCGGCGTAGATATCGCCCGTGGAACCCAGGCCGGTGGTGATGGATACGATGGGGCTGCCGTCGGTAGAGGGCGCGGATGGCTTGGGCTTCTTGCCGAAGATGCTCGCAGCGCTCAACCTGGCCGGAGCTAGCAGCGGGCTGCTGGCGGCTCCAAGGGCGGCGAGAAATGAACGACGGTTCCAACTCAACTTCAAATTCATGCTTACTTCCGTTCAACGCCTTCCGCAAAATTATTTATCGGGAGCGGAGGTGGGTGGATTCACCACCATCGCGCTGCCGACGATTTCAATCAGTGAATCGCCCGGAATCCATTCCACAGCCATGCAGGCGCGGGACGGAGCTTTGCCTGGGGAGAAATAGGTCCCGTAGATCTTGTTCAACGCGTCGTACTGCGCTTTATGGGCGTCGAACCGTGCCTTGCCGGTTGGCATGGGGATAGTGTCGGCGAGAGGCAGACACAGAAAGACCTGGAGATGGATGATGCTGTCCATGGTGCAGCCTGCACGCTCGACCGATTTCCTAAGCGCGTCCATGGTGCGGGTGACGTGCTTTTCGAAGGGGTCCGTTACCAGGACGTGATCCTCCTTGGGATAGCCGTCATTGGAACCGGTGCCGGAGAAATAGTAGATGCCATCGTGTGTATGGTTACCGCCGCCGGCGCGACGAGATGCCTCTCCGCCAGCTGCCCCTGCAGGGGGAGCCTGCTGAGCAGCGAAGAGTTTCAGCGTGCCGGTTACGAGAGCCGCCATCGCCGCGATCTTGCCAAAGAAGTTGCGTCGAGTGTTGATTTCCACAGAATTTCTCCTTCGGATCTTCGGTCGAGAACAATCTGACTGCGAGCAATGATAGCGCAGGAACGAGGGGTCCACGCCCTGGACTTCGCGTCATGACGGGCAAACCGAAAGTTATGCCCGACGACGGACCCTCATACCGACGTTAGCCCGAAATCGGCTTGTGAGAACTTTGAAATGTCCGTTTGGACGCCTACATCCGCGATGGCTGGTGGTGACGGCTTGGTTTCGTCATAGGAGCTACCGAACAAAGAGCCTGACCCAACCCCCGAAAACTGGACCATCTAGAATGTTAGTTTTCCCGAACCGAGGAGAGGAGAAGGGCAATGAAAGGCACGCGACACAGCGAAGAGCAAATCATCGCGATCCTGAAGCAAGCCGAGGCGGGATGGACGACGGCCGAGGTTGCCGACAGCACGGGATCACGGAACAGACTTACTACCGCTGGAAGGCGAAGTATGGCGGGATGGACAGCAGCCAAGCCAAGAAGCTGAAGCAACTGGAGGACGAGAACCGGAAGCTGAAGCATGTGGTGGCGGATCTGACGCTGGATAACCGGGCGCTGAAGGATGTGCTCTCAAATAACTGGTAGCGCCTGTGGGACTTCGGGCAGCCGTGAGCTGAAGAATCAGGTAGAGTAGAAAATTTTCATAACGCGTCAGAACACACTGAGTGATCCTCAAAACCGGAGGGCAATGCATCGACACCCTTCGGGTCGTGCGCCAAAAACAGGCCGGCGCGCAAAAAATTCTAGAGAAAAAATCTGAACCAAGAAATTATCGCGGTTCGCCGTTCTTAGGTTCGGGTTCCCTCCCAGCGCACCCTCCCCCAGACCTCTGCGGGCGACAACACCTCCGGCTAGATGAGGCAAGCTACTACTTCTTCACTTCTTCTTTCCCAGTTTTTCCACCAATGCCCGCAATGTGCTCTGGGTCTCGGGGTGCCACCAAGCCGCGGCGACTTTCTGCAGTTCGGCATCAAAGTCGCACCCGAAGACTTCGACCAGATCTGCACGGGCCTCGCGGCGGGTAACCGCCATCGCTTCCGCCGGCAGTGCCAACCTTCCCTTGCACCACTCCAGCGCTCGCTCGATCACCTGATCCGCGGGCGCGACTTCATCGACGACGCCGAGTTCTAGAGCCTCCCGCGGCGAGAGTAGCAACCCGCCGACGGCCAGGCGCTCGGCCTGACGCGGCCCGACCAGCCGCCGCAGGGCAGCCAGGATCACCGGTGGCAACGGAAGTCCGACCTGGACTTCGTTTAGACCTAGTTTGAACTCCCCCGCCACCATGACTCGGCAATCACAGAAGAGCGCTAGCACCGTGCCACCCGCCGGAGCGTGGCCGGTGATGGCCGCCGCAATGGGTATCGGCGATGCCGCCAACGCCTTCAGCAGCGTGTAGAGTTCGCGCCAGACCGCCGCAATTGCGGGCCGGTCCAACGTCAACAGAAACGGGACATCCAGCCCGCCCGAGAACCTGCCCGGCGTGCCCGAAAGAACCAATGCGCGTATTCCCTGCCGAGGCGCCGTCTCGATCGCTTGCCTGAGTGCGACAATCAGTTCACCGGTCAGCGCATTCACCGGCGGACGATTCATCCGCAGTTCGCGGATGAGTCCGTGTTCGAAGGTAAGGATCATGATGGTGGAAAGATTATAGTTGCGATCCGGGAAGTAATCGCTCGAGACAGACAGAAAGAAGCAGGCCGTGTTCCACACACACATGTTTTCAGAACCCCGGAACAGTCAAGTCACCGTGCCCTAGAATCACGAACTTGCGGACGGGCGCGGTTGGAGGTTTCTGGAACAGAAAGTAATGATACGGCCGCGATGTCCTTCTCGTGGTCCGCCTGCGAGATTGATCTTGATTGCCATGTTCCGTACCCTCAAAACCTACACTCCGAGCAGTTCGATGACTAACGACGTCGGCGGGTGAAAACTTCAACCTCCCGACGGATGTCGATGCCGTTCACCTCGCCCACGACCCTCTCCTCCTCCACTACTTCGATCTTTTGTCGTCTCAAGCGTCGTTTGATTATTGATTCCTGTCGGAATGTCGTTCTAGAATCTCTGCAACAAGGGCATCATCAGTCACTTGTGCACGGTGCGAGGCCCTCCAAAGCCAATCAGCATCTTTGCCTGAGGTATCGAGCAGCTTTCTGGGTACTCTCTCGAATCCATCCGCGATGACGGAGAATTCATCCTGTACCGCGCTGACGCGAAGCAAATAGAACCATCTCCCGTTTTGCTGCTAGCCCCGGCTTCAACTCGGCCCAACCCTGAGACACTCAAGAAGATCGATCACGAACATTCATAGGTTCCGAGGGGTGTTAAGACATGAAATAAGATATGGCGGTTGGAATTCCCGCCCACAGGGGCCATCATTTGGGCATTATGACCAGCCTACTTATTCCAGAGATGCCTGCAACAAATGCCCCGACAATCCAGGCCCCATTGTCAATTTCCCTTGATATCACTGAAAAACTGCGGGTGTAAACGAATCAGACTTCGCCCAGCACGCGCGATGGTCGAAAGTGAGAGCGCATGCGCTGTAATCTACCTCGGCTCTCCACCCGAATCCTCAGCGTGAGACGGCGTTCGGCTATCACGTCCCCAAGTGGATCGGGATTCTGCATTGCAACCTCTAATGACTACCGCGTCCCGCGTCCAAATCATGCGCAATCTCATCGTAGTTGCTCAAGAATCTATAAAGGAGATGGCGGCATTAACGCATTAACCAGCGTGGATGAGAGTGGTGCCGACTCCCTGCGGAACGGGGTTTGAGGAAGTTGCGTAAGTGCTCCTGAATTTTCGGGACCGACGAACGTGACCCAAAGGCGCCTAACAGATCCACCTCACCGCCGCCGGAACTGATTGGCTCCGCGCAGGTAGCCGTTCGGATACTGTTCCACTTCCTCGGTCAGGGCCGCCATCGCGGATGTTTTGAAAATACAAGAGCTCCCATAAGCACCGCCGAACATTCGCGTTTGGTCCGCAGCATGCAATTGGTAGTGCGTCAGAGCAAACTCAAAGCCAAAGCGTTGAGAGTTTGAGAGACAAATTCAGTTGGGTTCCACTGCAAGGAGCCCCCAGGAGGATGTCATGAAATTCAATTCGATCGCTCAGTCGTCGCTCATGGTTCTGTCGCTTCTCTTCGGCCCCGTCCGTAGCTTCGCCGCGGAGCCCTACTGCATCTCGGTAGACGGCGGCTTCGGCCATGGTGGCACGACTTTCGTCGCGCGCAACTTTTCTATGCCGGGGGAGGGTCAATGCACACCGTGGTCGGGCTACACCAAGACCGCTTCCACCGTCATCTTAACGACGAGCGGTACCAGTTGCCTTTCCAGCGATAGCAAAGCGCTGACGGTCAGCGTTTCCAGCGCCGACCCCTCGTATTTTCCTGTGAGCCAGCTCACAGCGGATTACATCCAGTTGTCCCGGGGATCTGCAACAGAAAAGTTTACCGGCCAAGACATCGGTGCCTTCGCTGGAAGCGCAGAACCGGTGAGCTGCACGAACAGTCTGTTGACCCTCCCGTCGTCGCACGACTAACTGCTCATGGCACTCGTACGGCCACCTTTCAAGGAATACTACGATGGGAAAAGCGGGACAGACAGGATTGGCCCTATGGAAATGCACCGCCATGCCAACGCATTTCGCTAGTGTCAATTCCGTTTGCCCTGCTTTCTTCAAGGAAAACTACACCTCGCGAACCTTTTTGGACCACAGTAATTGCGAAAACGCTCTAGCAGAAGGAAGTGGGCGACCGCTTGGCGACCGTGTCGGGTTCGTCATCTTTGACGGGTGCTGGGACGATTCCTCGCTGGGCTAGTTTGGCCATTTCTAGACGCACAACTATTTTGGAGTCCAAGTAAAGGACTTCTGCCCCACTCCCTCTGGCTCACATTTCCTGCGATCAAATTTCTTCCAACTCGGAGCTATCCCCTCGATGCGTTTGTCCGCCACAGATTCCAACGTGAAGAAGCTATGGCGAGATCACATCAACGGGGCACAGTTCGCCTCGAACACAAATCCGGGGTCGGATACTTGAATCTCAAGGTGCTCGATCCCAACAGCGGAGAGTCGAAGTGGAAGAAGCAGCGTGTCGGCGTGCTTGGGGCGAAGTCAGAGATGACGAAATACCAGGCATACGACAGACTGGAATGTATCATTGCGCAGAAGACCTGGGGGACAACCGAGGTGAGAGCAGACGAGAGCATCGTCACACTTGGTTAGTTTACTCACAACCGCTTCTTCCCTTTGCGCGAAGGAAGTACCTCGAAGAGGCAACAGCGGAAACTCACAAGTCGGCAATCGAGCAGGACATTCTCAAGCCGCTGGGGTGGCTTGCCGTTGAAGCAGGTCGACGAGGTTACGTTGCGGACGCACCTCAACGATCTAGCGAAGGGGCTGTCAGAAGGACGGGTCAAGCACGCGCGCTTCTACTTGGCGATCTTCGAGGAGGCCATCGGCCAGGACTTCGTAACGAAGAATCCGGCTCGAAAGCTGGCTTTGCCGAAGCAACTCCGGCCAGTGGACCGAACCACCCTGAGCTGGGATCAGCTGCGATCCATGCTGGCATCGGTTTCGCTCCGGGATCGCGTCCTGCTAAAGCTCGATATGACCGAAACCTTTCGCCCCAGCGAGTTATTTGCGCTGCGGTGAGATGGTTTTGATATGGACCGACGCACGCTCAAAGTCACATACACGGCGTACCGGAGAAAGTTGCGTGACTTCGGCAAGACTCAGAAAGCGCCACGGACAATGCATCTTCCCGAAGGTCTGGTCAACGAACTGCGGCTATGGAAGCAGGGATGTCCGGATCACTCGCCCGGGGCGTTCATCTTTCCCAATGCGCGCAAGCGAAATGGAGCAAGGAAGCACGGCAGCACGGCTTTATCCGCACCGACAACCCCGCACGCGGGTGTTGACGAAGCTGGCTACCGAGCTTGGGCTTCCTAAGTTGAACTTCCAGGTGCTGCGACGCACGATGGCGACGCTCGCTCAAACCAAGGGTGGCGTCAAAGACGTGCCAGGAGTCTTAGGTCACAGCAAGGCCGACACTATGGTGAACGTCTACATGCAGCCGATCGAAGCGAGTGTGAAACAGACACTCGATGCGATCTACTCGGAGTTGACGACGCCGGAAATGAGGGCGGGGCTGTGAAACTTTCTGAAACTTGGTACGGTTTGGTACGGTCGGCGTTTTTGATGGTCCGCAAGTGACAGAAGCAAAAGACGTGGGCGCTTAACTCAGCGGTAGAGCGCCATCTTCACACTTCTTCCCGATTCAATACTTTCAACAACTTAACAGCGCTACGGGGAACTGCCAAGTACCTGATAATACGTGGTCGGCGAACACCTCAGCGGGTGCTGGTGCGGGTGCTTTAGAGTGCCGAAAGGGTGCCGAATCGCGAGGGTGCCATTCAGCCGTTCGAGAATGCTGGCCCGTAGTTACGGATGCGCAAACGCCCATTCATAACCATCAACGTCCTGCGCCGCCAAGAACATGGCAGCCCCTCCACTTGACACGGCGGAGCGGGAACTGCCACACTTTCTCGCCGCGCAATTCGTCTTCCGTTTCCATTCCAAATCCCTTGATTGATGAGGCCGTATCGTCGAAGGAGGTTCCCGTGTCAACCATGATTCGAAACCTGTTTGCCCCCACGCTTTGCCGCGTGATCGTTCTTGTTCTTGTCATCGCAGTTGCACCGGCAGCATTTGCCATCGGGCCGTACGTGATCGGATCATCGAACACAGTTACGGCCGACCCGACCGTGCCGCGGCCCGCGACTACACCTTGCGTGGTCACGCTGTTTACCGACTACACGTTTGATAACAATTACAATCTGAATCCGTTCAGCTACACGCCGCCGGAGGGTTGTCGCGGCCCGTGGGCCAAAGTAGTTCTGCAGGTCGACATTTCGGTTACCGCCGGAAACCAGTTTGACCGCACGGCGAACATTTGGCTGGGAGGGACAAATATTTTCTTCGGAACGACCTCCGAGCCGGGAGCGACGCTTGCCCCGTCGTGGCATGTGGAGAGCGATCTCACCGATTACTCGCCCTTGTTTACGGTGGCACAGACGGGATCGATTTACCTGGGCAATACCGTCAACAGCACCTACACCAGCATCCAGTCGGTCACGGCCACACTGGAGTTTTACCCGCTGACGAAATGGCAGCCCGCGCCAGTGACGGCGAACCTCGTCCTGCCGCTCTCGTCCGGACCTCAGGGAGGCACGGTGACTCTGAATACGGGAACAAACACGCTGGCCGGGACGTTCACGCTGCCGAAGAATATCGAGCGGGCTTACCTCGACGTTTACTCGCAAGGCCAGATCGGCGACGAATTCTGGTACACCTGCGTGCCGAACGATGTCGCGACTGAGCTGCAGAGCTGCGGCAATACAGGCTTCCGCGAGACCGAAATCACGATCGACGGCCAGCCGGCAGGAGTAGCTCCTGTATCGCCGTGGATCTTCACCGGCGGCATCGATCCGTTTTTGTGGTTCCCGATTCCGGGAGTGCAGACTCTGAATTTCGTTCCTTACCGCGTCGACCTCACGCCTTTCGCCGGAGTGCTCAGCAACGGCCAAGAACACACGGTTTCGGTGAGCGTGTTTAATGCGAACGATTACTTCTCCGATACGGCGACACTTCTGCTTTATCTGGATCCCCAGGCCGAGGTAGTGTCCGGTGAGGTAACGAAAAATACCCTCGCGGCGGCTCCCACGCCGGTGGTTAGCGAAAACCTGAAGGTCAATGGCGCGAACATCACCGGAACCGTGAATGTGACCTCGAACCGCAACTTCGTCATCAGCGGATATGTGAATACGTCTCACGGGCGGGTGACGACGACGCTGGCGCAAAACCTGCAATTCGCCAACGATCAGACGTTCAATATCAATTCCACGACGTATGTGCAGAACGTCCAGGTCAACACCAATGCTTTTTCGACGACCACGGTGTCGGGGCCGAATGGACCCTCCACGACATATTCGCGGTATTTCCAATTCCCCGCGACGATTGACTACGACCAGTTCACGGAATCGAACGGCGATCTCGCGGCGACTACGAAAGTTTCACAAAATTATCAGGATCAGCGCCTGACCAGCTTCGGTTTCTGGCCGGTTGCTTTCAGCCAGGTCAGGAACGCGGGTCAATACCAGGACACACTCAACTACGTCACGTTTGTGAACTCCAACCAGTCGGCAAACCAGCATTACAGCGCCGCGGATTCGAGCGGATATTTCTATCTCTGCGATGTGCAGGACGGCAACAACGAGCTGACGAAATTCAGCCCGACCTGCGCAAAGTAGAGAGGCTGGAGCTGGGTGAAAATTTGGGCCGCCTACGGGCGGCCCTTCTTAGTTTCATCTGGAGTTCTTGAGCTGCTGATGCTGGCCGGTCAACGTGCTGTGGCCACCGGTGTCATTTTTCCTTAATTCATTGAGGACGATTGTTAATAAGGCACATTATCAGGAGAGAGCGTCACATCTGCGCTCGCAAGCAGAGCGCGTCTTTAGGGAGACCGCAACCAAAATCCTGCAGATTCTGATTGCGAGGGAGTTTACTTAATGTAAACCTGCCGGAACAGAGGTTCGTTTTTCTTCGAAAGTGGTATCCAGAGTTTCATAGAAAGTGGGTATACACAAATACCACGAGCTGAGTCAATCTAAAAGGGTGGCACTAGTTCAGTTTGATTCCGGAGGGGACGATTAATGGAGTTCAAGCATTGTTGAGAATTGGCTACCGCCGAAATTCAAAAGGGGGCATCGTGAGTATTCATCACCGTTCAGTCATGATCGCGCTGCTAAGTCTGTGTCTGGCAGCGCCTGGACAGTTGGCCGCACA
>JBAUXO010000242.1:0-14429 GCA_049584315.1 Candidatus Sulfotelmatobacter sp. | reverse complement strand
CGCTGGCGCTCTTCGCTGGTCACAGTCAAGGGTTGCTTGGGACGTCCGGTTCGCATCTGAGCCTCCTGCATTTTAGATGCAATCCGGGTCTTACTTAGTTCACTTATTTATGGGACAGGAGACTAGCCGATTGAGTCCTCGACTCCTCCCTAACTAGTTAAGCGTGCGAATAGGCGTGCCACCCGACGGGCTATACACAGTGATGTTGTTCAACGCCGAATTCGCCACGTATATTCCCACCTTTATCCAGGGCGACGCCCTCGCAAGTGCTCGTTCCCTGGTTGATCACCAGCGTAGGCGTCTTGCCGCTTCCGGGGGCGTACTTCACTAGGCACCGGTGGAGTTGGCGCGCGAGAAAGCCACGCTTCGGTATCGGCGGCTGCATGTTTTGCTGGGCCGCTCGGGCGCATGTGAACCACAAGTGCGTGCAACGCATATTTGACGATCATTTCGGGGATTAAGACTTCCACTTCGGCAAACGTGGAGCCGGTAAGAGCCAACTTGCCGGAGAATGCGTTTGCAACGGCTCAAGGCAAGAGTTAATCTTCCGACTGTCTGCATGCAGACATCTACTAATCGATAATCTTCTGCATGTGCGGATGTTATCGGCTCTCGCGGCGGAAGCAGATCATCGAGGAACACTTCGACATCGCCGATTGGCAAGACGACTGGTCCCTCAATCTAACATCGCTCCGACACAACCTATGCCGGCCATTCGCCGCAGCTCAACTTCTTCAAATGCTGGCAACCATAGCCGTGGTACAAACAAGCCCAGGTCAGATCCGAACACCGCATGGGTCAGGTTGTCAGGATTAGCATTGCAACCGGACCACCGCTGTGGAAAACAAAAGGAAATTGTTGTTGACAAAACAAAATGGCCTGTGATAAAAACCGCACCGTTTGATGTTCGGCTATTTCTTCCTTCGCAGGGGTTCCCGAAGCGCATTTAGTTCGTTGCTTGGCATTGGTTATTAAGTTAGTAGTGTCACCACTCGCCGAGAAGTTCCAAGAGGAGACTAACATGAGGAATCATACTCCTTTTGCCCAATTCTATTCAGCCGGCGTAGGCAACCTGTTGTTTGCAATCTATCTGGCCTTCTGCACGTTGGGGCTGGCCATTTCTGCGAAAGCTCAGGAGACAGTGCCATCGCTGAACACTAAAGGGGTTTTGCACAATTTGATAATCCCCCCGCACGGGGCATACCCCACTGCAGGTACCAGCCGCGTTTCGGCTAGGCCTCAGGAGGCAGCGCCAGCGCTGAACGCGAAAGAAATCGTGCTACACAATTTCGTGAGTCCGCCGCACGGAGCCTATCCCGCGAACGGTGTGATCCGCGACCTCGAAGGGAACCTTTATGGGACTACCAACGGCGCCTACTCAGACGTTGGGGGTGGGGGCTCACACAACGCGGGAGTCGTTTTCAAAATCGATGTGTGCGGTAAGGAGACGGTGCTGTACAGTTTCACGGGGGGCGCCGACGGGAGTTCCCCGAATGGTCTCATCCTCGACTGGGCTGGCAACCTGTACGGGACTGCTAGCTACGGTGGCGCATCGGACGCGGGAGTGGTCTTTAAGATCGATACCTCCGGCCGTGAGACGGTGCTGTACAGCTTCACGGGCGGGGCTGATGGGGGCAACCCGAATAATGTGCTCCGCGACTGGAAAGGAAACCTCTACGGGACTACCACTAGTGGCGGCGCCGCCGCGAGCCCATCGGGCTACGGTGTCGTCTTTAAGATCGACACGTCCGGCCATGAAACCACGCTGAACACATTCACGGGCGGGACCGATGGGGCGTACCCCAACTTCAATGTGACCCTCGACTTTTCCGGCAACTTTTACGGAACTACTGACAATGGCGGCGTGGCCGCGGGCCAATCGGGCTACGGTGTCGTCTTTAAGGTCGACACGTCCGGCCATGAAACCACGCTGTACACATTCACGGGCGGGACCGATGGGGCGTACCCAAATGGCGTAATCCGCGATTTCCAAGGCAATCTCTACGGAACGACCTCCGATGGTGGCAACGCATTCGGCGCATCGGGCGCGGGTGTGGTGTACAAACTCGACATCTCTGGCCATGAGACGGTGCTGTACACCTTCACGGGCGGGAACGATGGGGGCTACTCGAACGCACCTGTAACTCGCGATCTTGTCGGCAATCTTTACGGGACCGCCTACGGCGGCGCGGCGGAACTGGGCGTAGTGTTCAAAGTCGATACGTCCGGTCACGAGACGGTGCTGCACACCTTCACGCGAGGGCCTTATGGCAACCAGCCCGACTTTTCAGGCGTGATTCTCGACGAGTTCGGCAATCTTTACGGGACTACCGCCTTCAGTGGCGCCGGTGGGCAGGGCGCGGTGTACAAGTTGGATGCGCACGGCAACGCGACGGTCGTGTACGCCTTTTCGAGTATCACTGATGGGCAGTACCCCTACAACAATGGTGTCATCGTGGGACCGGACGGCCAACTCTACGGGACTACTGATTACGGGGGTCGACACGGCGCCGGCGTCCTGTACCAACTGGATCGGGACGGCGATGAGAAAGTTCTGTACACCTTTGACTTTTTCACAGTTAGAGGTTATGGCCAACCGACCGGAACTGTGACTCTCGACTCGGCCGGCAATTTCTACGGGACCACTTTCATAGGCCAAGCGGACGTGTTCTACGGGTATGGCGTGGTGTACAAGGTAGATACGGCCGGCCATGCGACGGTGCTGCACGACTTCACGAACGGGGTAGATGGCGGCAATCCTTACGGAGGTGTAATCCTCGATTCGCAAGGCAACGTCTACGGGACTGCCTCAGGTGGCGGGGCATTGGGCGCAGGTGTCGTCTTTGAGATCGATACATCCGGCCATGAGACGGTGCTGTACACCTTCACGGGCGGGGCTGATGGTGGCGGCCCCTACGGAAGTCTGATCCGCGACTCGGCCGGCAACTTCTACGGAACGACCAACGGTGGAGGCGGATCGGGTGCGGGTGTCGTCTTTAAACTCGACACGTCCGGCCATGAGACGGTGCTGTACAGCTTCACCGGAGCTGATGGAGCCTACCCTTTTGCTGGTTTAATCCGCGACTCAGCCGGCAACTTCTACGGCACTACCAATAGTGGCGGCGCATCAGGAGCGGGTGTCGTTTTTAAGCTCGACACGTCCGGGCGCTATACAGCTTTACTGGCGGGGCCGATGGCGGCTATCCCCTCTGGGTAACGTTGGCCCGCGATTCGACGGGCAACCTCTATGGCACTACCGCCGGTGGCGGCACAGCCGGTGTGGGTGTAGTGTTCGAAGTCAATGCCGCTGGCCAGGAGACAGTGCTGCACACCTTCACGGGCGGGGCCGATGGCGGCAGCCCCTACGTAGGCGTGATCTTTGGCCCGGAAGGTAACCTGTACGGGACAACTGCGTTCGGCGGGCAAACAAACGCTGGCGTGGTGTTCGAGATCAAACCATAGTAACGGTGCAACGAGAGGAGCCTACCGGGGCGCCTGCACTGTATCAGTAGGGGTGATTCGCACGACGTAACCGACGAGCTGATCACCCCATAGCGGCACTACCTTGAGGCCTGGGTCGATGTACCTTCGAGGACGTCGGGCGCGGTTCTGCTTTGCTGCACCTCAAACTCTCAAACTTTCATTCATTATTACTCGCCGGTCCAACCGGCGGAGGGAGGCAACCATGAAACTGCTTACAATCGTAGTTCTGTTTGGCATGGTAACGCTGGGCAGCTCCTTGATGGCTGCTAACAACGATACAGCCACTAACACTGAAGCACAGATAGCAAAGTTATTCGAACTTGAGGCGTCGTTCCATGGGGCCGTATCCGTCCATAACTACGTGGATGGCGACTCCCCAGAAGTGGTCGATCAACGCATCCGGAAGGTTTTGTCACTCTGGGCAGAGGATGGAACGTTGGATTTGGAAAGCGGTACGTACGAAGTCAATGGCTGGTATGTTGGCCGCGGAAACCTGGACGATCCATCGACGTGCCAGCCGCCCACTACGAATTACTATGATCGAGGAACCCTGTGTACCCTTTACAAGTACGTCGCTAGCTACTTTAAGCCGGGAGCTAAGTTGATTGCCTTAGCCCCGCCCTACAAGACGCACTTCCAAGTTAACGGTCCCCTCGCTACCGTCTACTTTGAGTGCCACTACTTCGATGTAGGCATTGACCCCAGTACGGGACAGCCACTCTGGAAAGCCAAGAGCCACGTCGATCTCGAGGGGTCAGCGATTGAGATCAATGGCCAGTGGTTCTTCTGGAATGCCAAGGCAGCCAAAGTGGGAGTCCCGGTCCCGTAGTGTTTGAGAACAACATCTAGCCACCGAGCGGTGGTCCCTCCTCGGAGCCTCCGCTCTCGGCTAAGCACCAATGAACTAACCTCGCTGTCTTCGGATTTGGGAGTGGCATGGAGTACCCAGCCCCAGAATGCCAGCGGGATCAGTCGGCGAGATTTCGGCAAAGGACTGTCGCTTTCCGGTTGCTATATTCACTTTCATAATTTCTTGCGGTATGACTGAACGATCCAGCGACACATAGACTTCATCTTCCTCAGGTGATCCGCCGATCAGTGTGTCACTTTGAGTGATGCTGGCTACGGCTTTGGTCTCGCTGCCGTCAATAGGATACAGTCGAAGGGAACCGTCTCCGCTACGTGCACCGATATAGTCAACGTGGTTCACTGTGAGGAAACGGCCATCGGCTACGCCCTCCAATTTCGACGGCGCTTTGCAGTTCGAGATTCTTGCCCTCAAGGTGCACCCGCGTTTCGTCATGCAAATGGCGGACACTCCCCACGATCAAAATAACGATGACGAAAAGTTTACCGATGCTCCATAGCTGGGCGAAAAACGACCCAAAGGGAGCTTGGTACACCACCATCGTGATCGCCACTGTCAACGACGCGCCGGCGACCGCCGTGAGGAACAAAAATATCAGGTACGCGATTCAGTCAAAGGGAAAGCGGAGGCCCGAACACAATGGGGTAGAAGATTCATAATCGGTGTCGTCAAATTCCCGATGACGAGAGTGTAGAGGAGTACAGGAACGAACCCCGTGCCCGGACCTCGCACATTCGTGCCCCAAAGAACCGCAAACAATGCGACTGCAACCACGAACAACACTCCTTGCCTTGAGAAAAACGTGCGAGCGCCGGAGTGTGATAAGAACTTCGCGATGGAAAACGTCATCAGTCTGTAACCAGCGTTCGCTCCAAATATCATCACAAGGACCGGCAATCGTCGGCGCACGAGTCCCTCCTCTGCTATTTTCCCGGCTCATTCTTCATCACCCTGGAGTATGCCGGAGAGTGGAGCGTAATTTGTGCTTCGCGACTTGATTGTCAAAACAAACGTTTCGCGCGGGCTAAGCTTGGCTCGTGCGCAATATTGTCCTCCTCATCCGGCGGGTTGCGTGGCCAAGAGGACAGGAGGAAGACTGATAATTACTCCACTCGCGCGTCAAATACTCCAGTCTGTATGTGTCCCGCGCGTTTGATTTGCACAAAAATCCGATACTGGCCTGGCCGAGGGAAACCATACGGAAAGCTCACCTCGGGTGGCAGCGGAGCGCTCGGCTTCGGCATGGACATTGGGATGGGCATCGGCATGCCCGCTTGTAATTCTCCCGATGCGCCCGCCTGCCCCGTTCGCGCCAGTTCCAGGGCTGCCATCGATACCGAGCCCGCCGGATGCACGTGCGCGAACACACTCATGTCGGTGCTGACGAATTCCGCGTGCCCGGCCATTCCCATGTACTGCTCCATATCTTTCGCAGGGTTGCCGTCTTTGTCTTCCACGCTAAACTTGAAACTCATCGGCACGTTCGCTTTCAGAGGATCGGTCGCGCGCCGCCAAACCATGCGCCCGCCATCCGCGAGTTGCGACACGCTCGAATCTCCACCCTGCGCAGCAACCCCGCTGCCAGACCAGGCCGAGTCGTCGCCCGTCAGCGACTTTCCCTCGACCTGCGCCACTGCCACGTTTCCGACGAGCGTCCAAGGAAAGCCGTCCTTATCCACAATGTCCGCGAAAATCTGGTATTGTCCGGCGGGCATCGACGGCAGTTCAACCGCAAATGCGCCGCCCGCGATGCGCCCCGGATGCAAATGCCACATGCGGTCCAATCCCGGGGCTCCGATCATAAACAAGTGCATCAAATGTCCGTGGTCGGGAATCACTTCCTCCATCTTCACGTAGTTCGACCACTCCGCGTCCTGGCCTTTGGCTCGAATCACCAGCCGATTTCCGTTTTCCAGATTGGTCTCCGCAGCCGGCGGCTTAAATATGTTCACATTGCGCTGGTAATGGTTGGCCTCCGCGCTCCACCACGCTCTTCCCAGATAGAGAATTCCCGCGACGACCACCGCCGCAATCACCATCACGACACGAGCGCGCCGCGCTCGCCCCGGCGCTGGCGTTTCTCCCGGCCCGAGATTGCCTTCACGAACTGCCGCTCCCGCAATGAAAATTATTCCCAGGGCGAGAAAGATCATCAGGAACGCCAGCATTCCCCATAGCGGGCGCTCCATCTTCAGCGTCTTCTGCGCAGCCGCTGGCACCGGCACGGAAAGCTCGCCCTTGCCTTTAATGCCGTCTACCGAGACGCGCACTTTCAGCGCGCCCGATTCCATCAGCCAAAGGTTCCCGGTGAAAAACTGCGGGTCTTCTTTCGACTGTTCGGCGAGGTCGGGCGTGGGCGGATAATTTGAGCCCGCCCCGCTCAGCCGCATTGGCACGATCTGGATGGCGCGCACGTCGTTTTTCGCACACCGTATTTGAATCTCCGCCACACCGGGGATCACTTGCGGCACGCGCACGGTAACAAAAAGATGGTAGGACCCCGCATCGCCCTCGTAATAAACGTCCGGGCTGCCAACATGCGCGTTCACTGAAGGCGCTGCCACAAGCAGGATCAACAAAACTGCAAGCGTTGACGCGCGCGACCGAAACTTATTCATCGTCGCATCCGCCGCATCCAGTCTCCCCAAGACAAACTCAGGCGCGCGGTGATGACTGAAACCACCAGTGCCGCGATCAGCGTCATCCAAAATTCACCGCGCGTCTTCTCGGCGATTTGAAATTGGTAGGGGTCGTATAGCAAACCTGCCGGATCAAAATACGCAAAGTACGCCATACCAAAAAACCAGTTCCGCGCGCCCGGCGACATCAAGAAGTTCGCAAATGGCCATTGCACCGCAAGAAAACTCAACACGAACGCGGGCCCTGAAACGGCGGCCAATTTCCATCTTCCCCACTGCTCCGTCCTGTTCCACAACAAATCCAGAACCACCGCGGGCACGATCAGCAGCAGCGGGAACCGCAGCGGAATTAAATGCTTGACGTTCTGATACACCGGCCCCAGCTTTGGCTCAGCCGGAATCAGTGGCAAAATCCATTGAAACGCGAGCAGAATCACTGTGTAAGTTCCCGCGACCAGCGTACAAGCCCACCGCTTCGCCAATCCCCATGCGGGACCCATCAGCACCGCGGGAATCCCAATCGCCACTGCTAGGTAGCACTTCGCCGTATGCATGTTCACGGGCCACGTCGGTATGGTCAGGATAAGCCCGAGCTGGGTGACGCAAACGGCCCCGACGAAAACAGAGAGCCAAGTCACCTTCCGTCTCACTTGCGGCTGTGCGCGATTCATCAAGCCAGCCATCAGCGCCAGCGCTCCAACTTTAATCGCGAACGAGCCCAGTGAAAGCAGCGTGTGCGGGGGGCTCACAATCTTCACGTCCAGGCCGTACGCGTTGTGCCACCAATTATCAAACGGCGCGGAAGTCAGCATCGCCACGCAGCCCCACGTCGCTATGAACGCCCCCAGCGGCCCGCGAAATCCCCAAATCTTCACCGACGCGTCATGCTCCGCGGCGTCGCCGCCAAACGTTGTCGTCAGGATCATGTAGCCGCACGCGATCCCCACCAGCACGCCATTCAACTGAATCAGGATGTGCGCCGGCGTCCAAAACGTGTCGCGGCCGATGGACATATGCCAGGAAATGTCCCAAAGCCCTCCAACGATACTGGAAACGATTCCAGCGAACACGCACCAGATCGTCCAGGGAACGGAGGTCACGCTTGCGGAAGTTTGCTCGCTCAAGCGCGCTTCTAAAGGCTGCCCAAGAGGAATCGTGTCGGCCATTGTCGTGTGCTCCTCGTGACGCTACTTGAATGATGGCTTCAAGCCCGAGAGTTCCACCTTGATTTTTGTAGGGGGAAAGTTCGGCTAGGGGCCCTCCTACTGTCGTCCAGGAAACAAGCCTAGCTGGCGAAGGATGAGCAACTGGCTTGTCTCAGTCCATTCTTCCTTTATCCTTCCATCCACAACGCGGAAGATGCTGATTCCACGGCCTTCCGCTTTCTTCCCTGTCGCGTTCAGGCCGTTCCCACTGCCAGTGTTTGTGCCTCGTCCTCTCCACAAAACTGTCACAAAGTCGCCTTCTGCGAATTCTCTTTCGACGGTCAATTCCAGGTCTGGAAATGCGGCACGCCAGCCGTGATCAACGGCCTCACTCTCGTCAAATCCAAGGTCTTTGGTTGGCTCATGATTCACGTAGTCTTTGGCGTAGATCTCAGCCGCTATCTCGAACTTTCCTTGCGAAAGGATATCGGTGAAGACCCTCCGCACGATCGCCTTGTTCTTGTCGGCACGCTCGTCTCGGCCGAAAGCCGCTGTCACGGCGAGTAGCGCCAGTAGTGCTGCAACGAAGATCCGATTCATGTGAGACACCTCCTTGGTAAGAATTCCTCATCTTTCTTGAAGCGAACCACCTTCCCAGACAAACACTTCTTCCACATTCTTCCCAAACGCTCGTGCGAGCTTGAAAGCGAGCGGGAGCGCAGGATCATATTTGCCGTTCTCAACGGCAATAATTGCTTGCCGTGAGACTCCCACGATCTCGGCCAGCTGCGCTTGAGTCCAGTTCTTCTCCGCGCGCAGTACGCGCAGGCGGTTTTTCATCGGTAGTGCCTGGCTGCAATGAAATACCCAATGCCGTAAAACGCGGCCATGAAAATCCACAAGATGCCGATATTGAGCGACCCCACGACGTGGGCCTTCTGTAAGTCCTCATAGACGGAGACAGCTAAGGCCGTCAGCAGGAATGCGATCGCGATCGCTTCCAAGTGAACCTGTCGCAAAAATTCATCGAGTTTCCGAATCCTGCGCACGATCACAACTACCAAAGCCAGATTTGCCGGTATTGGCAGCAGTGCGAAGACGATTCGAGTGTGCGATCCGAAACCCGGCTTTCCTAAAAGCCAGCTGGCTCCAATATCGATTGCGGCGGCGAAGCAAAGGACGATCAGTAAATCTGCCAATTGGCTCCATTGAATTTCGAGTAATCAGAGGCGAATGTACTCTATGCATTACAAAAAGTAATGTATAAGCGACCTACCGGAGTGTCAAGTTTTTTCTTATCTTCCTTGCCCGTCGCCATTCGCAGAGGACAAAGGACTCTCGTGGCCCGTTGGCGCAAACAGCATTTCACTTAGTCTTGGTCGGCGAGCGAAGGATGCCCGCTCACTCGTGCACACTCCAATAGTCCTTCGAGGATGAATCGTCTTGTTTTGTTCGCCCGGGTCCCGGAGTGATGGACTTGCGGACGGCCAACGAAGACATCACACACGTAAGACCGCTGGTGACCAGACTCACGCTGACTAACACGCCTATCGCCCACGCAGCAGTCGATGGCCACCGCATGTAGCTCATCAGTCCCAATATCAGGGTGACTATCCCGTCGAGCAGAACCCAGCTTGAGCCTTCGATTGCCCGCAACCGGAGAAACATCGCGATGTCGAAGATGCTCTCAAACAGAAACAGAGATGCGAGCACCAAAGCGAGCGAGGCCACACTAAGCACCTGAGACGCGATCAGGTAGGCGTTACCGTAACGTTTTTTGTGTTGTCGATTGCCTACGTGCGTTTCTGTGAGCGGCTGAAGTGAGGACAAGGATATGACTCTCGAGTCGACGATCATGCTCGTAGTCAGTGCGCTGACGGGTGTGTATCTGGTTTACGCCCTGCTGCGTCCGGAGAAATTCTGATATGACAGCGAATGGCTGGCTCCAAATTCTGCTCTTCCTGGCGCTGGTGTTCTTGGTTACCAAGCCAATGGGCATCTTCATGACCCGAGTGTTCCAGCGCGAGAAAACGTTCATGGATCCGATGTTGCGGCCTGTCGAGCGCTTGCTCTACCGGGTCACGGGCGTGGACGAGAACCACGAGATGCGTTGGACCGAATATGCCATTGCGATGCTGCTGTTCATCTTGGTGTCGATGGTCGTGCTGTATCTCATGCAGCGTTTACAGGGTTATCTGCCATTCAACCCTCAGAAGTTCGGCGGCGTGAGTCCCGCTCACCTGGCTTTCAACACAGCGGCGTCGTTCACCACGAATACCAACTGGGAGGCGTATTCCGGTGAAACGACGATGAGCTATTTCACCCAGATGGCAGGGCTGGCCTTCCAGATCCTCAGGCGTCTTTAGATCCCGCGCTACCAGGATCCCGGCCACGATGGCCAGCACGCGTTTACGGCCTTCATCCATTTTTGTTCGCCTTTTGTTCGCTTAAAGCCTAGCGCCTCCCTTTGGCCTCGCGCAATATCGGAAAACATCACAGGCGATCGCGAATGGCAGGTGAGGGTTATGATGATCCCGGGATTCGACCGGAGTATTGGATTAAATTAACTACGACATTTACATAATGGAGGATATTTGTGATAATTGGAGGGAATTTGTGATGTCTACGCTTTACTAGGGATTGGAACGATTTTCGCTTTGCTCTATGGATTTGGAACGTTTTGAATCCATGTGGAGCGTTCTTATGATCAAGGCCACCCGTAATACGGAAAGCTCGGTCGGGCTGCACGCCCTCATCAGCCGACTCGATCTGAAAATCCCCCGTCCCATCGTTCGCTCCATCATTACTGGTGGCACACGCAAGACGCGGATTACCGACGCTGAGGTTCTTGAACAATATCCCAGACCGTACCAACCAGCCGAAGGCCTGGTTGGGCAGCTTCGTTTCGCCCTGCGATACGAACCGGTTGCGCTTGGCGTTTACCAGGCCGCCTTCGCCCGCATCCCCAAAATCGACATCGAGCACTGGGTTCAAGGCGAGCCGAACGGAATTTTTGCCCGCCGTGCCTGGTACTTATATGAGCTCCTTACGGGAGACACCCTCGATGTCCCGGATCTCACGTCCGGGCCGTACGTGGACCTTCTCGACTCGCATCTTCATATCGCTGGCCCCGTCCGCCGAATTCGCCGTCAACGCGTCTTCGACAACCTCTTGGGCAATCAGCATTATTGCCCGCTCATCCGGCGAACCGAAAAACTCGAAGCTGGCATGGCCAAGAATCTCAGCGAACGCGCCCGCACGCTGGTTGCAACCGTCGAGCCCACGGTGCTCAAGCGAGCCGTCCACTACTTGTTCGCCAAAGAAACCAAGTCGTCGTTCGCCATCGAGGGGGAGGCGCCCAGCAAGGACCGCACTGATCGGTTCGTCGCGGCACTCATGCGCGCGGAAAAGTTCGATCCCGGTTCCAAGCAGGCGCTCGTCGATCTGCAAAACGCAATCGTCGACCCGCGTTACGCGCAGAAGGACTGGCGCGACACCCAGGTCTATGTTGGCGAAACGCTGCCGGATTTTTCTCAGGACGTACACTTCATCTGCCCGAAACCGCAGGATGTTCCCTCCCTGATGGACGGCTGGATGCAAATGATTGGGCGTCTGCTCGGTGCCGACAGCCCTGTGCATCCTGTTTGTGCGGCGGGGGCTGCGGCATTCGGATTCGTCTTTGTCCACCCATTCGTGGACGGGAACGGGCGCATTCACCGCTTCCTGGTTCACAATGTCCTCTCGAAAACCAGATTCACTCCCCAGGGAGTTGTCTTTCCCGTCTCCGCAGCCATGCTCAGGGATATCGGCGCGTACGACCGGGTTCTTGAGGCCTTCTCGCGTCCCATCGCTCCCTTCATTGCATACAACATGAATGCCGAACAGGAGCTGACCGTCTCGAATGAAACCAGTAATCTGTACCGTTTCTTCGACGCCACTCCGCAAACCGAATACCTCTTCGACTGCATTGAGGAAACCATCAGTCGCGACCTGAAACAGGAATTGGATTTCCTGAAGTTTTTCGATGCGGCCGTGAAGTCGGTAATGGGCATCGTCGACATGCCAAATCAACGTGCAGCGCTCCTGATCAAGCTCATTCACCAGAACAAGGGGAAACTGTCGAAAGGCAAACGGGACTCATTCTCGGAATTGAGCGACGAAGAAATCCATAAGATCGAGACGGCAATCAAGGCGGCCACTCAGCAATTCCAGGCGACGGATGTCCAGTGAACGATGAACCGAGTCTTTCGCCGCCCGCGGCCGTTCGATCTTTCCGAGCAGGACAAGCCTCGACCACATCGATCAACCCTCTAGGCGCGCTACCCGATCATTCCTGGTTCCTGATCACCGTCTGCGTCAGAACCATTGCCTGACCGGGCTTTTACGTTATCCCCTGCTTCTTTGCCTGGGTCTTGCTTCTTGTAAGTTCCTCTGACCGACAACAGAGCGGCATGGCTTGGAGGGAACACATAGTTCTGGACAAACCAGAGCGCATCATAGGTGAGCCGGCGGCTGACGGCTGCGTGCCCGTGCTCTTTCACGAACTGGCAGAAGTCATCCGCATAGATGATTTTGGCTTGCATGCCAGCAGACGGAAGAGCGCGGGACTTCAGCCATCCGCAGTCGATCCATTTCTGGATTTCTTCGGGACGAGTGTGCAACGCCCGCGACAGCGAGTACTTGGTGAACCACTCCCGTCCAGTTCGCCCACCGATGCCCAGACGGTGGAGCATCGAACGAACCGAACCAGGTGGCCGTAGAAGAATCTTCGCCGCCTCATCGACCGGCATCGTAGTGATCAGATCGAGAAGCCGTCGTTGCTCAGGTTTGGTCCATTCGCGATAGGAGCGCTCTTGTTCTAGGCCGGAACGACGCAGGAACCGCAAACACGCTTCCCGCGGGTTCCCAGAGATTTCTACTAGCCTTGCGACCAATACTCTGCGGTCGGCCTGACCGAGATGTTTCCCGGCGATCATTCGCTGTTTGCATTCTCTGGCCAGGTCTCTCGCCTGTTTCGACCACTGGAACACACGGCGTTTGCGCACACCTTCGTCGTCCCCCATACCGCTGACTTTCGCAGGCCAGCCTTGGTCGAGAGTTTACGGACAAATCCTCCCAAAAAGCTCTGCGCCTTCGAAAAAGCCTCCTCTCTTCGGACAGCAATCAGACAGAAGGGCACGCAAAGTTGCCTCGAAATGTGCACGCAGACGACAGTGGCGAAGCTCGCTCAACGAGCGTGAAAGGGCCAGCGTATACACGGTTTTGAAGACTTCTTAAAATATTTTTTTTCTGCAGAAAATCGTGCAGAAACGGCTCCTGGAGTGCAGGAATGGCGGTTTTTGTGCCGTTCTTGGGAGAGGAGGACGGCGCATGAAAAATGTCGACCAACCGAATCAAACTTCCCGCTGGGACCGAAACCTGCAGTGGCCGAGCAATTTCTCAGAAAAATCCGATTTTCGGCGCAACGGACCTGCTCAGGTTGGGTTAATTTGATCAACGAAGGCCAGAGAGAAATCGGGCCTGATCTCACTGGATCGCGCGACGTCCCTGGGTTACAGTCCGTCGTTTCAGCCGGTTTCACGCACTTGTGCAAACTTGGCGGAGAGGCCCCTTGGTGCAACTCCTCAATACTCCTCGGGCAACAGCAGAGTGGTTGACGACCGGTCCGCAGCTTCTCGCCAACATTCGTCTGGTAGCTGCTCAGTAATCGAAATCCGTGAATCAGGCTGTACTTGTTCTCTCCGACATCGGTTGGATCCAGTTCGCCCCAATCCCCGATTGCATGACGGGCCAAGAAACAGGTGGGCGGCTGTTTCGCTCTCTCCAATGCAGCTAGCGCACCAGGCGTGGCCACAATTTGCCCAAGTGGAAACAATGCAGACATGACGGTGACTCCTCTCTTCAGTCCATGCGGGCGAGCCTCGCCCGCATGGGTCGTCTAAGGCAAAGTGAAATTGCTTGTTGGGAAGGCCGCTTCGCAGACTAGAACGGCTGTGAGAACCGGGCTTCCAGGAATTCACCCAGCTTGGCCGTCGCCTTGAATTGTGGGACGGGATCGAGTTCCTTGAATGCAGACGTGAACGCGTTGGAGAGACTCCAGATCGTCCGCGACTGGAATTCCTCGTACTTCGGCTCGTGAGCTTATGTTGTCGACAACATAAGCCCACTTGGACTAAACCGCTTCGCGGTATGACTGGCGCAAACGTCCGTTAGTAGCGGTCTGGACGCAGTTGCTGCTCTTCTGTCCGCCGCTTCCCACGTACGCTCCTTTGCGGAAACATGGAATGGCTGCTT
>JBAUXO010000241.1:0-110248 GCA_049584315.1 Candidatus Sulfotelmatobacter sp. | reverse complement strand
GCACTCCCCGCTTTGCGATTCAGGAAACCTTTGCTTCGCTCCTTCAACGTTCCCTCGATCAGCTACTCCGGCAAAGCGTGATTCGTGTGCGGACGAGGTTCTCGGTAATGACAGGTATGGCACAAGGAACTGGCCCCGGCGGGCAAGACGAGCGTCGTCTTTCGCGACAGCAGCCTTTGCCAACGACGTGGCCAAAACAACATCTGATCGCTATTCTCCAGCAGTACGGTCTCAACAATGTGAGAAGCTTGTGAACATGGCGCCGAAAAAGCCGGAAAAAGTACGACAACCCCGTTCGTTGGAAGGCGGACTTATCCGCGTTGGCCAAGGGAGCTTGATGGACCGGGTTGTATCGATCCTGGAGCAGGCCCGTGCCAACGTGGCGCGCGCCGTCAACAACAATATGGTGATCGCCTACTGGCTGATTGGGCGAGAAATAGTCGAAGCGCTCCAGAGCGGCGAAGACCGGGCCGAGTATGGGCAAGGCCTGTTGAACGACCTGTCTGAACAACTTGGAAAGCGCTATGGACAGGGTTTCTCGATCAGCAATTTGCGCTACTTCCGCTTGTTTTATCAAGCGTTTAACGACCGAGAACCTGCAATTCATCACTCGGCAAGTGATGAATTGGCGACCCTCGCGGAAGACACAGTCTTGGTTGACATGAAGACAGCCCTGGAGACCACCGACAAGCTGAAAGGCTTCTCCCCCAACTTGAGCTGGACGCATTACCGCACCCTTTGCAAGGTCGAACACCGGGCAGAGCGCCGCTTCTATGAGATCGAGGCTGAAAAGGCAGGCTGGAGCGTATCGGTCCTGGAAAGGCAGATCCACAGCTTGCTGTTCGCCCGCCTGCTGAAGAGCCGCGATAAAGCCGGCGTGCTGGCCCTGGCCGAGCAAGGGCAGACTGTCAGTCAACCCATCGATGTCATCAAGCACCCTTATGTTCTCGATTTCCTGGACCTGCCGGACCAGGCACGACTGCGCGAATCCGATCTGGAAACGGCCATCATCGAAAATCTGCAACCGTTTCTCCTGGAACTGGGCAAAGGCTTCGCTTTCGTCGCACGTCAATACCGCGTGGCGACCGAGTCGCAGCATTTCTTCATCGACCTGGTGTTTTACAACTACCTACTGAAATGCTTCGTGTTGATCGACATGAAAATCGGCCGCCTGGAACACCAAGACGTAGGGCAAATGGATATGTACTTGCGCATGTTCGACGAACTCAAGCGTGGCGAGGGGGACAATCCAACCGTCGGACTGATCCTGTGCGCGGAGAAGGACGAGGTTGTAGCTCGCTACTCAACACTGCACGAGAGCCAGCAGATGTTTGCTTCAAAATATATGTTGTACTTGCCGACCGAGGAAGAACTGCGAAAAGAACTCGCGCGGGAGCGTGACCAGATTCAAGCCCGCCAGAAGAGCCTTAAGGCCGGAGAAGACAACAAAGCATGAACCGAATCTGTCCGCGATTTAAGGGCTAAACCAGGGCAGCAGTGCGCGATTTAAGTGCCAGAAAGAGAGCTGCAGTGGAGAAATCCGCGATTTGAAGGGCTGCGCGACAGCAGCTCGACAATGGGGATTAGACTAGGACGGGACTGAGCGCTCGCAGTGCCCTGATCAGGGGCGAGTACTGGACATATCCCGCATCGGTGAACTGATATACGAAGCCATCACTCTTTAGCAGCCCTTTCGCAACGAGTTCAGCGTAACGCTCTTTAACGTCTTCATATTCTTCAATCGAATCGGGCACGATCTTGAGCCAACGAACGTTGCCGTGCTCGTATTGATCCGCGAGCGCGCGAAGTACCGAATCTGCGATCTTGATTTCAGCCATAAATCCTCCCCTTTGTCAGATGCGGGAATCCTGTGCTCCATCCATGTTTACTATCTTGATTCCTGCCTTCTGCCTTTCAAGCTGGCTTGGTACATGCTCGACTAAAACATGAGGTAGGCACACCTTGGCGATAAACCCGACAGCAGAGGCAATCCTCAACGCGGTTGAGAAGATATTCCTTTCTCCGAGGATCGCGGTAACGGTGTTCTTCGTCTGTGGGACGGCACTCCCATTCGGGCCGCGCTTTGTGGAGTCCGCATCACTGATTCAACAACACCGAGCGTGGCTGTGGCTTTTGTTCTTGGCGTCTGACTTCTATTCCGTCACGTTTCCAGCGCAGTGGGTTTGGAAGGCAAGCAAGACCGCTGTGGATAGGCTGCGTGCAAAACATCGGTTAGCCGAGCGCCTTCAATCGCTGACTGTTGATGAAAAACATATTTTGCAGGAACACTTTGAGGATAATTGTCGAGTAGTTGCGTGGTCACTGAATAGGCTGACGATTGCTTCGCTGGCGAACGACGGGATCATCGGTCTGATACAGCAACAAGGAACGATTGGCTATTTCAAAGTCCGCGATGGCCCATGGTCTTATCTGCAACAACACAAGGAAATGCTTGCCACTCCAGGGACGCCGAGACCGAAACGGACGGGATATGAGTGGATGATTTAGGAGAGCACATGGGCGACCTCCATCACCCGGGGATAAGTTCGGGTCGCAGCTAGCGCAAGCACGTTTCACACCAACGTGACTGTCATTAAATGCACGCGCCTTATGCAATTCAAGCAAGGCGGCCCAAGCGTTACAGAGGACACAAGCTCCCAATTATTTCGTTCGACAGTTACTATAACTTCGTACTCGGGGATCCCAGCAGTGTCGCGAAAGCCAACGATTTTGCCGTCTTCATTGGTCCCATGGTTGTGAACCACGTCTCCGAGATGGGACTTGCTAAACCGTACTGACCCAAGCCCCAGCACATGGCGCGATTGTTCGCGATTCACATCATCCTCAGCTCGATACCAATCGACCTCGGGCGATCCAATAGGTCGGCCTCGTTGTTCCCAATACTCATACGCCGGCATCGCAATTTCCTTGTCTACCATCACCTCATAGGGTCGATCCGACTGCACATTTGCCTTACTCATAAAACCGCGCTTCCACAAATCGCGTCGATTCGCAGTGTTATTGGGCATTTTTCTTTCGTCCTCCCTAAATGTCTCGGAGGCGAGCAGTTCTATTGAGTCCTCGAACTTTCCGGTCGATCAAGATTCGGTCCGGTGAGCTCTTCAAGATTTCCCTGTTGTTTCAGGCCGCTCTGACGACGTTCTTGGCATTCATTTCTGCGACGACGAATCTCTCCAGATCGTCTGAAATCACCATTTCTCGAGTCACACCGTTGAGGTGTTTCACGATCCGAATCATCCAACCCACGGCTTCTATCTTTACGCGTAGGTGCTGGACTCGATCACACACTTGGATGCTGTTTTTGAGCCAGAGGTAGTACGCAACAGAACGCAGTTTATCAGTTGAATCGCGCGAATGGTTTGGCTGCGCCTTTGACTACATTGTCGAGCCGGTTGTCGTTTTTCCTTAATTAGGTTCTTCCTCAATTTCGGTGCAGGGACATGAACTTGGTCATCTAATGACAAAGCCATGTCCAACGAATTGAGCGCACAGCATTTGTTGCCACCCGAGATAGGTCTGACTTTGTTGGGGTTCGAGAAATCCGAGCAAGGTTGGCTCGTCCGTGCCGAGGGCCGCACCCGTTCGGAGTGCCCTTCGTGCGGAACGCAGTCGACCGCTCGCCACAGTCGTTACTGGAGGCAACTGCAAGATCTTCCCGTTCAAGGCAAGCGGGTGGCGCTGCAATTGCGATTGAGTCGATGGCGATGTCGCAACAGGGAATGTGAACAAGCCATCTTCCGTGAGCGACTCGGCGAAGTGGTGGCCCCTGGGCCCGGCGGACGAGTCGGGTGGAGAAAATTCTGCTCCTGGTGGGCCACCGCACGGGCGGACGCGCGGCCGAGTTTCTTATGAAGCGCTTGGCAATGTCGATCAGCGACGACACCATTCTACGTAGGATTAAGCGCAGGGCCAGGGCGGGGGTGCATGGGGAGCACCGCCTGGGGGTGGTGGGTGTCGATTACTGGGCGTGGAAGAAGGGACAGACCTACGGCACGATCCTGGTCGACTTGGAACGGAGAACCGTAGCGGACCTGTTGCCGCAGCGCTCCGCCGAGCAGTTAGCGGAGTGGTTGAAGCAACATCCGGAAGTGGAGGTCATCACCCGCGACCGGTTCGGACTCTATGCGGGCGGAGCCCAGCGCGGCGCCCCGCAGGCGCGACAGGTTGCCGACCGGTTTCATGTGTTGCTGAATCTGCGAGAGGCGGTAGAAAAAGAACTCGGTCGACAACGTCGACGGCTGGCATTACCGCCGGGGGAGGAAGACCCGAGTGCCACGAAGACCGTGCCGGTGCCCGATTCCCATTCCCGTGCAAATCCAGAAGTGCAAACCCACAAGAGGCAGCTGGTTGCGGAGCGGTGGCGGGCCAAGAAAAAGCTGTTTGCGCGGATCCGAGCCCTGCATTTAAGCGGCCGGACCGCCAGCGCCATCGTGCGCGAGACGGGAGTCGGACGCCGACGCGTCGACCAGTAGATCCGCTGCACGCAACTACCCACGAGGAACGAGATGGAGCCGAAACCAACCTCGCCAAGATTCTTTGCAGCTCACCTGCAACGTCGGTGGGCGGAAGGCTGTCACGAGGGCCCTCGATTGCTGACAGAAATCCGCGCGCTCGGTTATAGCGGATGTTATTCGAGCTTAGCGAAATTTCTTGCTGGCTGGCGAGACCATGAACTGGAGTTGAAACGCAAGTCGCGGCCACCAGCTTCGGTTAGTCTGCGCCAGCAACCGGGCACGCATCCTACGCTCTCCGGGCAGATCTCTCCACTGGTCGCCGCAGCGCTGTTAAGCAAGCCCGGGCATCTACTCACGGGATGGCAGGCGGCGAAGGTGGAGGCTCTCAAGAAAGTCTGCCCGGATTTCGCGCGGATGCGCAGCTTGGTGATGAGCTTTCGCGGCATTCTGCAAGCCGGGAAGATTGCAACGCTGGCGCGCTGGATGAAGAAAGCCGTCGGTTCCGGGATTTATGGGATGAAGCGTTTCGTGCGGAAGTTGAATCAAGATCTGGCCGCGGTGAAGAATGCGCTCAGTGAAGGTTGGAGCAACGGTCCCGTGGAGGGTCACATCAATCGGTTGAAGACGCTCAAGCGCCAGATGTATGGTCGAGCCGGCTTCGAACTTTTACGAGCCCGATTGATGCCAATGTCTCGTGGCTCCCCCCTGCCCGAAATTGAGGAAGAACCCTTAATCATTGCAGTGGGAGAAAACCTTGCTTTGGCGCTGGAAAGGCAAACTGGACCAGATGCCGGAAGCTTGGAGTTGGCTCTGTTCTTCCGACAGAAGGAACCTCCGACGCCGGGTCGCGGAATGGCCGCAAATCCGAAAAAACACTGTATTTTCAGCGGACTGAATTAATTAAGGCAAAATTTATGCACAAATTAAAGACAAATTCCCCCTGTAAATGCCACTACTGCATTCATTAAGGAAAGACGACATCGGTTGAGTTAGCGTTGTAGCCTTGCCGATTACTGCGAAACAATCCCCTCTACGCCATCTTTTCGAACCGAGTTTTTCCGCAATCTGCTAGGGCACGCGGCTTTCCAAACCGGATACAGTTCGGCACGGGCCGCCGGCGTGAGAGCGGGTATTTTAATGTATGAAAAAAAGGCGGGTCCTCCCGCTCAAATTACATGACGGTCCTCCTGCACGCGGCACGTATGTACTTGCAAAGAGTGAGAGGCATCGCAGCTGGCCTATTGCGTGCTCTTCAAAGATGAATGAAGACGGATTTAGCAGCAACCCGCAGCAATGCGAGGATGCCATGGATTGGGAAGAGACAAAAGGACGATAAAATCAGATCAAGGGATCTGTTAAGAAACAATGGGGCAAAGCTCACCGATGACGACCTCGCTAAGCTAGCCATCATCGACGGCCGACGAGATCAGCTCCTCGGCAAAATACAGGAAAGATACGGTATTGCCAAGGAAGAGGCCGACAAGCAAGTGAGGACTTGGGAGTCCACCAGGGTAGACGAGCCCTGGGACTGTCCGGTCGGAGGAGAAGCGCAAGGCCAGTTAAATACCTCAGCTGGATTCTCATTCGAACGCAGTCGAGAGCTGTTTCTCGGCTCTGCCGCGTTTGGCCAGCACTTGATTGGGAAGCTTCTGCGTCTGATGGTTCCCGTTGTTGTGCGAAGGAGGAAGAAGTAGAGGTTGAGCGGGTGAGGACGAAGAGATTGATCTGAAAAACAGATTCATCTTAAGGTGGCGCCATACACGTCAGAATGGGAAACGGCTATCCCAAAGGAAGATCGCAATGATTTTGATCACGGGAGCAAGTGGAAACGTCGGTCGTGAAGTGGTAAAGCAGGCGCTGGCTGTAGGGCTGAAGATACGCGCTACCTTCCACTCGCCTGCCGTCGCAGCACAAGCCCCTGCGGGGTTGGAAGGTGTGATCATGGATTACGCGAAGCCGGAGACTATTCGTCCAGCATTGGAGGGGGTGGAAAAGATTCTTCTGGTTGGACCACCGGTTCGGGAACTGCCAGTGTTGGAAGCGAGTTTCGTCAGGGAGGTACGCGCGGCTGGGCCGAAGCACATTGTGAAGCTTTCAGCTCTGGGTGGACGGGAATCCATGTTCCCGAGCGTGCATCGCGATTCGGAAGAGAACATTGAGACATCGGGCCTGCCCTACACGTTTCTTCGTCCGAACAGCTTTATGCAGAATCTGGTGAACTACAACGCGGGCACGATCGGATCTCAGAACGCGTTCTACGGATGCCAGGGAAACGGCGCGGTCAGCATAGTCGACATCCGGGATATTGCCGCCGTGGCAGTGATAGTTCTCGCCGCAACCGGACACGAAGGCAAGTCCTACGTATTAACCGGAGGAGGAGCTCTTACCAACGAGCAAATTGCGGAAAAGATCTCCCGAGTTGCGGGACGCAAAATCAGCTATGTGGACTTGCCGGCGGCCCAATTGAAGAAAGCCATCCTGTCCACGGGCACGCCCGAATGGTCTGCGGATGCCCTGATCGATTTGCAGGGTCTCTATCGCGAGGGCAGAGCGAGTCTAGTGACGGACGACATCGAGCAGCTCACCGGACACAAGCCGATCACCTTCGATCAGTTTGTGCACGATTACGCTTTTGCTTTTCGCGCTGAGGCCCAGGTCGCGAGTTGACCTGCGTTATTGTGGGAAGCAGATCCCGTCGGGCGACCGGAGACTTCCTACGCTGTATAAGTTTAGGAACTGGGCGCGCGGCAAGGGGCGTGGGGCCGAAGCTGCGGGAAGGGGTAAGGAATGATGACCAGATTGCACATCTAGAGAATCATCGCAAGTTCAGGCCGTGGCCCAGAAAGACCCGTACTCTGAGGCACCGGAAGCGTCTGGGAAAGTGGGAATCAGAAGAGGCCAGAAGATGATGACAGCGAAGTTCACGATGTGCCCGAACACAGGCGCGAGCGTCAACCAAAAAACTGTGATTACGTTCGACGTGTTTGAAGTAGGACAATTTGAAACAGGACAAGAGGTAGGCCGCATCTGGACTGAAAGAGCGGCCGATGTGAATCCTGGACGATGGCAGTTCTCTGAGGTAAAGGGTGGAGTGAGCATCGGTGAGCCGAGCGAATATTTCGATACCAAGGAGGATGCTCTCGCCGCCTTCGAGGGAAAGTTTTGCAAGCCTAGCGGGGTTTGATTTCTTCACTCGCGAACCGAGCGCGCACCCTGAGCGTCGAACATCTCCTCTATCCTTGATTTCTCAATGGCGCTCGCCCGCTTAGATCCCTTCGCCCGTTCGACCGGCAAGCACTATTTTATCGAGCACACAAATCTGGGCTTCGCAGTGCGTACACAGCACGATGCCATTGGTCGTGCCAACGAATTCAATCCTGACGACTCGGCCAGTGCTGGGTAGAGGTAAGGATCCTGGTTAAAAGGTCACACTCTTCTTAATCTTTTCATATTTTTCCGCCGCAACCCCTTCTGATTGGGGCGGCATACGCAAAACCCGGACTCGGTCTAGCGGTTCCGGCACCCGATCCCGCTTCAACGCGTATCGCCCGAACCGGTTAATATGCTCGGTCTGATAGGGACTGAGGCAGGCCAATGCTTCTTCATCAATCGGATTCCCGTCCTCCATGAGCAGTTGCAGCGCCTTGGTCATCGTCACGACGTTGTGGAAGATAAGCAGGTTCGCAATTAAATGATGATACTTGATCATTTTTCGCTGCTCGTCCCGAGTGTTTTCCGCGAGCAGGCGTCCCCCGCCGAAGGCCACCCACTGAACAAATAGATTGAATGCCTCGCTCTTATTTTCGTTGCCGTCTGAATCGTACGGCGAAGGTCGATATCGGAAATGTAGTCGAGGAGAAAGACTGTCCGCACAACACGCCCAAGTTCGCGGAAGGCGAAGTACAGTTTTTTTGGCGGGAATATGTGGCAAGCCGTCGCAGAATTATTGAGCGCCTGATGCGATGTGCGCAGCGGGCCGGAAGAAGTGCAGGTTTTTTGTCATCAACGACTAGCACCGACCTGACAGGCATACGGGCTGACGTGCAGATGCGCAATGACCCGCAAGTGTTGATACAGAATGGGCGGCATCCCGAATTTCCGGCCCGGAAGATGCTGCTGTCAGTCGCCAAGGCGATGTTCTTACTGTTCGCTGTCCGTCGTTACTCGGTAGTGTTTACACTCCCACGTTCTTCCCAAATGTAAGACTCTGCTCTGCTGTGCTTTGCGAGTTTGGCACAGATCGTGCTCGGAACATGGAGGCGCTGCTCCGGAAATACGACGCCAAGGCAAGTTCTTCATGTGCTTGTCCGGCGAAAAATCGGAGGAGTGCCATGCCGCGAAAACCCCTAATTCTGTGTGTCGATGACGAATGGAACGGACTTGAAGGTCGCAAGATGCTGTTGGAGAAAGCTGGGTTCAAGGTCCTGGTCGCCACCAGCGGCGCAGAGGCTTTGCAACTGTTCTCCTCCCATCCCGTCGATTTGGTGCTTCTCGACTACCACATGCTTGGAATGAATGGGGATGTCGTCGCAGAGCACATGAAAGCTGGCGAACCCGATGTTCCAATCGCTCTGCTGTCCGCAGATGATGGGCTGCCCGAGAGCGCTCTGAAATGGGTAGATGCGTTTGTGTCCAAGAGCGAGTCGCCCGCAAACCTGTTACAGATTGTCGAGCATTTGCTCGATCTGCGTTTTCTATTTGCCCCTTCCGATGGTTTAGCTGGCGGGCGAGGAAGACGCGCGGCATAAGACTATTAAAAGCGCGCGATGCAGAAACTGCGACTACTTCCTAAAGGCAATCCAAGGGCTATGGAGGTCACCATGAAAAAAGCATTCCGAAGAGCAGATCCATTACTGGGGGTATTGCTTTTGATTTCTGCTTTGCTTTTATCCGCCCCGATGTGCGCTGAAAACGATGTGATGGGAGAGATTCAATTTGAAGGGAGATCCCATGTCGAAAAGACTTCTGGGGTCTGGGTTGACGGAGCGTACGTAGGGTATCTGAAAGAACTCAAGGGATCGAAGAAGGTTCTTCTTCTGCCTGGTGAACACGTCATTACCGTGCGTCAGGACGGCTACCAAGACTTCACAGAACGAATTCTTGTCCAGCCTGGCCAGAAGGAAGTCGTTCGTGTGGCCATGGAGAAAGCCCCTACCGGACCGCTTCCTGATGGGACGGCCACAGTCAAGATCGCGGTCAACCCGTCCAGGGCCGCAGTTTTCTTGGACGGCCTTTTCGTGGGACATGTAGGGGAGTTTGAGGGTATGGGTCGCGGGATGCTAGTTGCGCCGGGAACACATCAGATCAGAATCGCTCTTCCCGGCTATCAAACCTTTGAGACAGCCATCAATCCGCTCGCTAACCAGAAAGTTGAAATTAAAACTGCGCTGGTCAAGACTGGCGCTCCTCCGGCGGGGCCCCTAGTCAAGACGGAAACAAGTGATACCAAACCGCCGTCTGTCGTTCGCGAGGCAGCCGTGCCTCCACAGCGTTGAAGTGCAACCGGAGGCGCGAGACAGTCTTAGGGGGCTGAGTGGAACTGTCGTCGCAAGCGGACCGCAAGCGGACGCGCGCACTTGCGAAATTCGGCCTCTTGCGCCCAACATGTAACGCCGTTTTAAGACAACTGCTATGACGGCTTGTGCTTCGTAATTCCTGTGATTTGAGATGCGAAATTGTGACGTCCGGCCTATCAGTGTGATGAGGCAATCTCGGGTGTCCCAAAGTCAGTCTTTTGCCGTTGGTTCTGACGACAACTCGCATGGATTTGACCGCATCCCACATCGGTACGGCAGCGGGCGGGAGTGTGGCATAGCCGTTTCGTAGTTGCGGCGTTTTTCTGAAGGAACTCGTCGGCTCATGCGCTCATTAAAGTTTTTGCTTCTCTGTTTTTTTCTTTTCACGGCGACGGGCTTCGCGCAACTTGCGCCCCAGGCGCCGCCGGCTTCCTATGAGGGGCAAAACGTAAGCTCCGTATCGCTGATTGCCAATCCGCATCGCGACCTCGAGCCCTTGCGCGCCTGCATCACGCTAAGGCCGGGTGATCCATACTCCGAGGAGAAGATCCGCGCGAGCGCAGAGGCGCTAGAAAAGGCGGGTGGATTTCCGAAGGTCCAAGTCAGCGTGGTGCCCGATTCCTCAGGCCTACGCATCAGCTTTCTCCTGGAGCCAGCCTATTATCTGGCGGCCGTGAATTTTTCTGGCGTCGGAAAATCCTTTTCGTATACGCGCCTTCTCCAGGTGGTTGACCTCCCAGATGAAGATCCTTTCGATCCCTCTCGCCTTCCGACCGCAGAAGAAGCACTCACAACTTTCTTGCACAAGAATGGCTTTTTTCGGGCGAAGGTGCAAACAGACACGAAGATTGACGATGTGCACCAATTGGTGAGCATCAGCTTTGCAGTGGAGATGGGAAAGCAAGCGCGAATCGGATCCCTTGAGATCGTTGGGCCCTCCCGGGCGGAGCGTGCCAAGCTTCATCATTCTGTGCAGTCGCTGCGCGCGCGACTGTCTGGCGGCCTTCTAAAACCGGGAAAGGTTTATGACCGGGAACGAATGAGCGCAGCGACAACCCTCCTGAAGAAGGCGTTGACGAAACAGCATCGGCTGGCGGCCAAGATCCACGAGAATCCTCCCGAATACCACCCAGAAACGAATCGCGTAGATGTTTCGTTCAAAATCGAAGTGGGTCCGCTGGTCACGGTTCGAGCCGTGGGAGCTCGACTCTCGCGTATCCCTTTCCTGGGAGGAAGAGAGATGAAGAAGCTGGTCCCCGTCTACTCTGAGGGCGCAATTGATCAGGATCTGGTCGACGAAGGGCAGCGGAATCTTGTCGACTACTTTCAGAAGAAAGGATTCGCCGATGTCAAAGTGACATCGAGCATTCAGAATCAGCCCGACCAGATTGTTGTTGTCTATCAAATTGATCGCGGCCGGAAGCACAAGGTCGAGCGCATCGTTTTCCACGGCAACTATGTGGTGTCGCAGAAAGAGCTGATGGCTCAGGTCGTCGTGAAGAAATCTCATATCTGGACGCACGGGAGTTTCAGTCAAAAGCTTCTGAAGCAGAGTAGCGACAACATACAGGCCGTGTACCAGGACCGGGGATACGAAGATGTCAAAGTCACGGCCCAAGCAGTGGACCGTGAACCGCAGATCGATATTGCATTCGAAATCGCGGAAGGCCCTCAAACCCTTGTTGAGGAAGTCAAAGTCTCCGGAAACGAGAATGTTCCCTACGCAGAGCTTACTGCTCCCAAGGGGTTCGAACTACGGTCCGGCATACCATATTCTCCGCGAAAATTAGCCGAGGACCGGAACCGCATCTCAGCAACCTACCTGAACCGCGGATATCTGAATGCGGAAGTGAAAGCGAGCCTGCAGCAGAACGCAGGCGATCGGCACCGTGTGAATGTCGCTTACGCCATCACCGAGCATCAGTTGGTGCGGATCAACGAGGTGGTTTATTTGGGCCAGGGACACACACGATTGCCTCTAATCGCTAAGACAGCCAAGATTTTGCCCGAGACACCGATGCGACGGGTGCAATTGCTCGAAGCCGAGAGCCGACTCTATGACTTAAACATTTTTGACTGGTCGAGCGTCGGTCCGAGCAAGCCGATCACGGATCAGACGGACGAAGCTGCACTGGTCAAAGTGCATGAAGCCAATCGCAATCAAATCGCGTACGGAGTCGGATTCGAGGTCTCGCACCGGGGCGGAAACATCCCGTCGGGAACCGTTGCTCTTCCTGGTGGTGGTGGAACGATTGGCTTGAACGGCCAACAGATTGCACCAAGTCAATCGACTTTCGCAAGTCCACGCGGCCTGATCGAATACACACGACGGAATCTGCGCGGACTGGGAGAGACGGCCAGCGGTTCCATCCTTCTGTCCCGGCTCGACCAGAAGGTACTGACGACGTACGGCCAGCCTCACTTTATCGGTTCCGATTGGAGTTCGCTGACCAGTTTTTCCGTCGAACGCAATAGCGAGAATCCCCTGTTCACGGCTGGCCTCGGCGATCTCTCGTTCCAGGTCGAGAGACTCATCAGCCGGAAGACGAACACGCGACTGCAGCTCCGCTACGATTTCAATAAAACCGACCTGTCTCATCTGATCGTGCCCGAACTCGTGCTCAACCAGGACCGCCACGTTCTCCTGTCCACGCTATCAGCCACAGTCATCCGCGACACACGTGACAAGCCCCTCGACGCACACCGCGGGATGTTTGCCACGGTCAACCTGGGGATAACACCCACTGCCTTCGGGTCAAGTGCCAACTTCGCTAAGCTTTTTGCGCAATACGCCTATTACAAGCCCATCCACTCAGTGGTTTTGGCCAATAGTATCCGGCTAGGGCTTGCCTCTCCTTTTGCCGGCAGCTTCGTGCCGACCAGCCAATTGTTCTTTTCTGGTGGCGGAACCTCTTTGCGCGGCTTTCCCATCGATGAGGCCGGGCCGCAGAGGCTGGTTCCTTTCTGCAATGTGCTGCAAGGGCAATCGGGATGCGTGAACGTGACCGTGCCCGTAGGGGGAAAGCAACTCTTCATTTTGAATTCAGAGGCGCGTTTTCCCTTGGGGATCATGAAAGCCCTTGGCGGCGTTGTGTTTTATGACGGTGGCAACGTATACAGTGCGATCAACTTGCACAACTTCGTTGATAACTATTCGAACATCATTGGGATCGGATTGCGTTATGCGACTCCGATTGGGCCCATACGGATTGATTTCGGGCGCAACCTGAACCCGGTGCCCGGGATCGGCGCGAATCAGTACTACATCACGGTCGGGCAGGCCTTTTAGAGGATCGTCTATGAACTGGAAACGGATTATCAGCTGGATGCTGGCAGGAATCGTAAGCGTGATTGTCATAGCTGCCGTTGCGGGATATCTCTATCTCAAGAGCGCAAGTTTTCAGCGCTTGGCGATAAGCAAAATCGAACAGGAAGCGGCGGCGGCAACGGGAGCGAAAACGGAGATCGGCAGGCTCGATTTCAACTTGTCGACCCTCACCGCGCACCTGTACGACATCACATTACGTGGGACGGAAGGTCTGAATCAGCCGCCACTCTTGCACGCCGATAAGTTGACGGTGGGCGTAAAGATACGGTCGGCGCTCAGACGCCAGGTCTCGCTCAGCGAACTGCTGATTGAGCGGCCTATTGTTCACATGCAGGTAGATCGGTCCGGCAAGAACAATCTGCCGACCGCCCCGCCCAGCCAAAGTACAAGCCATACGAGCGTATTCGATTTAGGCATCGGGCATGCCGCGATCACTGGCGGCGAAATCGACTACAACGATAAAAAGATTCCCCTTGAGGCTAACCTGTACGATTTTGGGACCGACATTCATTTCACGCCAATCGTCAGGCGATACGACGGCACGCTTTCGTACCACAGCGGGCAGGTGCGTTATGGCCAGTACAGCCCCCTTTCGCACAGCCTGACCATAAAATTCAGCGCCTCCCCGGAACGATTTGGCCTGGAGTCTGCCATCTTTAGCATTGGGTCGTCCAGGGTAGCCCTGCATGCCGCCCTGTCAAATTACACGAATCCGATTGCTGATGGAGACTACGAAATCACGATTCATGCTCAAGATTTCGCTCGCGTGTCTCCGGGCACAGCGCCAGCAGGTGAAGTTCTCCTGTCGGGAAAGGTGCACTATCAGGAACTCGGAAGCGAGCCCGTGCTGCGCAGCGTTTCGGTCCACGGAGAGCTTGCGAGCGACGCACTCACCGCAGTCGCTTCGGGAAGCAAGCTGGAACTGCGCAAGCTCCAAGCGCAATACCAGTTAGCAGGGGGCAGATTGCAATTGAAAAATGTGAGCACGGAGGCCCTGGGCGGACTCATAACTGCGGCTGTTGACGTAAGGAACTTGGACGCGACGCCTGACTCTCGGGTTCACGTAGGACTGCGGAATGTCTCGCTGCGCGCTTTGCAGCAGACTCTGCGACGACAAGAACTCAATGCAGCTTCCGTCTCCGGGCGACTGAATGGCAATGCCGAAGCGGTGTGGAAAGGCAGCATTACCAATCTGAGAGCGCAGTCCGACCTGACCGTTCAAGCGCACGCCAGCAGTCGTTCAAATCCATCGGGAAGCGAGGTTCCTGTTGACGGTGCTATCCACGTCAGCTACGACGGCCCTCGGCAAGCCATCGCATTCCACCAAACATCATTGCGGATTCCTGCGGCAACGCTTACCGTGCACGGAGAAATTAGTGATCGTTCAAGTTTGCAGGTCCAGTTAGCCGCCAGTGACTTGCATCAACTTGCGGCTTTGGCCGCTTCCTTTGGCCCCAACCCCACCACGCCACCCGCCCTCTCCGGCTCTGCCACGCTGAATGCCGTCGTACATGGCACCATGAAGCAGCCTACGATCGCTGGAGAACTGAGCGCCCAGGCTCTGCAGGTCCAAGGTAGCGAATGGAGAAGCATCAAGTTTCAAATCCAGGCAAGCCCGTCGGAATTTTCCATTCAGAACGGATCGCTGATCAACGCACATCAAGGGCAGGCCATGTTCAGCGCCAGCGCGGTACTGCGCAATTGGTCTTATGAGCCAGCCAACGCAATCAAGGCAAGCCTCCATGTGCAGCAATTGCGAGTGTCAGACTTGCAACAGTTGGCGGGACAGCACTATCCGATCTCCGGCGACCTGTCGGCGAAGATGTCGCTGGAAGGTTCGCAACTCAGTCCTGTCGGCTCCGGATCGGCGCGCCTCGCTAATGCCCGCGCGTATGACGAGCCGATTCAGAATCTTGCTCTGCAATTCCAGGCTGCGAACGAATCGATCTCCGCAACTCTGAACGTGTCCGCCTCGACGGGCACCCTGGATGCGAATCTTTCCTACACACCGAAAACAAAAGCCTACAAAGTGCGGCTTGATGCTCCATCCCTGGTTTTGCAGAAACTGCAGACCGTGCAAACGAAAAATCTCGAAGTTACAGGCACCGTCAGTGCATCGGTGAACGGGGAAGGGACGCTGGACGATCCTCAGCTCACTGCGATCGTGCAACTGCCGCAGCTGCGGGTTCGAGAAAACTCGATCGCTGGCCTGAAGGTGGAAGTTCACGTGGCCAATCACGCCGCCGACCTTAACCTCGATTCAAAGGTCTCCGAGGCCTCCATTCGCGCACATGGCCACCTAGCCCTGACCGGCGACTATTACACGGAAGCAGCTATCGATAGCGGCACCGTTCCCCTCGATGTTTTGCTGGCTACTTATGCGAAGGGCGCGCCGCAGGGCTTTACCGGTCAAACCGAATTCCATGCCACTCTTAAGGGCCCGCTAAAGGAGACATCGCAGATCGAAGCGCATCTCACCATTCCTGTCCTCAAAGCCAGCTACCAATCCCTAGAGATTGGACTTGCAAACCCAATTCGCGCGGACTATTCGCAGTCCGTTGTTGCCCTGCAACCTGCGGAGATCCGTGGCACCGGCACTTCGCTCAAGATGCAAGGGCGAGTACCCATCGGTGGCACAACCGAACCAACTCTTTCTGCGCAGGGATTGATCGATCTGCGAATCCTGAAGATTGTCGCACCTGACGTGCAAAGCTCGGGGATGGTCGCGCTCGATGTTCGCTCCTCGGGTTCGGCAGAAAAACCGGCAGTTCAAGGTAGGGTCGAGCTCAAGGACGTAGCCATGACGACGGCGGATGCTCCCATGGGAGTTGAGAAACTCAATGGCACGCTCGACATCACCAATGATCATCTCGAGGTTTCAAAGATGGCGGGGCAGGTGGGAGGAGGGCAGGTCTCGTTGAGCGGGTCGATCGCCTACAAACCTAGTTTGCAATTCAACCTTGCATTGCAGGGAAAATCCATTCGCTTGCGGTATCCAGAAGGCTTGCGGTCGCTGCTCGATGCAAACCTCGCCTACAGCGGCAGCACAGAGGCTTCGATCCTCAACGGACGCGTCCTGATCGACAGCTTATCGTTTACACCTGATTTCGATTTGGCAAAATTTGGGGATCAGTTCAGCACAGGAACTACAACCCCTTCTCAGCCAGGATTCGCGGATACAGTGAAGCTGGCGATTGGCGTGCAATCCCAAGAGAGTTTGAGCGCCACGAGTTCGCAAGTCAGCATCGCCGGGAGTGTCGCCGTGCGAGTGGGTGGTACGGCCGCCAATCCCGTAATCACCGGGCGGACAAACCTGACTTCCGGCGAGTTATTTTATAGGAATCTTCGCTACGAGATACAAAAAGGTGTCATCACCTTCGATGACCCAAACGAGACTCACCCGGTGATGAACGTATCGGTGGCGACGACGATCGAGCAATACAATCTCACCCTCAGTATGCGTGGACCTCTGGACAAGCTCACGACCTCGTACGTTTCCGATCCGCCACTGGCGACGGCAGACATCATCAATCTCATTGCTCGGGGAAAGACCACGCAGGAATCCGCAGCCACCAGTCAGAGCACAGATTCCATGATTGCCTCGCAAGCCGCGAGTCAGCTTAGCAGCGGTGTGCAAAAACTCGCGGGGATCTCCAGCCTGGAGATTGACCCGACGCTTGGCGGAAACAATCAGAACCCATCAGCCCGCGTTGCGATCCAACAGCGTGTCACCAAGAATCTGCTCTTTACGTTCTCCACCGATGTCTCTCAACCAGGAAGTGAAATCGTGCAGGGTGAGTATCAGCTGAACAAGCGCTGGTCTGTGAGCATGGCCCGAGATCAGCTAGGCGGAGTCTCCGTAGATGGCAAGTATCGTAAGAGTTTCTAGAAGCACGAACGCGACTCAATGCCCAATGCCCAGGCAGCTCGACCGAAACCGGTGGGATCTCTTGAAGGCTGCCGGTCCGCTCCGTGAATTCTTCTGCCTCGGCGCCATTCAGCTGACTGAGGTTTGCCCCGTCTTCAACACCCGCTTTGGTCAAGAGCTGGCAGTGGTCGGAACAGAATTCGCAGGCTGAGCAGATAATCAACTTGTTCCAAGAAGCCCGCAATTGGCTCGGACTTGGACAGGAAGCAATCGGCAGTCTCAAGAACTTCCTCTGGCAGGCACTCATCGCCTGACAGCAGCATGACGGGTACATCCGGCTTGGACTCCTTCATGCGCGCCGCAACTATACCGCCATCCATTTCTGGCATGTGGTAGTCGAGGACCACCAAGTCGACTGAATTGGTCATAAAGGCTTCCATCGCTTGCTTGCCGTTCGTCGCCGTTAGAACCCGATCTCCGTTCTCTTCAAGCAGCATTTTCCGGCCTTCGAGGATGCTCGGAGTGTCGTCGACACAGAGGACTATCGGTTTCTGACGCATGGGAATCCTCCACTTATCCTTTCGTCGATTTGTTTGACGAGGGGCGAAGATTTCGCTGTCTGAACAGGCCATGCGCTCTGCTCAGGCGGCTATTCCAAAGTGGCGATCCGCGTTGGCTAGGAGGAACCTGATTTCATGCAGCGAGGCAATCTTGAGTACTCCAATCGAACTAACGAGTTGCAACCTTTCACGCACGGACTTCGTCGGATTGAACAGCTTGAGCTGCATGTCATGGTCACCAGCCCATTTGTGCAGAAACATCAACATGCCTAGACCACCTCCTTCTATCGCGCTTACTTTGGAGAGATCAAGGATGATGATTCGGGGGTCTCCAAGGCAGAGGACCGCTTTACGCAGCTTGAAAGCGGCTTCGCTCCGTACGACTCTGCCTTTGCATTCGACTATCGCAAGATCGCCCATTCTCTTAATGCCCAGGTCCAACATTGAGAATCCTCCTGGCTATGGTTTACCTTTCGACAGCACGAACGATGCCAACGGCTTCGAGCAGCTTTTGTGATGGTAGGCGACCGGATTGAGTCGGTTGGGGGAGAACTTTTGGGTGGCGGTTGGGAAAATCTGCGCTACAGCAATCGCTGTACCTGCGGAAAGAACGGTGGTCGCTCCGGAGGACGAGAAATCGGTTTGGGAACTGGAAGCGTTTCCCTTACGGCTTCCCGCGGGTGGTGCTCTCATTTCTGCAACTCAATGACAGCCATAGTTGTTGGCGGCAACGCTAGAAGTGCGCATCCTCTTCTCATGGAGTGTGCGGACATAGCGATTCAACTCGGACATGGAGGGCTGCGATGCTCCTTGTTCTATTGGTAGGAGACGTGCTGGCACCTCGTAGGTCGCCTGAAGGAGGCATCATGACATACGTGATGACCAAGCCTTGTCCCGTCTGCAAACAGCAGCTCACAAAGAAGGCGCCCACCGATACCGTGCAGTGCGCTTGCGGAAAGCATGTCTGGGAAGGGTAATCGTGCAAGCTCCCGATCGCGAACGCATGCGGACCACGAGGCGATCGAACTTCACGCCACCCGCAAACTCAAAAGAGAAGCTTTAGTGGTTCTGTGTTCCCTATCGGGGTCAATGGTCAAATCAAGCATCGTAACTCTCGAAAGGTCGACGGCTAGTTCTCCGTCTGGAAGGACTTTCCACTATCTGAAGACGATCTCAGGGTCAATTCCTGCGTGCGTTGAGTCTCCCTTTCGACGAATACCAGAGAAAGCTGTTTGATGCTTTGCGGCTGGTCGAAGATCAGTCGAATCGTTTGCGCACCCGGCTCGGGGGCGCGCCAACCTTGGGTGTCTTTCAGCGACAGCGCGGCGTCAATTGGCAAAGCGTTGTGCTCGGACGTTACTTCAACGGATGCGATTCTCTCCAGGTCTAGCCCCCCTTCTGTGGCTGCAGGAGAGAGCGCGTGGCGAAGGATCCGTTTTCGCATTTTGAGTACTCTCCATTCGAGCCTCACGCTGCAAAATCGATTCTGGTAATGGGCGATGGTTCATGCTTTTCCTCGATCTTGCCTTGGACGCTGATTTTGGCGAGTTCACAGTTGAGCTCCGCTCCGACCAACAAGCCGAAACCCGTCCAATACAGCCACGTCATCAGTGCAATCGCGGCGCCCAATGTTCCATAAGTCTTGTTGAAGTTCGCGAAATGTCGGAAGTAGAGGCCAAGCAGATAAGAGAGAGCGATCCAGCAGCTAACGGCAAGAATCGCACCAGGCAACGTGGCCCGGAGGCGTTGCTTAACATTCGGCGCGAGGAAGTATAAAGTCTCCACCGCGAGAATACTGAACCCGATGGCGACGGACCAATGGATGTAAGGCCACACTAGAACAAACAAACGAGAAAGATGGATTCGATGGGCAACCCATTCTCCGATTCTGGGCCCGACGATCATCACGGACAATGCCACAAGCATCAATATCCCAATCACGATAGCTAGGCCCACCGCTAAGGGCCTTGTTTTCCAGAAAGGCCGATCGTCGTGTACCCCATACGCTATATTCAACGCTTCCATGGCTGCGGAGAATCCGCCCGAAGACGTCCAAAGCGTTCCCAAGACTCCAAGAGAAAGGAACGTTCCTCTGCTGGGAGTGACTACATCCGACAAAACTCTCCGGACCAGCCCCATGCTGTCCGGCGGCAAAAGTCGCGCCATCACGCTCAATGCTTGGTTGAAAAGGTCGGGCACCGGTAGGTACGCCACGATCGCCGACAAAAGAACGAGGGCTGGGAAAAATGACACGACAAAATAATAGGAGAGTGCCGCTGCCATCTGTAAGGTATGGTTCCGCGGTACGTCTTCGTAGGTTTCGATCAGAGCGCGCTTGAGCCCGACTGGCATCACGATCTTGGATGCAATTTCTGATTGCTTAGGCAGCCACCTCCGAGGTCAATCGGCAACGGGCCTCGGGAAGAAGCGGTGGAGAAACCGACCTCCACAAGCGGCGCGCATTCGCCCTAACGATACTCTAAGTTGGTAAACTTTCACCCGGTGGCGTTCTTGACGGTACCGCGTTGCGCCGCTGTTTTTCGCGGTCGTCCAAAACCTGAAGCAGTTCCCGGATTGTGGCTTCAAATCTCTGTGGATCTCGCTCAACAAGTACTCGTTCACACAGTTCTCGCCAACGTTCTTGGGTCTCGTCTCGCAAGAGTGTTACCTCCGAACCAGGGGCTCAGCTTCATTTTGCAATCGCAGGAACTAGCGTGCAGCGGTACCTCCGGCCCGCTCGATAGAAACCAGAATCACCTATGGGAGGAAGCAATTGTGTCGCCAAATTAAATCTCGACGCAAAGTTGCGCTGCAGCAGGCACTTGGCTAAGCCCACTCGGTTTGGGGTGACCTGGGCCACAGGGTAAAGGTTTCTGCATACATTGCCGGGTTGAGGGCTGCTTTACTGACTGAATCGTACCTACCGCAAATACCCTATTGAATCCCAGCAACGCGATGCAATCTCGATCGTGCCCTCCCGCCGACTGGAAGATCGTATCCGCCCTGTGTTCAAGCATTGGGGCAGACAGCACTAACTCTGCAGAAGTCCTCCCGAAACTGAGGGCTGCCTTGCGCGAACATATAGCGCAGGTGCATAAAATGGCGGTGCAGCACATGACCGGGCGAGATGAACATAAGCTCCGAAGGCTGGATGACAAATAGGATTCATGGAGGAGGCTAACAAAAACCGAGTCCAAGAACTGATAGCTCAGATCGCCGCCGAGAAAGATCATGACAAGTTTACGGCGCTGGTCGCGGAACTCAACCGCCTGCTAGACAGTGACCAGACCGTCCAGAAGCCACCTGCCCGCACCCCCTAAAATAGTCACGGCTTGGCCGGCTACAGCATCCCTCCCCGTATTTCCTCGCAGCCGCGATCGTGAGTAATGTAAAATCCCGCTATATACTGCGGTGCCACCCGCAGTGCTTACCAAGGGGTGTCTGGCGATGACCGCACATCCGCATATCAGCCAAGGAATGGATGAAAAGATTAACATCCTGATGGTCGACGACCAGCCGGGCAAGTTGCTCACCTATGAAGTCATGCTCAGTGAACTAGGCGAGAACTTGATCAAGGCTCATTCAGGAATGGAAGCCCTCGAACATCTACTGAAAACCGATATCGCCCTCGTACTCATGGACGTGAGTATGCCCGGTATGGATGGTTTCGAAACAGCGCAGATGATCCACCAGCACCCGCGCTTTCAGAACACGCCAATCGTTTTCGTTTCCGGGATTCATGTGACAGACATGGACCGGCTGAAGGGATATCAACAGGGAGCCGTAGACTATGTTTCCGTTCCTGTTGTTCCAGAGTTGCTTCGGGCAAAAGTGAAGGTGTTTGCGGAGTTGCATCGCAAAACGAAGCAACTGGAAACGCTCAATGCCCAGATGACGGTGTTGCAGGATGAAGAGCGCAGGCGCATTGCGCGCGAGCTGCATGATAGCGTCGGGCAACTGCTTGCCGCCATCAGCATGAACAGTGTCTTAGTGGAAGAGGAATCGCATAAGCTAAGCTCCACTGCTGCCAAACGCCTCTCTGAAAACGCTGCGATGATCGCGGAGGCCAGCAAACAGATTCGCACGATCTCCCATCTGCTCCATCCCCCTTTGCTGGATGAAGCAGGTCTTGCGTCGGCGCTGCAATGGTATGTCGAGGGATTTTCCGAACGCAGCAAAATCGAGGCAAAGCTCGACATGCCGAAAGAGGTTGCGGGTTTGTCCAAAGACATGGAGCTTTCAATCTTTCGGGTTGTGCAGGAGTGCCTGACCAATATTCATCGTCACGCCGGCAGTCCCACGGTGGGAATTCGCATTGTTCAAGATGAGGCTTGTTTAAGAGTTGAGATCGAAGATGCAGGCAAAGGCATTCCGGTCGAAAAGCAATCCATGTTCGTGTCCTCGGCCCGCGGTGGCGTCGGGCTTCGCGGAATGCGGGAACGCTTGCGGCAGTTAGGTGGCACTTTGCAAATCCAATCGAACGGCCACGGAACACGGGTGATTGCCGTTCTACCGGTTGTACGTCCTGCGGCGGCGCCCGCCCCGCGAGAAGCCGAGCAGCAGATCGCTGTAACCCGAAAGAATCTTCATAATTCGCCACTATTAGGCAGCGTTGAGCAGAGTTTGGGCAGTGTTTAGCAGCTTACCTGCATCACTCTTGGAAATAGAGTATTGGGATCAACGGGAAGAGGAACCTCTGCAGGACATCCGAGCACGGCGCTGCCGGGCAGTTGAATACTGTAATCGTCAGCTTCATATCCACGGCAGCGTCGGTCAAACATGCGCGACAACAGCGACTATCGCAAAATCAGATGGCGCTTGCTGCCGAGCCGGCGTTGAAGCTCTTGCGATGAGCCTAATGAATGTCCACTTCGTGGAAGCCGAAGCCGTGTAACATGCCCGAGATTGTGCTGCGGGCGTTGTCGGCGGCGGTTTTGAGGATGCCATCCTGCAGCGCGGCTTGCTGGAGCTGGCGCTCAGCTTCTTCGCGGACTTCGCTTTCGAGGTTGGGGTCCGGGGAAGAGAATAAGCCGGTGTCACGGGAATATACTTTCGTCCTCGCATTATCGATTCGGGTGCTGAAGACTTCCGCGGCGGGCAGGTGAATCGACACTTTCTGCCCTTGTACCATGACATCGCCGGGCTGCAGGGCCGCGAGATTTATGCCCCCAACCACTTCTCCGTGCACCACCAGCAGCAGGCGGTCACCCGCCAGAAATTTCGGCAGGAAAGCATTGGCATGCTCGCCCGAAATAATCTTATCCATCGTATAGTTCACGGTTTCCAGCCGCTGGAGTTGCTGAATTTGACGAACCACGGTGGGCTGATTCACATTGATCCGCGTGCGTCCTCGGAGCCCGGTCGACAACCACACCAACGCCCCCACCACAACGAGTGTAAGAACCGCTCCCAAAAAGGTCCCCAGAACCCAGGAGCACGCTTTCCGCGTGTTTCCGCGAGTTGCCAGTTCGTCAGCTAGGGGTGCATTGTCAATCATTGTCTGTTTGCCTAACACCCTCAGTGTAGACCAAGCCAAGCCCTTTGGAGAAAGAGGAAGACCGGCTGCTTGCGATACGGGCGACCCTCGCCAAGCGCGGGCCAGTGGGCGACCGTGCTCGCGTCCTTGGCGATCGCGGTCCTGTCCATTGTCCTAGATGTACTCGTGGCGCGAGTGATGAGGGGCGCCGCAAAGAACCAAGAACCAGCTCGCACCGAGGTGGAGAAGCGGCTTCACGCAGAATAGCGACTCCGCTCCGAGTCGGAACCAGCTCGGGAACGCGCGCGAGCGGAGGCGAAGTTCCGGGGACTCTGGAGGCGGCGCCAGACGCCATGGTGGTGGCGAATCCTGTGGGCAAGATCGTCCTGGCCAATGCCCAGGTGGAGAAGTTGTTCGGCTATCGGCGGGAAGAGTTACTGGGGAAAGAAATCGAGATATTGGTGCCGGAACGTTTTCGCCGCATGCATCCCGGACACAGAACCGGTTTTTTCGGCGAGCCGCGAGTGCGATCCATGGGTGCGGCTTGGAGCTATTTGGTTTGCATCGCGATGGCCAAGAATTTCCAGTGGAGATTAGCCTCAGCCCCTTGCAGACCGACGAGGGCACGCTGGTTACGAGTGCCATCCGTGACATTACCGAGAGGAAACGGACGAAAGAGAGTTTACGTCTCCTTTCTGGCCAGTTGTAGCATCTGCAAGACCAGGAAAGGCGGCGCATCGCGCGCGAGTTGCACGACGCCGCCGGGCAGATACTCGCCGCCCTGGGAATGAATCTGTCGTTGGCGGAGTCTGAATGCGGCAGAACCTGCAGTAATTTCGGCATGAGGAGAGATTTTCGACCCTGTTGTACGAAACTGGCGGAGAGGATTCGGTTATCGCCATTTCTCGCAAGTCGTGGCGAAAACTAGACATGGCGATAATAGCCTGTGTTTATGCGGACTTCAAGTACATTTTCAACTTTGGGTCTGTTGCCTCTCAAGACCTCCAACGCCCCCCGTTGACCACTAAAACGGTATCACTGGTATCACTTTTGATGGTTGAGGGATCCAATGTTAGTGATCTGCGCATGGTGCTGCTTGATCATTTGGCGCCCGAATACGCGGCATGCGCGAAAGGTCTCGGTCAACTCTGTTTCAAGGATGGCATCCCAGTCCGCCTCCGGAACGTCAAGGGTGGATGTTCGCTTGGTACGACCCGCGCAGTTCACCGAGGATCTCCTTCAGTTCAGAAAGAGGATGTCCCATTGAAGAAGTTTCAGGCTCACTGTCAATTGGCTTGCGACCGCCCGGGAGAATTGCATAGCCATGGTTGAAGACCCAAGCCACCGTCTGGAAAAGTCTCGCCACTAATCCTATAAGTAATCCCGGTTGCAATTCAGGGCGGACTCAAGTCTCAAACTCGTGCAATCCGAAGACGCAGATTCCCGAGATTCGTCATCTCCAGTCGCAGCACGCCCTTACTGTTGGTGCGCAAGCGGAGCATGCTGGCTAGAACGCCTGGCAACACAGCAGCGGGTAACGACGAAACATTTGGGCCGGTGAGACTAAGTTCGTAGACCGTATCCGGTAGCAGGCCGGAGACGATGAGCGAATCGCACGCCACATCCGGCAACGAGACTTCCCCTCCCTGAGAAGCAGTATCCGACGTACCGAACAATACGAAGGGCCCGGCCTCCGAGGCAGCGCCCAGAAAATTAACTCCGTCGATCAGCTCAGTGCGCCTTTTGCCAGTGGCACCAGTATTGCCGATTTCGAAAACGTGAAGAAAGAAATCTTCCGCAGCGGGGACGGATGGCGACACTTCGATGCGCCAGGCACCCGGCACCACGTTTTTCCGGTTCGAAGGGGAAATCCTGGAGAAGTCGTCCCCCCAAAAAGTCTTCCACATGTGCCGGAGCTTCGGGTCTTGCGGCAACGGGCCGCCCTCTTGCGGCTCCAGCGGCCAGTTTTCGCCGGTTCCCCAGCAGCCGCCGTGGTCGTCGCCTGGAGTGTAGAAATCATTTCCCGGACCGCCGCGGCGTGTGACCATCCGCTCACGCGGTAGTAGAGAATGGACCAGCAACTCTCCCGAGCCCTCCCGAAAGCGAAAAGTCGAAGCGTTCTTGAATTCTTTCGCTCCCGGTGCTCCCTGCCTTGGATCTTGGTCTACACTCGGCTCGTTGACTCCATGCAATAGCCACGCCTTTTTGAAAGATGGGCGCGTGCTGACGACCCAGTCGAAGACGAAGAGCAGATCCTGCGCAGGTGTATAGAGAACTTCGCGTGTGAATCTCTTCAGCTTTTCGGGCGAATATGCGTTTCTGGCATCACCCATCGCATAGTGGTATTGGCCGGCCACATGATCCACTACGCGCATCGAGCCAAGATTCCACAGATCGCGAGTACTCCGGAAATCCTCAGGGCTGCGGATAGTGTTCCAGAAGCGGGAAGAGTCCATGCGCTGCCCGCCATCGTTGGCCGCCGCCAAGAGATTCTGCGACCAAAAGAATTTTTCTGACGGATCGTAGATCAATATCGAATTGTGAGCCACCGTGCGCCGGTAATAGTTGAGATAGTGAGGGCTCTCGCTGTCGGTGTAGTCAGCCCCGCTATCAATTGCCAAATATCCACTGTGATAAATCGTGATCTGATTCTGATCGAGATGCTGATGTTTCGCCAGGTAAGGGCCGCAGTCAAATTCAATCCAGGTCGAGTCCGGCTTCCATCCATTGCGCATGACCAGATGTCCTACGCCTGAAAAATAGTGCTGCCTCGCCAACTCACTCTCGCTGGCGAGCGCCGGATCGCGCGGCGTGACCTCAGGGTCGTCCCAAAGGAACTCAAGAACCGGTATCGTCCATTGTTTTGGGAAGAAGCTGCTCTTGCGCAGGAGCCACGCGCTATAGGGATCCTTAAATCGATTGACGGCGTAACCCAGAACGGAGGTGTCGCGCAAATCCAGAATTGGATATTCGTTATCACCTTCGCGCGAGGGCGTGCCATCCGGGAGCAGCTTATAAAGGTAAGTGTTTCCAATATTGCGAAACAGGGAGTAGTTGTGCGCAGGATCTACACCAGTCATCGTGCGCTGTAATTCGGCCAGCAAAGTCAGGCTGGCCCATGTGATTCGCATGTAGTCCATGGATTCGTGATAGCTACCCTCGGGAGAAACCATATTCGTGGTTTCGAGAACATTGGCCAGGCACTTTGCCACCTGTGCACGCCACGAACTGCAACGATCGTTGCAGCCTGCGAAGCCATCGAGTGCGGCGGAGACGAACGCAGGTAACGAAAGATAGCGCACGGCATAATTGTGGTACGAGTAGTTGCCTGGATCGGCGAAGTCAGGGCTGGCGAGCATGGCCGACGCCCCCTCCATCAACTCATCCGCAATCCGATTCTGTAAGGCAGGCTCGAAGCCGGGATATCCAGAAAGCCAATCGAACGCCAGCGACCAGCGGGCGTAGTCAACCCAGGAACGCGAAGGCTTCACCCCTTTTGTGATATGGCCGGCGCGCATCGCGGCAAAGGCCTTCTCCGCAAAACTCTCTTGCCCGGTGAGTTGCCACGAAAGAGCCCATCCCTCCATATCTTCCGACGGGCGCATCCCACTGGCATACCTAGTTCTTAGCAGCGCCAAACCCGTAAAGGCATCGGTATTGGAGATGAGCAGCCGAGGGCGCTGGGCTTGGACTTGAGCGTTGCCCTTCGTGACCGCGAGAAAAATTGAAGCCGCCACGCCTGCCATGAAGTCGCGCCGCTTCATTCTTGAATCGCTCCCTGCGAACCAAAGTGGTGCCCTTTTGCAGCTCAGGCGGAGGGTGGTTCCCTTTTTACACGGTGACGCAAGTAAACACAAGCAGTCGCAAGCAAGAGTTTATCTAAAGGTATTCAGCCGCAGCCAGCAAGGCCACGTGGCGGCGCTCCGACCCGCTTCAGTGGCTGGGTATATGGCAATTCGGGGCAGAAGATCCCGCATTCTTTGTCGCTTTCTTTTGTTTTCCTTGAATGGGGTGTATAAAATATGGGAACGCAGACCCAGAGGAAGGTACTGCTTCTGCGAGGGATTCTACTTTAATGATGACTGGCAGAGACTCCCGTCTCTTGGCGGAGCAACGCCGCCGCAAGATCCTTGATCTGATCGAACAGAAAGGGCAGATCACTGTACGCGAGCTGGTTGAGCGGTTTGCCGTCTCGTCGGTCACGGCACGGGGGGACTTGGATGGCCTGTGCTCAGAGGGCATGGCGGTTAGATCTCACGGCGGCGCAGTTCGTAGTTTAGAAGTAAGTCGAGATTCGGCCTCCGACTCGAAGGAAACACTACGTTACGCCGAGGTGGCCCGGCTCGCGAAGGTCAGCTTGACAACGGTTTCGCGAATCGCCAGCGGAAGTTCCCATTTCGCGCCCTCCGTTCAGGCAACCGTCCTATCCGCTGCTCGAGAGCTGGGTGTAACGCTGGCGGCAGGAAAAAGAAATCGCACGATTACGTTCATACTCGGCAACCGCGACACGGTTAACGAGTTCCAGTCGAAAGTGCTGTTGGGGGCGGAGTTGTACTGCGCCCAGCATGACTGGGACTTGCACTTCATTAGTTTTCGTTGTGACCTGAACGCCCCCTTGGGTAGCCTGCGTCTTCCCGAGGCGCTGATGCGATCCAATCGACCGAGTGGCGTAATTCTCACGGGCACACACTCTGTCAGCATTCTCGCCGCGCTTTCGGAGAGGAAGATTCCGTTCTCTCTCGTGGGAAACAACATTGTCGGCGAGTCGCGACCGGAACAGTACGACTGCGTTTTCACGGACGACGTGCGGGGTTCCACTGAGATCACTCGCTATCTTATCGCCCAAGGACACCGAGCCATCTGGTATATCGGCAATCAACGTCTTCCATGGTTCGCGCGCTGTGCCGCGGGCTACCGCCAGGCTATGAAGGAGGCCGACCTCGAACCCCGTTTCAGCGAGATTAGTTCCGAGGATCGCGAACTCGGATACCTGGCAGTGAAAGCCCTACTGGCCAGGGGAGAGAAGCCCACCGCGCTTTTTGCAGGCACGGATCAGGCTGCGTCTGGCGTGTACCAGGCGTTGCAGGAATCGGGAATTCGAATTCCCGAGGACATCAGTGTTTCTGGCTTCAATGATACCATCGGCGAAGTGCTGCATCCCGGGCTTACAACGGTACGCGAATTTCCTAAAGAGCTCGGCGGCCATCTGGCCGAATTTGTGCTGCGGCGGATTCAGGAACCAGACCTGCCCCCTCAGCAACTAGTGATGCCGACGGAACTGATTCGCCGGGAAAGCGTGCGCCACGTTTCGTCTGGCCATACGTTGCGGACTTCCGTTCACGTTCACGAAAAAGTCCTGTGAGACCCGGCACCAGAGCGTTTCTGCGGAGCCTGCCGAGGTCACAAAACAGAGTATTTCTTTGCTTCATGATGGTGGTCTGGACAGCCGCCAGCGCATTAGGCGGATCGGCTCCGCCGCCGGAGGCGTTCTCGGTATTGCCATTGGCTTCGAGTGGTCCGCAGATCACGCCCTATCTTCAGTATCAAACTGAGTTGGCTTGGCGCGAAGACGAAGCGAGGATGAGGGTCTGGGACGGGATTCGCACCGAGCAGGATCTACTGCGCGTGCAGAAGGAAATACGTCAAAAGCTTCTGACCATGCTCGGAGGACTGCCCACGACAAGAACTCCGCTGCACCCCCACGTAACCGGACGCATTGCGATGAACGGCTTTCACATTGAAAAGCTGATCTACGAAAGCCTCCCGGGCGTATATGTGACGGCGCTTCTGTACGTGCCTGACGACCCCAAGCGCGGTGAGCATACGAAGCACCCTGCCATTCTAGTCCCGGCCGGCCACGCGGAAAACGGGAAGGCACACTATCAGGCGCTCTGTCAGAGGCTGGTGCAGCGCGGCTATGTGGTCATCAGCTGGGATCCCGTGGGTCAGGGGGAGCGCAGCCAGTTCTGGGATGCGAAGGCCGGCAAGAGCCGCTACAACCGGATCTGCGCGGAACACGCGGTGCTCGGCAATCTGGCTTATCTCGCGAGCACTAACCTGGCGCGTTGGGAAATCTGGGATGGTCTACGCGCCTTCGATTACCTGCTGACACGTCCGGAAGTCGACGCCGAGCGCATCAATATTACAGGCACCAGCGGAGGCGGCTTTCAAGCGATGCACATCGCGGCGCTCGAACCCCGCATCAAGGTAGCCGCCGTCTCTTGCTACATCACCTCACTACCCATGCGAATTCACAATCGGATTTTTAAGGACCCAGATAGCGATCCTGAGCAGGACTTGTACGGCATGATATCGAACGGCGTCGACCATGCCGGGCTCTTGCTGCTGATGTATCCGCGCCCGGTCTTCGTTGCCGCAGCGACGCTCGACTTCTTTCCTATTGAAGGCGTGCACAAGACTTTTCAAGAAGTGTCAAGGTTGTATCGCCGCTTAGGTCATGCAGATCGCATCGCGATGGCGGAGGGTTATCACGGCCATCAGTATTCCGAGGAAAATCAGAAGGCAGCGTTTGAATTTCTGGATCATTTCAATCAGTTGCCGGAGAAACACACGCTCGCTTCAACCAAAGACTTGGATGAGAACACCGTGCAGTGCACGCGCACTGGTCAGGTGATGCTGGACTTCCAAGATGCAAGGTCGCTGATGGATCTAATCCGGGACTATTACACGGAGCACCAAACAAGATTGGCCGAATCTATTCGGCAGCTTTATCTGGGCAGCAACTATCCCGGCATCGCGACCTGGAACATCAGCCAATATAGCGGCATAGCTGCGGCCGAGAGCGAGATCGCATGGGAGAGTGCAGGAACCTCGATATTCGAAGACACCTCCATCGATCGGTACGTTTTGCGTCACAGCGGTAACCTTGTTATGCCCCTATTGCACATTCACCGAACTGGAAGCCAGAGTCGCCGCTGGTTGCTGTGGTTCAGCAAGAATGGCAAGGCGACCGTAGACGACTGGCCCGTGCTCAGGAAGTACCTGGATGCCGGCTTCGATATCCTCAGTTACGATTTTCGCGGGCTTGGCGAGACACGAATGCCCTACAAGGCGGTTTCCGAAGACGATCCCTCTTTTGCTCAGCTCGATTTCGACCGCGCCTACGTCAATCCGCTCTCCAGCGTGTTAGCGGATTACGTTTACAATTCGCTCTTGACGGGCAGACCCTATTTCTTGCAGATGATCGAAGATACCGAAATCGCAATTCGTTTCTCGCAGCTAAGACTGCATGCGGTACTATTTTCCGTGGCCAGTGATGAAGAAGGACTCACGTTGGCGAATGCAATTGCAGAGACATTGCCGGCGGTCGAACAAACCCCGCACCCAGGTGCGCCGATCATGAAGTGGTCGGATCTTCTAATCCAGAAGCGCGAACAGTGGCCCATTCAGTATCTGCTGCCGGGCGGCGCATACATTCACTAGCGGCCCTGATGATTTTGTACGACCGCCGCTTCAGGGTCTGGCGGTCGAGGCAAACAGCAGCGCACCTGCCGCTGGCGCAAGTTGCAAATGGGCGGCACGTTCCAGCTCGGTGACTTGCGCAGCTGCGGCATCCCTTGCGTGCTTATGGCGCGGCTGAAACACCTGGACTTAAGAGCGCCGCCGAATCCGCGTCGAGGTAGATAGTAGCATTTGGGTGGTTCCGCAGAATCGACGCCGGCATCATGGGACTGATCTCCCCTTCAAGGCACTCCTTAACCGCACTTGCTTTCCGAGTGTCCGGCACGACCACAATGATCTCTTTGGAGCGCAAGATTTGCTGCACCGACATTGAAATCGCTTTCTTAGGCACATCCAGTAGCTTCGAGAACCAACCTTCATTCACCTGCTGTTGGCGGCATGCCTCGTCGAGATCAACGATAAGATACGGGTCGGCGACCTGAAAATCTGCCGGCGGATCGTTAAACGCGAGGTGCCCATTCTCTCCGATTCCGGCAAAGAGAATATCAACCGGTTTTGACTGGAGTTCGGCCCCAATTCTTGTAACCGCCCCGTCGGGGTCTCCATCGCCGTCCAGCAGGTGATACTGGGTGATCCCCGCTTTGTGAATCAACCTCTCGAAGAGATATTTGCGAAAACTGGCTGGATGGGTGGAAGGCAGGCCGACATATTCGTCCAGGTGAAAAAGCTCGACCCGGCTCCAGTCAATGTTGGGCGCCCTGGTCAGCGCATCCAGGAATTCAAACTGAGATGCCCCGGTCGCGGCTACAAGGCGGGCGCCTCCCTGATTGCTCAGCGTCCGCCGAAGAGAGCGTGCGGCATGGTCGGCTGCAGCCTGTCCTAAAGAGTACTTGTCTGCAAGAATTTCTATTTTAGATTGCAACATATTATTCATTTAATCTCACCATTCCCTAGTTCATGCCTAAGTGCAACTCGAATGCTGCGTTGGCCCCTTTGATTGCTTCTCGCCGATCCCTTGGAACTACTGCGCAGCTTCAGCGCGTGCCATGCGCGTGAAGTGGTACGCCAGCATCCAGTCCGGGAGCAGCAGCGCCTTCTGGAAGCTCTGGTCCGCTTCCTGTCGATTGCCGAGTGCGCCCGCGAGCGCACCAGCTGTATAGTCCCACCAACTGGCATAGCTGCTGGTGTCGGTACGACTCTTTGCCTGTGCGAGAGCATTTTGCAGGCGCTGATGCCATTGCTTCGCGTCGAAAGCGGGTAGTCTCTGTGCTGCCCGCCAAGCCCACAACACCTGGTCAGGAGCGGAAGCTGTAGAAGCCATTTGGAATTGCTTTGCCGCCTCCTCGGGCATTTCACAGCTGGCATAAGCTGTACCCAACTGATAGGTCGTCCGCGCGGATTGCAGAATCGGTTCCAGCCCGTCATGTGTAAATGGAAGATCGGGTGCCGGCGTGCGCAAGTGTTCTGCAACAATGATAGCGTCTGCGCAGTGACCGTCTCTTGCCGACGCAAGCATCTTTTGCAATTCGACTTCAACCCAAACTTGGCGGACGTTGGTCCCGCCTTCTTCGCGTGGAAAGAATCGGTTATGGAACAGACTCTCGGCGCGGTGAAAATCGCCGGCCTCAGCCAAATTGAGAATCAGTTCGAAGATCAGGCTGGAAGGCGCATCCGCGAGATTCGGATACCTGTCAAGAACTTGCACTCGTTCGCTGGCGGGTTTCGACAATAGGCTAAAAGCCTCGTCCGCACCCAGGTAAACCATCACATTAGTCGCGTCGCTCCGCAGACCGTCCCGAAAAGCAGAGAGAGCTTGCTCAGCGTCATGCTTCTCGTGCAGCAGAGCCAGACCCAGGCTCGCATTGAGAACGGGAATCTGCGGGTTCGACTTGCGAGCCAGCGACCACTCTTCCAGCGCTGAGTCCGTCAATCCGCGGGAGAAATCTAACGTGCCCAATAGATATTGCGCCGTAGCGTCCTGAGGGTTTGTGCGCACGACAGTACTCAGGACGGTGAGTTCTTCGGCCGTGTTCGGAAAAACGTAGGAGGTCGATCGTTTCGACGCGATCTTGTAGTCGGATACTCCCGATTGTCCGAGACGCTCGCGGCAATATCCGCGGAAGTACGCGATCATCGGGTGGGCGCCGGGCGACAGCGCGCCTGGTTCAGTTTGATCAAGCTGCGGCGAAGGATAGTCCCGCGAGAGCACAGTCAGCGCCCGCTGGTACAGTCCGACACGCATGTATTGCGTGGCAAGATTCAGCACGCGAGTACTGTCATTTGCGAGCTGTTTAGTGTTCGGTTCTCCGAGTTCTTCACGGAGAAGATAGCTCAGTGGGAAACGGGCGATTCCCTGACGCGCTAGCGTCTTCCCTTCCTCGAACTTGCCGGACGCGATTCTTACCGCAACCAACTCTTCGGTCGCACGCGCGTCGTCAGGTGCAGCTCGAACAGCCTGGTTGAGATGCCCCACGGCTTCAACTAGATTGCCTTCCCGCGCCAGCATCTCAGCGAGACGCAGGGCAGCAGCAGCGCGAAACGAGGCAAATCGCTGGGCGTCCTCGTATGCCGTCCGTGCCTTCCGCGTTTCTCCAAGCCCATCGTATGCAATCCCAAGGTAATAGGAAATTTCTGGGTCAGAAGTATCACGCGCGAGCACTTGCTCAAGGAACTTCTTCGCCTCATCAAATCGAAGCAGGCTCGCGGTCAGGCGGCCAGCCGATTTCAAGGCACCAAAGCTGTCGGGAAATCTGCGCAGCGTTTCCTTGTAGGTATCGAGCGCTTGAAGATTTTTCCCGTTCAGTTCAAGGTCTTGCCCAAGTTGCATCCAGTCATCGCAGGTTCTCCGTTCCGGGTCGGGTATTACATAGGAAGGCTGAGGGCCAACCCGAATTTCAGACTCCGGAGGCCAGTCATATTCGCCTTCCGTCTGGCGGATCAGGACCGTTCCCAATGCGTCCCGAATTTCAACGGTGTGTTTAATCTGCGAATCGAGGATGGGAAGTTCGTGAGTCCAGGCGCGTTCGGGAGCGAGATCAACTTTCTCGCTGAATAAGCGACTGCTGCTGTTCAAGATGGAAACGGTAGCCTTAGGCACGTCACGATTGGCGTTGAATCCCACAACCAACGCGTTGCCATGGCGCGCAAGACTGAGTACTCCCGAAAGATTGGCCCGCGAGATGCCGCCAATCTCCCGAACCGGCATCCAATACTCCGAAAAGTGAATGGACTCCCGCGGTGCCAGAAAAGCATACGTCTGCTGATTGCGAAACAAGCCAGCCTGAATTTCAATGTATCCACTGTCGTCGTCCGAGAGGGCCTTGCGCCAGTCCATACCCTCTTCATCCACGCCCCACGACCAGATTTTCTTGGCGGGCAGATCTTCGTACCGGGCAAAGTGCACCGTGCCGGTTCTGGTCGCGGGGTGCCAAACGCCCATAAACTCCTCGCGGCTTCCGTGCTCAAAAAGTGATACCGCGCCATGAACATGATTGCGAATGACGCTCAAGTCGTGGCCGTCCTCGTCGACGGGCCAGCGAACGACATTTGTGAAACCATGGCTCGCGGCGAAGCGCATCGGGTAGACAATCTGCGAATCGTCCGAAACTCGCGCCGCTGCATTGTTCCACCAGTAGAAGCGATGCCTGACGTCGCTGCGGTTACTGAGCGTCACTCGCTCCTCCAGGAGCGTTGACTTGGGCCGAAGCATCAGCTCGACGGTCCACTCCATTCCGTAAACGCGATCCACGTTCCCCACGATCACAGAGGCGCTGCCGTCCGCATTTTTGTGAAAGGCGAAATCTACCGGCGACATGCTCACCCAATTGTGGGAAACAGGAAAGTTGAACTCGATGCCAAAAGCCGCCCAAGACCCCCGATAGCCCACCGCCGCTTTCTTGATGGACTTGTTGGCGTAGAACATCGACTGCCCCGAGATTTTGTCCACACAGGTATAGAGGTGTCCGCCAATGTCAGGCAGTACGGAGCATTTCAGGTATTCATTTTCCAGATAAACCGCACGCCAATCGTGATTCACGCGAAGGCTCGTCAGATTTTCCCGCAGGACGTACGGATAGTTGAACTTGTTGTTTGTGAACTGGTCGAAGGGAGGATTGGGGTCGGGCATTCCCTCTTCGTAAGTGGGCAGAGCGAGCGTCCCTTCCCACACACGAACTTGCGCATGCGACAGGGTCGCCAAAGTCAGGACCAGAAAGAGATTGAAATAGCGTCGCATCTAAATTCGCAATATCCGGGCGCAGTTCTCGCAGTACACCTTCTTGAGGATCGTCTCGGGCAGTCCAATCCCGTAAATTCTCCAGCGGCCCTGCGGCGGGATTTTGGCTGGAGCATAGTCGAAGTATTCGTCTTCGGTTTCGAGAAAACGAAAATAAATTTCATACAGCTTGTCGTTGAACACTTGCTGTGGGAACTCGTCACCATGCGGGGTCGCATCGGTGCCAAACAGAATCCGGTCCTGATATTTATCGAAGAACTTACCCGTAGTTCTCGGCTGGCGTCCAAGTTCTCCAATGCGCGCAGCCAGGTCAACGAACATATTCGGATACCGGTCCAGATTCTCCGATACGTTTTGCAAATCCTCGGCGAAGTTGCCTACATGCAGGACAACGAACTGCGTCTTCGGATGTCGAGCCAAGACTCGATTGCGAGCCGCGATCAACTCGTCATTGCTGGGAAAATCTCCGCCATAGAACGACCAGTCAGGATGATTATTCAACTCCTCGTAGCGCTCATTGAAGCGATCCGTGGGTGTGAAAAACGCGATCGGATCCGAAATATGGATCGCCACAGGAAGATTAAGCTGGCCGCAGGCATCCCACATGGGATCAAAACGCGCGTCGTCAATTTTCACCAGCGAACCCGAAGTTATGTTTTCCCGCAGATACAGTCCTAATGTTTTAAGAATCTTCAAGCCTCGCGCGCCGTCGCGGTGCGCTCGTTCGATGGCCTTTGCCTGCAGCGCCGGGTAATCGGCTTCCTTGAAGCGGGAATACGAGGGTTCGGTGAAGGTGTAAAAACGGCCGGGATACGCCCGGTCGTATTTGAGTACGGCTTCGGCAAGACCGCGATCATAGCCGCCAGTCAAGTTGACCATTGCCCGAATGTTCTTGCGGTCCATTACCGCGAGCAATTCTTGGGGAGTGCCCAGGTATTCGCGATCGGGCGAGAGTTCCACACCTTTCTCCGACTCTGTCGAAACGGAGATGTGCGTGTGAAAGTCGATGAGTGGAAATCTCGAACGATCTCCGTGCGACTCGTGCACGCGGAGCATACTTCGTGGCTCGTACTGCGAAAGCTCCAAGGGCGCGGCATGAGCCTCGTTCCCTGCGGTAACACCGGCGGCGCCGCCTAAGTGCATTCCAGATCCTGCCACCAGTCCCATTCCATACAGCCATTGGCGCCGATTGATCACTACCTCCTCCGTCTACTGCTCAGGCTCGAGCACTGGCGTGGCAATGTCCGCGCTCCGCGGTTGCCCACTGATCGCACCATGCCACACGCTCCCGCCGAATGTCGTGATGTAGATCTCATCGGGGTGCAGCGGATCGGGAATCACCCTGTGTCCCCACTTGAAGTTAAAGCCGGGAATACGGCTCCAGTGCAGCCCGCGGTCTGCCGATCGCCAAGCCGACGATTCGAAGCCAGTGGCGTAGATCGCATTGGGGTCCTGCGGATCAGTGGTGACGTCGTAAATGTGGCGATCCCGGTCGAGCACCTGCGTCCAGCTCTTGCCGCCATTCTCCGAAAGAAAAACCCCTCCGCCATCTCCGTGTTCTCCGGTCGCTCGCGCCCAGGCGGCGAGGTAAAGACGATCTGGCGACTCGAGATCGATCGCGAGGCCATTCGGCCCGTTCGTTCCTTCAGGCAACGAGACGGGCATCCAATGCTCCGCCCCGTCAGTCGACCGGTACAGGGCACCGTCTCCTGAATTGCCGATGCTTCCATCCTCCGATCGTCGTGCGATCACCACGTATAGCGTCCCGTTCGAACTGCGCGCCAACCGCCACGCGAAGGGCCTCTCTTGTGTGATCCCGGCATTCTTCAGGACCCAGCTGCGTCCACCGTCTGAACTCTTGTAGACTCCTCGGCCAAAACCGGCTACGTACAATACTCGTGAGTCTACCGGGCTGGTGGGGTCGAGCAGAATATGGGTCGCACCGGTCTCGTCCATCCCCGTATTGGACTTCGTCCAGCGCTTTCCGCCGTCCTCACTGCGGCAAACGCCACCTTTGTAATGCAGCACTGAGTTATGCCGCCACATCTTGGGGCGAGGAAGATCATGAGTGTAGCTGTTCACGCTCCACATCCGACCGCGCACTTTGGGGTCGAAGACGACCCAATACGTCGTGTTCATCCAATCCCTGGGGACTCCGGCCGTTGAGCTGGTCCACGAGACACCGCCGTCTTCACTGCGGAAGAGTCCGATATCGGTGTAGGTAATGAACTGGCGGCTTGCATCAAACGGGTCGAAATGAATTCCGTAGCTGGTGGTAACGTCAAGACCAAGGCTGGTCCAGCCCGCGTCATCTACTTTGCGGGAATAGACCGCTACCCACGTAGCGCCTCCGTCAACCGTCCGCATAGTTCTTCCAAGGTCCGTCGCATATGCCAGATTGGCATCCTGCTGAGCTACCGTAAGGGTTAGAGGATTTTCTCCCCAAGCGGGCCCAAAACGCTCGGTGATCCACGCATCCTTCACGTTTTTTGCCGCTACCCCTGATTCCTTCCACACCAACTTCCAGTCGGAACCAGAGTTGGTGGTCTTGGCCACGCCCATCCAAGACTCTCCATCGGCCCTCAGCTGGTCGTAGGAGACGTATGCCGTCTCCGGATGATGCAGGCAGGTCGCGATGGCACGCACCTTTGCTCCCGAACCCGGCAGCTCACTTTTGCGCCAGTTCGCCCCTGCATCGTTCGAAACGTAGATGCCCTGCTCCGAGGTAGCATAGATCATCGGGTGCGGGCTCGAATCAAAACCCATCGAAATGTCACTGACCGGCGCCGGAAGCGGGAAGCTGTGCGCTTCTCCACTATTGATCACGGTGACCGCATGTGGACTTGCCAGAAACAACCTACGATGATCGGCCGCGGAATTCGGGTCCACCCAAACCCGGTGCGGAACCTCGGGCAAGCCTACTTGTTTTTCCCAACTCTTCCCGTAGTCACGCGAAACAAACAGCGCAGGACTCTCCTTCTCCCCAGCGGCGGCGTAAAGAGTTTTAGAGGCGGAAGGATCAACCGCAAAGGCGAAGATTTCATTCAATGGATCCGGATCGGCAAGAATCTTCTCGTCAGAGTGATCCGAATTCATCTTCACGCCCTTGACTGCGGAAGGACTGGGATAGACCAGATCCCACCGTTCGCCACCATCCGTACTGCGCCACAATCCCGTCGCGTGGGCATATATCGTCTTCGGATCCAGCGGGTCGAAGACGAAGAAATTCACGACGCCCCGCAAGTTAAACATCCGCCACGTACGCCCCCCATCATGGGTGATGTAAGAGCCGGTCATGTCGCAGGAAACCAGGGCGGTATCCGGATCGTGCGGGCTGATGGTGGGATTGAACATCGCCCCGCCGCCGCCCGGCCCAATGACGCGAAACCCACCCGGCCGTTCAGCGAAGGCTCCGCTCAAGCACACCACCACGAACAGTAAACACAGGATATGGAGTTTCATCGGCTCCTGAGGCTGTTGCGCTCGCACTGACTCCAGTGCGCGCATGTTTGCGTTTCCCCAACTCAATGCCGCCTGGCGCCAGCGGGCTAGAAAGTGACTCGCAGTCGCAGACGAATGGTCCGCTGGCTGAGCACACCTTCCTGCTCGAAACTATTTGTCAGCTGGCCAAAAAGAGGATTGATATTGACGTCGGAAGCTGCAATCGGCAGCACCGCTCCAGTGGTTTGGTTGACCCTGATATTAAAATCGCCCAGTTCCGCGAATGTGCCTCCACCACCGCCGAAGTTGGCATCAGGTGCGAGCAGGGGGTGATTGAAAATATTATCGAAATCCGCACCGAAAGTCGCAACCACGCGCTCTCCGATCGGGAAGGCCTTGTGAATACCCAGATTCACGCCCCATGCCCCCGGCCCCGTCAACATATTTCTCTTGGCAACAGCCGGGTTGCTGAGGAGATCCGATCCGACCGAGGGGAGACCGAATGAGTTGGCGTTCCAAATTATGGCGTTGCTTCCCTTCTTTCCGGTATTGATGTGGCTGTTCAGGATCAAGGGCCTGAAGGAGGGCTCCGCATTGAAGTCTCCCACCGCATCGATCGACGACACTGCGATGTTCCCCGGCTCTACCGGGTCACAATCATCGCACACCCAGAACGGGGTGAAGCCGGTTCCGGACTTCGCAAACATGTTGAAGGTCGTTTGCCAGCCGCCGATTAGAGTGTCAGCCAGCCTCGAGAACGAATGGCCAATTCTGTGGCTCTGTCCGATGGGCAGATCGTAAATTCCATAGGCAATGAAACGATTCCTGGAGACGTAGCCATCGGTGCCGTAGTCCGAGTTGGGGCTAAATGGGTTGTAGGCAATTCCTCCCAGGCTGGAGTTCGCCGTGTCCAACGCGCTGCTCTTCTGATCGAGATAGGTGTAGGACACATCCAACATAAACCCGCTTTTGTAACGCCGCGTGAATTCGGTTTGGAAGGAGTTGGAATTTGCATGTCCGAAGTTTCCATAGGTCAGCAGGAACTCTCCCACCAGCGGAAAGGGCAGTCGAGCCAAGTCCTGCGGCGAGTAGGCGCAGTCTCCCTGAGTCGGGTCGCAAATCGTGACGCCGTCCCCTTGCGTTGTGCCGAACGGAGTGTTGTTCGGAGCGAGTTCATCCAGGTCTTTGCCGGCGATCAAGCCGCTCATGTGGGTCCCGAGATAAGACAGCCGGAGCGTTCCGTCGCGAACAATCTCACGCTCAAACGTGGCGTTGTATTGCTGGATTTGCGGCGTCTGGATGTTTAGTGGTATGGCGTTCGCGGTAACAGAGTTGCCAAACCCTTGTACGGTTCCACCGGTGATCGGACTGATCCCATTCTGCGAAGCGGTTGGCCATCCCTCGAGCGTCGTTCTCGACGTAACTCCCTGGTTGAATGGATTGGTTCCGATGGCGTCACGGATTCCCTGCGCCGCCGAAGTCGGATAAAAGATGCCCCACCCGCCGCGCACTACCGATTTGTCCCCCAGTTTGTAGGCAAAACCCAGGCGAGGAGCCAAATTGTTCCAGTCGGTATGGACAAGACCCCGGCCCAAGCCGGCTTGCGAAGCAGTGACATATCCATAGTTGACAATCCGCGTGTCCACATAGGGCAGAGTTCTCGCCGAAGGAATGATGAACACTCCCGGATTTCCGTTTGGATTTGCACCCGTTGGGTCGAAGTTGATCAGCAGATCATTCTTCTCGACAAAAGGTGTAACTAAGTCATAGCGAAGGCCAAGGTTCAAAGTGAGCCTTGACGAAACCTTCCAGTCATCCTGAACGAAGTATCCTTCTTCCCAATTATAGACATTCATGGGAGGCCGCGCCTTCAACACATAGCTCGCGCTCGTCGGAGGCAGGCCCAGCAGAAACTCTGCAAATGGATCCGCATTTGAATCGAAGCAGGGATCGGCGACACAAGCAGCGGGATTCGTGTAGGTCATCGAGCCGCGGGGGTTACCGCGGTTCAGAGCAAACCCGTCCACCGCCTGATTGCGAACGAAATCCGCTCCCATCCGCAGATTGTGCTTTCCCCGCACCCATGTCAGAGTGTCTCCGAAAGTGATCAGATCCTGATTCTCCGGCCGATATGTGCTGCGTCCGCCGTTGGTGAACGTCGCAAAGGTGTTGTTGAAGCTGATGGCGGGGTGCCCGAAGGTAGTGAGCGCAAACTGACCCACCACCGAACCATAAGCCGCGATATCAGCCGGGTCAAAACCGATGCCGGAAAGGAAACCTTCCAACGTGGTGTTGCTGTGTTCGAGCAGATTCTGCTTGTTGAATCCGGCGCGAGCCTCGTTGACGAGTGTCGGCTTAAAGATACGCGTGTAAGAAAGTTGCACAGTTTGGTTTTGACGATTGTTTTGCGTCAGACCAAGCCCCGTATACGGGGACACAACCGGACTCGTCGCGCTGGTTTCCGCCGATGTGTTATAGCTGGCATAAACGTGATCTTTGTCGCTGAAGTCATGATCAAGCCGCAGAGAACCGGTGTCCAGCGTGTCCTGTCCCGGCATCTGGGTTTGGTAGCTAGGAGAAATCCTCCCGGTCGACGGATCAATCGGTGCGGTTACGCCGATGTGCGGAAAGTACTTGGTGATCAGAGTTTGCACCGACGGGTTCAAGAGCCGCGACGGTATTTGTAAGAACTGCTGGCCGGCGCCACCAACCGTATCGTCGGCAATCTCTTGCGATGTGAGCACGACACCGGCGGGCACGTCGGGTTCGTTATACACGGGCGCGCCCCCACTATTGTCCGTCATCCCGGAAAAATTTCCCGTCCAAAGCGATGGATGAGCAAGGGTTGTCGTCGAGATGTCCACGGGCGAAACATCGTAGTCCCGTTCATAAGCCGCAAAAAACCACGTACGTTTTAGTCCTTTAACAGGGCCACCGAGGGATCCTCCGAGATCGTTGATGTTGAAATAGGGCGTGGGATATTTCGAGGCAAATGCGTTCGGCTGAAAATCGGCGATTCCAGCAAGATCCTGCAGCGAGAGTGCAGCCAACGCTGAATTGGCATTGTTGTAGAAAACTGAACCGTGAAACTTATTTTGCCCGCGTTTGGTGGTAATACGGATGTTCGCCGTGCCCGCGTATTCGGCGCTAAAACTGTTGGAGAGAACGGTGAGCTCGTCGACGGCCTCGAGAGAAGGCTTGCTGTCGGTTGGCGAACCGAATATGCCTCCGTTCGAGCGCTGTCCGTCTATTGAGAAGCTACCCCCATAACTTTGTCCCCCGATAAACTTGAAATCTCCCGGTTCGTCCGCTTCCGTGATATTCGGGTTCAAATACAAGAACGAATAGATATCGCGGGTGTCGCGAGGCAGGTCGATCACCGACTGATGATCGATGGTGTCGCCGATGGTTGGATTCTCGGTATCGATGGTCACATCTGCCGCCGAGACCTCGACCTTCTCCCCGACTCGAGACAGATGCAGGGTAACCTCGACCCCAACGGTCCCGCTTCCGTTCACAATCACATCGTCAATCTGTTCCGTGCTCATCCCGTCGGCAGCGACCGACACCTTATAGCGGCCGGACTTCAAACCGAAGATCTCAAAATCGCCCGCTCCGTTCGAGTTGGTCAGCCGCGTAGTGTTGGTATCGAGGTCGGTGGCAGTCACTTTCGCGTTGGCAATCACCGCGCCCGTTGAATCCTTCACGGTCCCTCGGATCGTCCCCAGGTCAGTTCCTTGCCCGAACACTAGATTGGCGGCGCCCAACGCTGTTAGCAGGGTGAGAAGGAACGCAAAGCATTTCACCGACGTCATAGTAATCCCCCAAGAATTGCGGTGAGTTTCTATTGCGAAGCTTTCTATCACATTGAATACCAAAAGTAAACAAAGAATAGTAAATGAAGAAAAATGAAGAAACAAAAGCAAAAGTGTTCGGCCCTGCCCCGATCAATTATCCGGGATCACGCGGGCGCCGATTGCCGCATTGACTCACTCGTAGCTAGCCACGTCAAAGGCTGCTGGCGGATTTCGCGCGGGCTGTGGAAAATAGCCCAGCCGGTGCTGCTCTTCGGGCTTCGCGCCAGCATCTCGGCTGCGATCGGTTGAGATTTGCAGAGTGTTTGCAACCAGTCAGCCGGGACGGAAGTAACCGAGATCAGATGGTGCCAACCTTGCTCGAGGCAAATAGGAAAGAATTAGAAACGCGTGATACAGTAAACGAAAGTAAAGTGACAATCGAAATGCTTGCGTATCAGGATCCAAGGTGGTTGACTCCCCCGCACAAGGCTGGAAATGAGCGAAATTGGTTGCAGCGGTCTTCTGTTTGACTTGGACGGTGTCTTGATCGATTCGACCCCGGCGGTTACACGAGTTTGGCGGCAATGGGCCCTGGAGCACGGCTTTGATCCCGAGGAGGTTGTCGCTCGCGTCCACGGCCGGCCCAGCTTAGCCACGGTACAGGAATATTTACCACACGCTGATCACGCGGCTGAAAATCGCGAAATTGAGCGTCGCGAGATGCAGGATGCGGACGGAATCATAACCCTTCCCGGAACCCGCGAACTGCTGCTGCAGCTTCCCGCGGAACGCTGGACGATCGCGACTTCCTGCACACGGCCGTTGGCCGAAGTCCGACTGCGCGCGGCGGGTTTGCCGTTTCCAGAGCGGATCGTGACCTCTACCGATGTAACACTGGGCAAGCCCCATCCGGAACCGTTTCTGAAGGCCGCTGCAAAGTTGGGATTTACCGCCTCTGAGTGCGTTGTCGTGGAAGATGTTCCCGCGGGGATCCGCGCCGGCAAGGCGGCTGGAGCGAGAGTCATCGCTTTTCGCACCACCGTCGCAGAGGCAGATCTACGGCGCGCCGGTGCCGATTTTATCTTGAATAACTGCAACGATGTAGCCGTCGCGCACAACTCCGCGGGGTTGACCCTAATTCTCAAGGGCACGCGCGTTGACAATTAATGAGAACGGGTGCTCTACAGTTTGTAGGATTTTGTTCTGCCTTTTGACAAAATTCCGCCCAGAAGGAAACACGGAAATGCGTCGCAGAGATCTGCTGAAAGGTGCAGTACTGTTGCCGGCGTTAGCCCGCGCCGGCGGTTCAACTCCCCTTGGTCAAGGCTGCGACCTCAACTTCGGTCCGGCCGTCACAGAGCGTCTGAATCAGGGTCCGTTTGATATTGACCAGGATCAGGGCTGGCAAACAGTGCTGTTTACGACGCCATCCGAGCGGCCTGTCCGGAATCCTGGACTTGGATTGGTTGGCTACAGCTGGGAGGAGAGTGGGCCGTCGCTGGCCGCGAGGGCCGGACGGGAAACAATGGAGCAGCACGTGGAGAAGATCTCCAGCCTGCCATTCGTGGATGTTCTCTACATTCGCTGCGATTGGCGCAACGTGCAATCTCGCCCTGGACGGCTCGATCTCGATCCGGTTTGGGCTCTGACGATGGACGCGGCCAAGCGCAAAGGCCTGCGCGTCGCGTTTCGAATTCAGTTGTCGAATTATTCTTTCCAGCCGGAGCAAGTTGCCCTTCCTCCATTTTTGCGCGAGCGAATTCCGCTGGTGAAAATCGGACGCATCCCTGGCCAGAGCGATGCACCACTTCGAGAGCCGCGTTATGACCATGCCGAATTTCAGAAAGCATTCGCGGAGTTGAACGATTTATTGGCGGCCGAGTTTGAGGGCAATCCACTAATCGAATGGATGGATCTGATGCAGTACGGCTTCTGGGGCGAAGGACACACCAGCAACTTTCCCAATCCTTTCCCGGACTATGTCACTGCGGAGCGAACTTTCGTGAACATGACGGCGCGTCAACTCGACACATGGAAGAAAACGCCCCTCGCGGTCAATACGCAGCCGGATATCAGCAACGTCGGCAACCGCACCGTGATTGACATGGCCGTGCGGGCAGGCGCGTGGATGCGATCGGACAGCATTATCGTCGAGGAACCGATTCAGATCGATGAGCTAGCCAATCGCCCGCCCTGGACCGCGGCCATCCTAGAGGATGGTTACTTCCGCCAGTACGACACGCAGACACTCAAACCAGACGCAACCGGAATCAACGTGCTGGAGAATTACATGCTGCATGTTCTGGATTTGCGGGCGAATTACTGGGCCTTGTGGACCGAAGCTGACAATCTGGCGCGCTACAACGAGATGTACCCTCGCGGCTTCGAACGTCTCCGCACCAGCATGGGATACCGTCTGCGGCCTTCCTGGGTATGGCAACGAAAGAGATATGACACTTTTGAAGTGATCGTCTGCGTCAGCAACCGCGGGGTGGCAGGGGTTCCGGGAGTGCTGTGGCTGCAATTGGAAAGTCACGACGGAACAGTCAATTTGAAAGGAGCACTCGACGCGGGCCATCCTCGCGGCGGCGGCGTCCGGCAAGCGTCCTTTCCGCTTCCTAAGGGCTACAGCGGCAAGGTCAATCTTTCTGCCCACCTTGAGATTCGCGGCGGTGTGAAAAAGCCAATCGCCTGGGCATGTGAACAGCCGGTCAATCCCGACGGCTCCATCACCGTGGAACTCAAAGGGGAGAATGATCGCGGTTGGCGAAAAGGCGTTTGACGCTGTCGCTTACCAATCGAATTCGCCCCAGCCGTCCGTTAGCGAGTGCGCCCTCGTTTGCAATCCGAGCGATCGCAAAGCAAAGTTCGACCGACGGAAAAACTTCGGCAATCGACGGCTTTGGAGCCCCTCCGCTTAGGACTTCAAGAAACGCGGCGGCTTCGTTGTAGCAACCATTCACGATGTCTTCCGGCGTCTCAGCGAGTACGTTTTCCGCCTCGACCAGTCGGCCGTCCCGGAAGCAGCGCCAACCGAGTTGCGGACCGAAGGGGCAAGTAACCGACGCGCGAAAGCCGTCGCCGAACAAGTCATAGGTTTCCTCCAACATACCCGCTGTAGGCAGCACATCGACACGTCCAGAAATTCCGTTCTCGCATTGCAGGTCAAGGGCATACCACGCTGTTGCTCCTGAGGGCGCCTTCAACGGGCGGAGGTCAAATGCGATAACCTGCCCCGCGATGTGGCGCAGAGTATCCACCGCGTGGACCGCTGTCGCCCACAGGAACTCCGGTTCCTGGCGGGAGTGCCTGGCGAGAGTGCAGTGCACGTAGCGAAGGCGGCCGGTATGGCTGGTCCACTCGATCGCTCGGTTGAGGAGCGGCATGAACCGCCGGTTCACGGAAACCATGTTGGGAGTCTTCGTTGCGGCGGCGGAGTCTCGGAGCGCCAGCGCTTCGGCCAGCGATGCGCCGAGAGGTTTTTCCACCACACAGGGAATACCCAGGCTTAGCAGTTTGATTCCGAGTTGAGAAATGTGTTTCGGCGGCACGACGGCAATGCAGCCGTCGAGGTTCTCTTGCCTCAACATTTCGTCGACGTCGCGATAAGGCGCCAGAAAGCCGTATTTTCTGCTGAAGTCCCTCGCGCGCTCCATCTGCAGATCGCAAACCGCAGCCAGCAACAGTTCGTCAGGATGGGCGGCTTTATATCGAGCAAGTGGGATCGCATGCCCACTCTCGGAATGTGCTCCGCAGCCGATCAATCCAAGACGAATCATAGTTCGACTCTCACCGTTCGAGAATTACTCAAGCGGGGCCGGAATGGGCGACCGATTATTGTCTGGCATGGGTCTTGCGACGTTCGCTGTTCCGCGCACAAACCACAGAGACCCTCCCACTGCAACCGTGAGCCCAGCAAACCAGACAACCGTGATCCGCTGATTGGGCGGCACGGTGACCAGCAACACCAGGCTCAACAACCCAATGAAGGAAATCGTGCGGCTCAGAAAGCGGAATACGGGGACGGTATAGTCCGCGGAATCCTTCAATTCCGTGGCCACATCGATGGGCGTATTCAGGTTCCTGAACAGCAGCGCCCGCCCCGGCGTATCTCCCCGGTCGAACAGCATGGTCAGGAAAAAAACTCCGAAGGACGCAGGAATAATAATTGCGACCTGCTGAATGAGCGACCAGTGATAGTCGAATGCACCCAGCATGCCCAGAATCAGCCCGGTGGCGAATGAAGCCAGCCCAGACCACGGAGGTGTCCGGCGTACCACCAGCCCTAGCAACGCGGGAGGCCCGTAGGCCAGCGACATCAGGGTGTTGAATGTGAGCATGATCTGGAAGACGCTCTGCCCACTTGCGGCCATAATCACGGCGATCACAGTCGTCGCTCCCCCGATCAAAAATGTCGTGACCCAACCCACGACAAGCAGTTCGTGTTCTCCCGCACTCTTTCGGAACAACGACTGATATATATCCTTGGTGAGAATCGCAGATTTCACGTTGAACTGGGCCGAAAGGTTAGCCATGGTGGAGCTGAACATGGCCGCCAACATGACTCCGATGAGGCCATGCGGCAGCAACGTCAGGCTGGCGACCGCGTAAGCCGCTTCGCTGGCGTTGGGCAGGCCCATATGGGGGAGTTCCGGATAAACCACGCGCATCGCCATGGGCGGAATAAACCACAAGAAAGCTCCGGCGAAAAACAGTCCGCAGCACAGCAACGCGATCTTGCGCGCTGAACGCTCGTCGTCCACGCTGAAGTAGCGCTGTGCCATGGCGCTGGTGTTGTAGCCGAAGGCGACCATAATCGTCCACGAAGCGATGTAGAGCCAGCCAAACTCTCCCGAAACATGAAGCGTTTTCATTTCCGGCGGCAGCGAATGCACCAGGCCGCTCACTCCGCCCACGCGGGCGAGAGACAGGACGACAAGAACCATGCAAAACGGCATGAGGATGGAGGCTTGCAGAAAATCGGTGACGACGACGGCCCACAAGCCGCCCAGCACGCAATAGAAAACAATCAGCGCGCCCGCGCCGAGAATAGTCCAGGTCACAGGAAAGCCGCAGGCCGAAGATACGAAGAGGCTCAGACCAAACAGAGTGCTGGCGCTGGTAAACAACTGGAACACGATCATGGTCCAGGAAAAAACTTGGTGAGTAGCCGGATTGAAGCGCCCCGAGAGATATTCCATCACCGTGGTGATGCGGGTGCGCCGCCAGCGCTTAGCGAAGATGAAGTAGCCGAGCAGGAAACTTAAGGCGTTCCCGATGTAGAGCCCGATGGCTGCGACACCCGAGCGATATGCGACCCCGGCTGCCCCGGTGAACGTCCAGGCACTGAAGCCGGCCATGAAACAACTCAGACCGGCGACTAGCCACGGAATGCGGCTCCCGCCCCGAAAATATTCGGCCGCACCCCGGTTGAAGCGCAGAACATAAAAGCCCACACGCACCATCAAGAGCGCGTAGAGGGCGATGACCGCGTAATCTACGAAGTTTGCGCCTGCCATAGGAAGAAAAGCCAGGCTTCCTTATACTTTGTTTTCCATTGAAACAGAAGCCAAAAAACAACAAAAGAAAGAAATCGGCGCTACGCGAATGTTATACTCGGTCCCGCGATGCCTCACCCTTCCCTTCTGATCAGTTCTGGAGAAGAACTGTTTGGGTCATTTTTTTCGCGGCAAGAGCAACGGCGCTTGAGCCGTCTATTTCGGTGGGAACGGCAAGGAACCAGCAAGTTCACGGCGGATTTCAGGCAGCGCTTGAGTACCGCAGAGGCCCTGGTAACTACCTGGGACAGCCCTCATTTCGGCGACGATCTGCCGCTTCTGGCCCCGCAACTGCGCATGATTGCGCACTGCGGAGGAGAAGTGAAATCGCGCTTCTCGCGATCCCTCTTCAAACGCCTGACCATCACCAACGCTCCAGCTCCCATGGCACGCGCTACCGCTGAGCTGGGTGCTGCTCTGCTCCTTTACTGCGCCCGCAATGTAGACTTCTTTCGTTCCGAACTGCGAAAGCAGTCGAACCGGATCTATGACGAGGTACACCTCCACGGTAGTTCTGAATCACTGATCCGGCAGACGGTAGCCATGATCGGGTTTGGCCGGATCGGTCGCGCGCTGGTGGACTTGCTGCGAGGCTTCGACATCCAGTGGTTGGTTCATGACCCCTACGCCCCGCGCTCTTTGTCGCGGCAGTATCGCGTGCGCTTCGTTGGCTTACAGAAGTTGCTAGCCGAGGCGCACTTGCTAGTCCTGACAGCGGCGTTGACCGAACAAACCCGGGGCCTGCTGGGTCGGCAGAATCTAGCACGCCTTCCGGACGGCGCTTGGGTCATCAACATTGCCCGGGGGGGACTGATCAATCTGGATGCTCTTAGGAAAGAGGTGCAGCGGGGGCGACTGGGCTGTGCTCTCGACGTGACCGATCCGCTCGAACCGCTTCCCGCGGGAGATCTCTTGCGGACCATGCCAGGCGCGATTGTTACCCCGCACATCGCGGGGAGCGGACGTCGAGTCAGAGAAGGCATCGCGCGCGTGGTATTGGATGACCTGGAAGGATTTTTCAGCGGCAAGAGAGTTAAAAATCGGGTGAAACCCTCCATGCTGGACCGGATGACGTGAGCATGAGAGTTTCGTTCTCAACGCTGGCCTGCCCGGACTGGACGATGCCACAAATCATCGCGATGGCTGAAGGCGAAGGCTATGACGGCATTGAGTTGCGTTTCGTGCAAGGCGAGGACTCGCTGTGGAGCTTGCCGGTGTTTTCAGGAAAGGAACTGGCATCCACCAAACGCGCATTAGCGAATCACACTTTGACCATCTCGTGTCTGGATACAAGTTGCCGATTTCATTCGCCCGACGCAGCCGAGCGCCAACATTGGATCAGCGAAGGAAAACGGATGGCGGATCTGGCTGCGGAATTGGGTGCGCCGGGCTTGCGAGTTTTCGGTGACACGATCCAGCCTGGAGCGGACCGCACCTCGACGCGAAGCTGGATCGCCGAGTCCATTCGGGCATTGGCGGAAATCGCCGCAGCGACCGGAGTGGAGATCTGGATCGAGAATCATGGTGACTTTGCCGGCACGGGCGAGACCGCGGCAATTCTTCAGCAAACGCCCTCTCCAAAAGCCGGAGTGGTTTGGGACCCGGTGAACAGTTTTGTTGCAACCCAAGAGCGCCCCGCGGACGGTGCAGCGCGATTGGGAGGGGCAATTCGCCATGTTCACATCAAGGACTTCCGGCGCGATCGTGATGGGTGGAACTATGTCCTGCCTGGCGAGGGAGATTTCCCCTTGCTTGAGTTGAAAGCGGTTCTGCAGGAACTCCAATACGACCGCTTCCTTTCTTTCGAGTGGGAAAAGAAGTGGCACCCGGAGATTGCAGACGCTGATATTGCTCTTCCGCACTTCGCGCGCTGGTTTCGGAAGAACTACGCATGACTGAAGCTGGCAGCGAGAAACTGCGCAGGTTGAGTGCCGAAGATATTCCGGCCGCAGCCCAGTTATCAGCGCAGGCGGGATGGAACCAGACCGAGGACGACTGGCGGACCCTGCTCGAACTTAGTCCGCAAGGCTGTCTGGCAATCGAAGTGGATGGCCATCTGGCTGCGACCACGACTCTGCTTTGTTATGGGCGCAGGCTGGCGTGGATCGGGATGGTTTTGACCGAGGCAGAATATCAGCGACGCGGCTTTGCCAGAAGGCTGCTGGCACACGCGCTAGAGAATGCAGATACGATGGGAATCGCAACGATAAAACTCGATGCCACCGATCAGGGCGAACCGCTCTATGAGAACCTCGGATTTCGAAGCGAGCAGGAAATTGAACGCTGGTCGCGGCCAGGCCGGAACGAACAACTACCAGCCAGCCACGCATCGATGGAGGAACCGTGGCGCGATTTGGATTCGCTGGTGTTCGGAACTGATCGTTCACAACTTCTCGAAAAACTGGCGCGGTTCACCCCCCCGAGATCAATTTCGCAATCGTATTTGTTTACCAGGCCTGGCCGAGTGACGGCATACCTGGGACCGTGCATCAGCCCAGACCCAAGACAGGCTCGGCACCTGATCGAGGAGTGCGTACTGAATGCTGGGTGTGCCTGGTCATGGGACCTGTTCCCGCGGAATCAGGCCGCGGTGGCGTTGGCTCGCGATCTGGGATTTTCTCCAGAACGGCATCTCGTCCGCATGGCTCGTGGGAAGGAATTGCGCGAAAAAGAAAATTCGATCTACGCGATCGCAGGATTTGAACTCGGATAAACGTGAAGATCAAAACGGAATCAGAATTGGAAGAAGCGTTGTCACGCCCCGACGGAGCCACCGCCTCGGCAATTGCGGCGTTGGACGGCGACCTTCTCATCCTCGGCGCGGGTGGCAAGATGGGTCCGAGCCTGGCCCGTCTTGCGCGGCGCGCTATCGACCAGGTCGGCGTCAAGAAGCGGGTGATCGCAGTGGCCCGGTTCACGAATGACAGACTGCTCTCCGAGTTCGCTGCGCAGGGGATCGAAACCATCGCCTGTGATCTGCTCGATCGTAGTTCGCTCGACCAGCTTCCGGACATTCCGAACGTCATTTTCATGGCTGCCCGAAAATTCGGCACTTCTGGCGAAGAACATCTGATGTGGGCTATGAATACCTATTTGCCCGGATTGGTCGCCGAACGCTACCGCAACTCCAGAATGGTGGCCTTTTCAACCGGAAATGTTTACCCGCTACGTCAACTGCTGGATGGTGGAGCGATGGAGACGACACCGGTGTATCCCGTCGGTGAGTATGCGCAGTCGGCTCTGGGCCGCGAGCGCATGTTCGAATATGGATCGATGCGATGGGGCACGCCAGTCGTCATCCTGCGCCTGAACTATGCAGTCGAGCTGCGTTACGGAGTGCTCGTGGATATTGGACGCGCTGTATTCGAACGCCGTCCCATCGACCTGTGCATGCCACGCGTGAATGTGATCTGGCAGCGCGATGCGAACTCGTGGTGCCTCCGGTCCTTTGCTCACTGCCAATCACCACCCTTGGTCTTGAACATCACGGGCCCCGAAACGCTTTCGGTTCGGGAACTCGCACTCGAATTTGGCCAACACTTTGGCGTCGAACCCACCTTTGTTTCCTCTAGGGAAGGCCACACAGCCCTGCTAAGCGACGTGGCCAAGGCGCGCGGCCTTTTCGGGAGACCCACGGTGCAACCGAAGGAAATGATCGAATGGATTGCAAATTGGATTCGCGATGGCGGGTCAATGCTCAATAAGCCAACACATTTTCAAACGCGGGACGGGAAATTCTGATGCAGTTGCGCGCGAAACTGCTTTCGGGCCTGGTAATTCCCGCCCATCCTCTGGCCCTGAACTCCCGGCGCCAATTGGACGAACGCCGCCAACGCGCTATGACTCGGTACTACCTGGCCGCCGGCGCAGGCGGCATCGCTGTAGGAGTTCATACCACCCAGTTCGCCATTCGCGATCCCAAGGTTGGATTGTTGGAACCGCTGCTTACATTGGCCGCCGAAGAAAGCCGTGACACGGTCAAGATTGCCGGAGTTTGCGGCAAAAGCCAGCAGGCGCTAGCCGAAGCGGAACTCGCCGCCAGGCTGGGCTACGATGCCGCCCTGTTGAGTCTTGCCGATCTGACGCACGACACTATTCCTCAGCTTCTGGAACACGCTCGCGCCATTGCCAGCGTCCTCCCGATTATCGGTTTCTACTTGCAGCCCGCCGTCGGAGGGCGCCTATTGCCCTACGAGTTCTGGCGCCAGTTTGTAGAGATTGAAAACGTTGTCGCGATTAAGATCGCGCCGTTTAACCGCTATCAAACGCTTGACGTCGTTCGCGCCCTTGCGCAGTCAGGCCGCGCCCAGGAAGTCGCTCTGTACACCGGAAACGATGACAACATTCTCAGCGACCTGCTCACCAGGTTTGACTTCGGCACTCAGCCGCTCCGAATAGCCGGCGGCTTACTGGGACACTGGGCGGTGTGGACAAAGACTGCCGTTTCTCACCTCGCCCTCGCCAAGCAACACTCCGATCCCCTTCCCGGCAAACTGCTGACACTGGCGCAGCAAATCACGGATGCGAATAGCGCCATCTTCGACCCGGCGCACAATTTTCGGGGATGTATTCCGGGCATTCATGAGATATTGCGGCGTCAGGGCTTGCTCGAAGGGCGCTGGTGTCTCGATCCTAAAGAAGAACTTTCTCCAGGTCAGAGTGCGGAACTCGATCGCGTATGCCGCGCCTATCCGCATCTTCAGGACGACGCGTTCGTACAGGAGCACCGTGATGAATGGCTTCGCTAATATCGGGTTGCTGATTCTGCTTGTCTCGGTCATTACAGGAGGGTCGGACCAAGCAGTAATCGAGAGCGTCCTCGCAACACGAGATGTTCCTCTGCATCTCGATCCCACGTCAGAATTCTGGCGTGCCTCACGCCCCGTGTACATGGAGAAAGATGGTTTCGGGAGGGTTGTTTCCCGGTATCGCACCGAAGTTCGCACGCGCTGGACGAAGGGCAATCTCTACTTTCTGTTCGTCTGCCCCTACGCGGAACTCCACCTTAAGCCTGCGCCAAATACTCAGAAAGAAACCAACGGACTATGGAATTGGGACGTCGCCGAAGTCTTTATCGGCTCCGATTTTACGAATATCAAGCGCTATAAGGAGTTTGAAGTCTCTCCACAGGGAGAATGGGTCGATCTCGATATTGATCTGAGCAAGCCGCACCACGAAGACGGCTGGACCTGGAACTCCGGCTTCGAAGTGAAGGCGCGCATTGATGAAGGCACGCACACTTGGTATGGAGCGATGCGCATTCCCCTGGCGGCAATCGACGCGCGTCCCCCGGTCGTCGGAAACACCCTGCGCATCAACCTGTTTCGGAGTCAGGGGCCGCCTTCGCATCAGCAAGCCGTAACATGGCAGCCTCCGATGAACGATGCCTTTCACGTTCCTGAACGTTTTGGTTTGATGCGGTTGGCGGAAAAGCTTGCGGAGAAGGAGTGAATCGCTCGCATATGTGGACTCTCAACAGAGTTGTCCTGCTCGGCACGTTCGCAATTCTGCCTCTCGTTCCGCAATTTACTCTCGCGGCAAATCCCGATGCCGTGATCGTTGAACACGGCGTCGCGGTGACCATGCGCGATGGCACCGTGCTTCGTGCCGATATTTATCGGCCGATGGCTCCAGGAAGATTCCCAGTCCTTCTCACGCGAACTCCCTATGATAAAAACAGCGACGGCGATGTCGATTTTGGCCATAAGGGAGCGGCCCGCGGTTACATCGTAATCAACCAGGATGTTCGCGGGCGCTACACATCGGACGGCGACTGGTATCCCTTTCTGCACGAATCGAACGACGGCTACGACACCGTCGAATGGGCGGCGGCGTTGCCTTATTCCGATGGCAGAGTTGGAATGTATGGAGGCTCGTATGTTGGCGCCACCCAGATGCTGGCGGCGATTGCCCATCCGCCGCATCTCGCGGGAATTTGTCCGGTCGTGACCGCGAGCAACTATCACGATGGGTGGACCTACCAGGGCGGCGCTTTTGAACAGTGGTTCAACGAATCGTGGACCTCAGGTCTGGCCCAGGATACTGTGAACCGCTTTGTGCGAAGTCACACAAATGCCTTGAACGGCATCGCGAAACTTCCTCTCACTCAATACCCGCTTTTTGAACTACCCCAGGTATCCTCCGATGCAGACCTGCTGCATTCTCTGGCTCCTTACTTTCTCGACTGGTTGGCTCACCCCGGTTATGACGAATATTGGAAGAGGTGGTCCATTGAGGATCACTACGCCGACATCAGCGTACCTTCGCTGACGGTCGCTGCCTGGTATGACATTTTTCTGGGCGGATCACTACGCAACTACATTGGAGTGAAGTTGCATGGCAAGGACGAAGCCGCGCGTCGAGGACAACGCCTCCTGGTCACGATCGGCGGCCACGCCGGTTCCAGCCGTAAGATTGGCGATGTTGATTTCGGCACCGCCGCCCCGTTTGATGAGGATGAAACTACTTTGAGCTGGTACGACTATCTCTTCAAGAACGTTGCCAACACGTTTTCGCATCCCAAGACCGTAAAACTCTTCGTGATGGGCACTAACCAATGGCGTGAGGAGGATGACTGGCCCCTCGCGCGTACGCGCAGCACAAGATACTTCCTGCATTCGGAGGGAAAAGCCAACTCAGCACTCGGCGACGGAGGTCTGGTCACAGCAACTCCTCGGTCGGACAAGCCTGACCAGTACGTCTACGATCCTGCAAACCCCGCCCCCACGGTCGGTGGTCCTTTATGTTGCGACTCCGGGCACCTCGGACCCGGGCCCCGCGATCAGCGGCCGGTGGAAACGCGCTCAGATGTCTTGGTCTACTCGACGCCTCCGCTCGAGCAGGACCTGGAAGTAACGGGGCCTGTTCAACTCGAACTCTTTGCTAAGTCCTCCGCCGTTGACACCGACTTTACAGCCAAGTTGCTCGACGTCGGGCCAGACGGATTCGCGCAAAACCTCACGGAAGGAATAGTGCGCGCCCGGTATCGTAATTCGCAGGAAAAATCAGAACTCATGAACCCTGGCCAGATTTACATGTTCACTGTGGACTTATGGGCAACAGCCAACGTCTTCCGCAAAGGACACAGGTTGCGACTGGAGGTCAGTAGCAGCAATTTTCCCCGTTTCGATAAGAACCTGAACACAGGTCAGGACGCTTCTGTCGGCGGAAAGCCAGCATCGGCTACGAATACGATCTATCACGACGTCGAGCATCCCTCGGCGCTGATTCTTCCAATTGTGCCGACCACCTGAGCGATAAGAACAGTAGCGCCCTTCGACGCCGGTCTGTAACCGTATCTCCAGGAGACCTCATGCCACAGAGTAAGTCGAAATGCATATTCCTTGCCCCCTCGCCACGGATCGTTGCCGATATTTTTGATGAGGACGACCTGATTCGATTGCGCGCCCTTGGAGATGTGGTGATTCACGAAGGTGGCCCCGTCACAGATGCAACCTTTGAAGAGGGTGCCGCGAGAGCGGACATCATCATCGGCCAGATTGACCTGCCCGAATCGCGGCTGAAGCGCGCCACATCGCTCAGGGCAGTGTTCAACGTGGAGGGCAATTTTCTTCCCAACATTGACTACGCTTACTGTTTTCAACACGGCATACGTGTACTCAATATAAGTCCGGTATTCGCGGAGCCTGTTGCCGAGGCCGCGCTGGGCATGGCCATTGACCTGGCCCGCGGCGTCACCCGATCAGATCGCCATTTCCGCCAAGGTACCGAGCAGTATGGGTTGGCCGCAAACATCGAGGCGTTCTCTCTCTTCCGCCAGGCGATAGGTTTTATCGGATTAGGCGACCTGGGCCGTGCGATCTTGCCATTGCTTCGCCCGTTCGGTTGCCGCGTTCGCGCGTACGATCCGTGGCTACCAGCGGAATACATCCAATCCTTCGGATGTGGAGCCTCTTCCCTGAATGAGGTCCTGCAGAGTTCGCGCCTTATTTTCGTGGTCGCGGGGGCCACTTCGCAGAATCAGGGATTTCTGGGCGCAGAACAGTTCTCCTCAATGCAGATGGGAGCCGCATTAGTCCTGGTCAGTCGTGCGGCAGTCGTGGATTTTGACGCGATGCTCGATTTCGCCGCGAAAGGGCGCATCCGCGTCGCGACCGACGTTTTTCCAGAAGAACCGGTGCCTGGCTCACACCGGGTGCGGCGTACGGAAAATGTTATTCTCTGCGCGCATCAGGCCGGAGCAATGGCAGCGACGATTAAAGGGATCGGGAAGATGGTCGTTGCAGATGCGGAACTGATTGCGCGCAGCCTTCCACCGATTCTGTGCAGAGTGGCTCAGCCTGAGACGGTCGCCCTTTTTCGGGGTAAGCCCGTCAGCAAAACCTGATAAACACGACTCCGCCCAACCAGTTACGGGATATCGCGCTGTCACCAGGGCAAGCTCAGAGCAAAGACAACCGGCGTGCGCAATCGGCCATGATTTCTGCCTCCCAGGCGGGACGCTGTGGATTATTGGGGTGCGTCCGATCGCTGGGAATTCGTCCGATCAGGTGTAGAAACACAGCGGCCGAATGTTTATACGCTGGAAGGGAAGCGCGAAAGGCCACGTTTCCCAAGTACTGCAGGGCGTCCGAGAGAGCGTAGTACTGAGGGTTTCCCGCCTCCCAGAGGCGGTCTCGCTCTGCGAATCTCTCCGGCGCAAAGGCGGCCAGTCCCAGCAAGTAGTCCGACCCATACTCGATCATGTTGATTCCCAGGTCGTTCCCAGTGTAGATACGAAAGTCTGGCCGGTGTGCCTCACGCAGGGCAAGTCGTTCAAGTTCCAGAAGTCGGTCCAGAGAAGAGTGCTTCATTCCCTTGATTTCTGGAATGTCCATCAAGCGCCGGATTGTCTCCGAGTCGTAGATCTCCCCGCTCGCAGCAAACATCGGCCCCAATTCGAACGCCAGCACGTCTGGATAATCTCGGCATATGTGTTGATAGGCCTCAGCAATCTGCGCGGGAGTCTTGCCGTGCAAGCGAGATGTCTGAAATAGGATGGGTATGCCGTCGAAACGAATGATGGTGTCGATCTCCCGGCGATAAAGCATCACGGTGTCGTCACCGGCGTGTTGTTCGATGTACGCGCCCGCCACAAACGGAACACCCTTCCCGAGAGCCTGCCGCGTCCAGTCCAGCACCTCTTGCTTTTCCGTATCGCTCAGGTAGTTCACATAGCCTGTGTCCATGTTAACGGCGTTCATCAGGCCGGCCTGATGCGTGGAAGTGAGCTGCTTCGCAAACTCGTCGACGGCGACTCGGCCATCTGGCTCGTAGGGCAACAGTGCGGCGGCAATGCCCTGCACTTTTCGTCGAGCTTTTCTGCGCTCGATCAGATCGTCAATCGTCATTCCTGGATATCCACTATGGATTTAAGTGCGTGCCCGAGAAACCGCCTCAGCGCTTCTTGGCATCTTTCAGTTTTTCCGCCATTTCAGACTCCTTGTAGTATTTGTCCAGCGGATAGCAACCGGACGGCAGGCCGTTGCGTGGAGCGGTCGTGCAATCGCTGAAGGTCCGGCAAACCAGCTTGCGCTGGATCTGCGTGCCAGCGGAAGCTTCCCATAAAAACTCGGGATAGCTCAATACCATCCGGCCAATCCCCACGAAGTCGACCCATCCTTCGCGGACCGCCGCCTGCGCAACGTTCGGCAAGAAGTCCTGCAGATAGCTGTATCCCGATCCGACCATGAGCAGGTTTGGGAACCGCAGCTTGAGCCGATGGGTCGCTTCAATCTGCCGCGCAACTCCCACGAGCGGATCTTCTGGCGGCAGATATCCGTCAGAAGGCGGATACAGCGCCGGGCGTTGGATGTGCGGATTGTAGTAGGGACTGCCCGCGGTGACGTTCACCAGCTGAATTCCAAGCTGTTCTAGTAACGACAAGAAATGCTCTGGCTCACTCAAGTCAGAGTCTGTCGGGTCATGCGGATTCAGGCCAAACCCCCAACGGTAAGGGAGCAACTCTGGGCGCGTCTCTGCAACTCCGATGGCCGATTTCCCGTTCACGCTCTGCTTTGGATCAGCGTAGAAGGGCGCCGTATCGATCGCCGACAGCCGCACTCCAATATGCAATCCCGGGCAGAGCGAGCGAATCCCCTGGACAACTTCGCGAAGAAAGCGCGTGCGGCCTTCGAACGTTCCGCCGTAGCGTCCCTCTCGCGTATGAGCGCTGAGGAACTCGTGGCCGAGATAGCCGTGGCAATGCTTAATGTCCACGAAATGGAAACCCAGTTGCCAGGCCAAATGAGCCGCGCGATGGAAGTCTTCGATGATCGATTCGATTTCACTGTCGGTGAGTAGCGGAAAGTCGGCACGCAACTTCAATCGACGGTCCAACAATGGATGGTGGTAGAGGATGCGAGGCTCGGGGCGGGTATGTTCGTTCGGTCGGCAGTACCGACCAGAGTGCGTCAGTTGCAACCCGACGACTAACCCATCATCGCTGCCAGTCGTCAGAATATGCTCGCGCAGTAAAACAGCTCGCAGATCCGCAAGGGCTTTTTGCGTTCGCGGGGAAGCTAGAAGCTGATTGGGATTCGCTCGTCCTTCATGGGAAACCGCGACTGCTTCCCCGCCCCAAATCAACTTGCCGCCGCTGCGGCCGAAGCGCTGCCACCGCCGAACCGTATACTCCGAAGGCGCCCCATCCGGAGTTGCGTCCCAACCCTCCATTGGCTGCACCGCGATCCTGTTGCCGATTTTGAATGGACCGCGTTCGAGGGGCCAGCGCAGCGGCGATTGCGCTCCGGTCACGACCTCAGGATCGCACGGGATCCGCAGGTCGAGGGCCCGCAAGTGATCGTGGAAGCCTCCAACATCTTTCAGACTCCCGATGCGAAGAATTGCTCCAGCGCTCATGCCGCTCTCCGCCGCCCCGGTAAACCCAAAACAGCAAGTCCGCCTAGCAACGCCAGACCGACGAGGACAATGCAGCTGACGGAGTAGCTTCCAGTCGTGTCGCGTAGCCGGCCTATCAACCAAGGCGCAGTGGCGTCCGCAATGGCGCCCGCGGCCAGGAGCACGCCCAGTAATCTACCGAGGATCTGCATCCCAAAAATTTCCGCTGTCACCAACGGAATGATCATGTAGTCGCCACCAAGGCCGATGCCAAAAATCGCGGCCGAAGCGTAGAGCGCTACCCTGCTGGTTCCGAGGAACATCAGAGGGATGCCTGCAGCAACGAGTAAGTACGTCAGGAGCATGACATACTTTTTGGAAAACCGATCAGCAAGCCAGCCGATGAGTAGCCGGCCCGCGATACTGAAAGACAGCACCAGAGATAAGACACCCGCGGCATCGCGCTGCGTGAAATGCCGATCGAGGCTCAGGAAAAGTTTCAGATTCTGCTGAGTACCACTGGCTGCCGCAATCGAGCACACACTCCCGAGAGTAAGCAGATAAAACGACACCTGCTTGAATGCTGACATGGGACTCGCGGATGCGACCGATCCAGAGTCTGTTCTCGCTCGTGGTGGTTCTTTTACGAGGACCGCCAGGGGAAACGAGACAACCACAATCGAAAATCCCAGCGATCGCAGGGCGGCCTGCCATCCGAAATGCTGGACGAGTGCGTGTGATATCCACGGGACTGTTGCTCCCCCGATGCCGATCCCGAGGTAGGCGAAGCCCATCGCTTTTCCACGCGATCGATCAAACCACCCCGTCAACAGCACTTGATTGGGCAGCGGGCCTCCACAAACATAGCCCAGTGCGTTGAAAAAGTAAAAAAAGTAAAACATGCCGAGGCTTGAGGTCCAGCCCAGTCCCACCAACGCCGCCCCCGCCATCACGATGCCGATCATCATCAAGCGGCGGGAACCGAAGCGGTCCACAACCCATCCTGCGACGAACCCGAAGATGGGCCCGACAACAAGTTTGCTCAGCGCATTGCCCGACGTCACTTGCGCGCGCGTCCAACCGAATTGTTGGACCATGAAGTCGTAATAGAAAGGCAGGCCCCAGAGAGCAACGCCAACAATGCAGAACAGCACCACAAAAGCTGTCGCGGCTGCTTGATATGAGTGGCGCCGGCTCGACGGAGATTGACCGGCGATTGGTCCGTCCTCTTTTGGCAAATCGTTGCTCGATGCGGCCCGCACCGCAGACGCTTCGCTTACCGGTCCAGCCATGGGTTGTCAGTTTAACATTCGACCTGTTCGAGGAGAGAAGCGTGCAGGGATTAAGGGCGCAGCGTCGCCATGCCTCCCGCAGATCGCCAAAATGAACTTCCTTCCAAAAATGGCCGGGAACCAATAGGTTCCGGCCGAGAAAACGGAGTGCGTGCTTTGCGGTGATCGCTCAGATTCTTAAAAAGATCTTCCGGCGATACATCCAATATAAAGTGAGCCAGAAGATCCACAGCACGGCAAATCCATGAAGCGCAGGCTGAAAAATCGGCCCTGCTAACGCCGATATCGCGCTGCCAAAGTGGCGGTCGATGGCGTTGCCAAAGAAGTTCGACATGGTCCAACCCATTACGTAAACGGCAATGGAATTCATTCCGACCACGATGAGCGGAAACGCCCATCGTCGCCATTCTTTCCACTCGATCAGCGCGTAAAAGCCGGCCAGGATTAGTAGCACCCAACCTCCGCTATACAGCGTGTACGACGATGTCCAGACTCTTTTCACGATGGGGCAAACGCCGGCCCGCAGCGTTTGTCGCATATGACTTCAGTGATTGATCCGGTGTCGGCGGACATGACCATGATCGGTGCCGACCACCGCAACCTGGTGCCGGCTGGCGGCATCACTGCTCGACCCATGCAGGCAAAAACCAGAGAGGCGAAATATATGCAAACATTTCAAACTGATTACCTCAGTGCTTATCACAACCTAAAGCTGACAAGAGATGACAAAGGTGTGCTGATTGCTGAGTTTCACAGCAACGGCGGGCCGTTCGTTATGAGCGCGCAAGCCCACACGGAATTTGTCGATGCCTTCTACCGGATTGCGCAAGATCGAGCGAACAAGATCGTGATCCTCACGGGCGCAGGTGGGGAGTTATTATTGATGTCGAGTGGTCCTCTTTCGGCGACGTCGCCGATCCCGGGGTTTGGAGCCAGGTTCACGACGAAGGCGTTCAGGTTTTAAAAAACATAGCCAACATAGGCGTGCCGGTCATCGCGGCCATCGAGGGACGTGCCCATGTGCACTCGAACTACGCGCTGCTTGTGTAGTTGTGGCGGCGGATGGTGCGACCTTCCAGGATGTGGCCCACTTCTCCGCGGGGGTCGCACCCGGTGATGGAATCTTTACCACCTGGCGTTATCGCGCGGGAGCGGGGCGAAGCGGAGGCGTTCCTGCTGAACCCGCAACCGCTGCCGGCGCGTACGGAATACGAATGGGGAGTGGTAGCCGAAGTTGTGCCGAACGGTAAGGCGCATGTCAGTAGGTTTTCACCCTCAGTGAGCCAGGCACATCGGCGAAAGTTGCTAGGGCCACCTTTACGGGAGCAGCCAGCGCCGCAAGAGAATCGAGATCGAAGTCTTTATATAGGTCCAGGCAGAACAGTTCCGGAGCGGAGCGATAGGGCACCGGCGTATCTACCAGGTAGGCCAGGCTTTTCATCGCGTTTCGGCTCACGATGCGAGAAAAGGCGCCTGGCTCGATGGCCGCCGCCGCCAGCGCAACTACCTGACTGCGAATACCGTCAGTGTCCACCTGGACCTGACTGACGCCAGTTGATCGAAGCCAGTTTGCGGTTGCAACCAACTGAGCTGCTTCCAGCCCTAATGGACGCTCGCCGCTACTCTCTGCAAGCATTTCCCAATCGCTAGGATCGGGTGACTCAGGCACCGTAGCTCCGTTGAACAGCAGATCTAACGCGAGCACTTGTTCCCCACGATCAACATGCCCGGATACGGCTTCTGCGCTGGCCTTATAGCCCTTGTCATTGAGCACAATCGTAAGTAGCGCGTTTTGCGGCGCTGCGTTTTCTTTAAACCATATGCCCGTGGCACTGAGTCCGTTCGAGAGATCGAAACGATAGGATAAGAATCGGAAAGATACTCCTCTGCCGTCAAGGTCGATCCCTATGCCGTTATTCGTCCTCAAGGCGCTCAGTAGGGAAACCGGTGCATAGCGAATCACCGATCTCAGTTTCCCTTGCTCGGACGCAACCCAGGAACTGCGCAGTTCGGTATCGGCGGGGATCGGTTTCCGCTTGATCTGGGTTGCCAGCTCTTTCGCGAGGCCAAGAATGGTCAAATTATCGGCGGGCAAGCCGACGGCAAGTTCCTGCGGAGTTCGGATCTCATCATCACTGAAGATCTCGCCTTCAGCCACAGGCAAATGGAAATGCTCCGTGAAAAACCGGTAAGCCTGGATCCTATTGTCCAATTGATAGTTATGGGTGCCGGGATCGAAATTCTCATGCCAGGCAAGAGCATCGGAAGCACCGAACATCTGAAAAAAAGGCCTTACCCGATCATATAAATACGGTTTCACAAGCGACGCCCGGAAGCAGCAGCTGTCCACAGCATTGTGTATCAGAAGCGTAGGATGAGGCGCACGCATGGCGATGAATTCAGGGTAGTCTTCACCCTGCGTAAGATCCGGAGCGTCCTCTTCGATTTCGTCCGTATCCAGTGGTTGGGTAAGGTTAGACTCGCGCGATCCGACACCAGCTACCTCTACGGAGACGGCAACACGCTCATCGAGAGCGCTCAGCAAAACTGTCTGCCAGCCGCCCCCGGAGAGTCCGGTAACTCCAAGCCGGGTGGAATCCACTTCGGGCAAAACCACCAGATAATCGAGCCCGCGCCGCATTGCAAGATAGAAAAGCCCCAGCGCATTGGAGCCCACCAGGTTAAGATGCGCGCCGTAGTCGTGAGCGTTCTCCGACTGCGAGAGTTCACCGAAGCCCATCCATCCGAGGTTTAGAGCGATAATACCGCGCTTGGCAAAATTGATACATCGCTTCTGTTCATATTCAACCGTGATAGCTTCCGGCTCATGACCGATTACATTGAGAATGGCAGGGACTCGTCCGGCGATCTTTTCGGGTTCATACAGCAACGCGGTAGACATGAAACCGGGCACAATTTCATAGCGCAATTTAAGAATCCGATATCCATGATCGGTTTCGATCACTCCAACCTGCTCGAAACGTGGAGCGGAATCAATCCATTCGTGAGGCCAGCCATGATATGCAATCTCATCGAGAATGTGCCTTCGCATCCGCTGCTCCTCCGTTCTCCACTGGGCGGGCGTTGTCGGTGAGGGCAGCGGCGGAATACGAGCCATCAGATATTGCTGCAGCTGGAACTCCGTAACTGCGAACGGCTGCACGGGCTTCTCCAGCGCCTGCTCCACCGATGGAAGGCTGGTGGTCTGTCCTTGAACGGAATTGCTGATGAAACACCACGTCAGGAACAGAACGCTCAGCCAGACTTTCTTCATGCTCGCAATTTCTCCTTTGCTTTTCGCACCAATGAAACTGCGCACGCAGGGGCCCAGCATTTTATCGTAAACTGTGCAGCGCGTGTACCCTCAAATCCGTTTTTGATCTACTCTCTCCAGGTACATGTCCTTGACATTGCGGGAAGCCATCACACGAAAGTCCTGGACGTTATGAAGTGCGAATACAGTAGGGCTTAGTAATTTCGGCGTCTTGATACGAAAAAAATCGGCTCCATCCACTTGATTCAGCCAGAAGACTGGCCGGGGGTCCAGCTGACGGAAGGCAATCTCAACATTGGTGAACTCGATATTGTTGACATGGCGCAGAAAGAATCCGCTGGCGGGAATATCACCGAACATGTCGGGATCAGGCCACGGGTCATCTTGCGGCGACTCCGGCGGCGTGAGTGCAGCCATTGCTTTCGTTCCGCCGCCAGAATGCTCAACATAGACGTCATGGATCTTGATGTCTTCGATCGGATGGCCGGGAATGCCGGAGATAATTCCTCCTCCGCCTAGCCTGGATACAGCGTTGCTACATACAAGGTCGCTCATGATGACGCGCTTCATCGTGCCCACTCTGGCGCCTTTCGGCCCTCTCATGCGACTGCCCAAACGAAGAAACAAAGGGGTGTTGGTGCAATCACGCATGGTGATACCAGTAAAGGTAATATCTTCCACGAATGCACCGTCGGAGCTTTCCAGGGCAAACCCCTTGCTGCCGTCGAACACGCAATTGGAGATGGCAATGTTCTTGAACCCGCCGTTGGACTCGGTTCCAAGCTTGATGCTTCCATTAAACTCCTTCGGGAAATAGGGCAGCACTTTGGCCTGTTGAACCGGATCCGACGACCAGCGCTTCCAGGTCCCATCCAGCATGGTGCCAACTTCATAAGCGCCTGTGACATAGCAGTTGCTAATCGTGACGTTTTCGGTGGGGCGGGCATAGCCAAGAGCAAACGAACTCTTGGGACAGATGGCATCGTCCCACGGCGAGTTAATACTGCAGTTCGAAATACGCACGTTCCGGCAGCAGTCAATATCTATGCCATCCCGATTGGTATCGATCACCAGGTTGTCGATTGTGAGATTATCGACTCCAGTTGCCAATACCGCGAAGTGCCCTGCTTGCAGAATGGAGAAATCGCGGAGGATCACATTGCGGCAGTTCTTGAGGCCGATTGCTTTATTGCCCATCCCTGGAGTTTCGGCCAGTGGTAACTCATCGGCACCACGACTCAATCCCTTACCCCAAATCAGTCCTGTGCCAAGAATCGCGAAGTCGTGGATATCTTCACCCCAGATGAGGCTGTTGTGCCAGTGGTTATGGCCATAGTCCTGATAGTCTTCCCAGGGTTTGTTCGATTCAGCGGCATCGTAGGCGCCGGTAGTTGCGCCTTCCGGCACGCTCGCGGCGAGGATAGTGGCTCCCGGTTCAAGATAGAGCACCACATTGCTTTTAACATGAATCGAGTAGCAGGCGTAGGTACCGGGTGGAAATCGCACAGTACCGCCGCTCCCGGCATTCGCGGCTGCGATAGCTTTGTTAATGGCCGGGGTATCAATCGTCACTCCATCGCCTTTTGCGCCGTAGGTCTTCACATCGAATGTGACATTTGGATCGTGGTTTGGCAGAGAGGTAGTTTCTGCATGAGCGCCTGGCGTAATAATTCTTCCAGCCGCAGCGAGCCCGGCTCCTGCAAGCTTCAAAAAGTCTCGTCGAAGGGAATTCATATTCCTACTTTCCTCCGATGGTCAGGTGTCTTAGAACGTTTCACGAATGATTTGCTCCATATATGGTATTAAGCCCTCTCGCAAGGGGGGCAAGGATTCGCAAGCCGTGTCAATCAGTGCCGGTTCAAAGCTTCGCCCATCTTTCGGCGCGCACGTTCGATCGTAGCTGGATCATCGGACCAGTTCTGGAAGTCGGTCGCGACCTCCCGAACTATCGAAAGAGCCCAGTTAGCGCGCCCGCGCTTTTTGAGGAGTTCGATATATTCGTAGTCCTCCACGCCCTTCCGAATCCATTTCAGCCGCATCGATGGGACCGTTCCCGGCACCCCCACTGCGTCCCCCGGATACACGAGCATGCCTTCACCTGGATAATGCGCATCGGATTCCGTAAAGGTGTCCACGTCTTCCCACGGTTTGGCTGTCCATAAATCCACCACCCAGTAAAGGAGGCCCGTAAAGCCTAGACTTTGATTGATAAACCCTTGCATTACGCGGTAATTTACTGGAGGAAGATCGATCTCCCACCATGGCGAATGATTGTCCTGAACGAGCGCAAGATACGACCATACGAGGTCGCCCTTGGCTTGCACCACGCGGACGTTGGCGGGTGAGGTTTCGTAATACTCCGGTTGCAGCACCCAGATGTCCACTGCCGACCTGCCATTGCCGTCGTCAAACAAGGCGGGGACGGGGGCCATCGTGATCAGGTTCAACACGCCCGCGGCATGAAGCGCCCTGCCCCATTCGCGAATTCGCGGGTATAACTCTGGGAACCTCACGATCTCATCCGCCGTGTAGTTGTACAGCTTTGCCCCGACCGGAAAATGCTTGACTCTCGCCTCGATCGTGTCCACTGAAGGAGGCTCCCGCATCTTAGAGGTATCATAAGACGCACCGCTTGGAAAACCCACGTCGAACCATTCCAAGCCGAATTCCCTGGCGAAGCGAGCGGCGTCCTCAGCAGAAATCGGAATAGGAATGGGTGTTTCATCGGTAGAAACCGGAATGGGCATGAGCTTGTGGCGAAGAACTACCTCGTACGCTGCGGCACTGCGGTCGCGCTGCAGGCCGAACGACGAGACAAGCGACGGCTCAGCCGGCAGTTTGAAATCCCAGACTTTTAGCCGCACCCGTCCGCGATTGTTTCCTTGCGGTGACCTCACTTCGAAGGCGCCGGTGTACGTTCCTGCTACGGCGTCTCGCGGAACGAATACGTCAACCCAGATCGGCTGGTTCCTGCCTGCTTCCAAATCAAATGGAAAGGCACGTAGGCGGCCGTTTGCTGCGTCACTCACCTCCGGAATGAGCGCATCCGCGTACCAGCCCGGACCGAGTGGCGGGCGTCTCATATTCTTCGACACGGGGCTGCCGCGTTCCACGTGAACGTAATGCTCGCGGTAAACCGTCAGGTTCGAGCGCGCAATTACGTGGCCGTGTGGTCCCTTCAGATCCCCGATCCGGAAAGTCACGTTCCGGAGTCCACTTTCGAGCGCGCTCACCACAACCTGAAATGGCTCGTACTCCCCGCGCGCGGCGAACAACTTCGCTGTCGTTTTCTTGCGCGCCGCTGCTGTCTGCCCGACCCGCTCCATGCCGCTTGCCGTCCACACGACTGGGCCGCGCGCCTGCGCGACGGCCGTCACCGTGAACGCTGCGATCAGAAGAACGTACCTCACGAGCCTCGACCCAAGGTACACGGTAACAGTACCAGCGGGATACCGTAAGCGCCCGTAAGCGCTCCGCCATAATGTATCGATCATACGCACTAAAACACAGCCTCAGAGCAAAGCTGAATAGTTCTTCGCCGGGCGGTTCCATACGTTTGGCGTCCGTCAATGCAACCGGACGCTCTGGAAACCACGCCTCGCAGGTATCCTCAAAAACTTGCCTTCAACGCAAACTGGATGATTCGGGGCTGGGGTACACCGTAGGAGGTCGGGCCTCCGTATGCTCCTGAGCCAGCAGTGCCGAAGATACGAGCAAACCCACCAACACCCGGGCCGGTACTCTGGTTGTTGCCGGGCAACCCCAAATTGACATTGTTGAAGGCGTTAAAAAATTCAGCGCGGAACTCGAGCGCGAGTCGCTCGCCCACCTTCGTGGTCTTAATTGCAGCCAAATCGGTATCGAAGAACCTTGGGCCTCGCAGACTATTCTTTCCTGAATCGCCGAAAGTCCCAATCGCGTTGGGAACGAAAGCAGCGGGATTGAACCATTCTAGGATGCTGGCTTGATGCGACCGGCCAGGAAGGATGGCATCCCGGATGTTCATTCCTGGGGCGAAGTCAGCCCGATCCTCTCCTATTCCACTGAAAGAATTGTCATAACCGCTGAAGATGGTGAATGGGGTTCCAGTTTGCCAACCAACAATCGTCGTGAACTGCCAGCCGTTCGCCAAGGTATCGACCGCTCTCCGGAAGTGGACATGCGGAATCTCATAATTCCCATTCATTTTCAAAACCTTGTTCAGGTCATCCGCCGACGGACCGTAATCGAAATGACGGCCGCAAGTGCAGCTATTGGTGTACATAGAACCATAGGAACCGGCGGGTTGCGGGGCGTAATCATCTAACGCCTTCGACCATGCAAAGCTGGATAGAAAGGAGAAGCCGTGCCCCAAGCGCTTTTCGAGGGTCAGTTGAAGCGCGTTATAATTGCTGTCCACTCCGGAATTAATAGAAGCGACCGATCCATAATTTTGATTCGGGCGCCGTGACTGGGTGTTTGATACCGTCGAATACGGGAGACCTGTCGCGGGGTCGTTACCCGGGATATAAATCGCGGGATTTAACTGCAATAGACCGCTCTCCTGGTCACCAGTTCCATAGAGCCTATGCCCGTTGTTGCCCACATAGGCGACACGCAACATCCAGTTCGCTCTGAAAGAGTGCTCGACAGTCAGGTTGTAGGCTAGAACCATCGGCAAGCGAAGATGGGGACTTTGTATTTGTGAAAACGAGATGGGCGTAGTAAACTCTGCGCCCGCGCCCGGGTTCTGCGGACCAAAGTTTGCTGGGAAGGGGTCGGGTACTCCTGCGCTCCCGTAGGGATCGGAGAGGCTTACGCCACTGAGGGCGTAAACCGGCGCAAAGGGTGGGACGCCGACTATCTGTTGATAAATTAGGGAATTCGGCGGCTCGTAATAATAACCTGCTCCCCCCCGTATGCTCGTGTCCCCTTTTTTTGTGGCTTGATACGCAAACCCAAGTCTGGGTCCGAAATTCATGTAGTCAGCGAAGATACCGGCGTCCGGGCATCCGGGATCATGGTTGTTTCCGCCATAGATCAAGCCGAGAGGGGCATTCGGATACCGCACGGACTCAGAGGCCCCGGGATCATAACAGGCGACTCTTCCCAGGCTATCCTTGGAAGGGATCCACGGATCCCATCGAAGCCCGGCGCTGAGTGTGAGTCGCCGCGTGGCTTTCCAGTCGTCCTGCACGAAAGCGCTCCAGTTGATCCCAGTAAAGTTGAGATATAGGCCCCCCCCTTGGATGAAGCCGGAAACATATCCGAGTTCAAAGTCCGCCAGCGGGTTGCCTGTCGCATTGGCGAAATTGAATGTACCACCCTCCTGGAATGTATTCCCCATGGGCTGGGTAAGACGCACCGCCTCACCGCCAAATTGAACTACGTGCCGCCCTTTGGTTAGCGTGCCAATCTCACGTAAAGATTGATCTCCCCGATTCCAGACCCCATAGTTGCCACTGGCGAAAGAGGGGCCGCCGGTGTTAACGTTCAGCGATGCTATGTCCCCGTTCCCTTTGTTCGGCGGTACAGCCATTTTCACTCCTGCGTCGACCATGGTGAATGGAGACGACGAGTACGTCGTACCATCAATCTTGGTGTATCCGTAATAGCTACCGAGCAGGAAGTGCGTTGTAATCGTATAGAGATCGACGACGCTCACGTTGTGGTCAACCAGGGTTTCCGCGTTACCCGTCATTTGCAGGATGTTCGTCGTGGGGACGACGAGCGGCTGGACATAACTCTGCTGGAAATAGTGACCGCTGAGATGGTGTTTGCCAAAATTGTAATCGAGCTTGGCCAGGTACTCATTCGAGTTTTGGACCGTCGGCAGGCTGCTGTAGTTCAAGCTATTAGTAAGCCCCTGACTTATTTGGAGTGGCGTCGGATTCGGAAGCGGGATCGCCTTCAGAATGTAAGTCGCGATAGGACTGACAGGAATCTGATTGTTTAAGTAAGGCACCCCTGTGACCGGATTGAGCAGCTGCGTGCCGGGGAGTAATTCGGAAAAGTCTCCGGTGCGTTCGGCGGCGTCCGGCACATTCTGGCCCTGCCCAGCGTTGGTCAGATTGAACCGGGTTCCCTCATAGCTTCCGAAATAAAACAACCGGTCCTTCAGGATCGGTCCTCCAATGTCGCCCCCGAATTGATTCTGCTTCAGCGGACTTACACCGCTGATCGAAAAGTAGTTCGCCGCATCCAGTGCACTGTTTCGGAAAAATTCGAAGACATCGCCGTGGATTGAATTGGTCCCCGATTTTAAGGTCACATTGACCACTCCGCCGAGCGCATCCCCGTAGATAGCGCTCATGTTGTCAGTCACGAGATTGAGTTCCTGGATGGCATCGGGATTTGGAAAAGGCAGATTGGTGTTGATGTAGGTGTCATTAAAATCAGCTCCGTCTACCTGATAACTCACACCATTTGCACCAGCGCCATTGATCTTGGCGTATTGTTCGCTGGGGAAGACCCCCCCCTCGCAGTTCGCGGCGCAATAGTTAGCCGTGACGTTATCCGCTCCGGGGACAAGGAATACCAACTGCTGGGCGTAGCGGCCATTCAGAGGTAACTCAGCAACTTCTTGCTGCGTGATCAGTTGACCGACAGTCGCAGAATCGGTCGTCACCATGGAAGCGTCCGCAACGACGGTGACACTTTCCTTAATCGAGCCCAGTTTCATCTGAACCGGCAGGGTCACAGACTTGTCCACTTGCAATACGATCCCCTTCTGGGTATAGGGAACGAAGCCGGACATGGTGACGGTAACCTGGTAGCTGCCCACCGGCAGAACCGGAAATAAATACTCGCCGGAACTGTTCGTGGTTGTGTCGCGTTTGTAGGTCGTCAGCTCATCCTGTACAGTTACCGTGGCGCCCGCCAGGGCTAGGCCAGAAGGATCGACAACCGTGCCATCGAGTCGTGCCGTCGTAAACTGCGCCCACACGTGCGTTCCCAACCCCGCTGCCAGAACCAGTCCCGTGCAAAGGCAACGAAATATATCCGGCGCACGCAGAACAGCTTTTCTCATCGAGATAACCTCCATCAGAGGTTCGTCACGCTCGCACACCTCAGCTCATGACGGGGATAAGGTGCTTCGTGTCTGCCGCGAATGTCAACCTGAAACCGAGAGGCATCAGAAAAAAATGTCCAATACGCTGGACAAACACTCGTTGGCCAAAATCAAATCAGTTAAGCGGAGCGTCTGTGAAACCTTTATAGTGGGCGCACAGAATAACTCAGAGAGGATCGCAATGAGTTGCAGATTTGAGGGTCAAGTTGCCGTGGTCATTGGGGCGGCCAGCGGCTCGCGAAGCGGCTGGCCCGCGAAGGCGCTACCGTCGCCTTCTTTGACAGAGATCCTGACGGGAGCGCAAAGTGGCAAGTTTCCGGAATGTGAAACTCAAGGCCAGTGGATATGCTGTCGACGTTTCCGCGGAAATTGCCGTCCAATCTGCGCTTGAGGCGGTGCGCAGCGAAGTGGGTTCACCCAAAGTCATGGTCAACTGCGCGAGCTCGTTGGCCCACCGATACGCCAACCCTCGACTAGCCCGCCACCGAGTACGACCGCGTTTACATTACAGTGTGAACCTGCGTGCTCCTTCTTGATGATCAAGCACGCCCGCCGCATATGCTGAAGGGAGGCTATGGCCGTACTCTGCTGATGGCATCCATTTCGGGGAAATAGGGAAATCCCTTCAGGTGCGGATACTCCTCTTCCAAAGCGGGCGTGATTGGGTTGGTGAAATTTGTGGCAAAGCAATATGCGAAGAGCGGCGTGAAGATTAACGGCCTCGCGCCTGCCGTCGTGATGACTGACCTTGTCCGACATTGCGTCATTCGGCAGTGGGGACCTCGGGGACCCATGGTTTCGCCGGCCGCGTAACGAGTTAAAGCTGTCAGATGTGTGGCCAGTTGTTCCCGAGAAGCCTAGCAATACATTTTTCGCAATGCACTTTTCCCTTGACTCGTCGAACAAGCTCGGAGCAGTGTTCCTAGCGTGCTGATTGCCCGCTTGTTGCAATGTCCCCGGAAGAGTAACGAGCGTCACGCCGTCGTTGCGGGACTCCGCCTCCCACCAGGCGGCTCCCCCTTTAGCAGTACTTTCCTTGTCACTAAGAATCGCAACGCACAGAAAGGCAGGCCTCGCTGCAAATGACTAAGCGCGAAATCAAACATCCCGACAAACTTACTGCCACCGGAAGCTACTCGGCGGGTGTACATGCGGATGGGTGGCTGTTCATCAGCGGGCAAGGACCTCTGGATCTGCGAACGGGCCGAGTGGTACACGGCTCGATCGCGGAAGAAACGCGATTGACGTTGCAGCACATCGGCAAAATCCTCGCGACCGCCGAGTGTAATTTTAATGACGTAGTGAAATGTACGTGCCACTTATCCAATATTGCCGATTTCGAGCAATTCGACAGCGTTTACTCGGAATTTTTCACCGGTGTTCTTCCCGCCCGAACCACAGTACAGTCGGTCTTGTGGGGTGGGATCAAAGTCGAAATCGACGCGATCGCGCGGAAGGCATGAGGACTGAACCTGAGAATCTTGGAGATTGTAGCCTCTCACCGCACCGCGCGGGCAAGATATTTGCGCCTGCGGGGAGCAACAACTGGTTCGGTCCCCGCGAGGCTGTAAATCGAACTGCGTAAATGCCTGGAGCGGAGAATGACCATGGCAATCAACAATACTCACAAGCCCGACGGGACCATATCAAACCATGCGTTCAATCGGTAGTGCTGCCACGGCAACACTGCCGTTCAATCTATTGAACGGTTCTGCGCGACGATGACATTTTGCGATTGACTCAATCCCCGAGCCGGTGTTAGTCCACAAGAGGCGGCGGTCCTGGGGGAAACATGCGGAAGACATGGTTGTTCGTTTTCGTCCTGAGTGGAATATTTACTGTGTCTCAAACTGTGTTGGCGGAAGGTCCCATCGTTTGGGTCGTGCCGAGTTCGTTAGTAAGAATCGCTCCAACCGAAACGGCCGGTGTGGAGACGACGGCAGCGATCTCCGCGGCGCGCGGAGAATACCAGTCGTTCCAGGTCGCGATCCAGGCTCCGGTTGGCGGTCTTACGGAACTGAACTTCTCGGTTTCAAATTTGGTCAGGGTGGAGAGCAATGCGGGCGAGAATGAGGACCGTGGTTCGGGCGATCAGGTAATTCTTCAGGAAAATGTAGCCCTCTATCGAGAAAAATACATGACCGTCCGGCAACACAGCCCTACCTACAATGGGCCTCCTAATCTGCCGATTACGAACATTGACACGTTTCCCGATGCGCTGATCCCATTCATCGACCCTGCTACGGGAGTACCGCCCGTGGGCGGCACGTACGTCGCGGCGCCGATAAACCTTGCGGCTGGCCATAATGCAGTTTTTTGGGCTGATGTACTTATACCTCACAATGCCAAAGCGGGGCGGTACAAGGGAATCTATACCGTAACCAGCAAACAGGGGTCTGTCCAGGGCCAGATTCATCTGACTGTGTGGAATTTTACGCTGCCGTTAAAGCCGTCGCTCAAGTCCCTTATCGGTGGAGGCGACAGCAATCTGTCCGCCGGCGGCGCGCTGGCCGCAGGCATAGAAGCCGAACTTCTCAGTAACCGGCTCATGCCTGACACATCGGGTACGGCGTTGGCCAGCGAAAGCACTGACATTAGCCAATATGGGCTTAATGACTTCGACTTGGGCTACTATGAAAATGTTTCTTACAGCAACTGTAACGGCAAGTACCTCACACCTGCACCTCCTACATTGGCAGTCTTGCAGAGCGCAGTAAACGCGCAACCCACAGGCCTTTACTTGAACGACTACACCGCCGATCCAGAGTCCAGCTGCACGAATACTGCGTTCTACGACTCCGTGATCGCTTGGGCCCAGGTTCTCCATCAAGTGACTGTCCCCGGCCAAGTGGGTGTCGACAACCTGGTATCGCAGCAACCCGTACCGCAGCTCTATGACGATGGGCTGGGAACTGGGCGCTCAGCGGTTGATATTTGGACTATGCTTCCGCAGAACTATAATGACGCCGAAGCTGAGGTCCCGCCCGCAGTGACCTTCGTCTTAAAAAAAGGCGACAAGGCCTGGTCTTACAATGACCTAGTACAAGACTCGTACTCCCCGAAATGGGAGCTGGACTTTTTGCCCATCGACTATCGGATTCAGGCAGGCTTCATCAGCCAGAGCCTTGGATTGACAGGACTAAATTATTGGGCCGTCACCGAATGGACGTCCCCATCCACTGCCTGGACGAATCCCCAAGGTTATGCGGACTACCCGGGGGAGGGGATCCTTGTGTATCCCGGCGGCCCGGCGGGCTTAGAAAGGACGACGAGCTATGAAGGTGTAGCTCCCTCCATGCGGCTCAAAGATTTGCGGGATGGCGTCCAAGACTACGAATATATCCAGATCCTCAAAGACTGTGGTCACGGAGAGTGGGCACTTGAAAGATCGCGTGATGTGGGCCGCGACTGGACCAATTGGACGCGGGACTCGATGCTCCTGGAGTCTGTTCGTCGAGAGCTGGGTAACAAAATAGCGGCTCTGGGCTGCTCACGGTAAGATGCCGCACAATTAGCGTGGCTAGCATTTCAGCGTTTCATGACGAGCGCCGGTTGTCAGCTTGGACGGCCGGCGCTTCGATATCGTTTATGCCGCACCGACAGGGACTCCCTTTAAAATTGCGTTGAGAGTATATGGGAAAAGCGATCCGAGTTTGTTCGCAACTTGCCAGGCGAAAAACTGATCCTCAACCTCGCAGGCGGGTTGCCGATCTTCGTCAGCTATTTTTTAGTGACGGTATACCAGGAAAAACAGCGCATGCGGAAAGTGGATAGCGATGGCCACATTTGAAATTGCTGGCGTTCTACCTGTCATTCCAACTCCGTTTGCTCGCGATGGGGGTTTGGACTTGGCAGCCTTCGACGGTTTGCTGGAGTTTGCAATCAGCGCCCGTGTTTGTGGAGTCATCCTTCCCGCGTACGCCAGCGAATTCTACAAACTTCGGGATGCTGAGCGTCGCGAACTCGTATTGCAAGCGATTCGCATTCTAAACGGTCGCCTTCCCGTCGTGGCGCAGATAAATCATTTTTCCGCCGCTCATGTAGCGGAAACGGCGCGTGATCTCGAACGTGCCGGGGCCGCGGCAATTTCTGTAGCCGTTCCGCGGGCTTTCGGTTTGCCGGAACGCGACCTGCTCCGCTATTTTGACCGGATTCTGCAGGCTATCACGGTTCCGCTGGTGATCCAGGACTTCAACCCTGGAGGCACAACAGTGAGCGTGGAGTTCGTAAAGTCTCTCAACGGCCAGCATGCGCACTTTCAATATCTGAAGCTTGAAGAGCCTCTGATGTCCGGGAAAGTGCGGTCCATCCTTGATGAGACCCATGGTGCTGTCGGCGTTATTGATGGATGGGGCGGCACCTACATGCTGGAGCTTATCGACGCGGGCATTTGCGGAGTGATGCCGGGACTAGCGGTTTCGGATCTGCTGCAGATCATATGGGAAAACGCACGCGCCGGGAAGAAAGATGTGGCATATGAGTTATTCCAGGGCGTTCTGCCACAAATCACATTCAGCCTGCAGAACCTCGAGTTTTTCCATCATGCAGAGAAGGCGTTATTGGTGGCACGTGGAGTGCTTTCCCATGCCGAGGTTCGCGACGCCACACTCACCATCCATGAGATAGAACGAGCACATATTGACTTTTTGAATCGTAAGGTCATCGATCTGGTGAGCAGGCAAACGATGGATGTCCACACCGCAGTTCATCCTCAGAGGAGTTAGCATGATGCAAACTACAGGTGCCATCCTGACGGGAGGCGCCATCGTTGATGGCACGGGCGACCCCTCGATTTCAGGAGAAGTCGTCATCTGGGACGGCCGGATTGTTTCTGTTGGCAACCCGCGGAGCAGCAGGTCTCCTGTTAAGGGCGGAGCGGAGTACAACGTCGTTGACTGCAGGGGCTGCGTCATTGCGCCAGGATTTATCGATGTGCATAGTCACTCGGACCTTCAGGTGCTTGAAAATCGAACCGACAAGCTATTGCAGGGAGTGACCACTGAAGTTGTTGGAAACTGCGGTTTCTCTACGTATCCATTGCCGGAAAACCCCCAGGTATTGCGGGATTTCGCAAACGGCATCTTATGTGGAGATAATAGTTGGGGGTGGAGTTCCGCCTCCGACTATCTTGCGAGCGCAAGCAAATCCAAGGTTGCGATGGTTGCGTCGCTCGTGGGGCATGGTTCATTGAGAATTAAAGTGGCTGGGAATACCAGCAGAGCGCTCACGAGGCGGGAACTTGACACAATGTCGGGCCTGCTGGATGAGGCTTTGCAGGAAGGGGCCGCGGGTTTCTCCTCGGGGCTTATGTACGCCCCAGGATCGGGGGCATCGGCGCAGGAATTGACGACTCTTTGCCGCGTAGTCGCCCGGAGAGGCGGCGTATATGCCACCCACATGCGGAGCTATTCCGCCGCGCTGGTGGAAGCGGTTGAGGAACAGATTTCCATTGCCGAAGCCTCCGGATGCCGCCTCCAGATCTCTCATCTACAGGCTGCCGGCCCGGATCACTGGCCCTTGCAGCAGCGCGCCATTGCGGCGATCGAGCAGGCGGTCGTGCGGGGCGTCGACGTGGCTTTTGACGCATATCCTTGGCTGGCCGGCTCCACGGTGCTTACCCAAGTGCTGCCACAGTCCGCCCTGGAGGGGGGGATTATTCAGCTCCTCTCACGGCTCCGTGATCCGGTGCAGCGTGAATCCATTCGGAATGGGATTCAACCCGAAGCGCGCTGGACAGGCGTGGTAGTAACATCGGTTGCAAACAATGCAGCCTCACTGGTGGGCAGGTCAATCCAGCAGATCGCAGATGAACGGGAAAGCGACCCTGAAAGTGTGGTAATGGACATTCTGCTGGAGCAACAAGGACAGGTGAACATTGTGGAGCACTGCCAGTCGATGGAGAATCTGCATGCATTGCTCACCCACCCGCTGGCGATTGTCATTACCGACGGAGTTTATACCAGAGGGCGTTCGCATCCCCGCCTGTACGGAACATTCCCTCTGTTGCTTGGGGATGTGGTGCGTGAGCGCAAATGGTTAGGCCTTGAAGAAGCCGTCCATAAGGTCACAGGCAAACCGGCGGCGACATTCCATTTGGACAATCGAGGCAGGATTGCGGAAGGTTATGTGGCGGATGTCACCGTGTTCGACCCAGAAACCATCCGTACGGATGCAAGTTATGAAATGCCTGCCGTTCCGCCGGTGGGGATCAAGTTAGTCTTGCGAAATGGCAGGGCCGTAGTGGATGCAGGCGTGGCGGCGTAAGTTGGCAGCTTTAGAATTTCTATGAACATATGCGAGATAGAAACCCCTGCAGTTCTGATCGATGCGGATACGCTTGATCGCAATCTTCGGAGCATGGCGAGTTATTGCAAGACACACAATCTTGCGCTGCGGCCGCATACAAAGACGCACAAGATTCCGGAGATTGCGCGCCTACAGATGCAATATGGCGCACCAGGCATCACTGTGGCGAAGCTCGGAGAGGCTGAGGTCATGGCAAACGCAGGCATGCCTGACATCGTTGTCGTTTATCCGCTATGGGGGGAAAGCAAATGGAAGCGGCTGACGGAGCTGGCAAAACGCGTCAGGATCTCCGTCACGATGGATTCGTTGGCGGTGGCTGAAGGCATCTCTCAGGCCGCGAAACAGGCAGGTGTCGAGATCGGAATCCGCTTGGAATTCGATACGGGGTTCGAGCGTTGCGGACTTGCCCTGGAGGGCCAGTCGCTCGATCTTGCCCAGCGGGTCTTCGGGCTCCCTAACCTTCGCTGGGAAGGTATCTCCGTTTATCCGGGGCATATCATGGGCAACCGGAAGATTCGAGAGCGGAATATTGTTCTCGAGAACGGCCAGCTTGACCGCCTTTACGCGTTGCTGGACGGTGGCGGCATACCTTATCCGGTAGTCAGCGGGGGCAATACGCCAGCCGCGTTCCAGAGCCATCGGTTTCATGGGATCACGGAGATCCGGCCTGGAACATATGTTTTCAATGACCGCAATACTGTCGATGCGGAATCCGCTGGCTATGCCGATTGTGCTGCAACCGTACTAACTACTGTGGTGAGCACGAGTGTCGTTCACCGGGCCATTATTGATGCGGGGAGCAAGACACTCACATCCGACGCTCTGCTTTCAGGCGAACGAAAGTATTTTGGATATGTTCAGGGTCATCCCGAAGTTATCCTAGAGGGCCTTTCGGAGGAGCACGGTCACCTTGTGATTCCGGATGATTCCGCGATCCGGGTAGGACACCGGCTCAGAGTTATTCCTAACCACATATGCCCCTGTATCAACCTGCAGGATCGCGTGTTTCTCGTTTCCGGAGACCAGGTAGTCGATCAATGGAAGGTTGCAGCCCGTGGCATGGTTACATAGAAGAGGTCTCATACATACCGTTATGGCTCGCTGCGAGGACCTGTGAGACGACAGGAGGTCGGGTCCCATCTGTGCCGTCAACAGCTGCCTCTCATTTCTGAGACCGCCAATTCAATTGATCTGTCCGGCTGTTTCTGCTAAGTTTGCCGGGCGTCCACCAGGTTGGACGGATGACTAACGCCGGTATAGGGCTATGCCAGTTTCATCTAAGCGACGTTCCGTGCCGTCGATCGAGCGGGCTCTTTCGGTGCTTGAATGTTTGGCCCAGTCGAAACACGGGTTCTCACTTTCGGAAATTAGCCGAAGGCTCGCCATTCCCAAGAGTTCAGCGCACCTGATCCTAGTAACTCTCGAAAGGCGGGGATTTCTTCAGAAGCACACCCAAAACGGCAGATACTGTTTTGGCCTGCAGTTGGTTAGCCTAAGCAGAAGCGCCCTCGAGAATCTGGATCTGCGGGAAGAGGCCACACCTTTCCTGCGGTCGTTGATGCAAAAGAGCGGCCTCACCGTCCACATGGCAGTGCTGGAAAGAAACGAAGCCGTGATCATTGAAAAGGTAGAGGCGCCGGGTCTGGTCAGGTTGGCTTCGTGGATCGGACGAAGACTCGATGTCAACTGTACCGCCGTCGGCAAAGTTCTTATTTCCTGTCTCCCTAACGACGAGCTCGACAACCTGGTTCGGACCTGGAGCTTTGCCCGCCACAATAGTCGCACGATTGTTTCAAAGAGCGCCCTGAAACGGGAGCTTACGTCGGTTAGGCAATCAGGCTATGCTCTTGACGACGAAGAAGACGAACCAGGGTTGCGTTGCATTGGAGCTCCAATATTCGACGAGAGCCTGAAAGCCGTGGCGGCAATCAGCGTGGCGGGGACCACAAACCAGATTCCAATGGATCGTGTTCCGATTCTGGCACGCATGGTGATGCAGGTTGCACAGGGAATTTCGGCACGCCTGGGTTACGTAGCGCAAGAGCCTGGCATTGCGTAACGGAGCACATCAACTCAAGATCGGCGTTTCCATCGTCGTGTATTCGTGGCACAGCCGGGTGGCCGTTCCCGAATGCAGCGGAAATTGTCGCTATTTTCGCTTACGAGTCTCATGAAGTCCCACTAACTGCCCCGCACCACGGAGTGTTCTGACGCACCGTCCGTAAACACCGGGTGAAGGAATACTCGTATAAGATCCACTGACTTTTGAGGAGTAGCACAGATGTGTCTGATCCGTTTCGGGCGGCAAGGCCGAGAAAAACCAGGAGTGTTGCTGGATGAGAAACGCACGGATTTGTCGGCGTACTTTCAGGATTGGAACTCGACTTTCTTTGCCGAATCCGGACTGGAGAAGCTTTCAGCTCTCCCGAAAGCGGATGAAGCAAGCAGGCTTCCTGAGGTGAGGGAAGGCGATCGTTGGGGGCTCTCCCGTACAGGTAGTCCAAGATGGAAGGCATTCAACCCCCACCCTTGCGAATCGAAAGAAACGGCGAGGGTTTGACGATTGCATATTGTATCCATAAAATGTCTCGAGTCTGCCCGGCGTGCGTTGAAAGCCGGTGCTTTCTCTATTGATTCGTATCCTGAGCACGCCGTAGGAGGTTTGTATGAATTGGAAAGGCGTAATGCCAGCCATCACCACGTGCTTTAAAGAAGATCTCAGTGTCGACCATGGCTTCATAGCGAAACACTGCAATTGGCTGCTGGACAACGGCTGCACTGGCATCGATGCGCTCGGATCTCTGGGCGAGGGCGCGACACTGTCCTTTGATGAGAAGTTGGACATTCTGCGCACGTGCATGAGGGCTGTTAAAGGGCGCGGACCGGTCGTTGCTTCTATTTCTTCGCTTACGACGCTCGAGGCTATAGCTCTGGCGAAAGCGGCCGCAGAAATTGGCTGTGACGGCCTCGTGGTCTTACCTCCTTATGTGTACCAGGGAGATTGGCGCGAGATGAAGACTCACGTCGCCGCGGTCTTTGATGCAACACCACTTTCCTGCATGCTTTACAACAATCCGGTCGCGTATGGAACGGATTTTCTTCCAGAACAGATTCATGAACTAGCGGCCGAACACGAAAACTTTGAAGCGGCCAAGGAATCCAGCACAGATGCTCGACGAGTGTCTGCCATCCGTGCCCTGCTGGACTGCCGGTTGGAAATATCCGCCGGCGTAGATGATGCTGTCCTGGAAGCCATCGGAGTCGGAGCGACAGGATGGATTGCCGGCCTAGCCAATGCCCTGCCCCGTGAATCGGTGGAGTTGTTCCACCGCCGAATCCAGGGAGAGAGTGAAAAGGCATTCGAGTTGTACCGCTGGTTTTTGCCCTTGCTCCGTATGGATACGGTGCCCAACTTTGTTCAGCTCGTCAAACTGGTGCAAGCGGAGGTGGGCATGGGGAATCCACGCGTGCGCCCGCCACGGCTGGAGTTGGTGGGGAGCGAGCTGGCGCAAGCCACGAAGATCATCTGCGACGCATTGTGTTCCCGGCCCGCAATCGGTGAACACTTACACGTTGCCGAATAGGGAGTGAAATATGTTGGCTTCCATAGCAATTCTATCCGGTCGGTCGTTAGTCGGTTTCGCGAGGGGGCGGGTAAGGGAGAACTTCTGTATGCGACCCACCACCGGGCAGCACTTGCAGCCTGGCTGTATCCCAGCAACCGGAGAAGAAGTGGAACTCGCGGCTCGGCTTCGCGGCGGAAGCTTTTGAAATCTATCGGCGCACGCCTGGACGCGAACGGGGCGCGTTCTTACCCAAGATCGCCGCAAAAATCGAATCTATTGCAGAGGAGGTAATCGAGCGCGCCGGCCAGGAGACGGCCCTGCCGCGGGCTCGCCGGCAAGGCGAAACGGGGCGCACTTGCGGCCAGCTTTCGGCTGTTTCGCTCAGGTGGCGGAAGAAGGATCCTGTGTCAACGCGCGCATTGATGACGCCGATCCCGACCGCAAGCCTACTCCCAGGCCTGACATCCGCTCTATGTAACGCCCGCTGGGGCCTGTAGTCCTGTTCGGCGCCAGCAACTTCCCGTTGGCCTTCTCAGTAGTCAGTAGCGCGACACAGCTTCAGCGCTCGCTGGAGGGAACTGCCCAGCCTTACATCAATGCCTCGATTTCGCTCGCGGGTGTCATCCTCGACCCGTCACTCCCGCTAGCTGCCTGAAAAACCGAGGTTTGGCGGACGAAGGTTTCGTCAACCGATGGCGACGCGGTTGTGCCAGAATCCTCGGCTCCGATACTTTCGCCTGGCACTCAAAACACGCCACTTAATCGCCACAGATCCCTGGTCGACGCTGTAACGGAATCTACCGTTATCGTGCTATGACCGTTGCGCGTGGCCAGCTCGGATTGCCTTATGACCTATATGCGACAGAGTGGGCTCAAGATCAAGCTCCTACCAGACGTGTCATCATTTTCCAGAACCGGAGTTGAAGGTGCGGGTTGAGGGTATTCAGGGCCGTTTCTCCAATCTTCGTAACACCGCGCCGGGTGCCCTTGTGGATCTGATTGGGGACATCAAGGCCGAGAAGGCAAAGGTAGGAGCGACCGAAAAGTTGTCGTCCAGCCAGTTGAACGAAAAAGGCCACTTGACGAGGGAAATCGGTTGACAGCTCGGGCTAAGTGGAACTAAGTAATTCAAGGTCTATCGTCGGTTGCGTGTCCTGCGCCGGCTACTCGAAGAGACAGGTGAGGATCCCTGGGCTGGGATGAACGGAGGTTGGCATGGCTCTCCGGCGGTTGTTTTTGCTTTCTGTACAGTTGGGTTTGCTCCTGGCTTGCTCAACGGTTCTGTCAGCGCAGCTGAATCGAGGCGCAATCGAAGGCACCGTGACTGACCCACAAGGGGCGGCAATGTCCGTAGTGGCGGTCACTATTACTAACGTTGCCACAAACGTGGTGACCACTACCAAAACGAACGATGCCGGCTACTATCGGGCGGAGGCTTTAGTGCCGGGCACCTACCGTGCCCATTTCGCAACAAGCGGATTTACTTCGCTGGACATGACGGGAATTGAGGTACCGGCTGCGCAAGTCATTCGGGTTGACGCCAAGTTGAAGGTCGGGTCGATCAACGAAAAAATAGAAGTCAAGGCCGATTTGCCGGTGCTCGAAACGGATGCCAGCAACTTCAGCAGTACGTTGCAACCCGACATCATCCAGAATGTTCCTTTGGCGGGCCGGGATTTACAGCAGTTAACTTTCTTGCTTCCGGGCGTTAACAACGTGGGTGGTCCTCCCGGAAGCAATTTTGGTTTTGACAGCGAATTCGGAACCTTCCCGGATCCGACCCACCTCCTAGGTTCGGCGATTGCCGTAAACGGCGGACAGAGCGGAACCAATGCCTGGTACCTCGACGGCAACCTTAACATTTCCAGCTTTGGGGAAAACATAGTGGTCAATCCTTCTCCCGACTCCGTCTCGGAATTTCAGGCCATCACCAGTGGGTTATCGGCCGAGTACTCACACACTGGGGGTGGGGTCTTTAACGTCGTTCTGAAGTCGGGGACGAACAGTCTCCACGGAGATATTTACGAATATCTTCGTAACAGCGCGACCAACGCCACCAACCCGTTTGACATAAAGGGCGGCTTCGGCAAAAGCCTGGTGCAGTTCAATAATTTTGGTGGGACGTTAGGGGGCCCGGTCATTATTCCTCACGTTTACAACGGCAAGAACAAGACTTTTTTCTTTTTCTCTCTTGACGCCTCGATTCTTCACCAGAGCGGCAACAACGGATACACCGTTCCGACCCCTCTAATGCGCCAGGGGAACTTCAGCGAAGATCCGAACGTCGTCAGTAATGGGATCTGGAATCCTGAGACCACGGTGGGACCACTATCGGATGGTACCTTCCAGCGCACAGCCTTCGGAACGCCCATTACCAGTGGTGGCTGCTTGAACACAGCGGTGGAAGCAGGCGCCGCGAACGGAGTGCAAACGTGCAATTTCAGCAGCCAGATTCCGACCGCCATGCTGGATCCCACGGCAATGTTCTTCGTGAATTCTTTTCCCTTGCCTAACCATATCGATACTCTAGGCGGTTGCCCCATAGCGTCAACTGGCGCCTACAGTATCTGCAACAACTTCGAGGGCAGGAGTGGCGGCAGCCAAGATCCCATCAATCTTTCGATCAAGGTTGACCATCAAACTGCCAAGGGCAAGTATTTCTTTGAGTGGTTGTTCAGCCCTACCCAGTATCGCAATTACCAAGTGCCGTGGACTGGCCCCACGTTCCCTCAGGAACTTATCGGCTTTGGGTCGCCCTATAATTTCGGCATTCGCAGCCAGGTTGTCGCAGTGGGTCATACCTATGCTTTCACCCCCAATCTCATTAATGAGTTTCGCGTCAGCTTCAGCCGCCAATTCCTCTCGACCCTCTCGCACCCTTATCCCAATAGCGTCACATCTCAGTCGCAGGTAGAGCAAGAGCTAGCGCCGATCCTTCTGCCGAGTAATGCTTACTTTCCCACACCGAATTTTCAAATCGATAACGTTTCCGGAGGCGGCAACGGGATTGACTTCGGTCCCGAACCTTGGGTCAACATTGCGACGGGATCGGAAGCTTATACGATTCTCGATAATGTGACGCGGATCATTGGCAAGCATACGATGAAGATGGGCTTTATTTATCGCTTGGACCATGCAAGTTATGAGAGCGACGATCCCACCATTCTCGACTTTAATGCGTCATTGGCCCAGGATCCGATTTCTGGCCTCGGGGGCAATGGTCTGGCGCAGTTCATGATGGGAGCCGTTCCCGCTGATGGTGGTGGCAGTGGCAGCTTTGCCGGTCATTTACAGTCGCCCTATATGCGCTGGCGCTCCTGGGGAGCGTTTGTACAAGATGACTTCCACGTCAAGCCCAATTTCACCTTGAATCTGGGCTTGCGCTATGATCTCAACGGTTACTTCAGGGCTCGTTATTATCCAATGGGGAACTTCTGCTTTACTTGCCTGAATCCCTTGACGGGGCTAGCGGGCGAGAACATCTATGAAGGCAGCCCTGGATTCCCCAACGGTGACGTTTTTCCGGCCAACCATACCGACTTTGCCCCTCGCTTCAACTTTTCCTGGTCGCCTACTGCCCTCCGCAAAACGGTCATCCGCGGCGGTTATGACATTTTCTATACTGATGCCATTGAAAACTTCAACGCACCCGGTCAATCTGTCGTCAATGGAGCCGGCTGGGGCCAAAGTGCAGCTTGGAACTCGAGTTTTTACCCGCAGTGTGTTGCGTTTGCCGGACCTTGTGAAGCCTTTCCCCTGAGCGACACCACTACCAACAAGACAAATCTCTTATTCCCATCCATTACGGGGCCGTTCCCGGCACAGACTCGTGAAAACCTCCTGGGTAGCACTTACGCCTTTGTCAAACCGACTCATGATCCAATGGTGCAAAGCTACACACTGGAGCTGCAACGTGAGTTTCCGGGAGGCTTAGCGGTCTCCGTAGCTTATGTGGGCACTCATGGAACTCACCTGTCGGGAAGCGGACCAAATAACTACTTGTATAACAATGTTCCCACGTCGGAAAAGCTGAAGTACCAAGCCCAACTTTTCAATAATTACCCTATTTCACAATACTTTTCCGGTCAGACGGCAACACAGTTGGGAGCACTGTATGGAAATCCGCTTACGGGACCGGTAACTCAGGTGCAGCTTTCAACTCTGTTGGAGCCTTACCCTTTCTTTCCCACGGTTCCTACGAGCGGCACGTTCGAGGGTATGACTACTTACAACGGAATGAATTTGAGGATCCAAAAGCGGACTTCCCATGGCCTCGATTTCATCGTTGCTTATACGGTCTCCAAACAGATGGATAACTGGTCCGTGGGTGGAGCAGGTGTGGAAGCAGTCGATCCCATTCATTTCACGCGAAACGGAATCATCGGTGGACGAGGCGGGGAATTGGAGAGCACTTTCGGCGGCCCATTTACATTTCAGGATCCGTCGAACAGGAATGCTGATCGTGCCATAGCCGTCGATGATATACCCCAGCAATTCAACGTCGGCGCTACCTACGACCTGCCGGTGGGCAGCGGCAAAGCCTTTCTGAACCGAAAGGGCATAGTAGGCGGCATTCTCGGAGGCTGGAAACTGAGTGGCAATTTCAACGCCCAAGAGGGCCTCCCGCTGCCCATCGGGTGCCCCGCCAGCACGCTCCAACAACTAAGCACCCCTGGTACCGCTGGCACTGAGTTTGGAGGCAGGTGCAACATGATCGGTGATCCACATTTCAGCGGGCATCGCACCAAAGCCGAGCAGATCGCGGATTGGATTAATCCCGCTGCCTTCGAGCCCGCTTTTGGAAACGACCAATCTTTCTGGGCGAACTATACGGATACCGATCCTCGGGCGTGGACGTTCGGAAATATGAAGCCACGTACGGATGCAATTCGTGGTCCCGGTTTTTGGAACCTCGATTCATCATTGATGAAGGATTTCCATCTGGCGGAGGAGAGATACGTCGAATTCCAGTGGGAAGTGTTCAACACTCTCAACCATCAAAATTTGGGGCTTCCCAATACAACATTTTGCTTGCCGCCTAACCCGGACGGCTCGACCGACCTGGTGCATCAAGCCGGCTGCACGTTCGGCAAAATTACCGGTGTCCAGACCGATCCGCGGAACATGACGTTCGCGCTGAAGTTCTTCTGGTGATTGAGGAGGGATCAAGCATCCATTGTTCTCGGGAGGACTGAGTGATTTTGTACCCGGAACCGGAGCAAAGCAAAGAATCGGTTCTGGACACTTCAATCAGTGAAGCAAAGCTTTAGGCCACAAAAATTATGGAGGTAGCTGTGAAACATTTAGGGAAGGTTTTGACGTTTAACGTAACTATGCTGTCGCTGCTCATGATGCTGCCAGTGTTTGCGAATGCACAAATGAGTAAAGTGAAGACCGTTTGGGTAATCATGATGGAAAATCACAATTGGACGGGCGACGACGCTGGTGCCTCCTTTGGTGACCCAGATATCAAAGGCAACCCACTGGCCCCTTATATCAACGGGACACTGCTGAATATATCGGCGCACACAGAGCAGTATTACAATCCTCCGGGGAACCATCCCAGCCAGCCGAATTATTTGTGGCTGGAAGCAGGGACCAACTTCGGCGTCCTCGCGGATACCCAGCCTGGCCAGCCTCAACTGTTCACCCACAAGCACTTGGTAAGGCTTCTACAAGATGCGGGTATTTCCTGGAGGGCTTACGCAGAGCCAGACTTTGGGAGCCCGGTGTTCGACACCTGCCCGCTTGATTTTAGCTTCCTTGACATTAACCACCTCGCCCCCGATTTCTTCAACGATATCAACGATGGGTTGAACCCACAGTCGGCCGAATGTATCGAACACGTCAGGCCTTATTACCAGCTGGCGACCGATCTGGCCGACCACACCACGGCGCAGTATAACCTCATCACCCCAAACCTGTGCCATGACGGACATGAGGGTGTTTCTCCTTGTGATGATACTGAACCCGCAGATAATACGTTGCGATCGGATACCTGGCTTAAGCAAAACGTGCCGCTCATTCTCGAGTCAGAGGCATACAAGGAAGGTGGTGCTCTGATCATCACCTGGGATGAAGCCGAAGACACCGACCAATTCAGCGATGGCCCGATTCCCTTTTTTCTGCTTTCACCGTTTGCCAAGGGCGGAGGGAAGACAGCTTACAGCAATAGCATTCACTACGACCATAGCTCCACACTGAAAACGATAGAGGAGATCTTCGGCATACAGCCTTTGCTGGGAGCCGCTGCAGACGGCAAAACAGTCGATCTAAGGGACTTGTTTCAGTGAAACATGCCGGGAATACGCTGAAGGATGTCCAGTCCGCGGACATTCTTTACAGTGTTCCAGTAGAGCCGAATTGGGTATCCGGCGCTCGATCATCACCGAACGCCGGATTTTCCCCCGAACGATAGTCGTGCGCTGGACGCGATCGTCCGTCGAAGCCCTTCTTAAACGGAAGAATATGCCCGTCAACAACGACGCTCGGCGTGACCTAGACGGTCGCACCGGCGATTTCAGTTGCCGTATCCTCGGGGGCCCGGGTCGTTTCCCGCACAAAATTACCCTTAAAGGTGTCCGAGAGTGGAACCACGTTTCTCGCGAAAATACAGCGGAGCCACTAACCCCTTTCGAGTGGACCGCAGTGGAGATTGATGATTTGACGACTCGCCGCAGATTTCTTCGCCAATCCGCGATTGCTGCCGCTGCCGCAATGGTGCCGCGGGCTTTCTCCCATACCATGCGGCGTGACGCGACGCCCGCGATCCCAACCCTCGATCCAAACAGCCTAGTACGCTTCGTCGATCCACTTCCCCTTCCTGTGGTCGCACAGCCGGAGGGCGATCGTGCCGTGCCGGGTAAGCCCCGCGAACGGGTGCCGTTCTACCGGGTGCCCATGCGCGCCATCGCCAGCAAACTTCATCGCGATCTTGCGCCGACTAACCTATGGTCCTACGGCGGTTCGGTACCCGGCGTAATGTTCGACACGGAGAGTGGCCAAGGGCTGCTCGTCGAATGGGTCAATGACTTGCCGCCCAACCACTTTCTCCCGATCGATTACTCGGTGCATGGTGCCGGGCGCGGTACTCCTGAGGTGCGTGGTGTTGTTCATCTGCATGGCGGCAAGACGCCTCCCGAAAGCGACGGATATCCCGAAGACTGGTACGTGCCCGGACAATCGCGCACCTACTACTATCCCAATCAGCAGGATCCAGCGCTGCTGTGGTACCACGACCACGCGATAGGCATCACCCGGCTGAACATTTATGCCGGGCTCCTTGGCTTACACGTGATTCGCGACCAGGCGGAGCAGCATTTGCAACTGCCCGATGGCAAATACGAAATCCCGCTCGTGATCTTCGATCGCCATCTGCAGCGCGATGGCCAGTTGAGCTATCCTCACCCGTGGGTGCCGGAGGTCTTAGGTGAGGTGCCGTTGGTGAACGGCAAGATTTTTCCTTATCTTGAGGTGGAGCCGCGCAAGTATCGATTCCGCGTTCTGAACGGCGCGAACGGCCGTTTGTATCGGCTGTCGTTACCCCAAGACGTCGAAGTCCACCAGATCGGCACCGACCACGGTTTGCTACCCACGCCGGTCGCCGTAACACACGTGCTGCTGGCGCCAGCGGAGCGCGCCGATGTGGTCATCGACTTTGCGCCGCATCGCGGTAAACGGATTTTGCTATCCGACGATGCCTTCACGCTCATGGAGTTTCGTGTGGGTGAAGCGCCGGTCTCGGACCCGAGTAAGTTGCCGGCCACACTGCGTCCCGTGCCGCGTATCGCCGAGTCGTCCGCGGTAAGGACCCGATGGCTCACATTGGATGAGCTAAAAAAAGGAACGTCCGCATCGGGTGGGATGTTGTTGAACAAGACGCGGTGGCACATGCCCATTAGCGAGAAACCGGTGCTGGGTACAACGGAAATCTGGGAACTCGCGAATCTGACCGACGACGTGCACCCGATTCATCTGCATCTGGCACGGTTTCAAATTCTGGATCGTCGCCGCTTCGACGCCTTCCAGTACGTGACAACCGGCACCCTGCGCTACAGGGATCCAGCCACGCCTCCCGACCCGAATGAAATGGGCTGGAAGGACACGGTTCGCGTCAACGCCCAGACGGTAACTCGGATCATTGTGCCCTTCGAGGGTTATCCCGGCCGCTACGTTTGGCACTGCCACAACCTCGAGCACGAGGACAACGAAATGATGCGCCCCTACGAAGTGCGTGCGGCCGCGAGTAGGAGTTGAGGATGTCCACAATTCGACGAACTTTGGAGGCCTTGATGAAATCACATTTTGCCTTTTCTTTTTGTCCGCTGCGGTTCAGGCGGATGCAGCCTAGCCTGTTTCTTCCTGCCCTGACCTGCCTGCTGCTGCCGATTGCGGCGCGGGCGCAGGTGAGCTTCACCGGGGTTCACAAGAGCGTGAACGTTGGCTCCCAGGCAGTTGGATCGCCCAGCGCAACGATTTCCCTGCCTTTCACGATCGGAGCAGACACGACAGTGGGCAGCATCGCCGTGTTGACCACCGGCATCGCGGGCAAGGACTTCGCCAATGCGACCGGGAGCACCTGCACCCCAACGACTTACACCACGGCCACCAACTGCGTGGTCAACGTGAGCTTCAAGCCCCTGACTACGGGCCTGCGCCGGGGCGCAGTGGTGTTCTATTCCGGTGCCCACAAGACCAGCACAGCGCTGGCCACAGTGCCGGTTTTTGGCGTCGGCGCCGGGCCGCAGGTGGTCTTTGGACCGGGTGGCGCGCAGACCAGCGTGGGCCGCAAGTTTATCAGTCCCGAAGGCGTGGCCGTGGACGGGGCGGGCAATGTGTACGTCACCGACATTGGCCTCCAGGAGGTGTTCAAGGTAACGCCGGGCGGCAACCAGACTACGGTGGGTAGCGGGCTTGAGGTGCCCGCAGGCGTGGCCGTGGACGGAGCGGGCGATGTGTACATCACTGATAGTCAAGTCGACGCGGTGTTCAAGGTGACGCCGGGCGGCATTCAGACCACGGTGGGCACCGGATTCGATTGGCCATCTGGCGTGGCTGTTGACGGGGCCGGGAACGTGTACGTTAGCGACCCCTTCGTCGACGCGGTATTCAAGATAACGCCTGGGGGGGTACAAACCATGGTGGGCAGCGGGTACAACACACCCGCAGGTGTGGCCGTGGACGCGGCTGGCAATGTCTACGTCGCCGATACCTACGACGCAACAGTGTTCAAAGTAACTCCAGGTGGTACACAGACCATGATCGGCAGCGGACTCATCAGTCCCGCGGCCGTGGCCGTGGATGCGGCTGGCGACGTCTACATCACCGATGCGGGCACCAACACCGTGTACGAGGTAACGCCGGGCGCAGTGCAGACTACAGTGAGCAGTGGGCTGAACGTTCCGAACGGCGTGGCCCTGGATGGATCCGGCAATCTCTATCTCGGCAATACCTTCAACGAACAGGTGCTGAAGATCGACCGCGCGGATGCGCCGTCGTTGAAGTTTGATCCCACGAAGATAAACTCGACGAGCACGGACAGTCCGAAAACGGTAGTGGTTGAAAACATCGGTAATCGATCGCTGAAATTCTCCGCAGTGACTTATCCGGCGGACTTCCCCGAGGGTATCTCCGGCCCCGATGACGACTGCACATCGAGCACATCGCTTGCATCCGCCGGCGCCTGCGCACTAACCATCGACTTCAGTCCGGTGACGGTGCTGGGATCCAAAACCTCGGCGGTTTTACAAGAGGCCGTGAAGTTGACCACCAACGACCTCAACGTACCTAAAAAGCTGCAACAGGTCGTCGTCACAGGTAAGGAGCTTGCCGACAAATGAGAACTACCTGCTGGCGACCTCCATTCTTGGAAGAGATGATTATCAGCTCTACGGGGGCAGTAAAAAAGCGGTCCAGATCTCAATCTCCACCAGATAGCCGCCAGCAATTGCGCCCCGTGACATGAAATATTGCGAACACTAGGAATCAAGTTCGGCTGAGGAGAGAGCAGCTGAAAGGGATGGTCGGTGTCCTCGTAGTTTTGATGTTCGGCGCTTATGGCGCGGCTTTTGGCGCAACTTCGGTCGTTTGGGTGGTTCCGAGTACCTTATTGCGCATAGGGCCGACCGAGGCGGCGGGCATCGGAACAAGGGTTACTGTCTATGGCGGCCGCGGGGAATACGTCGCTTTTGTGGATTTTCGACGGGGACAATCGAATCACCACCAGCACCGAAACTCTCCCTGACGCACTGATTCCGACCATTGATCCGGCGACGGGAAAAGCCCCCAGCGCGGGCGCCACTTATGCGTTTGGGCTCCCTACTCTGGCCGCTGACCGCAACGTTGTCTTCTGGATTGACACTTTTGTGCCTCGCGGCACCGGGGCTGGGAACTATACGGGTACCTAGACCGCCGCCAGCAGCCAAGGGTGTGTCCGGGGAGAGATTCATTTGACTGTGTGGAATTTCACGCTGCCGCTACAACCATCTCTCAAGTCCCTACTCGGTGGAGGCGATACCAATCTGTCCGCAGGCGACGCACTGTCCGCAGGCATAGAAGCCGAACTTCTCAGAAACAGACTCATGCCTGACACAGGGGGTTCGGCATTGGCCAGGGAAAGCACTGACCTTAGTCAGTATGGGCTTAATGACTTCGACTTAAGGTACTATGAGAACGTTTCTTATGGCAATTGCAGCGGCAAGTATCTCAAACCCGCTCCTCCTTCATTAAAAACCTTGCAGGCAGCGATAGACGCGCAACCGATGGGCCTTTACTTGAACGATTAGACCGCCGATCCGGAGTCCAGCTGCTCGAATACTGCATACTACAACTCCGTGATCGCCTGGGCAAAGGTCTTGCATCAAGCGGTTGTCCCCGGCCAAGTCGATGTCGACAACCTGTTTCCGAACTTTTCGATGGGCTAGGCACCGGCCGTTCCGCTGTGGATGTTTGGATGATGCTGCCCGAAGAATACGACAGCGCCCAGCTTGTTTCAACCGATGGAATGAACAATGTGGCCTATGTCCTAAATAAGGGGACAAGGTGTGGCCGTATAACGACCTGGTACTTGACACCTACTCCCCCAAGTGGAGCTGGATTTCTTACCCATTAATTACCGCATTTGGCCAGGCTTCCTCAGCCAAAGCCTTGGGATAACCGGGCTGAATTACTGGGCTGTCTCCAACTGGAATTCGAAAGCAGGCGCCTGGACTAGCGCCTTATCCGCTGGGTATACAAGCGTCGATGATGGCTACTTTCCCGAGGAAGGCATTTTGGTCTATCCCGGCGGGGAGGCGGGCCGGCAAAGTACGACGAGCTATCAAGGTGTAGCACCTTCAATGCGGCTCAAGTATTTGCGGGACGGGGTGCAGGACTACGAATACATTCAACAGCTCAAGAGTAGTGCATGCGGTCAGAGCAAATTTGTCCAGCAGACCATGCTTGCCCTGTCCTCAACCGGAAGCGAGGATCCGAACTGGCATGATTGGACGATGAATGAAGCTACGGTAAAATCGGTGCGTTTGCAGTTGGGAAACGAGCTTTCCAGCCTCGGCTGCGCCCCCTGACCGGCTGTAAATTCGGTCAGTTTACTAACCTTGCAAATCAATCCGCGGAATATGACATTCGCGCTAAAGTTCTTTCAATGATTGGAGGCGGGACATCGATCGGGTCTTGAAATTCGATTGAAAATGTCTTAAGGCTGTAGTCAAAACAAACCCCGATGGAGGGGGGCTGTTAGACATTTACGGAAGGCTTTGACGTTTTAGCGTCACTGACCCGCCTCAGTCAGGGATTGGCAGAGAGCCTGGTGATTGACGATGAGTACAAGACAAACCCCAACTAGCTCCAGGGGCAGCTCCCACCGGTGTCACAGGCGCCGCGATCGAATCGCCCCTGTAATTTAGATTGGGAGTGATGTCCAGTAGATTGGACACTATTCTGTGTTCATCTCAATTAGTCCTTGACAGGGGAAAACATATGTCTCACTCTGGGGACGTTTGATCGAGAAGGCAAATCAACCCTCTCTCAGGAAGAAGGACAGTGACGAAGCTGATCGCGGTTCTCATGAGTCTTCTGTTCGCAACACCGCTGCTTTACGGAGGTGTCGTTCCCGGTACAAACTGTACTGAATTTCCATCCGATAACGTTTGGAATACGCCTATCAATGACCTGCCGGTTAATCCGTATTCCGCCGCTTGGGAAGCGAGCCTTCCAGGACAGTATATGACTCTGGGCTTTGGTCCAGCAGGTGGAAAACATTATGGTTTTCCCTTCCAAGCTATTACCTCCAGTATCCCGTTGGTAAAAATGACCTTTAGCGATCCTTCTGAATCTGACCCTGGTGGCTACCCATTTAATGCATCAACACCGATTGAACCCTATGACGGTGGCGACAAACATGCGCTTATGATCGGCCCAGATCCCAGCACAGCTGCAGGTACCTGCTACGATTATGAGCTGTATGACGCCAAGTGGAGCTCCACCAAACCGAAAGCCGCCAATGGAGAGATCTGGAACCTAAGCTCCAATAATTTAATCTGGAATTCCGCATATCCCACTGCTGACATAGATGATGCTGGATTGCCACTCTTCGCAGGACTAGTTCGTTATGACGAAGTAGCAGCCGGTCTCATTAATCATGCGCTGCGATTTGAGGGCACTCAGGCATACTCGGAGAATACCTTATGGCCTGGGACCTACATCCCAACATATCTAGACACGCCTAATCCAAATGTTATCTGGATGGCATCACGCTGGCGGCTGAAATCGACATATGACATCTCCAGCTTCTCTACACAAGCACAAGTTATTTTAACCGCGCTTAAGACGTACGGCATGTTTATGTCAGATATAGGAGACGACTGGCAACTAGACGGAACGCTTGATACTCGTTGGACAACAAGTCTAATGAATGAGTTGGTAACTATTCCCTCGTCTGAATTTGAAGCGGTCGATGAATCATGTCTTGAGGTTAGTGCCACCAGTGGCCAGGTAGCTCCTAGCGCTAGTAGCTGTAGCTACTAGGACTAACAGGCTGTGCCTAAGCCGGCGATTTCTGACACGGAGTTTTTCGTTGAACCATCGAACCGCGGTGCGCGTGTTCCATCGCCTGGACTTGAAGCAGTCGATGACTCACGTCTTACTGGTTAGCCCTGGTAGCAGCCAGTTAAATGGGTGTGTTACGGAGCGATACATGTGGGCTCATGTCGCCGGCAGAGCGTCAGCATTTTGTGAAGGTGCAATACTACACCCATTACTCATAATTCCACTCATTACAGCACTAGGTGTCTTCGGTGCTCTCCGATGCTGGGGGCAGGGTATTACGGGGAGCGTCAACGGAACCGTAAGCGATTCCACAGGTGCTGTTGTATCGGGGGCAATGATAACCGCGACGAACACGAGTACAGGCATTGCAGCCAAGACCAAGTCGGACGGAGCTGGACGATATGCGTTTCCGTCGCTTGCTCCCGGATCCTACACTATATCAACAGAGCAACCTGGCTTCACCTCTACGGTGCTCTCTGGGATCTCACTGGATGTCTACCAACGCGCGACTGTAAATGTCGTGATGCGGGTCGGTAGCACGACGCAAACCATAACAGTGCGTGAAACAACGCCGCAAGTTGACTCCACTAGCGCCAGTCTTGGAACTGTCGTGAATGAAGAAGCGATACAGCATCTACCGCTCAATTTGCGGGAGGTCGGATCACTCGCTCTTTTGGTCCCTGGCACCGTTAACACAACCGGACAATCGCTGACTAGCGCAACGGGGAATGGCTCCGGGTTCAATGATTCCAGTTACAGCGGTGCCGGCGGCGGCTCCGGAAGCAATTTGCTCTTGATCGACGGGATGATTTCACGAGCGCTTAACAATGCCTCGTTCGCCCTCGCACCGTGGCCCGAAATGGTCACTGAATTCAAGATTCAAAACAATATTTACGATGCCGCTTTTGGTCTGACCGCTGGAACAACTATGAACCTGATCACGACCTCTGGCACCAACCAACTGCATGGATCGATATGGGAATATATGCGGAATCGCGACTTAGATGCACGTAACTATTTTGCGGTAATCAATCCCGAATACAACCGCCACCAATTCGGAGGTGCAATTGGTGGACCAATAGTTCGCAACAAACTATTTTTCTTTGGCAGTTATGAAGGCTTGCGTCTCACTCAGGGGCAGACGGTGAGCAGCGTGGTCCCAACCGTCGCGGAACGAACAGGAGATTTTAGTTCCTTTCTTACCGGTACCAGCGCCAACCTGTGCGCATCCAGTGGTTCTGCTGCGCCAGCCAGCCTCAACTTCGATACAGGCCAATTGTTTGATCCTGGTTCGGAGTCTACGTATACCTGCCCCGCAGATCCCACCAACCCGGGCGCCGGCGCCACAACCATTCTCGTAGGTACTCCAATCCCTGGAAACAAGATTGTGACAATTGATCCGGTAGGACAAAAGGTTATCTCACTTTATCCAGTCCCAAATTCCTCGGCTGCGGCGAACTATGTGAATGAGAATCCGGAAACCCGGCAAGACAACGAATTCGACGCTCGCGTTGACTACACATTGTCAAGTAAGGACGCACTATTTGCCCGTTACATGCTCGGCGACACAAACCAGCTTTTTCCGGGGAATTTTTCTCCCTTTACGCAATATCAGCACTTTAGGGGCCAGAATGCTGTTGTGGCATGGACTCACGACTTCACACCATCTTTGATTAATGATGTGCGCCTCGGCTACCAGCGCGACTATCTTCGTTTTTCTTGCGCCGCGTGCCCCCGTCCTCCAGGTACCCTCGCCAGCATGGGCATAGCTGATTTGGCAGCGTCCTCCCCTGGTGTAGAGGAGTATCCCAATTTTACCTTTACGAACTTTGCAACTTGGGGCGACGGGTTCCCGGGCTACTTCCCAGATGTGGTTCCGGACGCGATCGAAAAGTTTGGAGATACAGTGAGCAAAGTCAGAGGAAAGCACACGCTCTCGATAGGCGCTGATTTGGATTTCTGGCAGACTAACGGGATCGAGGACCCTGCTCAACTTAATGGCCTTATTCAATTCAACGGCGAATTTTCTTCTTTGGGTGGGGAAACTCCGGGTGTCAGTGCCGTCTCGGACCTTGCAGATCTAGAATTGGGCTATCCGTCAGGGGGTATTTATACCAAGAATCCGATAGTTAATCATCTGGTTGGGGGGCGGTGGATCAGCGTCTTTGCTCAAGATAACATCATTGTGAGTCCGAACCTGTCTGTCGATATCGGCCTGCGATGGGAATATAGGCGTCAACCTATGGACAAGAACAACGAGATCGCAGCATTCTTTCCTTTGTCGAACACCTACGCCCCTGGGGATGCGCTATTGCTCACTGCGTTGCCGGATGCAGCGAACGATGCACTTTGTTCCAACCCGTACTTTATTTCGGGAAGCGGCGAATGTCTCGTGATGAGTTCCAGCATGAGAAGAGCGAAAGGGCTGACCGGGAATAAGGTACGGGAGCTGAGCTATGGTCCAGGTCACGGAAACTTCGAGCCACGCATCGGCATATCGTGGCGTCCAACAAAGTCCGATAAGCTGATCGTTCATACGGGAGCAGGCGTGTTCGGGGATATGCCAGATACGAATATCATGGGATCGTTTGCAAATAACAATCCTGTGTTTACCCAGACCCCAACCTATAACACATCCTTTGGAGCTCCGCCTCCGCTGACCAATGGAATCCCCACCATAACAGAGAAGATGTTTGTCAATTCCGCGGCGGCCAATCTTTCGAGTATAACTTCAGAGTTTATGCCCAGTCCGTTTTATCACGCTCCAACCGTCTACCAGTGGAGCTTCAGTCTTCAATCCCAGCTGTCACAATCCTGGGCCCTGGAAGTAGCATATGTTGGCAATCGCGGTGTTCACCTCGACTTTATCCATGAGGGTACTGGCAACCAAGCCGAACCTGGCATTGGCCCTCTGCAGCCCCGTCGCGTCTGGCCCGATTTCAATAGCATGTACTATGACAGCTATAACAGAGTATCAAACTACGATGCTCTGATGGCGAAACTCAACAAGAAACTGTCTAACGGGTTATGGGCAAATGTGTCTTACACATTTGCTAAGAACCTTAATGACAATGATGGCGATGATGACGGGCAAGCAGCCTTTAACCAGAATGATAATAATCCCCGGCCCGATTACGGTTTAGCAGGATTTAATGTTGTGCAGACATTGGTGATCAGTACCACCTATCAGCTTCCCTTCGGGAGGGGGCAGCGCTTCCTGGAAACAAGTGGCTTCGTGAATGCATTGGTTGGAGGGTGGAGTGTAAACGGGATCATCACTGCACGGACAGGGTTCCCGTTTACCGTTACTTCCAGTCAAGACTACTCGAATTCCGGATCGCTATCGCCGAGACCGGATCGAGTGTGCAATGGATCTGGGGCAAAGGAAGTGACGGACTGGTTCAACGTTAACTGCTTCAGTACGACCGCATTGGCACAAGCTCTTGCAAACGGAACGCCGAGGTTCGGAGATTCGGGCCGCGACATCCTCATCGGTCCGGGCCTTCAGGAGTGGGATATATCCCTGATAAAACAAACAAAGATCAATGAGAGGTTCGGTGTTGAGTTCAGTGCTGAGGCGTTCAATTTATTCAATCATCCAAATTTTAGCAATCCGAACGCAACAATCGGTAGCAGTACAGCTTCCGTGATTACAGGTGCCGCCTCTCCCAGAGATATTCAATTGGGGCTAAGGGTGGCTTTCTGATCGTAGATAAAGGCATCAGATAGCGGGCAGTTATGGCGACACGGTATACCGGTCGTGGGACTACGGAGTAGCGTGCTACCGTACGATCCGACAGCTTGCCGAATCGGTTCGTGAGCAAATTGGGAAGTAAGATCGGCATCAGCAAATGCGCCCCTGAATGGAGAAAGCAATGGCTAACCTCGTTTCACCTCCCGCTGTAGAGGGGAAAAGCTCTCTAGCCGCTGGGCCTGAGACTAAGCGAATACCTGTCCCTGCAGCCCCCGAGCGCTTAGGCTCGCTCGATGCCTTCCGCGGTTTCGTGATGCTTTGGATTATTGGCGGCGAGGGATTGATGGCAGGCTTAGCGGCCCTCGGACACAATCGAGTCATCGATGCTCTCGTATACGAATTAAACCACACTCCATGGCAGGGGCTGCGCTTCTACGACTGCATCTGGCCCTCCTTCATGCTGATGGTCGGGGTCTCGGTGCCTTTTGCGTTTGCCAAGCGCTCCCTTACTCAAACCTATCATCAGCAGCTGGCTCATGCCGCAAAGCGGGCGATTGTCCTGTTTCTGCTCGGCTCACTGCGCGAATCGGTTTCGATCGGCTCGCCGTACCTGATCGAATTGAGCAGCGCCTTGCAGCCTATCGCGATCGCCTATTTCGTGGCAGTTCTCGTAGCCCGCAGGTCCTGGCGTTTTCAGGCTCTGCTGGCAGCGGCGATCCTCGCTGGTTACGGGCTTATGCTGGCGCTCGTCCCGGCTCCAGGCATATCGGCGGGTAGCTACCAGTTCAATCACAACCTCGTGCACTGGGTCGATATTGCTTTGCTGGGCCAGACTCACTGGGACCGTTGGCCCTATGCCGGGGAAGGCTGGGGGACTGTGTTAAGCACGATTCCAACCATCTCGACCACCTTAATCGGCCTGCTGATTGGCGAATTGCTGATGACGGGACGATCAAAGGAAAGTAAGGCCAAGTTGATCGGAGGTCTAGGACTTGCTTGCATAGCTACTGGCTATGCAACAAGCTTCGTGGTGCCCGTGGTCATGAAGTTGTGGACTAGCTCGTACGGTCTTATGTCTGCGGGATGGGCATGCCTGATGCTGCTGTTCTTCTATTGGATCATTGACATCCGCGGATATCGAAAATGGGCGTTTCCTCTGACCGTCATCGGCATGAACGCCATTTTTATTTACATGTTCACCAGCCTTATCCACCTCGATCCCATCGTCGATGTTTTTACTCAGAGGATCGCGAATGCTCTGCCGAATTCCGAACTACTTTTGCAACAGATAGCAGTTCTTGTGGTCGAATGGCTCATCCTATTCTGGATGTACAAACGAAAGATTTTCCTAAGAGCTTGAAAGCGACTTGCCGCGTGTATTCGTACGAGGAATCCGTATGAAGGCGACACACTACTGTGCTTACGTACTGATTGGTGTTTTGCTCCTCTTGGTCACCGGGATTCTGTGGGCACAGGAGTCTATGCTGGCCCGCACGCCACCTATGGGATGGAATAGTTGGAATCATTTTGCATGCGAAGTGAGCGACGCGGTGGTGCGGGCTGAGGCGGACGCACTCGTTGCATCCGGGATGAAGTCTCTTGGATACACCTACATCCTGATCGATGACTGCTGGCAAGGAACCCGCGACGCCGAAGGATACATCCGTTCCAATGCAAGGTTTTCTGACATGAAAGCGCTGGCCGAGTATGTTCATAGCAAAACCTTAAAGATTGGCATCTACTCTTCGCCTGGTCCGAAAACCTGTGGTGGTTATGAGGGAAGTTATGGTCATGAAGAACAAGATGCGCAAACATATGCCGCTTGGGGGATGGATTATTTGAAGTACGACCTGTGCAGTTATGACGGGATGGGCGATCAAGTCGCCGCATACAAGAAAATGGGTGAAGCGCTCAAGAAAACCGGTCGGCCGATGATCTATGCTCTTTGCCAATACGGGATGCAGGAAGGCTGGCAGTGGGGCGCATCCGTTGGCGGCAACCTGTGGCGTACAGATGACGACATTCGCGACGACTACTATGTGATGGCTGAACTTGGATTCGGACAAAACGGCCTTGAGCAGTTCGCCGGGCCCGGACACTGGAATGACCCCGACATGCTCGAAATCGGTAACGGGGGTATGACTACTGATGAATATCGGACGCACATGACTTTGTGGTGCATCCTGGCGGCTCCGCTTATTACCGGCAACGATCTCGCAGCCATGGATGCCGAGACGCGGGATCTTCTCACTAACCCCGAGGTCATCGGGATTGACCAGGACCCGCTCGGCGTCCAGGGTCGCCGGATCAAGCAAGAAGGGCCATTAGAAGTGTGGATGAAGCCTCTGAAAGATGGAAGCGCCGCTGTGGGCTTATTTAACCGCGGATGGGGAGCAATGCCGGTGACCGTTGACTTCCGAGATGTTGGCTTCGGTGCCTCTGCCGTGGTGCGCGATCTTTGGGAAAAGAAAGATCTCGGACCATTCCAAAAGAAGTACACAGCGATTGTTCCCCAACATGGAGCCGTCATGCTCCAAGTAAAGCGAGGTGCCTAACCTATGGCTGCAAGAGTTCGAACAAGACGGGGCAAGACATTCACCGGTTTGGGAACAAGAGGCTTGGTAAGCTGGTCGCTTTGCACTCTTGTTTTGGTTCGGGCTTTCCTGGTCACCGCGTGGGCCGCCGCTCCACATAACGTACTCCTGCCCCAACCCCAGCAGATACACTACGGCCCGCATCGACTTCGAATACGCGGTCTCGCTATTCGGTTGTTGGCGGACACTAGCATTGAGGATCGCTTCGCTGCGGAGCAGTTGTCGAGCTGCCTTTCCGATGTCGCCGAGGAACCGGTTCGGGTTTCGCAGGGCGAGGCTGGGAGCGCTTTGATAAACTTTAAACGGACCGGAGAGGTCGGCGCCTTGCCGCTTCCCGGCGAACACCCGGGACCGGCATCCCGTGAAGCTTACACTTTAAAGATTACGCCTGAGGGAGGGGAAGTCAATGCGACCTCATCAGCCGGCTTGTTTTATGCAGTGCAAACTCTCTGCCAGATGATCGAAGGGAACGCGGCTGAGGCGGTTCTTCCCGAGGTGGAAATTACTGACTGGCCGTCGCTGGCGTACCGGGGAACCATGGTGGACATGAGCCACGGACCTCTGCCCAAGGAGGATGAAATCAAGCGGCAGCTTGACTTTCTGGCGCGCTGGAAGGCTAACCAATACTACCTTTACACGGAAGACAGCATAGAGCTGCTGGGATACCCACTCCTGAATCCAGACGGCCGCCTGACGCAAGATGAGGTACGGCGAATCGTAGCCTACGCACGCGAGCGCCATATTGACGTGGTTCCTAATCTGGATCTATACGGTCACCAGCACGATCTGTTTCGGATAGAACAATATTCCGAGTTGTCCGATGAGCCGCACGGAACCGAATTCGACCCCAGTAATCCAAAGGTAATGCCCCTTCTCACCGACTGGGCAAACCAGTTGGCAGATTTATTTCCCAGTCCGTTCGTCCATATCGGGCTCGATGAGACGTTTCAAATCGAGCGGGCTACACAGGCGTCTGGCACGGCCGGGACGCCAACGGCATTGTTCGTGAAGCAGCTCACGGCAGTCACACGCCTATTTCAGGCACATGGGAAGCACGTCATAGCGTACGACGACATCATGGTGAAATATCCGCAGATCATTCCCGATCTTCCTCCGGGTCTGATTGCTGCCGCTTGGTATTACACCTCAGAAGATCCAACCTACAAGCGCTGGCTTGCGCCATTGATCGCCAACCATGTTCCTCACATTGTAGAGCCGGGGGTAATGAGCTATGACAACATCGCCCCCGATTACAACACGACCTTTGAAAATATCGACACCTTCCTGGCAGCCGGCCGGCGTTCCGGCGCGCTGGGCTTGGTCAACACCGTCTGGGCCGACGACGCGCAATTGCTCTTTCGCATGTCCTTCCCCGGTATGGCGTATGGCGCGGCGGCGCCATGGCAATCCGCTCCGATGGACCGAGCTAATTTCTTCTCCGACTACGCACACGTGATGTACCCCGCAATCATCGCTCCCGATATCGCCTCGGCACTGAGCACTATGTCCGAGGCCGAAACTGACCTGCAAAAGGTGCTTGGAAATGAGCAAACGCAGTTTGCCTTATGGGGGGATCCTTTTTCCCCTCTCTACTACAAGGGGTTGGCCGCGCACCGGAAGGATCTGCATGAAACTCGGCTCAACGCGGAGCGAGCGGAGACGTCTCTCTTTCGTGCCCAAAGCCTCGGTGCGGATCCCGCGACCGTAAACAGCCTGATGATAGGAAGCCAGCTTCTTGATTATGCCGGGGCAAAATTTCTGGCGGCTCTGGATCTCTCGGATCTGTGGCTAACCTTCGGCGCCAGGCGTCCCGGCGCGGAGCGCTGGTGGAATCTGTGGGAATCCCAGGTTACGCATTACGATCATTCCTTCATCGTCGATCTTATGGATCGAATCACAGATTTGCGACCTGAATATCGTAGCGAGTGGTTGGAAGAATACACACCGTACCGGTTGGGCTCAGCTTTGGGGCGATGGGATGCGGAATATCAGTATTGGCGGGGCGTTCACGACAAATTACGGGCATTTAACGATAGTTCGCATGAGGGAGATACTCTGCCGCCGCTCCAGGAGATTATAGAGAGTAATAACCAGACGCCAATGCGGACAAAGTAAGGCTCCTCTGATGCGAGGTGCGTTCTTGTGAACTGCAATACATTCCGGAGTATCGGACCCTATGACCGTACAGAATAGTAACAAGATCGTCGTCAACGCTCGAGCTGGTTCCACCGGTCTACAGCCTCCGGACGAACTTGGTCCCGAGGCCGTACTGGGCACGGATGCATTCGTTTATGCCAAGTCCGCACAAATTTTCAGTCACAATCGTCGCTTCATACCCGGGGGCGTGGTCTCCGTCAACCGGGCCGTTCAACCGGAGATCGTCTTCGTCAAAGGTCAAGGCGCGCACATCTGGGACGCAGATGGAAATCAGTACATTGACTATCATGCGGCTTTTGCTCCGCACTTTTTAGGGCACAACGATCCCTACGTCACCGACGCAGTCATCTCTGTGTTGCGAAGAGGGGCCAGCCTTTACGGCTCCGGAACGACCGAACTGGAGGGTCGGCTAGCGGAACTTATCTGCCGAAATATACCAGCAGTAGAGTCGCTTCAATTCCTGAATACCGGCAGCGAGGCTACTTATGCGGCGATTCGTTTAGCCCGTGCCGTCACCGGAAGGGATCACATCATTGTTATGCAAGGCGGCTACAATGGCTGGCATGACGACGTCTGCTGCAATTTAATGACTCCCCTTGATGTCATTGGGCCGAGGGTTTCTCCGGGTGAATATCCTTACATTCCTATTAGCGCAGGAATTCCACGCGAGCATCAAAAGCTAGTTCACCCAATTAACTTCAACGATCTTGAGTCTGTGGAGTACGTTTGTCAGAAGTATTCCATAGCGGCACTCATCACGGAGCCGATTCTCCAGAACGTCGGGATCATCAAGCCCACAGCTGGATATCTGGGAGGACTTCGTCGATTGGCTGATCGCTGTGGGTTTGTCCTTATTCTTGATGAGGTAAAAACCGGCTTTCGCCACGGGATCGGCGGCTACGCAAAGATTGCCGGCGTCACACCCGACTTAGTCGTTTTTGGAAAGGCCATGGCTAACGGCTTCCCCATTGCCGCACTCGGAGGCAAAAAGAAGTTGATGGATTGGTTCGTCCATCCTGAACCTTCGAAGCGGGTGCTCTTGGCCGGAACTTACAATGCCCACCCTGTTCCGACTGCCGCCGCGATTGCCACGATAGAACGCTTGCTTATGAATAATGGGGAGGTCTATCGGCATGTCGAATCGTTAGGACAACAAATGCAGGAAGGCCTGGAAAGAACAATTAGCAACTTAAGTTTTGAGGCAGTCGTCGCCCGGCAAGGTTCAGCTTTCTGTATCTATTTCATGGACCATTGCCCTGTAGATTGGCACGACCTGGCGACTCATCACAATTTCAGTCTTGACGAACAGCTGCGCAGGAAATTGATCAAGCGTGGCGTTTACTTCTTCCCAGTTGCCGCCAAGCAATGTTCCATTTCCTTTGCCCACGCGAGCGAAGACATTGCGATCACGTTGGAACAAATCCAAAACCAACTAAATGAAATGTGAGGTGAGGAACCGCATGCGCTCCTGGCTGCTTCTATTCAGCTGCAACTTTATGTGGGCACTGCAGTTTACTTGTATCAAATTGGTTCAGGGTCAGGTTGGCTCGCTGTTTACCGTCTGGGGTCCGATGACTCTGGCCACCGTAATGCTCTACCCGCTGGTTCGGTTGGAATCGAAGAGTGTCAAGAACAGCGAGAGGCGAGGCAGCGACATTCTGATTTTCCTTTTACTCGCCGTCGTGGGAGTGTTCCCCGGACAAGTATTCATAACCTGGGGCACCCGCATGTCGCTGGCCAGTAACGCCGCTTTGCTCATGCTGACACTGCCGGTCTCCACAGCGGTTCTGGCGTTCCTCTTTCTGCATGAAAAAATGACGCCTGTAAGGTGGATCAGTTTCGGTTTGGCCATCATCGGCGTCCTTATGTGCTCCGATATCGATTTTCGATCTCTGCACTTTGGCAAGAGCTATCTGTACGGGAACATCCTGATTTTCTTAGGCACGCTGGGCAGCGCCTTTTACAACTCTTACGGCAAGAAGATATTGGAACGCTACTCGCCGACAGAAATGGTGTTTTTCACCTACCTGGCAATGTTTGCCGTAATGACTCCGTTGACTCTGGCCCAGGAACCTGGGGTGTTCGCGAACATTCCTCATTTCTCTCTCCAGACCTGGATCGGACTGGCCCTGCTCACCTTCTTCCATAATTATTTGTCAATGGTTCTGTTTCTTAAAGCTCTCAAAAAGCTCGATGCGATTCAGGCTGCGCTGTCGAATTATTTGATTACGTTCTTTGGGATTCCAATCGCCGCCATCTGGCTAAAGGAGAAGTTAACTTTGCTGGCCATTATCGGTGGGGTTTTGATTTTGGGGAGCACATTACTGATTACCGTCTGGGAAAACAGACAGGCCTCACGGAAATACGCCGCAACACTAGCACCTGAGTGAGTGGATCACGATCTCGAGTTGGACAGGACAATATGACGGGGAGACGAAAAGGCAGCCGTCCGGGCCAAGCTGGTTCTGGCGGTAAGAAGGGGGCCCGAACCCTCATTTGCGCCAATGCCGGCGTGGTTGGGATGGGGCTGATGGGGAGCAGCATTGCGGCTTGCCTGCTCGCCGCCGGCCACACTGTGGCTGGAGTGGAGGTTGATCCAGCGAAGCGCAGGAAAGCTCTCCGTCAAGTGCTATCTCTTCTTGAAGGCCTCAGAAAAGAGAGCCTACTAAGATCAGACCCGCGAAAGATTCTGAAAAAGCTGACCATTTCTGAAGACTATACCGCCCTGCGGCAAAGCCAGCTTGTCGTCGAATGCGTAACCGAGGACCTTAATGTCAAACGCGAGGTAATCCGGAGGATCGAGCAGACTGTCTCTCCCGACGCCATTATCGGAAGCAATACTTCAGCGATTCCACCAACCGCGCTGCAACAAGACGCGGTCCATCCCGAGCGCATTTTGGGCATTCATTGGGCGGAGCCTGCGCACATCACCCGCTTCATGGAAATCATTTGCGGCAAGGATACGCTGCCGGCTTACGCCGAGCGCGCTCTGGCGTTGGCGCGGCAATTGGGGAAACAGCCATCTCTTCTGCGCAAAGACGTGCGCGGGTTCATCACCAATCGAATTATGTACGCGATGCTGCGCGAGGCATTTCATCTGGTCGAGTCTGGAGTAGCGTCCATCGCCGACGTGGACCGCTCAGTACGGAACGATTACGGATATTGGATCACCTTCGCCGGACTATTTCGCTTCATGGATCTTACCGGAATTCCCGCCTATTGTGCGGTTATGCGCGATCTTTTGCCAGAACTCGATTGCAGCAAGCAGGTTCCACTTCTGATGACGAGAGTGGTCGAGTCCGGCGCACAAGGCGTATCGAACGCCAAAGGCTTTTACGATTACACGCCTGCGCAGGCGAAAAGGTGGGAAAAGCGTTTCCTGAAATTCAGTTATGACGTGCGGGCGCTGGCGCGGAAATACCCGGAAGAGGATGGGGATCCCGTTGCCGGCACGCCCGCGAGAATGGGCGACGAACGCGAAGCTCGGAAGCGGCTTCCGCAGAGCCGGAGTACAGGATAGAAGAATGTCTCAGGTACCTTATTAGTATTCTCAACACCGTATAAGACGACTGGGGTACACCTTCAGGACAGCCAGACCCTCGGTGGAATGGCAATGCGCGACACATAGTGCGAATAGTGGATGATTATCACTATTTCGTACAGGTGTCGATTCCCGGGCGGAGATCGCGGTTGAGCGGGTGGAAGCAGATACCATTCTGGGCATCGATTTTGCTGTAAATGGCGAGGATTTTGAGACTGGAGCCTATGACTACTTTGATTGGTGCGCCCCAAGGTATGCCTGACCCATCTGGCTTTGGCGAATCACTTCTCGCAGGCCGGTGCAGTCGGTGAATCTTAATGCCTTGACAGCCACGATGACACGCCGAACGATCGAGGTACAGCGCTCAAACAAGCAATCGCAGCAGCGCATCGGGGCCGCAACTTCGCGAATTTCCTCAATAGGACGCGAATATGTGAATCAACCTCAAGGAGCCAGGAATGACGAAGCGGAAAACAGCTTTCACAAGTCTTCTTCTCGGAGTAGCGCTACTTTGCGGAGGCGCTTTTTGTCAGGGCGCACCCAGCGCCACGACCTCGTTATCACCCGTTCCCGGCACAACCTGTGCTGTTTTTCCACCCAATAACGTTTGGAATACACCGATTGACGACATGCCGGTTAATCGGAATTCCGCTGCATGGGCGGCGAGCCTTCCAGGAAAGCATCTCACCCTTGGCTTTGGTCCTGCGGGTGGCAAAAACTATGGTTTTCCTTACCAAGTTGTCGATAACAATATCCCCATGGTATCCGTTGCCATCAGTGATCGCCAGGAATCTGATCCTGGTCCGTACCCGTTTAATTCGGAAACACCGATTGAACCTTTCGACGGTGGCGACGCCCATGCGCTGATGATCAACAAAGATACCTGCATCCTTTATGAACTGTATGACGCTCACTGGAATGACGGTAATCCGAAAGCCGCCAATGGAGTGATCTATGACTTAAAGTCCAATGCTTTAATCTCGAATCCTTCATTTTCCAGCGCTTCCGCGGATGATGCAGGATTGCCACTTTTTCCTGGACTGGTTCGTTTTGACGAAGTACAAGCGGGCGTCATTGATCATGCATTGCGTTTTGAGGCCTCTCGTGCATACTCGGGTGGTGTCTTATGGCCTGGCACCTACACCCCAACATATCTGAACACTCCTAACGCAAACGTTCTCTGGATGGGATCGCGCTGGAGACTTAGGAAGAGTCTTGATATCTCCCATTACTCCGCTCAAGCTCAGGTTATCTTAAATGCACTTAAGAAGTACGGAATGTTTATGTCAGATATAGGAGACGACTGGCAAATAGACGGTACGCTTGATACTAATTGGCCGCAAAATCTGGTGAATGAGTTAGGAACTGTCCCTTCATCTGAATTGGAAGCGGTTGACGAATCAAGCCTCATGGCGAATCCTGAGCTTAATCCCGAGAGTGGCGGCGGCACGTGCTACAGCGGCGCTGCGAAGAAGCGATGAACCACAAGAGCTTACACTGTATGGATCGATAGGCTGGATTAAACATCCGGCGCAGGAAGCGCAAATACTGCGTGCGAAGGGGTCCGCCGGTGCGAGCCTGGACTGGGATGAACCGGGAGTGGCCCGGCGCCGCCTTGCTGTTTCCGACAATCTCATCCACAAACCGGAATCGGAAAAGTATCGTATGATCCTGTGCGAAGAAAGGGGGAAGGTCATCCCGGTGATGATGCTTCTGGTTTGTGCGACGATTGTTGCAAGCGTAAGCATCAGAGCTAGTGCCGCATTGGCGCCAGCCTCGCATCCGGCACAGGGTCATCAACCGCCGGAACTCTCGTCCGATCCGACGGTCGAATCGCTCGAAAGAGCGTTATCGGAGGGAAGGCTCAAAACCGCCCATGATCTTTTAATCCAGATATTGAAACGCCCTCATCTGTCTTCTGATTTTCTATTGAAAGCGGGGATACAATTCGCCGACCGGGAACTGTATGGAGAAGCAGCCGATGTTTTCCGGCGCTGTATTCAGGAGCATCCTGAGATTTTTGAGGCCTATTACGATCTTGCATTAACGGAAATCGCCCAGCAAAAGTGGGAAGCGGCACTTGCGACCTTGCGGCAAGCCCCGCGACGGTCGACGGCCGAAGTGTTGGCGTGTTCGTATCTAAGGGGCAAGGTAGAAGATTCGCAGGGAAAGACCGGTGAAGCGGAACACGATCTTTCGGGCGCGTTTGCGGGTGCACCGCAGAATCCAGCCTACGGTATGGACCTTGGCATGTTTTACGTCCACGAGCGTGCGTACCTCCAGGCGGCCGTAGTGTTCGAACGTGCTGCAGTGTTTAATCCCCGCTCATCCTTTATTCTTCTCGGCCTCTCCCTCTCCCGATTTCTCGCGGGCCAGCATGAGCAATCGATAGGCGCATTGGAGAAGGTTCTGTCTATGCAGCCGGACTTCGCTCCTGCGCAGCTTCTCCTGGCCTTCGCTCTGACTGTGGAGGGAAAGTTAAAGGCGGCCGAAAAGGTGGCGCGTCAAGGTCTCAGCTCTCCTCATCCTTCTCCCTATTTGTATTACCTTGACGCTTCTATTCTGGTGAAGCTCCAATCGCAGCAGTACAAAAGAATTTTCGAAGAACTTAGCATTGCGCAACGCGAGATTCCCTCCTGCAGCCTGTGTTATTTAGCTGAGAGCAAAGCGCATCAGGCGCAAGGGGACTTTGAAGCAGCCCTTGCCGATCTCGAAACCGCCGTTCGGTTGGATTCGAATTTCCCGGAAGCCTGGTATCGCCTGGCTTCTCTGTATCGCCGTGTGGGCCGCGGCGCGGACGCGTTGCGAGCGCAAGATCGGTTCGAAAAACTAAAGGCCGATAAGGAAGGGCGGGAGTTTCAGATGCTACGCGAAAACTTCCTGCAAACTCTGGACGCCGCCCAGCACGCTCAATGATCCTACATTTCAATCGCTACATGCCATGAAATCAAAGTCGACACAGTTTTCAGTCGCGGGATTCGTGTTCGGGTGCTTTCTGCTCGCTGTCTCGGCCCCCATTCCCCAACCTAACGCGACTGGAGCTCTCCAAGGCGTCTCAACCGTTCCACCCAGCATCCACTTCGTGGATATCGCTGCTCGTGCGAGATTGACGGCCAAGACGGAGGATGGTGGCGAAAAGGCCAAGAAATATATCGTCGAAACCACTGGCAGCGGTGCGGCCTTCTTCGACTATGACAATGATGGCTGGCCGGACATCTTCCTCGTCAACGGCACTACTCTGGAGGGCTTCCCAAAGGACAAGCAGCCCACCAGCCACTTGTATCACAACAATCGCGATGGCACCTTCACCGATGTGACCCAAAAAGCTCACGTCGCACTGACCGGCTGGGGCCAAGGCATCTGCGCGGGCGATTACGACAACGACGGATGGGTGGACTTGTACATTACTTTTTGGGGGCACGACGTGCTGCTGCACAACAATGGTGACGGGACTTTCACCGACGTCACCAAAAAAGCCGGGCTATGGCACGATGATGTGCGCTGGGGTACCGGATGCGCCTTCGTTGATTATGACCGCGACGGCCGCTTGGACCTGTTCGTCTCCCAGTACATAGATTTTGATCCCGCAAAGACGCCCACCCCCGGGCAGAGCAGTTTCTGCCGCTGGAAGGGAATTCCCGTCATGTGCGGCCCCCGCGGTTTAAAGGGCACAAGAAACGAGCTCTACCACAACAACGGAGACGGTACGTTTACCGACGTCGGCGATAAATCGGGAGTGGCAAGAGCGGGGCCATATTACTGCTTCACGGCCCTTACGGGAGATTTCGACAATGACGGGTGGCCTGACATTTATGTAGCCTGCGATTCCACTCCCAGCATTCTGTTCCACAACAACCATGATGGGACATTCAGCGAGATTGGCGTTCGCGCAGGTGTGGCCTACAACGAGGATGGCCATGTACAAGCCGGTATGGGCGCCGATGCCGCGGACTACGATGGCACCGGCTGGTTGGACATCATCAAGACGAACTTTTCAGAACAAACCGCCACCCTCTACCGAAACAATCACGACGGGACATTCACCGACGTTACTTACGAGGCTGGCCTCGGAGGAAACACGCAGTTTCTGGGCTGGGGCACCCTCTTTGTGGATGTCGATAACGACGGATGGCCCGACCTATTCATGGCAAATGGCCATGTCTACCCCGAATTGGACCGAAACGCCATGAGCAGCACCTTCCGGGAGCGCAAATTGCTTTACTGGAATCGGCACAATGGCAAGTTCAAGGATATCTCGCTCGATGCCGGACCGGGTATCACCAAGCCTTTCAATAGCCACGGTGTTGCCGCCGCCGATTGCGACAACGACGGTATGGTGGAGCTTTTGGTGAATAACAGCCATGATCCGCCGAGCCTGCTAAAGAACTACGGCAAACACGGTAATTGGATTCTAGTCAAGCTCGTGGGAACGAAGTCCAATCGCGACGCGATTGGCGCCCAAGTGACAGTGTCGGCGGGCGGCCATCAACAGTTGCAAGAGGTCCGCAGCGGCGGCGGCTACATTTCGCAAAGCGATTTCCGCCTGCATTTCGGCCTCGGGCAAGCGACGAAAATTGACGTATTGAAAATCCGATGGCCCAGCGGTTTGGTGGAGAAGTTAGAGGACGTTCCGGCTAATCGGATCCTGTCGGTCAAAGAGGGCGTGGGAATCGTCAACCACTAACTTGCTACTGCAAACTACTCCTAATCCAGAGCCTTGTTATGGTACGAGAAGGCATGCGAGGAGATGATCCGCAGCAGAATCACATGTTCAGTTACTTGTCGCCCGAGATGCGCGTTCGCAAGGATCGTCCCCTGCGCGCGATCTGGGCGATGGTGCGTCTTCCCGCTTCGCCGTTAAGAACAGATGACTGGCCCGGCATTATCGTGAGGGAAGAGTATGGGCAGGCGGCCGCCTGTGATCACCAAGGTTTGACAGCGTAAGCGTCTGACCAACTCTGACCAACCTGACCCACACACCTGTTCGCGAAATCATGTCTGTATTGATGGACACATTTGGAATTTGGAAGCATTGTCATGGGTGTGTTGACCTTCATTGCTGTCCAAATTCGCGGGCTAACTGACCGAGCGGAAGGTATCGCCAGGTGTGAGAAAGACTGAGCCCCCTGATACGTTGGATTGGGTTCGCCGAGAACCAATTCAACCAGAGGAGGCTCAGCCTAATGAAAGTATGCAGCATTTTCTCGCAGGTGTT
>JBAUXO010000240.1:0-24150 GCA_049584315.1 Candidatus Sulfotelmatobacter sp. | reverse complement strand
TTTAGCGGATTCTATTTGGCTTTGATGATTGTCCTGTGGCTGCTGATTCTGCGTGGCATTAGTGTCGAACTGCGGATGCACATCAACGTCGGAGTCTGGAAATCCTTCTTCGACGGCCTGTTCGTTTTCTCCAGCGCGTTGCTCGCTGTTTTCTACGGCGCGGCATTGGCTAACGTCATCCGCGGCGTCCCCTTGCAGGCTGATGGCTACTTCTTCCTGCCGCTCTGGACGAACTGGCGCACCGGAGTGCAACCCGGAATTCTCGATTGGTATACCGTGATCGGCGGCGTGGTTGCTCTCGTGGCCCTGGCGGTACACGGAGCGCTGTATCTCGCGGCAAAAACTGAGGCCGATCTGCAAGAACGCTCGCGTATGGTCGCCCGACGTCTCTGGGTGCTGCTTTTCGCTTTGACCGTCGTGAGCCTGCCCGCGACAATGATTGCTCGCACTGATACGCTGGCGAACTTCCGGGCCTATCCAATTGCCTTCTTGGTTCCCATGGTGGTTCTTCTCGCTCTGCTCGGCATGATTCAATTCTGCCGCAAAGGGGACGACGACAAGGCGTTCGGCTGCTCCTGTGTATATCTCACCGTGATGCTGGTCGGATCTGCGATGGGGCTTTATCCGCGCCTCCTGCCTTCCACCACCGGCTCTCAATACGACATCACGATCGACAAGGCTCTTTCTGGACCGCACACTCTTCGCGTCGGGCTCATCTGGTGGGCGTTCGGCATGTGCCTCGCCTTCATTTACTTCTTCGTCGTCTACCGCATGTTCCGCGGCAAGGTTTCGCTGCAAGGCGACACTTATGGGCACTGAGAGCGGCCCGGGGAGGAATTATGAAAACCGCGCGTACCAGCTTGCTGATAGCTCTAACAATCTCTATTGTTTCCTTGTTGTCCATCGCTCCAACCTACTCTGAAGCCGGCGACAAGAAACCGACCCTCAGCAGGACGGAGCTCAACATCCTGTTGAGAACCGCAAAAACGCCTCCTGAGCACCGGCGAATCGCCGAGTACTACTGGCAACAGGTCGAGTTCTTGACGAATAGGTCGGCGGCGCACCAGGCATTGGCCACAATCTACGAGAAGAAACCTGCATTCCCAGCCATGGAGTCGAAGCCTGGCACTTCATTCGGACAAGCCGCGAGGCTTTGCCGCCGTTGGGCCCAATTGGAAGCCGAGCAAGCCAAATTAGCGGAAGTCTTAGCGACACTTCACGAAGACGTGGCAACAGTGGCGGAAGAGAAATAACTCTGTTCTAAGACAACCTGGAGGTGGTAGGCACGGTAAGACTCGGCCCACTGGGGCGATAGGAGAACTCTTTTGCCAAAAATATGCGATTGCATCGTATATTTTGCGTATGTGGATTCCGCGTGCTGTTGAACCCCGGCTCGCAGCAGATTGACACAAGATGAAAAATAGAGATTGTTTAACACAAATGAAGGTGGGCGGGGCGGCACGCTGCGCGAGGCAACTCAACTCGCCGCTCGACAGTCCGGAGTCCGGAGGCTATGCCGCAGATCTTCCTGGCGCTGTCCGTCCTTTATATAAAGGCCTTCCTGAGACCCCATCTGCTACTTCCGGTCACACGAGTATGTGGCTACGATCACAGATGAAACATGAGGACGGAACAGGCCGCCTTGAATCTATGCGGTGTTCGGGACGACAATCTGCCGCAGAAACAAACGGACTCCGAAGTGCAAGGACCGGCTTTGCGACAAGTTATTAAAAGAGAAAGTCAAAATCAAAAAGCACCTTCCGATTGATATTGCCGAAGAAGCGTCCGTACTCTGGGTCAGCCAGATTCGAGTGGATTTCCAGCGCATTGAAATGATTGGTCAGGTTCATCACCGTTGCGGACAGCCGAATAGCGTGTTTGGGCGTGACTTGGATATCCTTCGAGGCTCGAAGGTCAAATGAGAAATATCGTGGGAAGCGAGGCTGGGCACCTGGGACGGAAGTAATGTATTGCTGCAGTAAATTTGTGGGTTGATAAGGAAATCCACTTCGATCTTCGATCTTTGGCATCAGCCGGAATTTCTTGGGCAAACTGTACATCCCCCACAAGAGAAAACGATTAGGAATCTCACTTGGCAAACTGGCAACGAAATTTGGGTTCATGATAGGGAACGGCAGGTTGCCGAGATACGTGTTCGCATCGTTGACTGTTCCTCGGGCATACTGGCGGACGTAAAAAAAGAATATTTGGCGTTTCTCCTGGCCGCCGAAGCGGGCAGTGAATTCCAATTGCCGAGTCTGCGCAAAACCGGTCGAACCGAGAACCAACGCCGACTGGTTTTGAACGACCTCAGGCTGGATCGTCAGCATGTCGTGAGCCTGACTCTGTAAATACTTGATCCGAACCGTCATGAGGTGCGAAAAGCTACGGTCAAGTTCTACATTCCAGCCGATAGAATATGGGGCAAAGTTCCCGCTTTTGTGTGCGCTGTCGATGAACGGAAACTTTGACTCCGCAGCCTGCTGCGTGAGATTAATATACTCGATCGGGCTGCCGATCACTCCCCCCGTGTTGTTGTATATCGTGACGGTCTGCTGCGGATAACTGCTGAACGCATAGGTATTGAGGGGCACACTGTCATAGAAGACTCCAATGCCCCCACGGATGACAGTCGTTTGGCTCCGGTCAGGTGTCCAGGCAAAACCTGCACGCGGGGCACTCCGAACCGTATGCGTGATTGTCTGACTTTCCAAACGTACTCCCAGATCGACTGCAAAGTAGGGACGCAGCACCCAGTGATCTTGCGCGTACAAGGATGGCTCAAGATCGCTGACTGCAAATGATCCCGCACCGCTGAAATCTATGCGGCTTGCCAGTTGACCGGTTGAGTCTTCGATCAAGAAAGGCCGGGCTATGAAGCTTCCTCCATCTTCGGCATGGGCTAAGACCGACCCAATCTGCATACTGTGTTCTCCCATGAAATGCAGGCTGCGTGGCCGCCAGTTCTCAATCCATTGAACCCGCGTGGCCAGGCGCGACTCCTTGCCAAAGTAGTTGCCCTGATTTCCGATTGGGGAGAGGATCATCTCGGAGTTGCCTTGCGGATCAATCCCGGTGCTGACATGCGTTATGGCGAGCGTGTTTTGCAGCAAGCCGTCGCCGATGGCCAGCCGGTGGATAAGTGTGCCAGTAGACTCATGGACATTGAGGTTGGGTGTCACGGGCTGGGGATTGAAGTAGTCCAGTCCCTCATAGGTCAGGGCGTGTGGAGCCAGATGGAAACTCGCAGAGAACGTCTGGTCGGGCGACAAAATAGCGGTAAACTGCGTGAAAGAGTTGATGGCAGTCGATGTGGCCTGGTTGAAGGGAAACGGAAGCGTGTACACTTCCTGTTTGTTTATGGCGTATTCATCGTCTTGTAGGAAATAAAGCTTCCGGTCAATGAGAGGACCGCTAAGGTCCAGCCGGGGCGAAGCATCCTTCATGCCTTCCAGGTGAGCGCTTCTGATGCGAAAATCGGGCAGCGGATCGTTAAGATCGTAGTGCCATTTCTCGCCTCCCTGGCGCGTATCCGCGGTGACGACGCCGGCTGTGAACTTTCCATATTGAGCGAGGTAAGGCATCTCGGAAACCGAGACGTTTTGGACGCTGTCGATGGGCACAGTCAGCCCGAACATACCTGTAGCGGGATCGGTTACGTCTACCGAGTTGACCAGGAGCGCGCTGTGATTTTCTCCGTAACCAGCGATTCTCACACTGCCATCTCTGGCACGGACGACGCCGGGAACCAGGGGTAAGGTATCTGCCAGAGTCGCTGGCCGGCCTGGTGTTTCTTGAGCTTGTTCAGGCGCTATTGTGGCCTGACTGCTGGACTCCTCGGCGACCGGACTTGAAGCGGTACCGTGGACGTCTACGCTCTGTTGGCTCAGTTCGGCCTTTGCTAGCACAACCTCGACTTCGGTAGACCCAGTATTTGGTCTCATCTGCAAGACAGTGCTTGTCGCGAGATAACCCTGCTTGCTAACGGTCATCTCTAGGCTAGGCCATTCTTGAAGGGTGGCTGTTGCTCTGCCGGCGGCATCGGTCAATTCAGTGGCTAGAAGCTGCCCTTGAGCACGGATTTCGATCCGCGCCTGTGGAACGGCCTGGGCTTTGTCATCGACCACCGACAGATCTATGACAATGGAACGAGCTGCTTGTTGCTGCGGAGTCGCCGATGCTAGACAAACGAACGCGACTAGAACCAAAAGCGCCATTTCAGAGCGCCGGCATACCGATGTAAAACCGAAATCGGTATCAGCGACATATTGCACTGGATTCATGGGCGCTCGATGCGGTGGCTGTACACCGCGCAGGCGGTGGTGCGGCATCGGTTGACTTGGTGTCCCGAGTTCCGAGCCCGATCACCATGGCCATGTCCTTCGGATAGACCACATCGCGTCCTCGGGCCAGGAAGTGGTAATAGATCGACATCGCCGCTCCGTAGGATCCGAATCCCGCCGACACCACCCGCGAATGCGCTGCCAACCCCACAATCATTCCCACAAACCGGAATCCCGACGCGCCATTCGCCGCGCTGTGTCCGGCTTCTCCCACGCTCAGATTCCCTTGTCCGGCGTCGCGATCCGGTGCCGCCTGCGTAGCAGCCAGCATCACTTGAATGCCCGTCGTCAAATAGCGCGTTCGCGGCGTGGTCACCTGAGCTCCACCCTCGGCGTCCAGCTTCAGGTGCTCGTCCTTTGCCACAGCTACGCCTTCCAGATTCGTCTCGATCTTCTGCTCCAGCCCGTTCGGCGGCGCAACCTGATGAAACAGGATGCGCAACTGCCCGTTGTGTCCGAGCCGCCGCGCCGGCTGAGCCTGTAGCACCGAGCCTTTGATGACGCTTCCCTCCGGCAGAATTAGGTGATCCGACACCACTAGCGGCGCCGTGATCAGCGCCTCCACGGGGTCTCCCTGCTTTGCCGTCGACGAACTCAGCGGTGTCACCAGCCGCGCATGCACCACGCTGCCGTCCGGAGGTGGTGCGCCAATGTTAGTCAAGGCTTCCGGCTTCAGCGCCTCTGCTCCAAAATCCAACGGCTGTAGTAGGTCCGCATTGAAAGTCGTTCCCGCGTCAATGTATTGCGGATGAACTGGAAGCTGGGCTAGCGCAATCCGTTTCAGCTTGTGCATCCTCCCCGGCTCGTGGATCTGTTTCTGCAAATCGTTCCATTGCTGCCGGATCTGCTGCCGTGTCGCACTCACTTTCTTCGAGGCCGCATCTTCTACTTTGTTTTTCTTCTGCGCCTTCTCATTCGCCGAGACAAAACGCAGAACTCCATCCGGCGCCGGAGAAGCGACTGTTTGCAACAGCATATGCCGTCCATCTGCCATCACGAGCTCCTCAAACTGCACGTGCATATGACGTACCGGAGAGAAATTCCCATCCGTCGCATCCAACAGGCGTGTCTTCCCCGGCACACTATCGATCGCCGAGATTTTTCCGTTAACCACCGTGCCCACCGGAATCAACAGCTTATCGAATGCATACACCGGCTCCGTTGTTTTGCCATGAATCGCCTGCCCCACTTTCCGAAACCGCATTTCCGAATCGAGCGTCACCTTGATCGGGGTCCCCGCCGCCACGCTCATTGGCATCGTCACCGGCACAGCCTCCGCGATTTCCGGGCTCTGCGACATAGCTGTACCGGTGGTCTGCTGGGTTCCCGCCGAAGGCCGTGGCCTCAGCGTCTGCGCGACATTCACCCCACTACACATTCCAACTATCAACGCTGTCAGTCCGATTACAGTTGGTCGCATTCAAATGACTCCAGATTGTTTTAAGAAGAGATGCGGTTCAAGGCCGCGTGAACCGCAAGACCAAGGTTGCGAATACACGATGCCGCAGAGAAGCGAAGAAGCCGTGTCTTCTATGAAGCACCAAACGAGAAAAATGGTTGCAACTCGACAAATTTCAGCGGAGAAAGCCTAACGGTGTCGAAGAAAGCATAGCCGTAAAAAGGAGAGGAATGCTCGAAATTGCCCTTGGATGAACAGATTGTCATCTTCCGGAAAGGCTCCGGTAATGTTTCGCTCGTATCGTGATTGTTGGTCTTCTTGTCCTAACTGACACGCGAAATTCGCTCTGAACATGCCCATGTGCGTGCCCGATAGTAGTAGGTGCTGTCTTTTCATTCTTTTGTTAGGTGCAATCTTGCAGGGGGCATTGGCGTTTTCTCAGGATTTGCCAGACGCTCCGTCAGTGGTACGGAATGCCAGTTTTCACGTTGCTGAACGCTCGGATACAGCTTCCGATCCACCAAAATCGCCCGATGCGCCGTCCCACGACTCCAGTAATGGCAAGTTTCTCAGTCGATGGGCCAAGCGCGGGCTCCGCGATCAGGCGGATATCTACACGGCACCGTTTCATCATTCTGAACTGAAGTGGGTAATCGGGCTACCGGCTGTGACGGTAGGATTGATCGCAATCGACAAACATGCTTCGGGCGCATTATCGAGAAACGGCACAAGTGCGAGCACCGATATTTCCGATGTGGGCCTGTTCACCACGGCGGGAGCAGTAGGTGTATTGCTTCTGGATGGCGAAACGCGTGGTGATTCTCATGCTCTGGAAACTGGTGTGTTGGGAGCCGAAGCTATGGCTAATAGCGGTGTGGTGTACGCGGCACTGCAGCTGATCACTGAGCGTCAGCGTCCTCTGCAGGGGACCGGGCGAGGAAATTTCTTCCAGACTAGCGGCTTGGATAATTCGTTTCCCTCTGGTCATACGATCATCACCTGGACGGCTGCGAGCACAATCGCGCATGAGTACCCAAAGCCGTGGGTAGAGTGGCTTACTTATGGAACGGCGACGGCTGTTTCAGTTACACGGTTCACCAGTCTGCAACACTTCCCCTCCGATGTTGTAGTGGGAAGCACTCTTGGCTATTTGATCGGACGGCATATTTTCCACGAGCATTGTAAGGCTGGTCTAAGCCCGATATGCAAGAAGCAACAATGAAGACAAGGTCACCGTTAAAGATCGTGAGGTGAATGATGCTGAAGAATTGGCCCCAGGTCGGCATCCACAACAACGTGCGCTTCGATCTCGGTCTTCACTTCATGATGGTGCTCGGCGTCCGGCCGGACAGAAACGCTTTCACTGGATTTCTTCCAGCCTGCGAATAATGCGAGCAAGGTTGTATCGCAGAACTACAAGCTCATTCCTCAACGCCTCAGGAATAATCACAGGATCGTATCTGGCACCCGGAGCCGATTGCACCAATGCGGCTTCAAGATCATGACAAGCATTGATCAACTTTTCGAGAATTCTTTGCCTGTCAGTAGCAGAGGTCATGCTCTCAAAGGCCTCTCTGGCTGGCGATTACCTTCATAATAATCATCGCCTTACGCGTCTCAACTTAAGCGGTGGCGCGCCACCGCTAGTTCAAGGGCAATTTGTCGCAAGCGTCCGGCCGGCAAACCGCGCTTCGATCCATGCAATCTGGCCCCTCACAGAGTCGCCAATGACGCGCTCTGGGTCGAGATCGTGATATGGCTCCCACTGAACCCGATCGCCCTGTTTGCACATGCGGGCAATCGCCTGAGCCGTCATTGTTGGCGGAGTTGCGTGATCGGTATCGCCACTGATTACCAAGATTGGACCATACGCCTGCGTGTGGCCAAGACTGTTTCGGACAAAGTACTGGCGGACGAATGCATTCTTCTCCCAGCCCGGCTTCACTATTTCAGCAGCAGATAACTCGGGAACCGTTCCTGCCTGCGAACACATTTGCTGGATGTGGCGATAGAGCACAAGCCCCTTTTCTGTCAGCAAGTCGGTTTCTTGAAATTGCGGATAAATGGTCTTGATCCCATAAACCAAGGACATAAGCATGAGGTTGGGAGAACCCTGAGCGGAGTTCTCATAGATTTCCTCTGCACTGGGGACACCCGAAATCGCGATGCTGCCTAGGTAATTCGGGTCGCGAATCTCGCTCTCCTTTTCCGCGACCGCTAGGGCTGCTAAACTTCCTTCCGCCTCTCCCATCACAATCCACCTCGCGCCCAACTCTGGCACTGCGGCGCGAGCCGCAGAAATGGAAGCAATGAGATCGGTCGCGTTGGACGGACCATCCAAGAAAGCGTTCCGGAAAGTGGTTCCCAGCCCCGCGTAATCGCTCGCGACCACGGCGTACCCAAGGTTCACGTACATCGAGAGGAACGGCCCGTGTCCTACATTCCTCATCAGCGAGGGAGCACATGCACGGGCAACTCCCGTAGCACCGTGGGCCCACGCGATGACCGGCCAGCCTCCAGCAGGCGGTTTTCTTTCGTCCGGAAACAGAATGACCCCCGATGCCGCCACATCTTCCCCGGCAGCGGAATGCGAGTGGTACAGAATGCGAACGGCAGACACTGAGAAGGGGAGTTCGTATTCGTCAAACGATTCCGAGCGGATCAATTCTCCTGGTTTGCCGGCCGGCAAGGGATGAGGAGTGTCATAGAACCTTGTGAGGGGCAGAGTGCGCAGGAATTCCGAATGATTTCCAGGTACGGACGTTTGGACTTGCGTGTAAGCGGTTCCAGGTGCGAGCAGCGCGGCGGTCATACCAACAGCCATCGTTAGCCGCGCCCCTCAATAGCGGATGTCGTCCGGCAACTTGCGAGTCAACCGGCGCAGCCCACTATCAGAGGAACGTCCCGTCTGCTGGATTCAACAAGCATCGATGTAAAATACTAGCTCTCCGTGTTTTCCGATGGAACTCCGCCATGGTTTCGACAAGCTCCGCATGTTGTCGAGCAAAGCGATCAGATCATCTCTGTTAACAGCTATCCCCTGCTCTTCCATGCTGTCTTTGAAACTGGCCGCACTGAAGCGTTCGTCTGCTTCCATATAGTCCAGAACCTTCGTGCCGTTTTCAAGCCAGACAGCTTGTTTATCCCCGTATTCGTGCTCGTCGCTCGCCGTCCCTACTCTGGCGGCAAGGTCGTGCAGCAGCACGATCAACTTCTCTGGTTCAATGAAGCAGGACGAGTGTATATTCCATACATCTTTCACTGTCCGAAAGCTTTGGCTCATGGCCTGACCTCCTTTAAGGTCTCTTTTGTGTTTCGATCACCCAGCCCGGCGCCCTATCTTCCGTTGCCATCTCAGGAAATCTGGGCGCGGCAACTTTTATCAGGGATGTTTTCCTCCATGTCGGAACCGTTTAGGCTGTAAAAGGTGGCATTGCTCGGCCCGGATGCAGAGTCCCGCACGCACTTCCAAACCTAGGAGAATGTCTATGGCTGGCACAGCGGAAGTTCTGACGCCCCTATCGTCCGAAGAGCTGCGGACGATGGATGCCTACTGGCGAGCTTGCAACTATTTGTCGGCGGGCATGATCTATCTTCGCGCGAATCCACTCCTCCGCGAAACGCTGAAGCCGGAGCACATCAAGAATCGGCTCCTCGGTCATTGGGGCTCAGACCCTGGGCAATCTCTCGTTTGGGTTCACATGAACCGTCTGATCAAGAAATACGATTTAAATGTTATGTATATCTCGGGCCCAGGTCACGGCGCGCCAGCGACGCTCGCCAATTGCTATCTCGAAGGCTGCTATTCGGAGATTTATCCGGACAAGAGCCGCGATGAAGCGGGCATGCTTAAATTCTTCCGGCAGTTCTCCTTTCCGGGAGGAATCGGCTCGCACTGCACACCGGAGACGCCCGGTTCGATTCACGAAGGCGGCGAACTTGGGTACTCCATCTCCCACGCATACGGAGCAGCGTTCGACAATCCTGATCTCATCGTCACCGTTATGGTGGGAGACGGCGAGGCAGAGACCGGTCCGCTTGCGACTTCGTGGCATTCGAACAAATTCCTGAATCCGATTCGCGATGGGGCTGTCCTGCCGATACTGCACCTCAACGGCTACAAGATCGCAAATCCCACCATCCTCGCGCGCATCCCGCATGAAGAATTGGAGGCGCTGCTAACCGGATACGGCCATAAACCTTACTTCGTCGAAGGCAATGACCCGTCCGCGATGCATCAGAAAATGGCTACAGCTCTGGAGCAATGCATCCTCGAGATTCGTTCGTTGAAGCAACACGCCGACTCAACGGGTGACACCACGCGTCCACGTTGGCCCATGATTGTACTTCGTTCTCCGAAAGGATGGACCGGACCAAAAGAGGTGGACGGCCACAAGGTGGAAGACTTTTGGCGGGCTCACCAGGTACCCGTGCTCGACCCAGCCACGAATAGACGAAGCCTGACAATTGTTGAAGACTGGATGCGCAGCTACAAGCCCGAAGAATTGTTCGACTCTCACGGTACCCTCATACCCGAACTACAGCAACTTGCGCCTTCCGGCACGCGCCGCATCTCCGCCAATCCCCATGCGAATGGCGGTCTGCTGCGCAAGGAGCTCAATCTGCCGGACTTTCGCAACTATGCCGTCAAGGTGAAGGCACCCGGCGCGGCCTATGCTCCACCGACCGACGTGCTCGCGCACTTTCTTGCCGAGGTGATGCGCCGTAACATAAATTCCTTTCGCGTCTTCGGCCCAGACGAGACGGCTTCCAACCGGCTCACGGCAATCTACGCCGCTTCAAAGAAGACATGGCTCGCCGAATACAAGCCGGAAGACGCCGACGGCGGCGAGCTTGACGTTTTCGGGCGCGTCATGGAAATGCTCAGCGAACACACGCTCGAAGGTTGGTTTGAGGGTTACGTTCTCACTGGGCGCCACGGCTTCTTCTCAACTTATGAAGCCTTCGTACATGTGATCGATTCGATGTTCAACCAGCACGCTAAATGGCTGGAGAAGTCGAAGAAAGAACTCGACTGGCGCGCGCCAGTCCCGTCGATCAACATTCTCATCACATCCCTAGTCTGGCGGCAGGATCACAACGGCTTCACCCATCAAGACCCCGGATTTCTTGACGTGGTCACCAACAAGAGCGCTGATGTGGCCCGCATCTATTTGCCGCCGGACGCGAACTGCCTGCTCAGCGTAGCGGATCATTGCTTGCGCTCACGCGATTACGTCAACGTCATTGTCGCGGACAAACAGGACCACCTTCAGTACCTCACCATGGAAGATGCCGTAACCCACTGCACCAAGGGCATCGGCATCTGGGACTGGGCTTCCACAGACGATGGCGCGGAGCCCGATGTGGTTCTGGCTTGTGCGGGCGACATCGCAACCATGGAGTCGCTTGCTGCCGTTGCGATCCTAAAGGAGCACTTCTCCGATTTGAAGATTCGCTTCGTCAACGTCGTCGACCTCTTCCGGCTCATGCCGGAGACCGAACATCCGCACGGACTGTCCGACCGCGATTTCGATTCGCTTTTCACAGCCGACAAGCCTGTTATTTTCAACTTCCACTCTTATGCCGCGCTCATCCACAAGCTCAGCTACCGCCGCAAGAATCATGACAATATTCATGTGCGCGGATACAAGGAAAAGGGCAATATCAACACACCACTCGAACTCGCCATCCTCAACCAGGTCGACCGCTTTGACCTGGCTATCGATGTCATCGACCGCGTCCCCCGCCTCCGCCCCACCGGCGCGCACGTGAAAGAATGGCTGAAGGATCAGATCATCGACAGCATCAATTATGCTCACGCCGAAGGCATCGACAAAGAGGAGATTCGCAACTGGAAATGGCCGGGATAGGCATGGTGGAAAAGCTGGCTGGAAGAGACGATCTAATTCTCGCACTCAATAGCGGCTCGTCTTCGCTGAAGTTCGGCATCTACCGCCGCGGCGCGAACGACGAAGAGCCTGTGTTGACGGGAAGCGCCGAGGGCATTGGCCGCGGCAATGGCACATTGAACATTCGTTCTTGCGAGGGAACAACCTTGGTCGCGAGACAAAGTATTCACGAGTCGCAAAGCGACGCCCTCACCACTCTTGCTGCGGCAATCCGGGAGCATGTTCGCTCCGCGCCTGCGGCTGTGGGACATCGCGTGGTGCACGGGGGCCCGAACCTCCGCACGCACCAACTCATTACCCCACAGGTCCTGGACCAACTCCGCGCCGCCACGCATTTCGCGCCGCTGCACATCCCGCAGGCAGTGGCGCTCATCGCTTCCGCGCAGTCTATCTTCCCTTCGGCGGCACACTACGCCTGTTTTGACGATGCTTTTCACCAGACCATCCCGGAAGTGGCATCGCATCTACCGCTGCCGCAGCGCTACTTCAACGCAGGTATTCGACGTTATGGTTTCCACGGTCTCTCGTATGAATCCCTGGTGCATCAATTCAGCACCCAACTTCCCGAACGAGCCATCTTCGCGCACCTCGGTAATGGAGCAAGCCTCTGCGCGCTTCACAACGGAGTATCGATCGACACCACCATGGGCCTCACTCCCGCCGGCGGCATCCCTATGGGCACACGCTCCGGCGATCTCGATCCTGGCATCTTCCTATACCTTCTCCGCAATCAGAAATTCACCGCCGATGAACTTGAAGATCTGCTCAACCATCAGAGCGGCCTGTTTGCTCTTTCTTCCGGCGAGAGTGATGTGAGGACGCTGGAAGAACGTGCCCGCTCCAACGACCTGCATGCGAGTCTCGCTCTGAATATCTTTGGCCTTTCGGTGCGCAAAGTAATTGGGGCGTACATCGCTCTTCTCGGCGGCGTGGACCTTCTTGTCTTCACCGGCGGCATCGGAGAGCACAGCGATTGCATCCGGTCCGCAGCTACGAACGGCCTCGAGTGTCTCGGCCTCACTACAGAAAAGATCCGCGTTGTCCCCACCCAGGAAGAACAACAGATCGCCCGCCGCTGTCGCATGATGATCATGCAACTTTAACCCGGCGATTTACCTTCCGAGCGTGCTTTGGCGGATTCGGGCTTTGATGACTGAGTCCTCATCCGTTGCCATAGGACCGGATCGACAGGAAGCGAGGTCGTGCGACCCGTCCGCAGATTCACGAATCCGCCGTGGTACGAGAGCCGTCCATAGCGGAATAGCCGCGCAAGCATTGCCAACGCCTGGTATGCGAGTGTTTGATTCACGAACGGCTCCTGCCGCTCCAACGCTTCTAGCGCGCTGCACGATGGAAGTCTGTCTTTCTTGTCGAGCTTCGCGTTGATGAGTTCAGGGAAGAGTTCGGAAGCCGTCGGCAAGCGCAAGTCTCGCTCTTTGTTTCTGTGGTTTTCGGGTTGGCCTAGCACGAACTGGCCGCTATCGGCGTTATTGCCCAGATCCAGCCAGTAGTGGCAATTCCAATAGGCTTGAGTGCGGGTCATCGCATTGCGGGCACTACGAGTATCGACGCAGCCAATCAGTACGTCAGTTCCATGCTCCCAGCTTTCATCGATGAAGTGCGGCACTGCCTTCCATCCCAGGCCCCAAAATAGATTGATCCGGGTGGCCAATACTGTTGCCTTGTGCAATCCGATCTCACTCTCACTGAAGGGTTGGCGGACGCAGTTGGTGCGGGAAATCCGGTCGCCGTCGACCAAGGTCACGTCCAGTCCATGCGGATGCCCTAAAGCGACCATGGCTTGGTGTAGATACGGCAACCCGGCAGCTATGGCGCTGCCCGTCCCGCCGCATCCGACTACGGTGACCTGAACCTGCTTCTGCAGCAATACACCAGAAATCTCGTGTTCAGTCTTGGCGACGATTGTCGTTTCGATAGGAGTGGTCATCGTTCCTCACGAATTCCGCGACTGTCTGTGTCAGCTTGACCAGGTACTTCGAGGGAAACGCTTTTTGTCCCGCCAGCGATTGCCACATCGCCAGGAACCCGCCGCGAAAACGGACATGTTTGCGAACGCCGGAGGCGTGCGTGAATTCGCTTTGGAAGAAGGACTCCTCCCACAAATCAATCGCTGCGACCGATTTGTCCTGCGGAATCTTCATGCTCCCCGTGCAACACACGCCGTTGTCGTAGCAGTTCCAGTACGGCGCCATGCAAAGTTTTGTTTCAGCCTTCGGACGTTCGTTCCTGGCAAGAGCGCGCACCCATAAGTGAGATCCGCATGCTTTGAACAGCAAGGGCGAGTGGGGATAGAGCTTGCCATTCATGTTCTTCAAGGCAGAGTCGGCGCCACCGTCGCTGAAAAACATGGCCCGCTCGCAGGCTGGCGTCCACCACACGATCATCTCCGCCGTGCGCACCAGCACGCGCGCCGGCAAGATCTCGGCCGGAACCGATCTTCCCAAACCGGTCATCAGGTCGATCAGCATCTGCGGCCTCATCAACTGGCCTTCCGCCAGTCGTGCAGCGTCGCCGTCATGGATCACGTCATGGAGGGTTATAAAAGGGTGGCGATACGGGTAGCCGTCATAACTGCTCTTCCCGTACACCAGCAGCGCCCGGCTCAACCGGAAGTCCTGACTCGATCCGATGTTCACGGAGATATTCATCGTAGAGATCCCTAATGATTTGGACGATCCTGGCAGCGGAGGCCAACGACCGAAGCATCGCGCCGGCGTGATCGAAGAGGCGTCGCACTTCTTCATGTAGCTCTTCGTTTGGCTTGTCCAAGTGGATAGGAATCGCCACATTCGGCTGGCAAGGACTGTTTTCGCCCATGTGTTGCGCCTCTTCATCGAAGCAGGCGTTGATCGCATCATTCTCGTACCAAGTGATCAGGCACCCGGGCCGGGAATACTCAGCATCCGAGAGCCATGTTTCGATACCTGGTACGTCCTTCTCACTGATCTGGCCGGGCCACGCGTGCTCGTGACCTTGGCCATGAGCATCCATCTCAAGCAGGTGCCGGATCAACTCGCGAGCCACACTCGTGTGGGGTGTGATTTCCCGCAGCAAGTTCCGGGCTCTCCTGTATTTGAGCGTCTTAGAGTACCTCTTGATACAGGCGGGGATCTCTATATCCACTTTCCGATAGATCGAGGCTTCCAATTCCTCGTCGCTCAGATCCTCCATCCACATCTCGGCGTGCTCCTGGGCGTCGAGGTGGTCGTACACGCGCATCCATTTGTACAGGTTGGTGGTGAAGACCTGATAGAAGGCGGCTGGAAGAAGATCGTTCTCCGTTGCGAGACGCGCGAGTGTCGCGCCAATTGGAATAGAAGCGGCAGCCTCGTAGTCGCCGATCAGATACAAATGATCGGTCATCCCTTCTCTTTCAGCTTCGACCTGATTTCGCTCTTGATCCGTCAACTCGAAAAGGCTGTCCGTAATTCGGAGGTCGCCAACCCAGACTGTCTTCGCGTCAACTGCGCGATTCTGGGAGCAAAACCTTCTGAAACCGCGTTCGACAAAGTCCACGGCGCTACCCGACCAGTCATTGGGCCGGCAAATTCCCAAGCGCAAAAGGCTCATTCCCAGAACCGCGGATGGCCCCTCATCCCACCGCGTGCAGTACCGCCATCGAATTCCCTTGAGCCTCGGAAACGTAACGTCCAGCGGCAGGCCGATCACACGAGCGGCGGAATGATCACACCAGCGGGCGGTAAATATCGGTCTCCGAGCTCGCCTCCGTCCTGAGCGTACTTGAGCGAGTCGAACGCCTTGCCGAGAATTTCCCCGACTTTGAATGCTTCTGGACATTGTTTCAATTGCTCCACGATGGGATCACGTGTAGTGGCACCGCTTTGTATGGCCGTTTCCAGTTCCCGCATGACACGCTCCACCTCGGCGCAGTTGACCCGGCGCCGTTGGATCGACGACTTGATGCACAAATTAGATCTTCTGGGAGCCATAAACGGCAACCTCCCTCGCGATGCGAAAAGGGGTCGCTGGAAACTGGATAGTGCACTCTGAGCGCTAACTCAAAGACAGCCATCGATCGTCATCGGGCGGAAATAGACAAACTACGAATGGAAGGTCCAATTTCCCAACCGACTTATGACCCGGAACAATTTCCCATTAGGCACCATCCGATTAGGAATCGGAGGCAAACCCACGATCCCGCCAACAGACCAAGCATGGCACAGCTCGCACGAGACGGCCGGCCCTTTTCTCGATTCTCCACCAACGTCCAAGCTCCCGCGTGTCGCGCCGCTGAACTCGTCCTCCAAAAACACCTCGTTACCGGAACGGTCACTCGGTAGTTCGGCCTCAGCGACACCCCGGCACGGTACTTTTCGCGACCCAGAACGTGTAAACGGCGCAGTCGTCCGCCACCGGTGGCCGCGCTGGTGGGATTTGCCGAACGACGGGAGCGAGCATGCGCAGGTATGCGACGAGCGCGCGGATATCCTCTTCGTCCGAGTTCGATGCGTGGTCCCAGATCATGCCCTGCCAATGAAGCGTGCGCCCGTCAGGAGTGATACCGCTTCGAATGGCTCGGACGATTTGTCCGTCGGTCCACCCACCGATTCCAGTTCCCGCATCACTGCTGATGTTGCGAGTCCATAAAGTGCCAAAAGGCCGCCAGCTAATCTTACTGCCGCCCGCTCCGTTCGGATTGTGACAGAAGGCGCACGAGGCCACGGTGAAAAGGTAGCGACCTCGCTGAACCAGTGCTTTCTGTTCTGGCGTCTTGAAACCAGCCGGGTCGGATTCAGGAATTCCTGCAGTTGCTCCGCGCACGATCTGTTCCGGGGGGAAGAAACTAAGCGTCGGCAGAGCATAAATTACCCACCCAACCAGTCCCAGCAGGAGCAGTACCACCACGCTGATGACAAAAGTCAGCCATCCGCGCACGCTTCGGGGAAATCGACGTTCGCGCGGCCCTGCGAAGATGAACAGAATCGTGCCGCCGATGAGCACTACCCACTGGGCGTCGATCAGCATTGTCTGCGCCCGGCCCTGCGGCACTTGGGAATCGGTTCGGCCGAAGTTTCCGTCTGCATACGTCAGCACGGTGACAACGGCGGCGGGAAGCGGACGAGTCAGCTTCGACGCGATCGTTTCGACCAGGCCGTAGTGAAGCGGAGGAGGAATCCGATTGTGGACCGGCCGCAGATCCTTGAGATATCGCGCGATAGCCGTGGCGTCATCTTCGGTAAGGTAATGGAGATAGAACCACGGCATACACCAAAAATTCAGCAGACGGTCGGGCGCCCGCCCATTGCGGAGAGCGTTGACGATTTGCGGCTCGGTCCACTTTCCTATGCCGGTTTCCTCGTCGGAGGTCAAATTGCGCGAGACGAACACACCATGAGGATAAGCGCCGACTCGCATTCCGCCGGCGAGATAGAAATCGTCGCCACGATAGATGCCGGTGCGGTCGATCTGCGTGTGGCACAACCCGCACATTTCCGCGTGCACAAGATACTCGCCGCGGCGAAGCAGATCGGCCCGCTGCCCTGGCCCGTCCAGTCGCCCCCCCGGTTGCCACGGCGCCACACGCGCAAGCGATTGCACATAGCTGACGAGATCCCAGCGTTGGCCGGGCGTTAGCCCATGTGCGTAGCTGGGCATGGAATTGCCAACACCGGTGGTCAGACGGAGCCATATCTGATTCGGATCGCTGCCTCCCCGGAATGTCCACGGAGCCGAAAGATCGCGAATTGGTGTCGGGTGATTCGTACTTGAATCCACAAGGAAGCCGCCCTTCCGGCCGTCAGCACCGTGGCAGCCGACGCAGTCCTGGGCAATGTAGAGTGCACGGCCACGCTCGACACTCGCTGCTGTCGTCGCCGGACGCGGCGGAACGACGATTCCCTGCGGCGATGCTCCGTTGAATGCAGTAGAGAATTGCTTGACTTGGGCGACGACCGCATCGATCTCGCTTTCGCTCAACAGGTCGCGGAAGTAGGGCATTGCACTCGCTGGAAGTCCGTTCGCGACGATCTGCTTCAGGTCGGCGTCGGTCGGAGGCTGCCCGTGTGGGGTTGACTTAAATTTGAACAACCCCAGCGTGAAGTCGCGCGGCCGGGGGATCAGCGACGGCGCCGCCGGTCCGTTTCCGCGTCCGTCAGGTCCGTGGCAAACGGCACATCTCCGCGCAAAGACACGTGCGCCTAGAGGTATGATGGGCGGCAGGTCTGCTCCGGGGGGCCACGTTAAATCCGCATAGTCGGACGGACTAGGCTGCCACTCCGATACGGGTGTGGCGTAGCCAACGCGCGCATTGATGGAACGGCCAAGGTCGAGCACCAGCAACAACGCAATGGTTGTCAGCGCGATGTGACTGCGCTTGAGCCGAGTAAGCCCAAATCGTTCCGGGCGTGTTATCGAGACCATAGCGCCGCTCCAGGCGGTTCAGAAAGTTTGTGTCGCTCAGTGACGTCGCCGGCGGATCTGCCACCTTCCTGACAAGAAGGAATCCCACCCGATGCCGACTACCAGTTCATGCCGATTTCTGCGGATACTAGCACACGTCGACGGATCGCGGCAGGCTTGAGGGATAGAGCGCAATACTTCGCACAGTGTCCTTACAGTCAGACGTAAACGTCCACAGGCTTCTGGGAAGTCACCTCCGCCATCGAACGTGAAGTTCAACGATTAGTTGGAACTGCCGATCCAGACGCTGCGGCCAACCGTCACGTCTGGGCTAACGTTCGCACCTGCTTGACTATCGCGTGCGTTCCAAGAAAATCGCTCTGAGAAGCCGCTTGTTCTGTGTTCAGGAGTGTTGTCTCGGTCGACGAGCAGCCTTTGTTTGGGTGTTACCCTTTTGCTCCGATAGCGCGAACAAACCTGTAAACCAGTTTGCCAGCGACCGTTTCAGGCCCCTCAATCGCCGCCGTAGCCATTTCTGGATACAAATGCGTATATGCATCTCTGACCTGTTCGGGGGTCATCGTTGGGGTCGTGTCAGGCAGCTTGACCCCGTTGTAGAGAAATCCCCGCTCGAGCCGTTGTACTTGCATGGTTGTCCTTTCGATGATTTCATCGTGCGCCTGCACTGCCGGTAGCCAGTCAGGACCGTATAGAGCGAGTGGCGGAAGTCGTCGTGCCATTGGGCGTCGATGGCATGGCCGCCTGCCGAGCGTGGGTTGATGACTCTGACGTGGTTGAGATCGCTCTCGGCAATTGTCCAAACTTGACTTACCATGGAGGGCGGCAACTTCTTTTAGCCAAATCTCTGGACTCCTCTCCGCGCTTTTTTGGGAGGGATTCAGGAACTCTTTCCGAACCATTCTGGAGTCAGGGGGTGAGGTCACGTGGCATTTCCTGAGAAGCGTCAACTTTTAATCAGCAAGAGTTGGATCCAAGCGGTCGGGATTGTCTTTGTGTTCGGGTTTGCGATGCTGGGTATGCTAGCCTATCGCACATACACGGACGAACCTCCGATTCCCGGAAAAGTTGTCAGTCCCAGCGGGAGTATAGTTTTCGACGGTGGGGATGTGGTTGCCGGACAGCAAATATTCCTGCGCAACGGCTTGATGGAGTACGGATCGATTTTCGGCCATGGAGCTTATCTCGGACCGGATTTCACTGCGGACTATCTTCACCGAGCGGCTTTAGTGGTGCTGGACTTCTACGGAGGACCGCAGTCGGATAAAGCAAAGGCGCAGACAATTGCCGACTTCAAGACCAATCACTACGACAGTGCTACGGACACCCTCACATTCACAGCAGCCCAAATCGAAGCGTTCCAACAGCTGCGAACTCATTACCAGGACTTCTTCTCGCAACCGTCAACCAAGTTTGGGCTGCGGCCCAACGCGATCGTAGATCCAGAACAGATCCGTCAGCTCACCGCGTTCTTTAGTTGGTCGGCTTGGACCGCGGCGTCCCTGCGGCCCCGTCTTCCGTATTCCTACACCAACAATTGGCCTCCCGAACCGTTGGTGGACAACCACGCTACGGCCGATGTTGTAGTCTGGAGTGTTCTTTCTCTCATCGCGTTGCTAGGAGGAATTGGCCTGCTGCTCGCCGCCTTCGGCCGGTGGAACTTTCTTGGCTGGCACGGCCGCGAGCGGACGAAAATCTCCTTCAAGGCCCCGGGTGAGGTTGCGCTCACACCTGCGCAACGCTCCTGCGCATGGTTCTTCCTGGTGATGGCACTGCTGTTTCTGCTGCAAGCCTTGCTCGGTGGAGCGACGCAGCATTACCGCGCCGAGCTGGCAAATTTCTTCGGAGTCGATCTGGCGCGCATTCTACCTTTCAATGTGGCCCGCACCTGGCACGTGCAATTAGCGATCTTCTGGGTGTCGACCTCGTTTCTCGCCGCCGGAATCTTTCTGGCTCCCATGGTGGCTGGCCACGAACCACGCGGACAACACTGGCTTTCCTACGGCCTCCTGGGTGCTCTGGCGATTGTCGTGTTCGGAAGCCTGGCCGGAGAATATGCGGGCATCGAAGGCTGGATCCATCATGGCTGGTCGTGGTTCGGCGACCAGGGATTCGAGTATCTCGATCTGGGCCGATTCTGGCAACTCTTGCTGACCATCGGTCTACTTTTCTGGACCGTCATTCTCTTTCGCGGACTGCGAAAGCGCCTTGTATCGGACCATTTCGGCAACATGCCGTGGCTGTTCTTTTTCTCCGCTCTGTCGATTCCGGCATTCTATGCGGTTGGCTTGCTGGCCCGCCCGTCCTCGGTCTTCACGACCACGGACTTCTGGCGATTCTGGGTCGTTCATCTGTGGGTGGAAGATTTTCTGGAACTGTTCACCACGGTGATGGTTGCGTATCTCTTTGTGCTGCTCGGAGTCGTACACGAGCGTGTCGCGCTGACCATGATTTATCTTGACGTTGTGCTCTACTCCGCGGGCGGCATGATCGGGACGATGCACCATGTCTATTTTTCTGGCGAGCCTGCACTCCACATGGCGCTTGGCGCCTTCTTCTCGGCGGCGGAGGTGATCCCGTTGACCTTCCTGACCCTGGAGGCATGGAGTTTCCTGCAACTCGGCGCCGTGCAGGAATCGTCATCCACCAGAAAGTTTCCACATTTCTGGGCGGTGATGTTCCTCGCCTCAGTTGGCTTCTGGAATTTTCTGGGGGCCGGAATCTTCGGATTTTTGATCAATCTACCGATCGTTTCTTACTACGAAATCGGCACCGCGCTGACGCCCAATCATGGCCACGCCGCCATGATGGGAGTCTACGGAATGCTCGCCGTCGGGCTGGCGCTGTTCTGCTTACGCTATATGGTTCCGGAGGACCGATGGTCGGACCGCGCTGCAAAGACCAGTTTCTGGTCGTTGAATCTTGGCCTAGCCTGGATGGTGTTCGCGTCGCTTTTCCCGCTGGGAATTCTGCAACTCTATCATTCTGTGAGCAAGGGATATTTTGATGCGCGCTCGCTCGGTTATCTGACAGAGAGGACCAACGCGCTGATCGAATGGCTCCGCCTTCCTGGTGACGTCCTCTTCATTGTCGGAGGAACCCTCCCAGTCCTCTATTTGGCCTGGCTCGCCGTGCGCCACATGGTTCCCCGTGTTGCTCGTGGAGAAACCGTTGAGATTCTCTTTACCGAGGTTGTCGAAATCGGAGCGAAGCAGCCGTGATTTATGGGTTTCATGTGGACGTGTTGTTTGGCGCGACCTACGCGATATTTCTTGTGACTGTGGCCGCGATTCTGGAACGCGTGGCTCTGCATTCGCATCGCCTCTCCCGGCAAATGGAGGTTGCGGGCTTCAAATTCCATACTGTGCACGATCGCTGGGAGTGCCCCACAGGTCAGTATCTGGAGCGCCATCAAACCGACCACCACCTGAGGATCGTGACATACCGTGCTCCGGCGCACGCCTGCAATGTGTGTCATTGCCGAGAGAATTGCACGGACTCCGAAGACGGCCGCCGGATCGAGCACCGGCTCGATTCCTGGCTGCAATCCGAAATTCGGCGATTTCACCGCGGCATTTCCTTGCTCCTGCTCCTGCTGGCCGGACTGATTCTCGCTGCCGAGGTAAGCAACCAGGATACCTTCCGAGATTGGACCATGATTCTCGGCCTCCTTCTGCCGATCGCAACTTTTGGCACGCGACTTCTTACCGTTTTTCTGGCTCGCACGGCGGAAGGAAGCCAAGGATCTACAAATCCTCCTGCCATCGGGACGTAGCCGACCAGATCCTCGCGAGCCCAGGGGAGATCTTCCGCGGGTCAAAAGACAGCACACCGGTGATCATCCGGCTCAACGGTGCGGGTAAGCCCACCCTAATCAGCGCGCTCATGATTAATCCCGTCCAGGCAGTGTTCATTGGTCGGTTTCAACGTCAAACAGGTTCCCGGTACTGGCACCGAACCCTACACTTCCAACGATCGCGGGTGCCTGGATTGTCTCAGGCGTTGATTGCAGGTCATCCGTCTTCTCCTTTGTCTCGGTCGCTGCCTGCGCTTGCGCCGGCGCCGGATTCACGCCTCTGCTGGACCCGCTGTGGGATTTCGAGGTCGTTGATTTCTTGGCTGCTTCCCTTGCTGCTTTGGCAGCGGCCTCCATTTGCTCTTTCGCACTCTTCAAGGTTGAGGACAGCCCCAGGTGAGTCTCCACAAACTCCACCAGTTGTCGCGGCAGTTGTTCGTCAAGTTCTTTGGGAGTGCCGGTGACACTCAGCGGTGTGGTAAGCGCGGCGTCATCCGGCTGATCGGATTTCAGTGGCTTTGGGATGATGTTGACGGAGACCTGTTCGTCGCTCAGACGCGACAGGGTAAGCAGCAAGATTCGTTGCGCGAGGAGCGGCATCAATTCTTGAAACATGACTTTTACTCCTTAAAGGCAAGGTAGGTTCTCAGACCTCACAATTCCCTGAAAAATTTAGGGATTATGCTTCCGGTTTGAATAACTAGAGTCCCTGTAAAACCTTGTAGGAACAACGCGATACGCGAAGCCTCTTGCCTGCCCGCACACGATAGCGCATAATCCCCCAAGAAAGTTGGGGGAATATGTAATGCCAGGACCTTATAAAGAAGCCGCCCGACGGCTCCATGAAATCGCCCAATCCCAGCAAGGCTTCTTCACCACCAAGCAAGCCATTCGGTCGGGGTTCGCCGAGAAGACGCACTCCTACCACGTGAACGCCGGAAACTGGATTCGGGAGCACCGCGGGATCTACCGCCTTGCGGATTTTCCGGCTCCGGAGCGCCCGGACCTGATGCTTTGGTATCTCTGGTCCCAAAATCGCCAAGAAGTGCCGGAAGGCACCTACAGCCATGACACGGCTCTCAGTCTTCATGAACTAGCGGATCTCATGCCTTCGAAACTGCACATGACCGTGCCTAGAGAGTTTCGCCGCAACAGCACGATTCCCGAAATCCTGATGCTTCACCGAGCACACCTCGACCCCAGCGAAGTTCAGGAAATGCACGGGATCCGCATGACGCGTCCGCTCAGAACCATCGTGGATCTACTGCGCAGCGGACACGTGGACCGGAGCCAACTGAAGCTAGCCGTCGACGAAGCCATACGCCGTGGCCTCATCGGAAAAAGAGAAATCGATCGCATGCCGGACGATACGCTGCAGCGTTCGCTTCGGGAGTTGGCCGGGCAGCCCGCGTGACGAATGGAGCGATATCCTACAAGACAGCCGGCGCCTTTCGTGCCGCGCTCGAAACTCGGTTGCAGACGCGCGCGCGCAAGCAAGGCACTGACCTGCAGCGGCTGCGCCGACAAGTGGCGTTCGACCGCTTCCTGGCGCGAATGTTTTCGAAGGGACCGAAGGCGACGTATCCATGGGTGCTGAAGGGCGGCTACGCCATGGAGTTGCGGATGCATTCCGCACGGACGACCAAAGACATCGACTTGACGCTGCACGACGGCGGGCGCCTCTCCAAGGACCCGAAAGAGCGGAGTGAACAGGTACGCACCATGCTCCAAGAAGCGGCGGCGACGCGCTTCGACGACTATTTCGAATTCCTCGTCGGAGAAGCGAAAGAGGATCTGGATGGCGCTCCGGAAGGCGGCAGTCGGTACCCAGTCCAAGCACGAATGGATGGACGAGACTTCGCGCGATTTCACGTCGACGTTGGCGTCGGGGACGAAGTGCTCGAGCCTCTGGAGGTCGTGACCGGCGAAGACTGGCTTGGCTTCGGCGGCGTGGCGCCGCCGTCTTTCCCCGTCATTTCGGCGGAGCAGCAATTCGCGGAAAAGCTCCATGCGTATACGCTGCCGCGAGGCGAACGCGTGAACACTAGAACCAAAGACCTTATCGACATGGCGCTTTTGATCAGCGGAGAAAAGCTCGACAAAGGCAACACCGCCGCGGCGGTCCGTGCAACGTTCGGGAAACGCGCGACCCACGATGTGCCGAAGGAACTTGATCCACCACCCGCAGAATGGGAGCCGGTGTTCGATGCGCTGGCGAAGGAGTGTAATCTGGCGATGAAGCTTCAGGAAGGATTTGAATTGGTACGCGAGTTCACGAAGACGCTTGAGACGTAAGACCGC
>JBAUXO010000239.1:0-4236 GCA_049584315.1 Candidatus Sulfotelmatobacter sp. | reverse complement strand
TGGCGAGAAGCACTTACTTCGACCGGGGCCGAATCGCAGACGCGTGTCCAGGTTCAGACTCAGGCTATGCCCAACGTTTTCAATGTGGGAATATTGTCAAACGCCGAATTTGGACGCAAATGAGTACGGCAACCTCGTTGTCAGTTGGGGCCCGACCACGTGAATTGGTGAACTCCAAAATGGCCGCATCCCGCTGGGCACTGCGTTGGCTGTACTTGTCGAGGAGGTCCTGGGACAATCCTGCGATTTCGAATCCCTTGTCACAACCCCGAAGATCGTGACGGTTTTCAACCTCGTAGCCAAGGGCGCGTACTTCGCGAGCCAGGGCATTGCGATAGACCTCGGTCAGGTAGCTGCGACGCTCGTACAGACCGGAAGCCTGGAGCGCCTTCCAGCGTCCTTCAGTCCCGTCGTAGGTGAGATTGGCAGCGACGGCATGAGTGTGGAGCTGAGGATCTAGCTGACGACTCGTGTCGTGAGTGTAGGAAGCTACGATCCAGTTTCCGGTGGTCCGATTTTCGTTCAGGCCGGCGAGGCGAACCCTGGTGGCAGAGTATTTCTCTGATTCTTCCAATGCCTCGCGCACGGCGGTTCCGTGCGCGGCGACCAGTCTCTCATCACCGCCAACAATGGCCATGACAGAGACGGACTTCGGCGCTGAAAATGTCATGTCATACAGAGAACGTGCCTTACTTTGCTCCTCACCATTGCTGGCAATGCGATCTGCCCCGTGGCGTGGCCGGAGGAATTCTCCCGTTCGAGGGTCGAGACCTTGCCGTACCGCCTCAAAATCTTCGGATGTAACTTTTCCTTTAAGACCAAGCAGTTCAGCGCCGCGTCCGTGCCACTTGCCCTCGACAGTCCGATTCTGGTCGTAATAATCGCTCTGCTGGAGATGGCGCTGTGCGTAGCCCTCACCGCCGGTCATGGCACGAATCGTCAGCACAGCCCGACGCTAGCTCTGTTCGAAATTAGAAATCAACCTGTGGTGGGACACACAGCTGTCGGTATTAATCCGACGGACGACGAATAAGCTCCAGATTGCCCGTCATTTAGTAAGGATGGCGACCAAGCACACGATGTCACATACGAGCCACATCAGGTTCGAGAAAACGATCGGGCAAGACCCGTTTCAGCGAAAGAAAGAATTCTTGAATGCCGCGTGTCGCTGATGTGCTATGTCCAAAATCTGAGCGAACTCTGGTTCGCCGTGTAGATCATTCAGCAATGGGTCTTTGTCGATGTAGGGATAGCTGAAGAAACCGCCTTCAACGCTCATTCGAAGCGCACGTGATGCGGAAGCCTTGTCTGCCAAGACGGCGTATGCCTGGGCAATCTTGTACGTGGCTTCCGGATCCCCGACTCCTCGCTGTTTTACTGTTCTCTCCAGTCCACTCAAGAGGTGCAAGCCTTCTTTTGCGTGCTGATGAATCGCGTCACTCAAAGCCTTTCCAATTCCGGTATACAAATTTGGATCGAGTTGGTACGCGCGATCGAAATCACTTGCCGCCTGGTCGAACTGCTTTTCGTGAAATTCTCCGAAGCCACGGTAAAACAGGGAGAACGAGGAACCGTCGGCCGGCAGGCTCTCAAGAAACTTCTGGTACTCCCCCAGATAGAGGTAGCTGTTTAATACTGCCCCGTTGCCCTTCACGAAGGGAGCTAGTTGACGCGCGCGTTCGCATTCCGCCACCGATTCGTCCAACATTCCAGCAAATCGGTATGCATATCCCAGTTCCCAGTGAGCAGCGGCGTAATTGCCGTTCGTCTTTAAGGCGTCTCGCAACAAGGGCACAGCCTGCTCAACTTTTCCTGTGTCAATCAGCAGATTGGCAAGGAAAATTTGGGCGTCAATCAAGTTTGGTCGTATCGCCAACGCTCTCTCGTAGGCGGCTTGGGCGCGGCTATATTGCTCCCGCCCGCCAAGCTCGAACGCTGCGTCCGAATTATAGGAAGCTCCCAAATACGCCCACCCAGGAGCATAATTGGGATCGATCTCCGTGGTTTGTTCGAACATGTTGATCGCCAGCGGAAACTTGTGCTGTCCGTAAAGATCAAGCCCCTGTAGAAAATATTCGTAGGCAAGTGGACTAACTGACGGTTCCGGTTTTAGATGCTCCGCCTCACCTGGAGGCAAGTTCAGTTGCAGTTCTGAAATCAGTTGGCCGGTAACTTTATCCTGAACAGCAAGAAGATTGTCATACTTAAGGTCGATCATTCCTTGGCCTAGAATTTTTTCGGTTTTGGCGTCGACCAGTTGGTAGGTGATGCGCAAGTTGTTGCCATCGCGAATGAAACTTCCCGTGAGCAGTGTATCGACTTTGAGATCTGCGGCAACTTTCTGAAGGTCAATGGCCGTTCATCGATATTTCTCAATTGCCGCAGAAGGGCGGACGCTGATGGAACTCACGTAGGCCAATTTTGTGATGAGTACATCCGCCAGTGATAATCCAAGAAAGTCGCTCCTTGAATCTTCGCCACGATTTTGCAGCGGAAGGATCGCCAAACTCCGGGGAGCCGTCGGCTGTCCTTTCCCAGATCGAATGTGAACAAGCTTCGCTAAGGCGATCACCGTGAGGAGAATGACGAATCCGAGGGAGAAAAGGAAGAGTCGAGATCGCCTCGGATGCGGATGCGCCAACTTTGGGGGCTCTGCTTGCTCGGGCGGTTGAGAAGAAGCCGAGGGAGTGTCATATTTTCCCCCGTTGGAATCCCCAGACAATGAATCGGTGGGTTGCAATTGGCCCACAAATCGATAACCGCGTCGTCCAACCGTCTCAATCAACTTGGGCTTTTCGGCAGAGTCTCGCAGCGCGTCCCTGAGCTTGCTTACAGCCACCGCGAGACGGTGGTCAAAATCGACGAAGGTATCGGCCGACCAAAGGCGCTTGCGAAGTTCTTCACGGGTGACGACTTCCCCCCGCGTATTCCAAGAGCACTGCCAGAAGTAGGAAGGGCTGTTCCTGCAGCCGGACTCTGCTGCCTTCTCTTCGCAACTCACCAGCCCGCAGATCGACTTCGAAATTTGCGAAACGCACCAATGATGGGAGGGTGGACGGCATCGGCGTACTTCACATTTTCGAAAGTCTAGCACGCAACCGAACACAATGCGATACCCCACATTGCATTGCAAACAGACGACTTATTAGGGGATCGCGAGGGTATCGAAGGAGAAGTCTCGGAGCATTGACCGTCAGGCGCTCTGCAAGCGACAAGTAGAAGCACCTGACACGCTCTTGGGACAGTCTGAAGGGCTTGGCGCTGGGCCTGATGATGCTGGTTAGCTTTATCTGGATAACGGCTTTCTCTTACTCATTGGGGGGTTGTCTATGCACAGAATAGCGTTAACACTCGTCCTTGCCCTACTCGCCGTCAACGCCGGTCACTCCGGCGAGTCGGCGGCGGATTGGGCGATCAATGCAACCACAATCGAGGCCTGCAGCTGTCCTCACTTCTGCATGTGCTATTTCAACTCGCATCCAGCAGCTCATCACGAAAACGGAAAGACGGAACATTTCTGCAAGTTCAACAATGCTTACAAAGTGAACCAGGGACACTACGGCAACGTTGATCTCGCCGGAGCCAAATTCTGGATCAATGGGGATTTGGGTGGCGACTTCTCGCAGGGACAGGTGGATTGGGCGCAGGTGACGTTCGATAAAGGGGCAACCGCCGAACAACGCCAGGCGCTCGGGGATATTATCGGGCATGTGTTTCCGGTGAAGTGGAAATCACTGCAGATCGCCGAAGGCAATATCGATACTTGGACGTTCGACAAAGATCACGCACACGCCACCCTAAATGGGGGCAAGACCGCAGAGATCAAGTTGGCGCGATTTCAGGGAATGACCGACGAGCCAGCCGTGCTTAAGAATGTCAAGTATTGGGGCACGCCGCGCAATGACGGTTTTGTCATGATGCCGAACGAAATCGAAACGTACAGGGAGGGACCCAAGGCATACGAGTTCAAGGGTACAAACGGGTTTATGCTCACCTTTGACATGACTTCCAAGGATGTACCCGCGGCCAAGGGATCTTCGATGAGTTATTAGTCCAAATCACTTGCTTATCGTTCGCGCGCCGGGAATCTCCCGGCGCTTGTTTCTTGTGTGTAACGGGTCGCATTGTTTTCCCCTCACGTTTTGAACCCAACTTCCGGCAATCTTCTCAAATTGCTCTCGGATTTCGATCGGGGCGGGTACACGTCACTGACTAAGTGCGGGATAGGATACATGC
>JBAUXO010000238.1:0-4566 GCA_049584315.1 Candidatus Sulfotelmatobacter sp. | reverse complement strand
CGAAATCGGCTCTCCGGAAGCCGAATCTCAATGCCTTGTACGAAATCGGTCATAGAATCACGAAGCTCGACTCGCAACTCGGCGCGGCTGGTCGTGCCGAAAATTAGCTACTTACACCCCGGGCTGCTAACGATATGGACGGCAGCGGTGGCGTGTACACCGCTGGGCAGCAGAATATGGTGATCGGCGATCCAACCGGGGGCATGGCGACACAGTCGTTTACTTTTTCCGCCCCGTCGGGTGTATTACCCACTCCAGCCGACAGCGTCGAGGAGTTCAAGGTGAACACCGCAGGGCAGACCGCCGACTTCAACAGTTCCGCCGGGGCCGAAATCCAGATTGTTACGAAACGCGGCACCAGCAGTTTCCACGGAACCGCCTACGAGTATTACAAAGACAATAATTGGTCATCGAATGCCTGGGCGAATAACCAAAACAATTGGGAGGGCGTAGCCCAGTGCGGTGCGCCTAACTGCGGGCACATCGGGCTTCCGTCCTATCATTACAGCCGCTTTGGCGGCGCGCTCGGAGGGCCGCTTACTCCGAAAGAATTTCTCGGCGGCAAAACCTTCTTCTTTTATAACTATGAAGGTTTCCGGTATCCAAACTCTGAGACCATCACCCGAAACGTTCCCTCGCCGGCTTTGCGGCTGGGGCTGTTAACTAACGCCTCCACCGGCGCGATTGCCTACAATCTAAATAACGCTCCGGTGGTGTTCAATGGCGTCACTTACGCTGCGAATTACGGCTGTGCCGGAGCCCCCGGCGGCAAATGCGATCCGCTTGGCCTAGGTCTCAACCCTTTGGTTTCGCAGATATGGAATAAGTACGAACCGCAGTCCAACGCCACTTGCAGCCAGTACCTGTGTGACAACGCTAACGTTCTGGGATTTGCGGCTAACCTGAGCGTGCCCGTTACGAGCAACTTCGACGTAGCGCGTATCGACCACGATTTCGGTTCCAAGAACCATTTCACGGCCAGCTGGCGTTATTACAAAATGAACCTTGCTTCGGATGCGCAGGTTGATATTGGGGGCTTCTTCCCCGGAGATACCTTGGGCACACCAGCCTCTCAAGCAGGCAATCCGATTCGAGACTGGTATTTGGTTGCGGGGCTGACCACCAACATCACCACCAACACGACCAACGACATCCATTACAGCTTCCTGCGGAACTGGTGGGCGTGGTCCCGCGCCGGGGCTCCGCCACAGATCGCTGGGCTCGGTGGCGCGCTCGAATTCGATAGCGGCCAGTCGGAGACCCAGGATCTTGGCCCGTTCAACGTCGACAACCAGGACATCCGCCGCCGGTTCTGGGACGGACACGACAACATGATCCGTGACGACATTTCCATGCTGAAAGGCAACCACCTCTTCCAGTTCGGTGGCACTTATCAGCATAATTGGGATTACCATGAACGCAATGACAGTGGTGGTACCATTAACGCTTTTCCGGTGTATGAGTTGGGCAACACAACTAACGGATCGGGCATGGGCACCCTCGCATATCCTTGCGCCACGACCTCTACCATTTCCACGACTCCGAAGACCTGCGATTCCCTTTACGCCAACGTGCTGGGAGTCGTTTCCATCGCGTCGCAGATGTTCTCGCGCTCTGGTTCAAGCCTTAGTTTGTTACCTCCGCTTTCCAACGCATTCGACAAAAGCACCATCCCTTACTACAACGTTTACTTCAGCGATACCTGGCACCTGAAGCCCACTTTCACCTTCACCTACGGCTTGGGTTACGCGCTGGAGATGCCGCCGGTCGAGCAGAACGGAAAGCAGGCGGTCTTGGTAGACGCGGCAAATCAGCCGGTTTCGACTGAGACCTACCTCAACAATGACAAAAAAGCCGCGCTCGCGGGCCAGGTATACAATCCCGAAGTCGGGTTTGCCCTGGTGGGCAACGCCGCCAACGGGCTGAAGTATCCCTATAACCCCTTCTACGGCGAATTCAGCCCGCGCGTTGCCGTAGCTTGGAATCCACACTTCGATGCCGATACGATGGCTGGCAAGATCTTCGGGACTCAAGATACGGTTCTGCGAGGCGGCTATGGCCGCCAATACGGCCGCACGAATGGCGTGGTGCAGGTGCTGGTGCCATTGCTGGGACTCGGCCTCGAACAGCCCGTGGCGTGTAACTCGAACCTCGCCAGTGTCGGTTCGCCAGGGAATTGGGCCTGCGGAGCCTCTCTTGCGGGCACTTATTCGAACGGATTTCGCGTGGGGTCAGCGGTTTCTTCTATGGGAGGCCCGACCGTGCCCCTAGTCTCGAATGTGAGCGCGACCTTGCCCCAGCCTGCCTATCCTGGGTTCAACAACTCGTTCTCCTCGAACCCCGAGGGTTTGGATCCGAACTTCCGGGCGAGCGCGATTGATTCGGTCGATGTCACCCTCCAGCGCCAGTTGAGCCACAGAGTTAGCTTCGAGCTCGGCTATATTTACCGCCGAATCACCCACGAGTATCAACCCGTCGAATTGAACCCGGTTCCCTACATGATGACGCTAGGCGGCCAGCAATTTAAGCAAGCGTACGCCAATGTGGTGCTGCAATATTGCGGCGGCCTCGCGGGTTTGGCAGGCGGAGGTTGTGGAGGCTCGGCCGGACCCAATCCCGGTGCTGTCACGCCACAGCCTTTCTTCGAGCATGCGTTGAAGGGCACAGGCTACTGCAATGGCTTCTCCAGTTGCACAGCTGCGGTTGTAGCCAACGAAGGCGCCAGCGGTACGGGTAACCTTAACAACGCTCAAGTCTGGGGGATCTGGAGCGATTTGGACTCGGGAAACGTGGGGTGCCCGGTGGGCGGTTGCCAGGTGGTCGACGGAAATGTGGGTGCTTTCAACTTCCCGCGCAGCCTGCAGAGCACTCCGATTCCCGCCACTTGCGCGACGCTGGGCGGAATTGGGAATAACGGCTGTTCCGGCGCCTTTACTGACGGTGCCTTTCAGAACGCCAGCATTGGCTACGGCAACTACAACGCCGGCTTCATTTCCGTCAAGACGTCCGATTGGCGCGGAGTGACGATGCAGACGAACTTTACTTGGTCGAAGGCTCTGGGGATTGGAGCACAGGCGCAATCCTCGAGCGTACTTACTGCCCTCGATCCCTTCAATCTGCAGGAACAGTATGGCAGACAGGCATGGGACCGCAAATTCATTTACAACACGCTCCTAGTCTACCAGCCTCCTTTCTATAAGGGACAGAATGGATTCATGGGGCGAGTATTGGGTGGATGGACGTTCTCGACCATATTCGCTGCCGGGTCCGGCGTTCCGACGCAGATCGCTACGACCCTTGCAGATTACCAATCCTTCGGTGCATGCGATGGCATCGGCTGCGGTGACTATGACATGGAAAATGCCGTACCCATCGGCCCCGTTCCCAACCGTCATGCCCACTACTGTCCCGGCAACACCTACTCGGGCTTCTGCTCGACTCAAACCAACGGGTTCCCGGTAAATTATTTCCCGAACGGGGTCCTCCAAGCCTCGAACTGGCGCAACCCAATTCTCGGGATCGATAACCGGGATGGCGGCTCCGGAATTCTCGGTGGGCTGGCCTACTGGAATATGGACTTCAGCATCAAGAAGAGCATCCGGGTTGCGGAGGGTATCAACCTGGAATTCCAGGGCGTCTTCGCCAACGTTTTGAACCATAATCAGTGGACCGATAACTACCTCTGTCTCTGCAACACTCCCGGCTTTGGCGCTCTCGGGTTTAATACAGCACCGTTCAATGGCGTGGGAGTCAATGGCGAGGCGGAGCCGAGAAACATCGAACTGGGCCTGCGCTTCCGCTTCTAAACGGGCACGCTTAGAGTGGAGCGAGTTCGGAGAGGGGGTTCCAAGGCGAGCGCAGGGTTGATGCTGAAAGTACCTGCGCCGCCTTGAGAGGTCCGTGACCGCTACACGCCAGAGCTACTTCACAAGAGCGCCTTTTATCGTCAGCAGCTGCGGGAGTAACCGGGGACAGGTGGGGATGCATCTGTCGGTTTTTGTCAAGGGCATTTCTGACTTTGAGATTGCAGTTCGCGCGGCAGCAACAAAAATGGGGCTCTTCTGATATTCGATGAAGCAAAAACAGGCGTGAAGATTGCCTAGCTAGGATTCACCGTTTGGAACGGTATAATGAATCGAAAATTATCTTCTAATCCGAAGAACGTATTCAAGCAGCGCATCGGAACGCCTCTTCCGAGCTCAAGAACCTCGGGAACAACGGGTGACTTTCTTCAGTTGACTTTTTTCGGCGACGAAGGCTTCCGAGGTGTCGTGATTCTCCGCGCTCCCTCGCTGGACTCGGCTCTAAGCTTGCCTTACCTTCTTAAATTAAATCCAGGCGGAAGCGTGGCGAGCGCCCAGCTACCATCGGGGCTTCACGAAGAACTCTTATAATAATCTCGTCCAAGAAAGTTCGCGGTAAGTCACCGAGAGATATAATTCAAGCATTGTTGAGAATTGGCTACCGCCGAAATTCAAAAGGGGGCATCGTGAGTATTCATCACCGTTCAGTCATGATCGCGCTGCTAAGTCTGTGTCTGGCAGCGCCTGGACAGTTGGCCGCACA
>JBAUXO010000237.1:0-27432 GCA_049584315.1 Candidatus Sulfotelmatobacter sp. | reverse complement strand
CGCAAAGCGCTGGGTGCGGGCACGCCGCGGCAGTGGAAAGACCTCGAGGGGACACGTTTTTTGCTGTTTATTTACTACTTACTCGTCGGGGAAATCGAAATCGGCTCTCCGGAAGCCGAATCTCAATGCCTTGTACGAAATCGGTCATAGAATCACGAAGCTCGACTCGCAACTCGGCGCGGCTGGTCGTGCCGAAAATTAGCTACTTACACCCCGGGCTGTTAGGGCAGCGTATCTTCCTCCTGCACGACGGCCGCACCACGAACCTGCTGACTGCCATCAAGGATCACGCGAGCCACGGCAGTGAAGCAAGCTTCGTGGAGGAGCAGTTTTTCAACCTGAAGCCCAGCCAGCAGCAGGAGATACTCGATTTCCTGCGTTCCTTGTAATCCTCCCGTGTCGATGGTTTGGCGAGATGCGAACCCGTCTCGCCAAGCTGTCCAACTGAGAAGACACAAGTGACCCGTGGCCGATCCAGCCTTGGCGTGCGCTGAAACTTGTTTCAAGTCGAAGAACAAACTATGCCCGCTGCTTGTCAATCCGTTTCGGTCGGCCTCGTCTTAGCCGCATCATTGCTCGCGCTGAGCCGGGACTCCAGGTCGCAAGATGCTCAACCAATTGGCCGCAACCTTGTGAACAAAACCCAGCCAGCGGCTAAAGTGCCAACTGGAGTTACCTTAGTCAAAGGTGCTTGGTCGAGCGCAAGCGATTCGGTAACTGCCGTTCCAGAAGATGGGAACATAACCAACAATTCCTTCAGTAACCCATATTTCAGAATGACCTACCCTCTGCCGCCGGATTGGATCGAGAAATACGACGGCCCCCCGCCTTCTGATAACGGTCGCTACGTCCTGGCGCAACTCAGTCCCGGGGCCAGGTTCCAAGGACCTGCGCGAGGCAGTATCCTGATCACCGCGCAAGATATGTTCTTTACGCCGTTGCCGGCCGCAAATGCCTTGGAACTCATCAATTATTCGAAGGATAACCTGCAGTCCGACTACAAGATTGAAACAGCTCCGAGAGATATCAAGATTGCCGGCCATTCATTTGCCTTTGTCGCGTACTGGTCTCCCCTAGCTGAGCTTCACTGGTACGATTTGGCTACCCAAATCCGCTGCCACGCTGTGGAATTCGTGCTGACCAGCCGCGATCCGAAATTGCTGGACAATCTAATCCAGAACATGAACGGGGTGCGATTACCTCCTGAAGCCAGTCCCACTGTAGGGATGGGTGGGGACGAGGTTCCTGTCTGCGTGAAAGACTACGCAAGTGGCGAAAACCTGATTTCGCAAGTCGATCCAGTTTTCACCGAACACCGGTTCAACACCGTCCCGGTGCGAATCATCATCGATAAAAAAGGCACAGTAAAGCATATCCACTTTCTCAGCGCATTTCCGGATCAGGCAAAGGCCATCTCCGACGCCCTGGGCCAATGGAAATTCAAGCCATGCGTCCGCGACGGAAAGCTGGTCGAGGTTGAGACTGGCCTTATGTTCGGACGCAAGCCCTCCGCCGCAACGCCTGGGGATTGACCTTCAACCGAACCCCGCTGGGAATACTTTACGGAGACCGCAGTGATGTAAGCGGATTGCGCTGGAGAGAGACTCTAACCAGTCTTCGCATTGATCCTACTCCTTGAATATCCCGGTTCCGATCGGCGGCGAGGTTGACGCGGGACGTACAATCATTGGGTAAAGTGGTTCCAGAAGATATGCCACCACCTGAAACTGCTGGTTGTAGAGGACAACGTAACTTGGCGGCGATACAACAGCGAGATCACCTTGGTCGCGCATTCAGCTCGTCGAGAGCGCGCTTTAATTCTTCAAGCTTCTGTCCAGCTTCGGCGAGTTTGCCCTCGGCCGTCAGGCGCTGGTAATCGGCAAGGTCCTTCGCGGCTTCCGCAATGAGCGCATTTGGGTTAGGTGCCGGCAGCGATGACGAGGCGGATGCGCCAGCGCCGCGTGCCGGCTCCGCGGAGACCGCTGCTGCCGTCGTCGACGTTGCCGTCAGCGATGAGACCGTCCCCCCGAAAAGGGACGCCATCGCCGATTCAAAGGTTGGTCCGTATGCCAGCCGATCTTGCAGCGCGAGCACCACCAGGCGCAACTCCGGCATCGGGCTGCGTTCCGCTTGTAGATAAATCGGCTCGGCATACAACAGCGCCTTCCCCGTCGGAATTACCAGCAGGGCACCTCGCCGCACGTGCGAGCCTTGCTGATTCCATAAGGTCAGCTGTCCGGAAAGCTGCGCGTTCTGGTCGATCCGCGCCTCGATTTGCAGCGGGCCATCGACCAGTTTCGTCTTCGGAAAGTTGTAGACCACTGACGTACCGTACTCTGCGCCGTCGCTGCGCCCGGCAATCCAGCCAATCAGATTATTCCGGTTGGCCGGCGTGAACGGTAGAATCTCAGCAAACTCCTCGCCGCTTTCGCCCGGCAGTTTCATCAGTACAAAGTTGGGTTGCATCGGCTCGGTGACTTGCTCCCCTCCCGGGCTCATGCTCACTTCCGTGGCCACCGTCCATAGATCCTCGCGGTTGTAAAACGCTTCGGGATCCGTCATGTGATAGAGCCCGTAAACTTCCGCCTGTAGTTTGAGCAGTAACTCCGGGTAGCGCACATGTTTCCGCAGGTCCGGCGGCATCACGGAAGCATCCTTGAACAGACTCGGAAAAATGCGCCGGTAGGCGGCGATGATGGGATCTTCCGGATCGAACACATAGAAGTTTGTCGTGCCATCGTAGGCATCGACGACCACCTTCACGCTATTGCGCATGTAATTGATGGAAGCGTTGTCGAGACGAGTGTGCGTCGAGTACGGATAGCTGTCGGAAATCGTAAACGCATCCATGATCCAAGATAGCCGTCCATCATCGCCGAGCACGATGTACGCATCCGGATCAACGGTGAGGAACGGCGCTAAAGCCGCTACGCGATCGCGTATGTTACGCCGCATCAACAGCCGGCTATCTTTATCAACGTCATCGCTGAACGGTAGCTTCGCCAGGTCGCTTTGGTCGAGCGCGATGATCATCCGGCGCAGAAACCCGCCGAGCCCGATTCCGCCGTTGCCTTCGTACGACGTGAGGTTGTTACTCTCACCCTGCGGATAGTTGAACTCCTTCTGCCGCGTCTTCACGTAGACGTCGGTATTGGTCAACTCGCCGAAATAGATTTCCGGCCGGGTCACGCTCAGGCTACGCACCGTACTCTGTACCGGCATGTTGCTCAAAATCAGCGTGGGCAGCCCTTCCGCCGTGAATCCATTGACTGGATTCATCGTGATGCCATAGCCGTGGGTGTAGATCAGCTTCTCGTTAATCCAGTTGCGGCTGCTCTCAGGCAGTTTCTCCACGTTTAGTTCACGCGCCGCGAGCATCACTTCTCGAGTCGTGCCGTCAATGGTATATCGATCAATGTCAATGTCGGGAAAGTCGTAGTAGGTCCGGATTTCCTGGATCTGGCGCAGCGTGTCCTGGAGTGCATGCCAGTCCCACAGCCGGATATTCTGAAGCGTGGCCTGATTGTTCGCTGGGTCCGCGGCCTCAACCGTTGTCTCAGCCGGGAACTCGCGTAGCGAGACGCGATCCAGTCCGTAGGCTTGCCGCGTCAACTCCGTATTGAAGACGATATAGGGCTTCTCGCGGACCAGTTCGTTCGGTTTCACGATAAAGCTGCTGATGTACCATGCGATCCCCTGCACCGCGACATAACAGACTGCGGCCGGAAGAATCGCGGCCACCAGCCAGCGGCCCCGCGGCACACGCACGGCGTTGACGAGTGCGATCACGACTCCAAGAACGAGTGCTGCACAGACCACGAGCATCCCGGTGAGCGTGATGTGTGCATCTGTATAGGTCACACCCCCAAAGATGGTGTGATCTTCGAGCAACAGTTCGAACCGGCCGATATATGCGCGCATTGCCAGGACCAGCAACAGAAACGCAAATGTGATCGAAAATCCGCGCCAAGGTAGAGTGACGTGGCGACTGAGACGTCCGGCGAGCACACGCGCTCCGCCCGCGATGAGAATGAAGAAACCGGCAAGCGCACAGAGAATCGCGGCGAGCGTAAGCAGCCAACCAGCGATCAATTCCCAGGCCGGCAACGCGAACAGAAAAAAGTTCAGCGGCTTGCCAAAAATCGGATCTGCTGCGCTGCCGGTAGTGCGAGGTGCGTACCAAAACAGCGCGAGCGTCGACCACTCCCCGATCAGGGCGGCGCCGCTGGCAGCGGCGATGACGAGGGAAACACCAAGAGCAATGAGCCGCAGCACAGGTTCCACCGGCAGTTTCACCGGCTGTCCCCCAATAAGAATGGTTTGGCCGTCCGGCAGATCGGGAAGATGCGCTCGCTTGAGCGCGAGAAACGATCCGTACAGAATGAGAAACGTGGCCGCTGCAAAAGCCGCGAAGATTTCCCACTGAAGATTCAGGGTCTTCCAGAAGACGTCCTCATAGCCCAGCGACCGAAACCAGAGCACGTCCACGTAGTAGGACAACACGGCCCGGCCGCCGAAGAAGATGACGGCCAGCACAACGAGAACGAGAAAGAAGCGGCGGCGACGGCGAGGCCGCCCCAAAAGCGGCGGCGGCCAGTCAATGGACTGGGACATTGCTCACTCCGTTTTCATATTCCATCGGTCATCCGCATAATACTCCCTCCGCTTCCGCAGGTGGTCTTAAGGGACTCTTACATCACTTTCCTTCGTCGCCGTAAACGGTTAAAGTGTTCTTCCACCTCGACCATCGCGGTTCGGATGGAGCAGCTGTTACTTTCTCAATGAATGGATCTCGCATGCCTCCACACAGAATTGCATTCTCTGTTCTTATCCTTTTCGTAGCGGCATCAGCCTCTCCAACAGCTGTCGAACAAAATTGGACGAACTATGTGCGCATCGGCGCCTACGGTCTTGCCAAGAACAGCGCGGATAAGATCGTCGCGGACGCCCAGGAAACGGGTGTCTTCGGGATTGAGGTGGATAACGACATACCCGGCCGCTACGAAAGCTTTCTTGACCCGACCGCGAAGCTGCAGGCGATCCGTGCCGTGGCAGAAAAAGCGCATGCGGCGGGAAACCACGCCTTCGTCTACATCGCCGGAACCGAATGCATCACCGCTCATGGAGACAAGGTTGCCCACACAGTAGCCAAGGATCATCCCGACTGGTTGCAGCGCAAAATCACGGGTGAACCCGCGATCTTTGGCGGCGGCTCTGCCTTTTGGATCGCTGCCGGCGATGAGGATGTTTGGGTTAGTCCTTATGCTCCTGAATGGCGAAGAACTTACATGGAGCGCGTCCGGCAAATCGCGGCGACCGGAATTGACGGTATCTACATCGACATTCCCTACTGGATGACCCACTTCGACGGCTGGGAAGACACTTGGGCCAGCTTCGATGACTATACCGTGGCGGCGTTTAAAAAACAGACGGGACTCGATGCGAAAAAAGATTTGAAGCTGGGAGACTTTTCCGATTCCAACTTTCGCCGTTGGGTTGACTTTCGCATTCAGACCTTCACCGATTTCCTCGAAGAGATCGACCACAACGCCAAATCAGTCAATCCCGAGATCAAAACGATCCCGGAAATTTATCCCGGCATCGAATCGGAATCGGTCCGCGTGGGAGCCGACGTTTACAGCCTGTATCCCGTGGTCGACGCCATCGCCCACGAATACGAATTCGGCAGCGGTGATCACATGGCATCGTCCCGCACGCCCCTGAATTGGTTCTACTATCAGGTCGGGATGCACACGTTCCGAGTTTTTGCGCAAGGGAAGGCGACCTGGATTCTGAACTATTCCTGGGATGGAGACAAGGTTGTGGACCGAAGCGAAGCCATGATGAACCTGGCGATGTCCGAGGTCATGGCGGGAGCAAATTTTTGGGATGCGCCCGGTCATTCCATGGCCGGCTCGAACGATCCGGCCACCCGGAAAAGGATTTTCTCCTGGATTAAACAGAACGAAAAAACATTCTACCTGCCTCGTACGCCGATCAATCCGATTGGAGTTTATTTCTCGGCTCAGACGCGAAACTTTTATGCGGAAGATTTCCTTCGCTCCTATCGCGGAATTCTTGTTCTGCTGATGCAGTCCCATCGCGAATTCCAGATCGTCACGCCTCGAACCCTCGATGAATTTCACGGCCGGGCTCTCGTGCTCCCAGACGTTCGTATTCTGAGCGAGGACGAACGGACATTGCTCGAGCACTACGCAGGGGGAGGGAAGAAGCTCGTCATTACAGGAAATAACCCTCTTGAATCTGGCAATTCGCCCAACATCGTGCGCTTCCCCGCATGCCCGGGGAAGGCATACATCGCTTCTCTGGAAGCTGGCTTTGATCAGGCAACTCCGCAGTTGCAGCAAGCGTTTCTCGATAGTCTTCCACCTGACGCGGGCATCGAAATCTCGGCATCGCCCAAGGTCGCCTCTTCCATCTCTCGCGTGAACGGCGAGATCCACGTCTTTCTTGCAAATTTCGCCGGCCTGGTGGGCAGCAAGAATCCGGTTCAGACTCCTCAGTCTGTCACCATCAGCGTGCCTGGGGTGCGGGGCACGTCGGCCTATTTCTTGCCCTTTCTCGGTAGCCCTCAGAGGCTAGAAGGCGTGCCGAAGCAAGGGACCGTCACGTTTACGCTGCCTGCCATCGCAAAAGGTGCGGTCTTCTGGTTACAAGCCGATTGAGTACCCAGTTGAACCGCACCTCGCGAGTGACTAGGATAGGGTGTTTAGCGAGCTCTATCAGCTGGTAAAGCGGAGAAGAAATGATCGGCTTCAAAGTGAACGGTAAGGACAGCACCTTCGACGGCGACCCCGAAATGCCACTCCTGTGGTACTTGCGCGATATCGCCGGTTTTACCGGCACAAAGTTTGGCTGCGGCATGTCTCTGTGCGGAGCCTGTACCGTTCATCAAAACGGGGAAGCGGTGCGATCCTGTTCGGTCGCGATGAAAGAGGTCAACGGAAGCAGTATCACCACGATCGAAGGAATTTCCGCCAACGGATTGCATCCCGTGCAAAAGGCCTGGATGGAGATTAAGGTTCCGCAATGCGGATACTGCCAGACCGGCCAGATCATGCAGGCCATTGCTTTTCTGAGCAAGAATCACGTTCCCAGTGATTCGCAGATCGACGAGGCCATGTCGGGCAATCTTTGCCGCTGCGGAACCTACCAGCGCATTCGTGCGGCGATTCACCAGGCTGCGAAGGAAATGGTATGAACAACATCCAGAATGTGAGCCGGCGGGGATTTCTGAAGGCCGCCTTTGTAGCTGGGACATTTGTGCTGGGCGTCCAGCTCGTCCCCAAGCCGCTCTGGGCCAGCGTTTCCGGCGATACTCCGTCTGTTTTCCAGCCCGACATTTTTCTTTCGATTGCCAGCGACGGCACCGTCTCCATCGTGGCTTCCCGCTCTGAGATGGGCTGTGGCAGCCGCACCGCGCTGCCTCTCGTCCTGGCGGACGAACTTGATGCCGATTGGGCAAAGGTGAAGATCGATCAGGCGATTGGCGACGCAAAATACGGCGATCAGGATACGGATGGCTCGCACTCAGTTCGCAGTTTCTTCGATCAGATGCGGCAGGTCGGAGCTACCGGTCGCGCTATGCTGATCACCGCTGCTTCGAAGCAATGGAGTGTGCCGAAAAAAGAGTGTACTACCGAGCCGGGCTTCGTCGTCCACAAGGCGAGCGCCCGCAAGCTCAGCTACGGGGAACTCGCCTCCACGGCTGCTAAACTTCCAGTTCCCCAGAAGGAAGATGTACCACTTAAGAACCGGTCGGAGTGGCGCTACATCGGCAAAGATAACGCTCTGTTCGATCTCCCGGGGATCGTCACCGGCCAAGCCACATTCGGTATGGATGCCGCGATGCCGGGCATGGTCTATGCCTCCGTCGAGCATCCGCCTGTCCTCGGACAGAAGATCAAATCCTATGATGACCAGGCTGCTCTGAAAGTACGCGGCGTGAAGCAGACGCTGACTATCGAGACCTTCAAACCCCCGCATCACTTCCAACCGCTAGGCGGCGTTGCCGTCATCGCCGACAACACCTGGTCAGCATTTCAGGGGCGCAAGGCACTCAAGATCGATTGGGACACCAGTCCGCACTCTGTCTACAATTCCGGTCCGTTCCGCAAGACTCTAGAATCCACTTCACGTCAGCCGGGGAAGGTGGTGCGCAATCTGGGCGACGTGGACGCGGAATTTGCCAAGGGCGGCAAAATCATCGAGGCGGAATACTATGCTCCGCATCTCGCGCATGCCTCGATGGAGCCACCAGTCGCCGTCGCAGAATATCGAGACGGAAAAGTGTTGGCATGGGCTCCGACCCAGAGCCCGCAGGCTGTCCAGGAAACCATCGCTGGTCTACTTGGCATTAAAAAAGAGGATGTGACCTGCCACGTCACTCTGCTTGGGGGAGCGTTTGGGAGGAAATCGAAACCCGACCAGGTTGCGGAAGCAGCGGTTCTCTCAAAGCAGCTCGGCAAGCCGGTGAAAGTTGTTTGGACTCGCGAGGATGACATCCAATTTGATTTCTTCCACTCGGTCGCCGCCATGTACATGAAGGCTGCGGTTGGACCGGATGGCAAACCGACGGCGTGGCTGCAGCGCACCGTCTATCCTCCGATCGGTTCTACCTTCGACGTCAACGCCAAATACGCGGACGATGAAATGGGCCTGGGCTGGAACAACCTGCCCTTCGACATTCCTAACCACCGAGCGGAGAACGGACCGGCCGACGCTCATGTACGCATCGGATGGATGCGCAGCGTTGCCAACGTCTATCACGCCTTCGCCATTCATTCCTTCGCAGACGAACTGGCCAACGCAGGCAATAAGGATTCTGTTCAGTACCTCCTCGAATTGATTGGCCCGCCACGCATCATCCCGGTCAAACTTGATCCCGACGAGCAGGCAGAAGAGAAACGCTATCCACTCGATACCGCGCGGCTGCGTCGCGTTGTGGAATTGGTTGCCGAAAAGTCAGGATGGGGGAAGCGTCCCAACGGGAACGGACGTGGATTCGGTATCGCTGCACACCGCGCTTTCTTTACCTACGTGGCCACGGTCGTGGAAGTCGAGGTAGACGAAAAGGGCCAAGTCCGGATTCCCAATGTCTGGACAGCGGTCGATAGCGGAACAGTCGTTGCGCCAGATAACGTTCGCAACCAGATGGAAGGAGCAGCCAGCTTTGGGGCGAGTCTCTCGCTCTTAAGCGAGATCAGTGTTACCAACGGGGTAGTGAACCAGAGCAACTTCAATGACTATGAACTGGTCCGCATGGACAGCGCTCCGAAACACACGAGCGTTTACATCGTCGAGAGCGATGCTCCTCCTGCTGGCGTGGGAGAGCCGGGTGTTCCGCCTTTTGCTCCGGCTTTTTACAACGCCATTCATGCCGCCACCGGGAAACGCATCCGCGAGATGCCCCTCTCGAAAACGAAGCTGTCCTGAAAATTCGAAGGAGGAAGCTGAGCCTTCGGCTGCGGCGATCCTCAACCCTGGCCTCTATGGCGCCAAACGGTAAAGATCCACGCCGCCATTGTAATTGGGCACATAGATTTGGCCTCCGTCGATCACCGGAGGATCAAACTTGTTGAATAGAAACGTGATCGCAAAGCTTTGCGAATCCCATAAAACCTTTAGCGATCCATCTGCGGCGAGATGGACAGCGTCGTAGACGAGTAAACGACCGTTCACGACATTAGCGTTGGCATCACCGTAGGGAATGGTGCAGACCAGAATCGCTGAGTCAGCGTCCGCCCCATTGCTCGATCCCGAGCAGAATCCTCCCGGCATTCCTCCCGGCGGAGTGTCCCGAACGTTTGCGCTGGAATATTCATGGCCCTGCGCGATGTAAGCTAAAGTTCCGTTCGAACTCACCTTCCATTTGTGGAGTTGCGAATTTTCGCCCCAGTCGAAAATCGTCCATGAGTTGAGCGCGGGATCGAAAAACTGTACGGGCGTCATATGAAGATGCGCGGTGTCGCCCCATGGAAAAAAGTTTAACGTAGTGGGATCGGCGGGACACGGATCGACTGGCCCGGGACTCATGGTTAGCCAGACTGGAGGCGCAGCGAGCTTAGCGCAATTCGCCTTCGCGTTGTCCAAGTCTGTGGGCGTAGTGCCGCCGAGGTTTGCCGTCTTGATGGGATAGGCGATTCCGTCTTTTCCGGTGGCGAGGCAAACGCCAATCGAGAAGATACAGGCCGGACCAGCCGACCCCCAATCTTCGTCGGACCAATTCCCCGAGGCCATCTTCGGGAAGACTAAGAGGACTGGTTTGCCGTGCTCGTTGATTTGCCCCACTAGTCTTGCCTCCTTAATCGAAAGACTCATCCTGCTCCCGACCGGCTTTGCAGCTTCGCTTGGCGCGCTCTGTCCTGCCAGTTTCGTAGCCGGCAGTTGCGCTTGCCCGGATCGTGCCAGGTCCGTCCACGGCGTCCAGTGGTCGACAACTTTCAAGCTGGCCTGCGTTTCTCCGGAAGCAGGTGTGTACTGCATTTTCACGAACGATTCACCGAACTGCGTCTTGCCATCAAAATCCCCGTTCCCTGTGATCGCGTAGAGGAAGCCCTTATCATCCGCCGCCAGCCCTTGGCCGCCCATCCATATCCCTGCACCTTCGCCGTCCGACGTCGCCAAAGCGGCGGCGATCGAGTTGGTGGCGCAGTCGAAGGCGAAGATCCAACCGGCGGCCTTGTTTCCGGTTTCCTGCACCGTCCCGGAAGCCCAAAAGACCGTCTTATGACCATTCACCTGGGTCAACACCAGCGAACTACGCTGCTTGCGCATGGTACTGCTGTAGGATTGCCCGAGGCTAATAGCGGTTACCAGAACCGGCGCCACCACCCGAGTTCCATCCGCCACGTTTAAGACAAACACAAAATGTTTTCCGTTTTGCGGCGTGCCGTCGGGCGAGATCCAGGCCACCAGGTACACTCGCTGCGTGTCAGGATCGATGACACCGGTGCTTAACACTCCCCATTTGTCATTGATCGCGTGGCAATCAATCGTCGGGAAGTTGCCCACGCATCCGTCAGGCCCGGTCTTCTGAGGCCCTATGGGTGTGTTTCCATTGATCGGTGTACCCAAGATGACACTCCACAATGCTGCGCCAGTGGTGGCATCCACGCCGCGCACCATATTCGCCATCGATGGCAGCACCATGACGTCGTGGGTGGTGCCGTCGGGTAGCTTCACCTTGGGCAAGATGAGCGGCTGGGCTTCCATGCCTCGCGCATCCCCGAACACGGGAATAATGGTGGCTCGAACGATCCCCTTGGATTCCACCGAAGCCTGGGTGAGGATCGTCTCGTGCGGATTCCAACCGCTCCTTGCGTTATCCGCAGAACGCGTGAGCCACGGCACCATGGTGGGTTGGGAGATGCCGTTCTGAGCCACCGCGAAAAGAAATGTGCAGAGGAGAAGGCAGAAATGGCAGAGCTTCATAGGCCCTCCTGTCAGTCGATCCCAACGTACTCTCGTCTCGAACCCATACTCGCGGTGCCAACTGTGTTGGCGGTCGCGGCAAATGACAGCCACCGCCCAAGACCGCCGACCGGCTTACTTCCATACCGAAGGAGGAACAATGATGTCATCGGCGGGCACCAGCGTGTTTACCGAGACATGCGGCCAAGTGAGGCCCGCGAAATTCAGGAGTACGGTCTGGGAGTATTGAATCTGCTTGAACGTAACCGTGATCTCGCGCTCCTTATCCAAATCAAACGGCGGTGTGACGGAGAACCTCGGCACGCGCTGACCAGGAACGCTCCGTCGGGCCTTAATCAAGTGCGGCGCGTCACCCACCCTATATGGCCCTACCTTAATAACCTCTTCAACGGTTTCAATCCAGAAGACAGCCGTCATCTGCAAGGCCTGAGCGTTGGGTGCAGGGGGTGGGACCGCGGGCTGGCCCAGCAGGAATGCGATGTTGTCGGTTCCGCCGCCGAAGAGCCCAACCGGAGGCGGCGGGGCGGTGGAAACGAAGATGGTGGTGGTGCTGATGATGTTCTGCTTGCTGATGTGGGCCCGCAGCAAACTGTTGGGATCGTCCAGCATGGCCTGCGTGATGGTGCCGCGAGTAATGAATGGTCCCAGATCCTGGGGAATCCTCGGCGTGTTGGGATTGCTGGCGGTCTGGCTGGCGAACGTAACCTTCTTCACAGGATTACTGCCCGTCACCGACGGCGTAATGTCCACTGCGGCGATCGTCGGTGGCCCAGGCTTTGCGGGATCGACGAGCCCCTGAGCCTCGATGGTCGCTCCGTGGGGAATGGAGGCCATGCGCGTAACCGTTTCTCCCAGCTGCGGGATGGTGGTCGCGGGGACATGAATCCAAATTCCGGGTTCGACGTGGATACCGACACTTTCGCCATGGATGGTAATGTCGCTGATGGTCTGCAGATAGGGCACCCCGTTGAGGAAAGCGTCTGGCTGTGCCCCCGTGCCGCGGTTCGGAACCGAGCCAAGGCGGGGCGAAAACGAGAGGCTCTCTGAGGTTAAGTTCAGTTCCAGAATGTTGTCGCGCGGCGGCGGAGGTGGCGGAATTGGATTCGGAAGCGGGGTTGGAGTAGCAGAACTATCCGGCCGGAAGATGGTGTTGAAGCCGTTCCCGACCCAATCTCCAACAAACGCGGAGAGTGGACCAAGAGGCGGCGGTGGTGCCGGTGGGGCGGGCTTAGTATGATCCGGGCGAAGTTCCCCGAATACGAAGTCACTGGGCAGCTTGATGGATGCTCTGGGTTCAGTGTCGCTCATGGTGTCCTCCTTACTTAGTGCACGGATCCATTTCTCAGCAGAGGGTTAAGGGAGGCCAACGTTCACCTGGTCAACGCCGACTGCAACGCGCGCCTATTGAGTTATTGCCGAAGGCTGCCGTCTGGGAAGTTCTGAGAATCAACCGCGCGCAAATGCAGTTCACGCACTTTCCTGGCCATCCCCATCCGAATAGGGGACTCTCGATAACTACCTCTCTTACAAAGTATTGGCGATCTTTCAGCGTGATAAAGAGTTAATGCAACGATCTAGGACTATCGCGTGGGATAGAGAGCTATCTGTTCGGATAGCGCCGGCCCTTATGTGGTCGACACGAGGACTCGACCTGAACGCTGGCGGCCAAGACATTTCGCCAACCTGGGTCGACGTTCGTGCGATGCGGCTGTGAATTCTCCAGAATTGACATTTCAAAGCCGTCTCCTCACGATCTCGTGACCTCGACCAGACCGTTCTTATAACGATAGTGCTGAAAGTCGGTCCGTCGTTTCAGCCCACTAAGCAAAAACCGCGAACCCATCGCGGTGAGGTACCTAATGGTGCGTCGGCGGCAAAGTCCTCGCAACCGAGCGGGACGTTGAAACTTGACACCAAGCCCAAGCAAACGAGCCGCAAGAACTCTGAATCTTTTTTCCAAGTGGCGAAATCTATACGAAACAACCGCTTGCCCGTCTGACCACGTAGTCCAGACAACACCCAAGTGTTTTGTTCAAGATCTGGAGAATGTATGGCGAAACGAATGATCCTGATGTTGGTGGTGATGGCCCTCCTCTTAGGGGGCCTCGGATTTGCAAAATTCCGCCAGGTTGAGGCCGCTATCGCACAGGGTGCGAGCTTCCAGCTTCCGCCCACTGCGGTAACGACGGTGGTGGCTCAACGGGAAATCTGGCCTTCTACCTTGTCAGTAATCGGTACGGCAGCCGCGATTGAGGGCGTGACCGTCAGCGCCGACCTGCCCGGAACCATCGATAAAATTCATTTTGACTCGGGCCAATGGGTGCACGAGGGCGATACTCTGGTCGAGCTCGATACCCGTCAGGAACGGGCGCAGCTCGCCAATCTTGAGGCGCAGCGCGATCTGGCCCGCATCAACTACGGCCGCGCCCAGGAACTGGTAAAGGCAGGTGTCATTTCCCGTTCGGACTACGACACCGCCGAGTCCCAACAGAAGGCGACGGAGGCGCAGGTCGGTGACATTCGTGCGGCGATTGCTCGTAAGACCATCCACGCGCCGTTTTCCGGGTTGCTGGGAATTCGTCAGGTCAGCTTGGGGCAATATCTGGCGGCGGGGCAAGCCATCGTTTCTCTGCAATCTCTGAGCCCGATCTACGTCAATTTCGGAGTGCCCCAGCAAGACACGCCTAAGGTGATACCTGGTCACGTTCTGCGCGTCACCAACGGCGATTTGCCGGGCATGGCGTTCAGCGGCCGGATTACGGCCCTCGATTCGGTCATCAGCGAGCAGACCCGAAATATTCAGGTGCAGGCCACGGTTACGAATAGAGAAAACAAATTGCGTCCGGGAATGTTTGTGCAAGTCGAGCTTCCGCTGGGACAGGCTCGTCAAGTTGTTCCCTTGCCAGCTTCGGCCATCAACTATGCTCCCTACGGTGATTCAGTGTTCATCGTTGTCGAAATGAAAGACGGAAAAGGGAACACCTATCGCGGGGTGCGCCAGCAGGTTGTGAAAGTCGAGGGCTCTCGCGGCGATCAGGTCGCGATCACTTCCGGAATTAATCCAGGAGACGAGATTGTAAGTTCTGGAGTGTTTCGGCTGCGCAACGGCGCTCCCGTCCAGGTGAACAATGCGGTAAGGCCGGAAAACAGTGCCAGTCCCAAGCCCGAGGATAGCTAAACGTGATAACTAGACTCAGTTTGCCGGCGAAGGAGCGCGCATGAAGTTCACGGATTTATTTGTTAAGCGTCCGGTTCTGGCGATCGTGGTCAACCTGGTAATCCTGATCGCCGGGTTGCAGGCCATTCGCTCCCTGAGCGTTCGGCAGTATCCGCGCAGCGACATCGCCGTGGTGCAGATTACGACGGTCTATGTGGGCGCGAACGCCGACTTGGTGCGCGGCTTCATTACGACGCCGATCGAGCGCGTCATTGCCAGCGCCGATGGGATTGACTACATGGAGTCGACCAGCGCTCAGGGGTTGAGCACCATCCTGGTGCACCTGAAAATTAATTACGACACCACTGCGGCGCTGACTCAGATCCAGGCCAAGGTGGCGCAAGTGCGCAATGACCTTCCTCCGGATGCGCAAGTTCCGGTCATCGATCTGCAAACGGCCGACGATCAGTTCGCCGCGATTTACCTTGGCTTTTCTTCTACCGACCTCGATCAGAACCAGATCACCGACTACTTGACCCGTGTCGTGCAGCCCAAGCTGAGCGCAATCAGCGGCGTGCAGCGGGCTGACATCTTGGGCGATCGCACGTTTGCCATGCGCGTCTGGCTCAAGCCCGAGCAAATGGCGGCGCGTGGCGTCTCGCCTTCCGATGTGCACGACGCCCTGGCAAAAAACAACTATTTGTCGGCCCTCGGAAGCACCAAGGGTTCCATGGTGTCCGTGAACCTGATCGCCAATACCGACCTGCGAACTCCTGACGAATTTCGCGACATGGTGGTGAAGCAGGAGAATGGCGTGGTGGTTCGACTCGGGGAGATCGCGGACGTGTCGCTGGGCGCCGAGAACTACGACCAGGATGTCCGCTTCAACGGCGAGACCGCAACCTTCATGGGCATTTGGGTTCTACCCACTGCGAATTCGCTGGAAGTGATTCGCAATGTGCGCCAGGCCTTGCCGGCAATTGAACGGCAATTGCCCACCGGTATGAAACTGGGAGTTCCCTACGACTCGACGGAATACATCCAAGACGCGATCAATGAAGTGCTGCATACCTTGGTTGAGACGTTGCTGATCGTGGTGGTCGTGATCTTCCTGTTCCTCGGTTCGTTCCGTTCCGTTCTGATTCCGGTCATCGCCATTCCGATCTCGCTGATCGGAGCCGTGTTCCTCATGCTCCTCGCCGGCTTCACCATCAATCTACTTACGCTGCTGGCGATTGTGCTCTCGGTGGGCCTGGTGGTTGACGATGCCATCGTTATGGTGGAGAACGTCGAGCGTCACTTGCATTTGGGCAAGACGCCGTTCGAGGCAGCGAAGGACGCTGCCCGTGAACTCGTGGGACCGATCATCGCCATGACGATCACGCTGGCGGCGGTTTATGCGCCGATCGGAATTCAAGGAGGCTTAACGGGCGCGCTATTCCGCGAATTTGCCTTCACGCTAGCCGGGGCAGTCATCGTATCGGGTATAGTGGCGCTCACGTTGTCGCCGATGATGGGTTCGAAGCTGCTGCGAGCCGGAGACACGGAGCGTGGCTTCGCCGGAATCATCAACCGGCGCTTTGAGAGCATTCGAAATCTCTATATCCGGTTGCTGGCTGGAACGTTGCAGTACCGTCCGGTGGTGCTCACTCTGTGGGCCATCGTGGCGGTGGCCATGATTCCGCTTTACATGTTCTCCCAGCACGAATTGGCGCCGTCCGAGGATCAAGGAGTCGTGTTCGGAGTCATTCAATCCTCCGCCAACTCCACTCTCGATCAAACCAACCTGTTCACCGATCAAGTTTACAACGTGTATCACTCCTTTCCGGAGAGCGCCAGCATCTTTCAGATCACAAATCCGAGTGGCGGCTTCGGGGGCATGGTGACCAAGCCGTGGAGCCAGCGCAAGAAGACCACGCAAGAATTGCTGGTCGAGTCCACCGGGCCGCTATCCAAGATTTCTGGAGTACGTGTCATCCCCCTAACCCCGCCCCCGCTTCCTGGAGGAGGGAACTTCCCAGTCGATTTTGCGATCGTATCGGCCGCAGAGCCAGAGCAGGTCAGTCAACTCGCTGAACAGATCGTGCAGAAGGCGATGGCTAGTGGCCTGTTCATTTTCGCTGACACCGACGTGAAGTTTGACCAGCCACAGACGGAGGTCGTATTCGATCGCGACAAACTACGTTCCCAGGGAGTGGACCTGAGCCAGGTTGGTCAGGATCTATCCACCATGCTGGGCGGAAACTATGTCAACCGCTTCAGCATTCAGGGGCGGAGCTACAAAGTGATCCCGCAGGTCAAACGGGTCGAGCGGCTCACTCCCGATCAGCTCTCCCAGATTTATGTGAAGGGATCTTCAGACAAACTCGTGCCACTCTCGACCTTCGCCAGTCTCCGGACGACGACCGAACCGAGGTCGCTGAATAAGTTTCAGCAGCTGAATGCAGTGCGCATCCAAGGTGTCATTCCGCCGCCCGTGCCGCTCGACAAGGCGCTGACTTTTCTCGAGGATCAGGCTAAACAGATCCTGCCCCAGGGATTTACGGTGGATTACGCGGGCGAGTCCCGCCAGCTGCGGGTCGAGGGCAGCAAGTTTCTGGGTACCTTCTTGCTCTCGGCGATCCTGATCTATCTTGTACTCGCCGCACAGTTCGAAAGCTTCCGCGATCCCTTCATCATTCTGGCTGGTTCTGTCCCGTTGGCCATCACCGGTGCTCTTGTATTCTCGTTCCTCGGTTTCACGACGCTGAACATCTACAGCGAGGTCGGATTGATCACGCTCGTCGGTCTGATCGCGAAGAACGGAATTCTGATCGTAGAATTCGCGAACCAGTTGCAGGAAACCGGGCTAAGTAAGCTGGAGGCGATTACTGGCGCGGCCAGTACGCGGCTGCGTCCGATCCTCATGACGACGGCCGCCACCGTCTTCGGACATTTCCCACTTGTACTTGCGAAAGGCCCCGGAGCCGGCGCGAGAAACAGCATCGGTATCATGCTGGTGAGCGGGATGATCATCGGCACGGTTTTCACGCTATTTGTGGTGCCGTCGATTTACATGCTGGTCTCCAGGGCGCGCGTACGGGTGCAGCACGAGGATGAGATTGCTCTCGGCGAACCGGCGGAAACGATAGCCTAATCTGGTTGCAATTGCAGGTAAGTTGTCGGTTGATCGTGTACCCGCTGCTAAAAGTGGGAAAATGGGCTATTCCCACGCCGTAAGAAACTTTTTCAAGAAATCGACGAATCTGCTTGGATAATCCGGAGAAATGGGTTATTTTGACCGGCATTGGAAATAAGGGGCCGGAAAGCACAAACTCGATAATGGTCACGAGTCGGTTCCGCGGATGATTGACATACCCTGCTCTCCGCGACGTACTCTTGGTTGCGTCAGGTTTGGTCGGCTCCAAGGGGAATCCAGCTGTGAAACTCCCTCTTTGCCTCTCCATTCTTGTCGTTGCTTCAATCTGCTCTTGCTGTTGCGTGTCCGCCAACGCAGCAGACTCGGGTAACTCGGCTTCTTCGAACCCATCTGATGCAGCGGCCAACCCGCCTCCGGAAGACGGACTAGACGCCCCCCCTGCGGAATTCATGATCCCAGGGCCGCTGCGCTCTTTTCTGCGCATGGCGGGTATCAGTCAAAAGATTGCACCCGAAGAAGTGCTGCCGTTGCTGGGTCGCAACGTCTTTATGGAGGGTTATGACAGCTCCAAGAGACAAACGGAATTTCTCATCCTGCTGAGCCGCTACGTGGTCCAGGCCAGGGAGCTGTCGGCCCTAGCGACCGGCGGCATAATTCGCGTTTCGAATTGTGATGACGCGAAACCGCTTCTGCGCATACTCGGCTATCGGAGCCGGCCAGACTGTGGAACGCCGGACACCTCCTTGCAGACGGCGGATGCAGACCGGGCGTTCCTGACGATCGATTCCGGATTTCCTCTCCTCGAACTGGAGCGCACGCTGCAAGGAGGCAATCCTTTCGAGTACCACTACGCGGCTTCTGCCGTGCCGGTGATATTTGCCACTGGCGATTGGACCATGGCCAGTGGGAAAAATTACAAGGAAGCCAGCAAGGATCTGATTGACACGATCCTCAGCGATCCCGCGCTAGCACGCCTGTACTGGGCTTTATCCAAGCTGGATTCCCAAACCGACCATTTCCTGTACCGATCGTTTGGGATCCGGAAATTGCTGCCCTACGCCGGCGTCCTTGATTTTTACGGAAGCCACCTCTGCATTCGAGCGAATCGGGTTATCGTGCCAGGAGGGTCGGGCGCGGAATCTGCGTGGAAGGATTTGGTGGGGGCGAGCCCGTCGTCGCCCGGCGCCTTCGTCCAGAGATTGCTGGCCAGAGACAAGGGTTGGCTGATGGCTTATTTTGATGTGCTTTCGCGGGTGAATGGAAATCAGCAGATATATTTCACCGAATCGCATCGGCTGCGAGTTTTCTATGACGCCTTGCGAGGTCCAGATTCCTCGGCGAGCGCGACCACGGGCATATTCAGGCCGGCTCCCGCGCTGCTGCTTTTGGTCACCCGGCTTCAGTTGGAGCCTACCGGTGAAGCGCTTGTCCCTGGAAATCTCGAGGTCTGGAAAGAAATTCTTCACCACAAAAACGTGCTGCGCGAGTCCGGCACGCGCAACAACCATCTGAACAATCCGGATCAACTGGTTCAAGCGATGTTCGCTCTCTCCCGCGCGACGACCGATGAAGGCCCGGTGCAGATGTACCTGGCAACCAGCGAACTCGAGAGCAGACGATCTCCCGAACATCGGCTAGCTCCTGCGACGGTGCGCCTTTTGACGCGCAAGTTTGACCAGTTCAGTGATCAGTATCGGATCTTTTCCGAGTTTCAAGAGTTGAACGACGCATCCATTGTCCTGTTCCTGGACACTGCGGAAGCGCTCAACAGTCTTGCCAATCCCCTGCGCGGCAACGCGCTCGGCATGTTTCAGTCTGATGTCGGAATCTGGCAGATCTTTGCCCGGCAGGGACAGATCTCGAATGCGCGACTGAATGACTCATGGCAGCAGGTGATCAGGCCATTCACTGGGATCCGATCGGCAGCACAACTATATAACGCGGGGCGAGCTTCCCTCGGAGAGGCGTTTCGCTTTGCTACTGGCGAAACGAGAGTCTCTCAGGACGAGATCATCGACCTGCTCGCCGGACCTCGGCAAACTAACCCTGAAGGAATAAAGATCCATCAGGAGCTCGCTATCAGAATCCGGTCTGTATTGGACGATCAGCGACTGGTTTCGCTCGATACCCTGCTTGCGCTGGGCGATGCCTTGACCGAAAAGGGTGAAGGGAAAGCGCTGAACGAATTCGAGATTCATCGCGCTGGTGAGATACGGGAATTCGAGATGCCGCGGCCGATTTTCACCAATGGCGAGAGAACCGAATGGGCGGCAGGAATCTATAACAACCATCACACTGAAGTGCAGATGCGAACCGACGTGGCGAAGGTTCTCAAATCTCCCGCGCCTTCGCACGGACAACTCGAAGAAGCTCGTGGTCAGCTCGCTTCTTTCTTAAGGGACACGCTTGTCGGTTTGAACTATTCCTATTACGAGCCGCCGGGCTCTCAGGCTCTGCACAATAACCCGCTCCTGGTCCGCTCCCACGACTTCGCAGCCGAGACGGTTGGTGGCATCAAGACGGTGTGGCAGGCCCCACAACTCTTTGGACAAGGTTCTCCCGCTGGCGGAGGCGCTCACTTCGTTGGCTCTCTTGCCGATCTGCCATATGTTCTGGCGGATCTCGAGGAGGACTTTATTTCGCCGGAAAATGTCCAGGCTCTCATTTGGAAGGAATTGACGCCCGGCCTGTTGACTAGTGCAGTCTTGCCGCGCTGGTGGGATATCAGCCAGAACGAGCTGCACGCGGTCACGCTCTATCAGCGGACTGGGGAGGAGCTCCTTACCGCCTCCGCCAAGGACGAAGAGCTGCGGGGCAAGGTGATGACGATCCTCTCGGATCGTGTGAACCCCCAGCGCTCAGAGCAAGTGGAGCAGGGTCTGCGAGCGGGTCACGTAACCGAGGTACTGACTCGCTTGGCGCCAGCGGACACGTTCTATCTGACAGCAGAGTTTCAGCGCAGGTATCCGGAAGAAACCCGTTCGTGGGGAACGGCGACACAGGAACTCCATGATCTCTCGCGGCTGCACCCCGAACAGGTCAACTGGAAGCGTTTGTCACACGATTTTGGCGTGCCGCATCCCAGCTTGGCTCAAACTTACGGTCGCGAACTGCTGAATATCGGACTTCTGCCCGCGTTTGAGGGAAGCCCCAGCCGTTTTCTGGCGGAGTCCTGGGATTCGCCCAATCTGTACTGGGCTCGTTTGGCCGATGAAAGCGGGCAATCCGCGGTGATGCTCAACCATCTGGTGCCGCAGTTGACCCGGCATATGGTGGAGAAAATCTCCGCCACTGACTTCGAAGACTGGCCAGCGCTGCTTCGGGCGATGCACGAAACGGGCGAAGACTTTCAAAAGGGCAAGATGGCTTCACCCGCGAGTGCCGGTACGACTGGTCCGTGAGACCTTTGTAGTAGATTGTTGAGCGCGAATTCAGCGAGCCTAGTAAGCGGGCTCTCAGAGCAGGAACTGAGGCATTATGGCAACGAACTCTCTTCGATTTCTTTGTCTGTTGCTTGGTCTATGCGCCGGCGTGCTAGCTCAGGAGAGCGCCGATGTTCACGTGGTCGTCAACCTGGTGCAGCTCAACATCGCGGTGACCGATAAAGACGGGAAGTATATTACCGGCTTGCACCCCAAGGATTTTGCCGTTGTTGAGGATGGAATTGCTGAGAAGGTTGCCACTTTTGCGGAAGGCAATGGACCGGCATTTCGGGTGGTTGACCCGCCCGAAACCGCAAACCCGGCCACCGGCTTGACCGGCAACTCTTCTTTCGGGGGCTCACCTCAGACTCTCAGTTCGTTAGTAGCCGGCGCCAATGTATTCGTCCTGTTTGATACCAGCAACTACATGTATCGCGGCTTCGTTTTTGCGCAAGATGCCATTTCCGAGTTTGTCCGTTCGCTGGAAAGCGCGGACAAGATTGCGTTCTATTCCTACAACCGGGATCTCTCTCGAGCGGCCACCCTTACTCCCGACCGGACCCAGATTCTCCATGCCGTCCGCTCAACCGTGGCCGGAGACGAAGCCGCACTCTATAACACCCTGTTGCTCACGCTGAAGGATGCGACCCAGTATCAGGGCAGGAAAGTCGTGGTCGTGTTTTCCAACGGTCCGGACAACTCCAGCGTTGTTCCTCCTGAGGATGTCGCGGAATTCGCCCAGTCCGCTGGTGTCTCGATATACATGATCAGCACTCAGGAAGCAAGATTGGAACCGGTCTCCACCGCCGTGTTTGATCGCATGACCGCGGCCACCGGCGGCAAGGCCTACTTTGCCAAGAACTGGAGAGATGAAAAGCGGGCTTTTGCGGCCATACGGGACGACCTGGCGCACCTGTATTCGCTAAGCTACTATCCGAAGGCCAATCCCAACTCTGGCTGGCGTGCGATCACAGTAAAATTGGTAGGCGACAATCTGAAAAAATACAAGATCCGCACGCGCAACGGGTATCGTCCCCAGCCGTCTCGATTTTCGAGCGAGCGCGTAAACACCCGGCCAGATACAGCTCAGAGCACTTCGCCCGGCTTGCCTGCGCCGAGTGGCAACACTCAAGAACCGCGCTGACCGTCACAAAACCGCTGGATTTGCGGATACTGGCCAGCGTCTTGCCACGCCAGTCTGTGAGTCCTGCGATCAGAGTGGCCCATGCTTTGCGCTGTTTGCAACGGGCGGGCCTTCCGGACTCTCGAAGCAATGCGGTTTTGCTTACGCCGCCGAGTCCCACCCTTTCGCAGAGACCGCGAAGGGATCGGCCGCCCGCCCGTTCAGTCGGAGCGTCGCCCGCTGCCCCACTTGGTGGCGCAGAGCGGCACAAGCCAGTACAGACCGCTGAGCAGGAGCCAGGCGAGCGGGAAGACCGCCAAGAGGCCCAGCCTAGAGCTATACTTACTCTGCACCACGGCGACGATGTTGACAATGACGGCCACCGTAAAGGCAATGGACAGCCAGCGGTGGGTCTGCCGAACCCATCGGTATGTGACTCTTCTGAAGACCAACCTGAAGCGGATCGGGCACAGCTACAAGTACTACGATTTTTGAGCCGCCTGAGGCGGCCAGTTGGGTGTTTCGATGCCAAACTGCTTGGCGTACTCGGCGTTCAATCGCTGCCAGCCGAACTTCATTGCCTCGGGGCCGACAATGCGTCCGATGGGAGTTCCGCTGAGAAGGCGATCCAGAACATCGAAACAAATGTGCCACCCGGCAGCGCCCATTGCGATGAAGCGGTGACCGATGTTGGTCCACAGCGTCAGGCGCGTGCCGCCACCAAAGGCTTCGAGCTCCCACCGCATATCGAAGGCACCCCACTTGTACTCAAGCAGCTTGGGAGCGTCGGCTCGCGTCACTATTGTCTCGGTAACCTGCGGCGTGGGCGCTCCCACGGTGGTGAGCTTCACCGTGGTTCCAAGCGTACCCAGGCTGCCATCGGCTTCAAAGGGAGCCCACTCGCGCAGATGCGCCGGGTCGGTAAGCGCCTGCCAGACTCTTTCCGGCGAGTGGCGCAGTTCTCTGACGAGAATGAGCGTCCATTTCTCTCCGTCCTTTCGTATCTGCGCCCCGCTGGCCGGACCCGGTGTGTACTGCTCAAGGTCGGTCATCTTCTTCTTCTCCTTCTCCCTAGCGTGAATAGCGTGTCAGCTGGGTGAGCTGAATGAGGTTGCCGCAGGTGTCGTTCAGCATCGCAATGGTCGAGCCGGTCACGTCGGTGGGCGGCATCGTGAACTCGGCGCCGCGGGCCTTGATCCGCTCGTGGTCGCCCTTGACGTCGTCGGTGTAGAACATGGCCGCGGGCTGGCCCTGCTGAAATATCGCCTGCTGATAGGCTTTGGCCGCAGGGTTGTTGTTCAGCGCCAGCTGCAGCTCAGTGCCGTCAGGCTCCTCGGGCGAGGCCACGGTCAGCCAGCGAAATGGGCCCTGACTGAAATCGGCCTTCTTGGCAAAGCCCAGTACCTCGGTATAGAAGCGCAGGGCCTTGTTCTGGTCGTCCACGTATACGCTGGTCACTTTGATTTTCATTCGTTTCTCCTTTGTCAGCTTCGCGGTTTGGGCCGCGTCGTCTTCCTCTTGGTTGGGGTTGACCGATCCATGCGGTCGAGGTGGCGTTCGAGAGCATCCAGGTGAGCGGACCAGAAGCGGCGGAACTGAGCCAGCCAGGCCTCCAGCTCCTCGAATGGTTCCGGTTTCAGGTGGTAGAGACGGCGCTGCGCGTCCACCGTGGATTCCACGAAACCGGCCTCGCGCAGCACGCGCAGGTGCTTTGACACGGTGGGCTGCGACATACGAAGCTGGCGCTCGATCTCTCCCACCGACTGTTGGGACGAGACCAGCAGACTCAATATCGCCCGGCGGTTCGGCTCCGCAATGACTTCGAAAACAGAATCCATTTGCTATATATACTCTACAGAGCATATACGTGTCAAGGCATATTTAAACCAGAGGCCAAGGCGTCCGCTCCGAGCAGCCCGTCAGCCCAGCGCGCAGAGCGCACACGTGCACAACTAGGGGTCGGCTGTAGAACAAACATTGTTGTTCTCTTAGTTTCATAACAGGTTGGCAGGCGGAACTCTAGTCAGTTCGAGGCGTCGCGCCGGCGAGCGCGAGAATCGCTCCGGCAAACAGCAGCGTGTCCGCAAAGTAGTTGATCCCTTCAACCTTGACCGCGGTGCTCGGGTCGGACATCTGCGCGATCAGGATCGGCCCATAGATGAACCCTACAAGCAGCACAATCCAGGTACCGAGATATGTTGCCGCGATCCGGGTCTTCCTGTTCAGCAGAATGCTTGCCCCCGCAACCAGAAGAATTGCGCCCGTCAGATAGCCAATGAGCAGGTGCCCCGGAATCCACGCAGGCGTCAGTTTTTCGAGCGGGACTCCGGGGCATCCCGCTGGGTGCAGAAAATGCTCAACGCCAAAAAATATAGCGGCGATCGCGATCAACACGCGGCCCACGTTAATGAGCCTGCTTTTCTCTTGCCCGCGCATCGTGTTTCCCGCAAGAGACCAGGCTCCACCCGCGAATGACATTTCGCGGATGACGATCACCCATGCAAACCTGTCTTTGGGGTTGGCGAGAACTCGCGGGATATGCACCATCGCCACAAAAAGAAACATCATGATCCCGAACAGCAAGCCGGACCAGCGCACCTGAATTTTTGTGGCAATGCTCAAGGACGCGGACAGCAATGCAAAGCCGACGAAATAGGCCCAAAACAAACGCCATGGCATGTACGAGGGCACGGCGAGCATGATGAATCTTGCGCCCGAGAGATGCTCCGCGCCGAAGACCGCCAAGGGGATGGCGAAACATAAATTGCGCAGGACTACGATCTTGTCCAGACCGCCGGCCCGCAGGAGATCGGTCTTCGCAGCCCACAGCGCAACAACGAAAAGTAGGATGCCGGCGCTGCACATCGAAACCGCCGTCCGAGAGATCTCCAAAAATGTGGCGAAAATGGTTGTGTGCATGTGAATACCAAGAATAAGCTCGTATGCTCTATCTGGGGCTGGTTTTTCAGGTCAATACAGCTTCAAAACAGCTTCAAAGTGTACAACGAAGAGCAGGTGAGGCCATCTTTTTGCGAAGCTGGCAGGCGCCCGGCCTGGCCTTGGGCTCCTTAGCTAATCGCGTCACGTCGGAGTTGCCGGTAATCCGAGAGTTGGGGCGAAATGCTCTCGAGTAGCCTTCGAATGGTGGAGAAACGGCGACGCGTACTCCGGTGGCCAGTGTTTTGTCCAGCTGAAATCGTTTAATTTTTGGACCCAAAATTCTCGCCGAAGAAATCCCCCGCCTTCCACTTCGGCCGCTGCGGGTCCTGCGCGATGTCATATCCCACCAGGAAATCGATTTGCATGAATTGCACTGCGGCGTCGAAGTTCAGTGGCTGATTCATATCGTCCGACGGAGCGTGGTAGCGGGTCGCGATCCATTGCTCCGTAAACTTCTTCCCGTCTACCGCAGGATCTTTAGCTTCTTCCCCCTCGGAGATGAAAACCGAAGGCACGCCCTGCCGCACAAACGAATATTGATCGGCGCGAACAAAATAGTGCTGATCCGGCTCGGGATCGGGAGTCACTTTGAATCCTAGGCGCGCCGCGCTGCGCGCGACCACGGCGTCAAGAGAGCTATCGGGAGCGCCTAGCGCGATGATGTCGTTAAAGGTGTAAAACACGCTCGCGCCATCCATGTTGATATCAGCAACGATGCTCCCGATCGGCACGGTAGGGAAGTGCGCGAAATAATCGGAGCCAAGCAGTCCCTTCTCTTCTGCAGTCGCACCTAAGAACATGATGGATCGAGCCGGGGGCTGAGCCATTGACTTGAAGGCTTTGGCGATGACCAACAACGCGGCCGTGCCGGAAGCGTCGTCGGCAGCCCCGTTGTAGATGGAATCGCCATTGATGGGCTTTCCGATTCCCAGGTGATCGACATGCGCACTATCGACAACGTATTCCCGGCTGAGCTTAGGATCGGATCCCGGGAGCACGGCAATCACGTTTGGGCTGGAGATCGCTTCGTGACGGCTGACTTCGTGCAGCTTTGCCGTGACCGGCAAGGCGAACGACTGCGGCTTGGATGCTTCCGCGTCGCGCAGCACATCTGCCCATGATTTTGAAGCGTCTTGAAAGAGTTTTTCTGAAGCGGCTACGGAAAGACCAGCTCTCGCGCGAAGCTCGGGATAGGCATCGCCGGGAACACCGTCGGGACTGAGCCAACGCATCGACGGGAAACCAGCGCCAATAACGACCCGCGGCCAGGGCAGACCCTTGTCATCCTTTAGCTTTCGGAGCGCAATGACACCAATTGCTCCGTGATCGCGGGCGTTGCGCAACTTCTCGCGCAGAGCGCTCAAGTGAGCTTGCAATTCCGAGGGGAGCGAGGGCGGCGCTCCGCCAAACATGGCGACGATCTTGCCCTTGACATCCACTCCGGCATAGTCATCGTAACTGCCATCAGGCGTCCTTACACTATAGCCGACGAAAACCACCGGGGCTTCGATCGAGGAATCCGGATAGACCTCGTTGCCACGCATGAGAAAGTCGTCGCCCCATTTGAGTTGAGTAGTCGATCCGTTCTCTGTGATGCTGACGGCGCACTTTTCTGGTTCGACCGTGAGCTGGCGAAAAGGCACGCGCTGGAAGTAAGCTCCGTCCTGGCCGGCGGGCTTCAGGCCGATGGCCTCAAACTGTGCAGCGACGTAGCGCGCTGCGATTTCATGACCGCGCGCGCCTGTGCCTCGCCCTTCAAGCAAGTCGTCGGCGAGAAATGCCATGTGAGCGCGAAAGGGTTCCTTCTGCAGTTCTCCCATGGCGGCTTGTGCGTCGGGCGGGATCGGCGAAACGGATTGTGCGAATGCAAGCGAGCTGTAGAGCAGCCGAATAAACGCAAGAACGACAAAGACTAAGATCGAGAATACAAACGAGCGACGCATGTGACCTCCAGAACCGTAATGGCCCCAGAGTATATTCCCAATTCATCAGGCATCGCCATTCGCGTGGCCTGAAGGTCCCAATCCCGTCAATCTACTCAGCTGATTGATGATGATTGGGTGAGTTGTGGGCAAACCTTACCTTACGCATTATAAAAGGGCGCCCCTTTGAGGTAGGTTTTGAGTGTGATGCAAAACTCTACCGAGAGGAGCACCCTCAATGAACATCAAATATATCGGAATGGACGTTCACAAAG
>JBAUXO010000236.1:0-17505 GCA_049584315.1 Candidatus Sulfotelmatobacter sp. | reverse complement strand
AAACACTGTGTTGTGCTATCTTCAGACATTCAGAAGCCTCTTTTGTTGCCGCAAACATTGTCTCGACAACATGTTTGTAACAGAGGAGGCTTTTGTTGTCTTCAAATATATGAATAATGCGGGCTAGGGATTTCAACGGAATATGTCAAAGGCTGCTGATCTGGAAATTTAACCCGCGCCCTGTGTTCAGTTGTTTAGACTCGTGCAGCCGCAAGAAAGATTTGTATCGTTGTCCTCGGTGCAAGTGGCTCCGGTAGTACAAAAATCAACTGCGAATTGCCCAGGCCGGTCCAGCGTAAGAAAACCGAATTGCCTTTGACGATCGGAATAATCTGCGCATGGCACGGGAGAATGCGAGCCGAAGTGAAAGCACTGCTGTTTGTTACTTCAATGGTGACCGAAGCGGCAAAAGAAAACGATGTCCAGGAAGTTGCGTGCTCGAGCGTCGAGGATCTGCTGATACCATTTGGCTGGCCATTTGGAAAACCCTGGGTTCTGAACCTGGTAAACAAACGAGCGAACCCATCTATGATGGTGGCGGAGGCGAACCGTACATTGAGACGAGGGAACAATTCCCGGAGGGGTCGTATCGACCTCCAGTTCGCAGTCCAGATCTGTCGATGCGTCTGGAAACGACAGAGATGCCAATGGTCCGCTGTTGGAGTAGCCGGCAGAGCAAACGCTCAAAGCCACAACCGCAAAGAAAAGGCGCGCAACCATAATGACCCCAGCTTCTTTGGTTCGCATACATAAGCGAGCACTTTTTCGTTCGAGCGATTGAAGCGGACGCGCTCGTCTGCACATCTTAACCCGAGGTTGAGCGAAAATTTGTAACACGAGTCCAACGCACTCTCTTTTCAGTGCTGCCGCACAAACGTGCTAACCGGACCGTGCCTGCCAACCTCCCATTTGTGCGGAATCGCTGTTTGGAGCACCGTTGATCGGGCGTGAATGACGAGCAGCCCGGAAGTCAACTGTTGTAACCAGATGGGATGAGGGAGAAGGCCTGGCTCCGACGCTTCGAGCGCGTCGATAACTTGGGGCGTACAGCAGATACAAGAGATGGGGACCGGCAATGTAGAAGGTCCCAAACTTTCTGGAACTATTCTCCGGTTCGCAACGAAGACAATATGAAGGTCACTGCATCGAACCTGAAGAGACATGGAAATCCCCCACGAGCTCTCGACCCGCTCCGACGCTGAACTATTGCGACTCGCGGTAGCTGGAGAAGAACAAGCGTTCTTGCTACTGTATGGAAGGCTGAAGGCCGGGATTTTTCGCTATGCGTTCTATATGACGAGCTCGAAGGTGAACGCAGAGGAAGTCACGCAGGAGGTTTTCATCACTCTCTTGAAAGAATCGCACAACTACCGGCAGGATCGCGGCGATCTCGCCGCCTTCGCCTTTGGCATCGCCCGCAATTTTGTGCGGAGAATCGAGCGTCGCGAGCGGCCCTACGAGGCGCTCCCAGAAGGTACCGCCCTCGCGACATTGTCTGGCAAACTCATTTCCGAATCGGATGCGCTGCCCGCGCACGTGATCCGCACGGAACTCGCCGGGCGCGTGCAGGCTGCGGTGGCCTCGCTCCCCGATCACTATCGTCAGGTTGTCGTGCTCTGCGATCTGTGTGAGTTTTCGTATGCCGAAGCCGCTTCCCGCATGCGTTGCGCGATAGGAACAATCCGGTCTCGCCTGAGTCGAGGGCATGCTCTTTTAGCCGAAAAATTAAGGCCGCTCCGCAGCCCGCAACCGGAGATTGGAGCAGCTGGCCCCCAAGGATGCCTCATATGACCTGCCACGAACTTCGCCTGTATTTTGAGGATCCCTTGCGCATGGATCCCAAGTTCCCACGCGAGGCCGAGCATCTTGCCCACTGTACCGAGTGTGCCCGCTTGGTCGAAGCGCGCCATGCACTCGGAGCCGGGCTGGGTCTCGTTCGCGAGTCAGCCCCAGAGCCTTCTGCGGCGCTCGAGGCCGCTGTTCTCGCGAATTACCGGCGACGGATCGCTGGCGATCTGCTACTTGTGCGGCCGAGGACCCGCAGATTCAGGGTAGTCTGCTGGACCGCGGCAGCCACGGCAGCTCTGGCTCTAGCGGCTGTTCTTCTTCTTCATTCCGCGCGGAGACTGGAGACTTCGAACTTAAAGATAGAGTCGGCGCAGCCGCCAATCGCGCAGCCAGGTACTTCCGAGAAAAGCGCGAACAGAGTTGCTTGGACCAACGCTGCTTCCTCGCCGAAAGCGCGACTACGTTCCCCTCGACAACCCCGACGAGCTCCTCAAGTGGCGACCGCGAAAAGTCCAGCTTCCGGAGATTTTCGCAGCTTGATGTACTGTGACGCCCTCAGTTGCGGAGGAGCCATGCAACTGATCCGCGTGCAATTGCCAGCTTCGGCGGCTGCATTCCAGCCGGCTGCAGGGTCACCCGACGGCGCGATTTATGCGGACGTACTCGTTGGCTCAGACGGGATCGCTCGCGGCATTCGCGTCGTGCAGTGAAAATTTTCTGTTTGCAGGAGGAAAAGAAACCCTATGAAGTGCCTGAAGCTTAACGTTTTCGTCTCAATCGCAAGCCTCGCGCTGAGCGCAACTGTGGTCGCGCAGGGACCTCAGGAATCCGGCGCAGTCGCGGTATCTGCTACGATGACTCCCCCTAAAGCCGCTATGCTCGGCATGCACCTGGAAGACAACATGGACGTTACTCCCGTCAAAGGCGCGCCGTTCTGCGCCGTCGTTACCACCGAGCACACACAGTCCTTCGCCGACGGCAACCGCATTCACACCGCCGAGAGTTCAAATATCTGCCGTGATAGCGAAGGCCGCACTCGCCACGAAACCAGCCTAAACCTTCTGGGAGCCGGTCCGCAGGCTTCGGCTCCCAAGTTGATCACGATTCTCGATCCGGTCGCAGGTGTGCGCTACATGCTCGACAGCGAAAATAAGGTTGCCCATAAGGTGGCTCTTCCGCCGCCCGGGAGCGCTCCTGACAGAGGTCTGCCAAAAGGCGGAGAAGTGTTCATTATGCGGAGCGCAGGCGGCACCGCAGGGCAGGCGTTTTCCAACAATATCTTGTTCAGAAAAGCAGGGCAGGACTCCAATGAACCCGCTCCCACTACCGAAAATCTTGGCGATCAGACGATCAATGGGATCCATGCCACCGGCACGCGCATAACCACGACCATTCCCAGCGGAAAGATGGGAAACGACAAGCCGATTGTCGTCACCTCTGAGCGCTTCTTCTCCCCCGATCTGAAAGCGACGGTAATGACCAAGCACGACGATCCTTGGGCCGGAGAATTGGAGACACAATTCACCAACGTCAACACTTCCGAGCCGGATCCGTCATTGTTCACGGTTCCCAGTGATTACAAGATCGTCGACGACAAAGACGGGCCGGTCACCATCCGCATGGTTGGCCCCGCTCCACCGGCGAAATGAGGGTCAGCTCCAACGCCTCCCTGCAGGTCTCCACCTGCCGCATCGGTTCAAAGTTCCTCTGCATACGGTCAACGCCAACCGAAATGTGGTCGATTAGCGAGAACGACTTTGAGTGCTTAGCGAGAACCGGCGTGAACGCGGCTGGAAGAATGTTTCAAACTTGGACAACGCCTCATCAGGGTTTCCCAGATGCCGGCCAATTCCCTAAGGGGCATGCATAGGTTCGGCCGGAGCGGAGTTCGCTGCCGTCCGAGAGTCCCGCCAAGTACTCTCGATCGTCGATGCTATGGATTTCCTCGACCAGTTCAAGACGCACAATCCGTGAGGGGTGGATGCGAAGAAACTCCTGCGGGTCCAGGCTATGCTTGTCTCTAGACCTGTTCGCAACGCGGTGTATTTATATTTGGCAACCATTGCAGGGTGATCCTGATCGGCGGACTTCGCTTTTCGTGCTTTCCACCTTCCTCAAAGACTGTACGGATCGCTCTTCTCTCCAAACGCCCAGTAGGAACCGAGCCAAACAGCCAATCCATGAATCGCCTTCTTGCGAACGAAGCCACGTGCGAAGACTTTACTGAAATTCGCAAATGGCCGCGGCCAGGTAGATGTGATCTTTCGCTGCCAACTCCGAGCCCTCAGCAAGAAGTACCGCTTCGTCTTGCTTGAGGACTAAGGCGTTGCCCTCGGCCCAGAAGACGATCTTTGCTCCATCTTGGGCTTCGCGGTCAGCCCGCAGTAGCAAGTCATCATTGATGGTTTTCAATCGATTCCCGATCGAGCCCCAGATTGTAGACGGCGACAATGGCTTTCACGGGAACGAATCTAGTCCCAGGCTTCTGGAACTGTAGTCTGCTCTGGCTGAGAGGCAGCGCTTGCGTGAAGAAAATGTTCGTTTACGTTGTTTCTTGCAGGAGCACGGTATCCAGATTTCGGCGGTGCAGTCCAATACCGTGATTCCCGTCACAACGAACGCACTGCTAAGTGCTCATATTCCAGTCTTGAAAGCTCCGCTTAGACACTTCAGTCGGCATTTCGCTTTGGGGCCTTGGAACCGCCCCAACAGGCTTGCGGTGAGAATTTCACAAATGATTCGGGGTGCTTCGTCGTCTAAGCTTTATTTCCCTTGCGGAATGCGAAAGAGCGGAATTCAGGAAGGTAGAAAACGATTGCTCAGTTGGAGGGATTTGATTCCTCATCCTGAAAGCCGCACCTTGTGTCGCCTCTGGGAATGACATGAATCATAATTAGAGCACCTTGTCCATTCAATAGGAATTACGGTGGCCGACCGATTCCTGATGCATCACCGAACCGCGGAGGAGCGCGATTGCATCGTAAACACTGGGATCTAGGCAGATGTATCAATCTGGTTGGGCATATGGCAAACTATACGCGATGGCAAAGGCTAGGAAGTACGTTCCCAACGTCAACGATCCCGTGCTCGTGAAAGGGAAAGCGGATCGCTATTCGGTGGTGATCGTTCGGCGCGGAAAAAGGACTGCAGACGTGAGAACCACGGTCGGTCCGGTAATCCTTTACTACGATGTCCCCTGGTCGAATCTATCGTACTTCGATGAGGGCAAGAGAGGCTGAGGTCGTGACACATCGTTCGAGATAACATTCGATTTCTTTTTTCTCTGCTCAGAGAGCGGGACCAGAAACCGACCAGGTGAAATGTTGTCTGCCGGGAGATTCTAAATCGACCTCCGTCATGTACTCGAAACCTGTGGCTCAAAGATTCGGCAGTGTGCTCCTCGCGGTCTTGGGAATCGGATTCTCCGGACACGGCCAATCGAGTAACCACGGTGTGGCGCCCTCGGAGGTTCAGGCTGCAACGCCGGAAGCAATAAGGGAGCCCTCGGGTGCCAGTCGCTGTCAGTTTTGCCATGCGGCTGAAGTGGAGGGATATGCGCGCTCCGCGATGGCGCACTCTCTGCGCCGCGCCGGTAGGGAAGCGGATGGCACGGTAGATACCGCCGATGCTAAGATCACGATGCATTCGTCCTCCAGTGGCTATTGGCAGAGTTTGCAGAGCGCTGGAGATGAAACCAACTATCGCATCGATTACGTAATCGGCTCCGGCAATCACGCCTCTGGCTATCTACTGGACCTCGGCGGGCATCTGTTTCAATCTCCCGTCGCATACTACAAGAGCCGCGGTGCCTACGATTTGGCGCCGGGCTACGAAAACCTGCCAAATCCGGATTTCACCCGGCCCGTCAGCGAAGGCTGTCTCTTTTGTCATGCGGGAACCGCATTGCACATCTCCGGAACCTCAAACGGGTATCGCTCGCCAGCGTTCTCCGCGGAGGCGATTACCTGTGAGCGCTGTCATGGATCAGCTGAAAAGCACCTTGGCGATCCCAGGGCGGGCACGATTGTCAATCCCGCGAAGCTTGAACCTGCGGCTCGCGATAGCATCTGCGAACAGTGCCATCTGCTAGGCGTAGGCAGAGTGCTCAATCCGGGCAAGAAATTTAGTGACTATCGGCCCGGGCAGCCATTGGAAGCCGTTTTCACCACTTACGTGAATGTGTCGCCTCCGGGCGCGGATACTGCTAAATTCAAGGTTATCAGCCACGTGGAGCAGCTCGCGAGGAGTACGTGCGCCCGCAGCAGTAATCGCAGGCTGTGGTGCGGGACCTGCCATAATCCGCACAATAAGCCGCTTGAGCCGGTCCAGTTTTACCGGTCAAAATGTCTTTCCTGTCACACCGGAAGACTCCCCGCTTCGCATCCTGACAAGGAAAGCAACTGCATCGGCTGCCACATGCCTCGGCGGGATGCCAAGGATGGCGGACACACCGCCTTCACCGACCACCGGATCCAGCGCCATCCCGATCCCGAATCACCGCTCCCGGAAGATAGCGACATTGCTGCGTGGCGCGAGCCGGCACGTGAGCTGCAAGAACGGAATCTAGGCATTGCCTATATCAATGCTGGAATGCAACGCGGTTCGCCGCCATTCGTCATCCGTGGCTATCGCATGCTGGCTGACGTCCAAACTCGATTCTCCAACGACGACGAATTTTTCACTTCCATAGGAAGCGCGCTGCTTTTGGCGAAGCAAACCCCAGAGGCGGAACTCGCCTTCGAGCGCGCCTTGCAACTGAACCCAAACTCAGCTACTGACGAGACCAATGCGGCATCTGCCTACTTGCAAGCTGGAGACATTAACCGAGCCGTCGCTCATTTGGAGCGTGCCGTGGTGCTCGACCCATTGCATTTGTCGGCGGACTTCCCGCTGATCGAACTCTACAAGAAAGAGGGAAATGTGACCAAGGCTGAGGAGATCTCCGGCAGGCTTAGCGCCGCTATGGCTAAGAATTCCGCTCCAAACGAAAAAGCGGAGGAAGGCTCGAATAGTAGCGCTGACAAGAGTGCAGAATCAGTTTTCAAGAACGTCCAAGTCCTAAAAGGTATTCCTGCCGACAAATTAGTCCCGGCTATGCGATTCATCAACGCATCGCTCGGCGTGGAATGCAGCTACTGTCACGTGCCAGATCATTTCGATCAAGACGACAAGAAGCCTAAACAGATCGCGCGGGAAATGATGCGAATGGTCTTTGCCATCGACAAAGAGAGTTTCACAGGGCTGCGGGAAGTGACTTGCTACTCCTGTCATAGAGGTATGGCCAAACCGGAAGCCGTACCAATGGTCGGCGGCGAGGAACCACGGAAGCCGCCGGCGGGCGCGGCGCTGGAAGCGGAGAGGCTTACCGCAGATCTGCCTACTGCAGACCAACTCATCGACCATTACATTCAAGCACTCGGCGGAGAAGCTGCGATCGGACACATAAACAGCCGAAGGGAACAGGGCAGTTTTATTGCCGAGGGACAATCGGTCAGCGTCGAGATTTTCGAGGAGGATCCGGACAAGCAAGCTTTGGTCCGGCACATGCCGACGGGAGACAGCGTCTCCGTATTCAACGCCAGCGAGGGTTGGTCCAGTACGCCGGGCCGCCCTGTGCGGGAGATGCAGACTGCGGACATTGATGCGGCTCAGATCGGCGCAGACCTGCAATTCCCGCTTCATATCAAGCGGCTCTTTGCGGAAGTACGCGTAGAGTATCCAGAAAAGATCGGCGATCGGGAAGCATACGTTGTTTCCGGCACACGGGAAGGGCGGCCGCCAGTGAAGCTTTATTTCGACGAGCAATCAGGGCTGCTAGTGCGGCAGCTCCGCTACGCTGATTCGCCCCTCGGCCTGGTGCCCACGCAAATAGACTATGGCGACTACCGCAATGTCGAAGGTGTGGAAGTTCCATTTCGCAGAACGGCTGCTCAGGCTGCTGGAATTTCAACCCTGCAGTTGACAGCGATCCAGCAGAACTTTCCGATCGATGATGCCGTGTTCACCAAGCCAACCGCGCTGGCGGGAGGGTTACAGCCATCGGCCCCATAAGGTTCGAGCGGATTCGAGGTTCCCAAAGCTTTTTTCTTCCAGCGCGCGGGAGGCCTGATCATGAAGTCAACCAGACTGAGTCGCCGTAGCGCTTCAGTTCTGCTACGGAATACGGCCCGAAACTTCCTCCTTTCGTTCGTATCGTGCCTGTCCGTTGTTATTAGTCGGGCACAAGTCCAAGTCATTCGCACTGAATCCGCGATGCCGTGCGCCGACACACCGAAACGTGATTCGGGAGATGTTGTTGTCACCAACACCTGCGCCTTCAAGATCATAGTCAGGCATCGACTCCCGGGGGGCATTTCCCTTGCGAGGTTGAGCAAACGATTTCCTCTCCTTTGAGTAATCCTTTGCTACGATGGGCAGTGGGGCGAAATTCGCTGCCTGGGAGAGCCGAAAAGCTCCCTGAACCGCCAGAAGAGACAATGAATTCGGTGTGGACTACAGGAGAGATGTCGCGCCAGAACTTTCCCCATCGAAGAACGCGGCCAAAATAGTTAATGGCAATCTATCCCATTCCGAGGTTTGGTGTTCTTGCCGCCTGGGTTGTGACCGGCTCTTTTATCATGGCGCAGACCACAACGGCTCGAGTCGAGCCCGTTACTTCTGCGTTGCGAGCGGGGCAATTTGACAAGGCACTGCAACTTCTGCAGCCAGATCTGGAGCAGGAACCCAAGAATCCGCAACTTTGGGTACTGCGGGGCATCGCCCTCTCCGGAAAGGGGGGAAAAAAGCAAGCGCTAGATGCGTTCCGGAACGCGCTGAGTATTTCGCCGCTTTACTTGCCGGCGTTGGAAGGAGCGGCGCAGATTGAGTACGACAATGGTGGCAATCGAGCGGCTCCGTTGTTAGAACAGATATTGAAACTGCATCCCGCGGACCCGACCAGCCATGCCATGCTGGCTGTACTGAATTACCGGCGCGGAGACTGCGCCGCCGCAGTCCCACACTTTGAGCAAGGCGGTTCCGTGGTGGACTCCCAGCCGGAAGCCATTCAGGCGTACGGCGATTGCTTGATGAGACTGAAAGAGACCAAGAAAGCAATTGCGGTATTCGTTCGTGCGCTGGCCCAGCCTAACGCGGATAGCTATGCTCGCTATCGCCTGGCATCCGCCCAGATGGTGGCGCAGAGTCCCAAAGACGCCATCGCGACCCTGCAGCCGGTATTGCAACAAAACACTGCTGACGCCGATGTCCTCGCTCTGGCGGCTTCCGCCTACGAGGCCGATGGAAATACTCCGGAGGCAGTGCGCCTTCTTCGTCAGGCAATTCTGTCGGATCCGCATAACGTTAACCTCTACGTCGACTTCGCCAATATTTCTCTTGACCATCAATCGTTTCAAGTCGGTGTGGACATGATTAACGCCGGACTGATAGCCGAGCCTAAAGCGGCGCCTCTTTACGTGGCTCGCGGGGTGCTGTACGTACAACTGGCGCAATATGAGAGAGCAGAGGATGATTTCGCAGCGGCTGACGCCCTTAATCCCGGGCAGTCTGTCGGCGCGGCGGCGGAGGGTCTTGCCGCTGTGCAACAGAATGAACCGGAACGTGCACTTTCGACCGTGCGAGCTAAGTTGGCCAGGAAACCCAACGACCCATTTCTTCTTTATCTGCAGGCGCAGATTCTGACCGAGCGCGGTCCCGACCCGGGCAGCGCGGAATTTCACGGAGCCGTAAAGTCCGCTGAAAAAGCCATTGCGCTTCGTCCCTCATTCGCCGCTGCTCGCGACGTTCTGGCGAAACTTTACCTGCAGGCGGGAGAGAACGCAGCGGCGGTGGACCAGAGCCGTAAGGCTTTGAACAGCGATCCCAAGGACCAGACTGCGCTTTATCACTTGATCCAAGCGCTGCGCAAGAGCGGACAAACGGAAGCTATTCCCGACCTGCTCAAGCGATTGGCCATCCTCAGGATGGAAGGGACCAAGGAAGAGTCCGAACGCAATCGCTACAAGCTCGTGGAAGAAAAATCCCTACCCATGGAGAAGCCGCAGCCTTGACTTTTAGCCGCCGCGCGTTTCTGCGACTCTCCCTCGGTTCCGCAGCCTTTGCGGCCACTCCGCAACTTTTGGCACAAGGAGTTGCCGCTCACACAGTCCAGCCGGTTGCTCGAGCGGCGCCCTCCGGACGGCCCTTTTATGCTCACTTCGTGGACGTAGCGTCTTCCGCCGGGTTGCAGGCTCCGGTGGTCTACGGCGGAGTGGAAACTAAGAAGTATATTCTCGAGGCGGTCGGTTGCGGATGTGCCTTCATCGATTACGACAACGATGGATGGATGGATATTTTTCTTCTCTCCGGTACGCGCTTAACCGGAGATCCGCCGGGGGCGACGAACCGCCTTTACCGGAACAACCGGGACGGCACCTTTACGGATGTGACCGAGAAGGCCGGCCTGAATTCCGTAGGCTGGGCCTCCGGGGTTTCGATCGGGGACTACAACAACGACGGGTGTGAGGATATCTTTTGCACCTACTTCGGGCAAAACCGCCTGTATCGCAACAACGGTGATGGAACGTTTAGCGATGTCACCAAAGCGGCCGGGCTGTGGAACGATCAACCCCGGTGGGGAGCGGGTTGCAGTTTTCTTGATTACGATCGGGATGGTCACCTGGATCTCTTCGTTTCGAACTACGTACGCTTCTCCTTCGAGCACGCGCCGGTGCCGGGCGAGAACGTAAACTGCAATTGGAAAGGCGTCCCGGTTGAGTGTGGACCACGCGGATTGCCCACCGGAAGACACTCTTTATACCGTAACAACGGCGACGGGACTTTCACCGACGTGAGCCAGAAGGCGGGGATTGCGGGCGCAACCGGGTCCTACGGAATGACGGTCGTCGCTGCCGATCTCGACGAAGACGGCTGGACAGATATCTTTGTGGCATGTGATTCCACCCCGAGCTTCCTTTTCATGAACAACCATGATGGGACGTTCCGCGAAGAAGGTGTGATGCGCGGGGTGGCGCTCAGCGACGACGGCATGGAGCAGGCGGGAATGGGCGTAGGGGTGGGCGATTACGATCTGGACGGCCATTTAGATCTATTCAAGACTCACTTTGCCGAAGATGCCAACGGCCTCTACCACAATGACGGAAAGGGTAATTTCGACGACATGACCCGATCCTCGCGTCTCGCGGTCGACACCCGGTACATCTGCTGGGGCGCGGGCATCGTCGATTTGGACAACGATGGGTACCCGGATCTGTTCATGGTCACAGGCAATGTATATCCGGAGGTCGAGCGCAAATTGCCGCAGTATGCCAACAAAACTCCGCGCGCCGTGTTTCGAAATCTGGGCAACCGCACGTTTGAAGAATTGGGCGCAGAGGCCGGCCCGGGCGTGACCGAGGCTCACTGCAGCCGCGGTTGTGCGTTCGGAGATTTCGACAACGATGGGGACGTCGACATCCTCGTCGTCAATCTGAATGAACCCCCTTCTCTATTGCGAAATGACCTCAAGCAAAAACAGAATTGGATTAAGGTGAAACTGGAGGGAGTCAAATCGAACCGCAGCGCCATCGGAGCGCGAGTATTGGTGCGCTACGGCGGCAAGGTCCAGGCTCAGGCGGTGCTTAGCCAATCCAGTTTCTACTCGTCGAACGATTCCCGCTTGCACTTCGGGCTAGGCGGCACGAGCACGGTTGATATCGAGGTTTACTGGCCTAACGGCTTAAAAGAACATTACAAAAACCTCGCAGCGAACCGTTTGATTACTTTGCGCGAGGGACTAGGCATCTCCCCCAACAAAGGTTGGGCGCCGAGCTAGCCTGGCGCGTTTCCGTGGCTTCATTTTTCACGCGCTGGTCAGGATGGCGGCCCCGGATGGGAGTCGCGGTCGTGATGTAGGGGTACAATTCCGGGCACACATTCCTGAGCGACGAAAATTTTCTTGACAGCGGAACTGTCTAGTATGTATACATTAGCATCGTTAGTAAACGTTTTCTCGAAGCGCTCTCGGGGATGAGGCGCCAGCTTGGGAGGAACCATGCCGGGAAGCCGTCGTGCGATTTGCTTGGCTGTTTTGCTTCTGTTTCTTGCGGTAAGCGCTTTCGCCCAGTTCACCAGTAGCGTGCAGGGCACGGTCCAAGACACCTCCGGGGCGGGCATAGCCAAGGCCGCAGTCCGGTTGCTCAGCGTGGCCACGAATGCGGTCGAGACTGCCACTTCGGACGAGTCTGGCAATTTCCGTTTCCTCAGCCTCGCTCCGGGCTCCTACAAAGTCACGGTGGAAGCCTCCGGCTTCGCCAAGTCTGAGGTCGACATAACGCTGTTGACCGAACAAACCTTGAGCGTGCCGGTAACGCTCAAGGTGGGCTCGATTTCTGAGGCGGTCAGCGTCACGACTGAGGCCCCCGTGGTCGATACCGTCGATAGCCGAACGCAACTGACCCTCGAGAATCAGGCGGTCGCGCAGTTACCCATCGTTGGCCGAAACCTGGTCACGCTGGTGACGATGGCGCCAGGAGCTACCGGCTTGGGAACGGAAGCGGCGGGAAGTCCTGCCTCGGGTGTGGACAATTTTTCTACCGAAGAGCAGGTCGACGTTAGCGCCAATGGCCAGGGCGGGAACAATAATCAGTACGTGGTGGACGGGCTCGACGTGACCAGCGGAATTCGCCAGGGCGTTCTGAACCTTACCCCCCAACCTGAAGCCATTCGTGAAACCAGTATTCAGGTCAATACCTTTACGAGCGAGTACAGTCGCGCTGCTGGACTGCAAACGATGTTTACCACGAAGTCTGGCTCCGATCGCTTCCATGGTTCCGCGTCGGATTATTTCAACTACGAGAAGATGTTCGCTAGCCAGCACTTCGTCGGCTTCCCCTATCTGCCGTTCCATTCCAACAACTTCGATTTTGCGATAGGTGGCCCGGTGATTCCGCACCACGGCTTCTATTTTTATTTTGCCGTGGAGCCTCTGCGTTCTTCGGCAGGCACCGGCAGTTCGGTGAACTTCGCAGCGCCTCAGTTTATCCAGTTTGCGCAAACTACTCCCGCGCTCGCGACGACGGTGGGAACTGGTCTGCTGACCACCTATCAGCCTGTGGGTGTAACCGGGGTTAGCGTTTCCCAAACCGCGAGCGCTGTTCTTGGTGCCGGAGTTTGCGGCACCCCGGTGGCCGATAACATCCCATGCTCACTGCCCATGGTCGATACCGGCTCATTTGGCGCGACGTCGATCCGCAACGGTACGCAGTATTTTGGCCGCATCGACAAGGATTTCAAGAACGATCGCATCTACGCCAGCATTTTCCGCACTCTGCTCCTCACCGGCGCGCCTTCCGCCATGCCGCAATTCTCGGCGCTGAACAATACCTGGCAAGTCGCGGGGCAGGCGGGATGGACGCACACCTTTTCGCCCACCATGTTGAATGAATTCACCATCGGTCAGAGCCGGGTGGAGGGCGTCCAAGGCAGCGGGGCCACGCCGTCGAGCTACTTCGTTCCCTCCGTCACGGTAAACGGTATCAACGTGGATTCGAACCAGGCATTCGGTGTGGGTTTTGCTCAGGGCGACTTCATTCAGCACAACTATCATTGGCGAGATGTTCTCACGCACGTGAAGGGTGCACACACCCTGAAGTTCGGTTATGAAGGCTGGTACGGCGACGATGTCGAGCCCTTCCAAGGTCCCTGGTCACAGCCGAAGTTTTCGTTCAGCAGTCTGTTGACGCTCGCGCAGGACGCTCCCACCAACGAGAACGGAATTTACTACAATCCGCAGACTGGTCAGGAGCAATTGTGGAGCTGGGATGCAGCGTCCAGGACCTTTGGACTTTTTGCGGAGGACACGTGGAAAGCCAAGAAGAATCTGACCGTGACCTTGGGTCTGCGCTATGACGATAGCGGCAACCCATGGTCCAAGAGTGCGTCGACGGTCTTTGGAAACTTTTACCTCGGCACGGGGACAACCGAGCAGGAGCAAGTAGCGAACGGCTATGCCAAGGCTACGCACAACGCCCTGCTGCATTCGGTCAATAACCTATTCAGTCCACGCGGCGGCTTCGCTTGGGATGTCACAGGAAGGGGAGACTGGGTGGTGCGCGGCGGGGCGGGCATCTATAACAACTGGCTTACCCAGGCCAACGTGCAGGAAGAATTTCGCGGCAGCCCCCCGGGAGAGGTTGCGCCCACATTCGTTGCGGGAGGCACGGCGAGCGCGCAGGCTCCTATCTTCGTTCTCGGAAACAGCAGCAAGCCCCCATTTGGATTTACCTTCCCGACTTTTGGGCCGGGGACGGGCCTCACACCGCAACAGGGCGGCGGGCTCAACGCGCAAGGAGGAATTGTCGGAGCAAGCTTTGCCATCGGTGGCATCAACCCGCTGTTGAAATCTCCGACGTCGGATGTCTGGTCCGCGACCTTGGAGCGCAGACTGGGAAACAATTTCGCAGCCAGCGTGGCCTATAACGGATCCCATTCTTACAATATTGTCGGCAACGGCAACTCGATCGGAAATGTCTCTTATGGAGTAGACATCAACTCATTTCCGGGTGACCTCATCAGCCAAGAGAATACGAGCGCGACTAGGGTGATTCCCAGCGCGACCCGGCTCAACAAAAGCTTTGGCGAGATCAGCTACGCCGACAACGACCGGCATGGAAATTACGACGCTGTCATCTTTGATGTCAGAGGGCACTCTGGCCGTGGGTACTTGGATGCGTCCTTTACTCATTCCCGCTCCCAGGACGACGCGCTCGACTATCCCAATTCTGCGGGACTGAATCCTCAACAGTATTACGGACCATCGATCTTTGATGCACCCAATCGCTTCTCTCTCAGCTTCAACTATTCAGTGAAAGGGCTGAATGGGGGAAGGGGTGCGCTGGGCTATGTCACCGGTGGGTGGGGGATCAGCGGTACGAGCATCTACCAGTCCGGCTACCCGCTGACTCCCTCGAATACAAACAGCTTCCTGGCGGTCTGTGCATCAGGTGCCCTGAGCAATGTTACCGGGTGTTCGGTCTCCGACCCCGCTGTGGCGTACCAAGCCGGTAGCGGCGACTACAACGCGGACGGGGATACTCTCGCTTACCCAGATGCGGTTAGTTATCACCAGTCAACCAATAACAGCGCGTGGCTCACCGGGGCAATTCCCAAGAGCGACTTCGCCGTTCCCACTTTCGGCAGCGAGGGGAATGAGAAGGCGATGCAGTTCCGCGGGCCGAATTTTATTGAGACAAATGTCAACTTCTACAAAGACAATCGAATTGCAGAAGGAGTCAACTTTGAATTCCGGTTTGAGATTTTCAACCTCTTTAACCGGGCAAACTATGTGGACTTCACCAGCTTTACAGACATCGCAGCTGGCGGAATCGACATGAATCTTCCGGATGGAAATTTCGGCCTTGCGACGTCATCTCACGAGCCCAGATTCTGGCAGCTGGGAGGCAAGCTTTCATTCTGAGTCCAGTTGAATAAATCACAAAAGCCGGTCCGCTGAAGCGGACCGGCTTTTCATTCGTGTGCCGAGCATGTTCGACAGCTAGGAGGTGCAAGTCCTCTACCCAACCTGATGGAGGTGAAGGGTTAGCGAAGCGCAAAGGTGAAATAACACTCGTCGCGAGGCGGGGCCTGAAAGAAGCGTGGAGCAAAGACGCGAGCCAATGAACAAGAACCGGATAGGAGGCCTACGGTGGCGGGCGAGCGGGCAAGTGATTGCGAAGCCCATATCCATCAAGCTCACTGGTGGTAAATCCGGCGGTTGTGCGTCGAAGGCGGTCGAACTTACCTCGGGAGATCTGCGACATGTCACGGAATCGTGACTGAGGGTGAAGCGATTCATCCTGACCGTGGCGCAGAAGTCAGCAGAGGGCAAATTAGATCATGCAGTCGGCAAGGCTATTGAGGCACTCCAAAGCCGAAAGGCGGAGCACAGATAGGCCAAGCCGGGAACGATGATCGAAGGCCCGAACGGTACCCCGCAAGGGGAATAAAGGAAAGGGCAAGTAAGCGGTGCGACTCATGAGCGGACAGCGGCAGAAAAACCGGCCCGAACAAGGGGTGCTGGCCTTTCCGGTGGAAGGTAGGAGTGATGCTCCGAAGGCCGCCGCGAAAGGGACCGAAACGCGCATGGCGAAGCACAGGACCGAAAGCCTGGCTGGAACCGAACGACTGATGGAAGAAGTCTGCGAGCTGGAAAACTGCAAGCAGGCGTTACAACGAGTCAAGGGCAATAAAGGGAGTCCGGGAATAGACGGGATGACCGTCGACGAGCTCTCGGAGTACCTGAAGCAACATGGGCTAGAAATCGGGGAACAGCTACGAAACGGAACCTATCAACCGCAGCCGGTAAGACGGGTGGAAATCCCGAAGCCGGACGGCAGCGGAATGCGCAAGCTAGGTATTCCTTGCGCGCTGGATCGCTTTGTTCAACAAGCGGTGCTGCAGGTTCTGCAGAAGCGCTGGGACCCGACGTTCTCCGAACATAGCCACGGTTTCCGACCGGGGCGCAGTGCGAAGCAAGCGGTGCACGAGGCGCAGCAGTATATCGCCGAGGGATACCGCTGGGTGGTGGATCTCGACTTGGAAAAATTTTTCGATCGAGTCAATCACGACCGTCTGTTAGCGGCGGTGGCCGAGCGCGTGGCCGACAAGCGAATGCTCAAGTTGATTCGAGCATTCCTGGAGGCCGGAGTGATGGAGAATGGGTTGGTGAGTGCGGTGGATGAGGGCACGCCTCAAGGCGGTCCGCTTTCACCGTTGCTCAGTAACCTGGTGCTGGACGAACTGGACCGGGAGTTAGAGCGGCGTGGTCATCGTTTCGTGCGTTATGCCGACGACTGTAACCTGTATGTGGGCAGCGAACGAGCGGGACAGCGAGTGATGGAAAGTGTCACGCACTTCATCACGCACCGACTCAAGCTCAAGGTGAATCAGGCGAAGAGCGCCGTGGCTCAACCGAGGCAAAGGAAGTTTCTCGGATTTAGCTTCACGAGCGAACGAGAACCCCGGAGGCGGATCGCCCCCAAGGCCATTGCTCGTTTTAAGGAGAGGATTCGGGAACAGACACGTCGAACCCGTGGCATCAGTCTGCCGCAGATGGTCAAACAGATCACGACCTACCTGCGGGGATGGCTCGGATACTTCGACGATTGTCAAACGCCCTCGGTGTTGCAAACCCTTGAATCGTGGCTGCGCCGTCGACTTCGGTCGGTGGTGTGGAAGCAATGGAAGCGCGGACGCACGCGATTTCGCGAACTTCGCAAACGGGGTGTGGGTAACGACCTCGCGGCACAAACTGCCGGGAGTCCCCACGGCCCGTGGCGGCTTGCGAACTCGCCCGCTCTCAACATCGCTTTGCCGAATGCCTACTTTGCCACGCTCGGGCTTCCACCCATGGTCGTGCGGTCTTAGCTTAATCCGCCGAACCGCCGTATGCGGACCCGCATGTACGGTGGTGTGGCAGGGGAGACGGGGCGACCCGTCCCCCTATGCCGATTTGGCGGTCTCTCGCGAGTCACCACGTCCAGGTGGGGACAGCCCCTCTCGGCTGTCCGCCGCGCGCAGCGGCGGTTCTGCAAGGGCCCGCATCCCCAAACTGCGAAGAACGGTCTTGCCCCTGACTTGACACGAACTGTGACATCTAACCTGGTGCTCCACAGCCCAACGCCTGATCACTCCGACAGTGCCGACAACGATTTCGGCTGGGGTGCGAGCGCAGGCTAACTC
>JBAUXO010000235.1:0-15241 GCA_049584315.1 Candidatus Sulfotelmatobacter sp. | reverse complement strand
TGAGCACCCTGGAAGAAACCAGCAAGCTGCTCAACGCTTATGTGCGAACGATCTTGGCTTCTGGCTCCTGATCTTCTGGCTCCATATCCCGGAGGGATATCAAGGGCGAAGCCCTTGGCTAGTTAGGCTCTCTTGCAAAATGCGGAACAAAGCGGTTCGTACCAATTCCGGCAGCCGCTCGATTCCCTCATCAGGCAACTCCAGCTCCGCTTTGATTCCGCTCCGTTTCGCAAATTCCTCTGTGTACCAGCGAGCCGCAGATGAGAAGCCTACCTCGTCCAACAGCGGAGGATGTAGCAGAGACGACAGTGTACGAGTTTCGGAGAGGCACTGCTCCACTGACTTTAACGTGGCGGCCAACAAGTCTTTGTCGGCCTCTGAACTCAGCGAATCTAGGTTCAACTTGATGCTTGTCAAATATTGACCCAAACTGTCGTGAAGATTACGGGCGATCCTTCGCCGCTCCTCATCTTGTGAACGCATTAGTTTGGCCGAGAGATGACGGAGTGAGGCAGTACGCTTTTGAACCACGGATTCAAGTTCTGCGTTCGCTTGTCGCAAGGCTTTCTCGGCCTCTAGGCGGTCGGCTATGCTTTGACGCAGGGTCTCTTCAGCCTTCTTTCGCTCAGTGATATCGTAAAAGCAGTTAATTGCTCCAATGACTTCTCCTCGGTCATCCTTCAGCGGAGCGATGTTCACGATGACGACAACCCATGATCCATCGGGACGTTCGATGTGAACTTCTCCATCATGAACCCCCGGCACCTTCCCAGTGAGCACGTCGCCCATCGGACACAGATCATGTGGCATATAACTACCGTCCGGGCGATACATCCTGAACGAGCCACAGAACCGCTCGTCGGTGTCTCCGATTTCAGGTCTGCGGCCCCACAATTCCGCTGCTCGGCTGTTGTAATCACGGATCACGCCAGCGGCGTCACACGAGTAGACGGCGACCGGAGCCAGATCGAACAAGGTTCGATAGCGGTCATGATCGGTGGTTTCCGACGGACGGTCGGGAGTCGCAATAGAATTTGTGGACATGGCAAACTCCAAAGTTCTGAGTTCTGAAAGGATGAGGATACGGCTTAAAGCAGGCTAGTGTACATTCTCCACTAGGGCAGACTCTCTACAGGATTCCCTGTAGGCAGTGGCGGCGGCGGCTTCAGTCGGCTCGTCGTATTTGGTTCGCCCCGGCATGAATCGTTCTTAGAACGCCCATCTATAATCTCCTGATGTGCGGACGCTACAGATTGTCACGGCGAAAGCAGATGGTCGAGGAGTACCTCGAGACGGCGTCTGACGAACCCGAGTGGAATCCCCGCTACAACATCGCACCAACCCAGCCCGTTCCCGTCATACGGCAGAACCCGACGCAGCCCCGCCCGGAGTTGTCGTTGATGCAGTGGGGCTTGATCCCATCGTGGGCGAAGGACATGTCTGGTGCAGCCATGATGATTAACGCCAGATCAGAGACAGCGGCAACGACATGGTCCGTCTGCAGTACATGCAAATCACACTTAGACGTCGGCCCCAATCATCGGATTCGCGAGGAGCCGATCAGTGACTATCTGTCAAAGCTGTGTAATCCTGCCAGATGTACTGCAGCGCTTCGGAAAGCGTCTGTTGTCTCACCGCACGGTCGACGTGGACGGCGTTGCGGGCAAATACGAATTGGTAGTGGTATCCCTTGGCCGCGAGCACTTTGGCCATACGCTCGTTGGCGAGAACCCAATCGTGCATGTTATCGCGCATTACGTTCGGATTCAGCAGATCGCGGTCGCCAACTTCCATCCAGATTCGCAGCGGCTTGGCGGGGTTTTCGGGGATGAGATGCTCGTGAAACTCCCAGGCACCGTGCGGCATTCGCGGGTTGGAAGGCCACTGCTGGTTGACGAATGTTCCGGAATAGGTGAGGACACGATGATATAGCTCTGGATGGTACCACGCCATGATCAAGGCGCAGGAGCCTCCGGAGCTGCCGCCCATGGTTGCCCTGCCATCCGGATCCTTGGTGAGTTTAACTCGAGCCTCAGCTTCGACGCGAGGCAGCACTTCCTTCTCCACAAACTCCGCGTAGACTCCGGACATGGTGTCGTACTCAAGACCACGTTCACTGCCTTGTGCGTCCCCGCTTCCGTTGCCGATGGAAACTGCAATCATTGCCGGGACCTTGTGTTGGGCAATCAAGGTGTCCAGAACAGAAAAGAGCAGCGGGTCGGGGCCGTCGGCTCCGACGATGAACGGCGCGATGCTGCCGGAGACGTACTGCCTCGGGACATAGACGGCCACTCTTCGCGTATAGGGAGCGGGATGGCTTGTGGTCACCACGAGTTCCGCGGGGTCAGCCGGATCCACCGTTCCGAAAGTGTTGGCGTCGCGCGCAATGCCGGGATAGATTTTGCTCTCTGCCGAGCTCATGGTGAATTCAATCACTCTGCCCTTCGGGAGGCTGTTCTGGGCGGACATCTCGGAAGGAACATCGTGGGTAGGGCCGATGATGAAACTGCCGTCCAGGTTCGCGCGGGGCGTAGAACCGTCGGGAAGTTCCTTGGCTGTGACATAGCCGGGAGCGTTGGGATCACGCGTAGGCGGGGCCCGTCGCTCGGTGTGTTGCATCGAGGGCGGAGTTTGGGCGGAGACCGGACTGACAGCCGTGACTAGGCTTACCACGAGGCAGATACTGACGGAACGCGGGAGTATAGGCATGGTGCTATTTTGCAGCATTCGGAACTCCTGGAGAAGGGTGTAACAGCTTAGGATGGGGAGCAGGCAAGAGCCCTTCGGCATCGGCTTCATCAGCCGCCTCTTTGGCAAAGCTCAGGCCACCTCTCATGCCGGATGCCGCTCCGCCCGTAAACAGGTTTCGTCGGAGCTTGGTCCCGCATTAACAAACCCCCCGCGGTTTTGACATCGTCTCTTTGCTTTCGACACTTCCATAGTGGTTCCCTTGCAGTCCTCTTCTTGCCATTCACCTGACCCGGTCTTGCCAGGCCTTTTCCTTCTGTGCTCACGACCATGGCTTTTGACCACAGCCGCCGAAGGTCGTTTGGAACCTGTCCCTGCAGACCGGTTCCGAGGGGCTTACCCTCATCAGTTAAGCAGTTACGCACACGTAGAGATCACACGCAGCAGTCGAATTGAAGCTGCTACTCGCCTGCCGTAAGGTTCGCTGGAATCTCCCGGGGCACAGCACTGTCACGATCGCGCGCGTATCGCGGAAGTCACTCTTGGGATATTAAGAAATACGCACTATCAAAGGCAGCCAGCTCGAAATTACGGACGGAATTACCAGACCCTCCCGCTGCGTCACTCCGACGGATGGACACGCGCTTGCCGTCCTTCCATCGGAGTCCCGCCATTTGATCTGCCGCGGTGGGGTTATAGACATGAACCAGCCAACGGTTCGCAGCCGCCACTGGCTTAACGGAAAAGACAATAATTTTCGTTGAAGAGAGCTCCATGAGTGGAAGATGTAACGGCCCGGGCGAGCCCGACACGCTAACGATTAGCGGCTGTCTTCTCTCGGTACCGAATTTCACGGCTTCCGTTGCATCGAACGCTGCGTGCGGCCGAATAGAATAGGCAAATGTGACTGGTCCTTCCTGATCAGCTTTGTAATTTGTATGCCAGTAGTTGTTCATGACGTAGGAGTAGATCGAAGATGACGTTTTGATCGACTTCATCCAGGGCTGTTCGGCGGTGATCTCGCCGAGTTCCACCAGCGGCGCGTTCGCTGTTGCCCACGTTACACCGTACTCCCGGTTCGAGACATCCACCCAACTTTCCACCGAGAAAAAGTTCTTGCAAGCACCGGCCAACTGATCGGCCTCCGGACGAACCACTCCATCGGCCACATCGTACCGCAACTGCCCTTCAGGTACGGAGAACGGAAAGGCAATATGTACTCCCTCTTTTTGGCGCACGGCGAGTTTGTCAATATCCGCGATCACGTCCACGCGATCGATTCCTTCGACGAGTCGGATCTCGCTGGAATAGTGCTTCGCGCCGGGTGCATCGCCCTCCACGAGAAGAGAGACCACCAGGTCTCCCTGTTCCTTCGCCCTCACATGCACGTTCGAGATCCCGTGCGCTTTTCGCGAATCGGTGCCAGGCACATAGAGATACTCATCCAGCCCTCCGCGCGCTGCATCCACCAACTCAACTCCATTCTTCTTCAGACTCGCGATCGCCCCCGTTTGCGGGTTGATCGACAGTGTAAGGAAATCATTGTCCAGCGCATTCCCCATGACCTTTGCGGAATCCCCTCTGCCGGCGTTCCCAGGGGTTACTACAAGTTCCTCGGACGAAAACGGCGGGATGTTATCGACCAACGCTGCCAGTTCTCCTGTGGACAGGCGTTGCGACCGCAGCAGCTTGCCGTTTGGTCCAATCACCCGATCTCCCGCCGAACTCTCCTCCGGCGAGAGGAAGACTACGTCCGTCCGCGGCCAGGAGTTTGTGTTGTAGACCTGGATTGCTGTATGCGACGGTTCCTTTTTCGATGGAGCGTGCAATACTTTTTCCAATTCCTCGCGCGATTGCCTGTCTGCATTCAGCGCAAACTCACGCTTCGTCTCCCACTGTCGTTTCACAAAAGGTAAGTCCGGCTCTTCCGTGCTGTTGTGTGCTCCCCACGTGTGTTCGTCGAACAAGACCACGTTGCGCCATGCGGCCTCGTATTCCGACGCCGGATACGCGGTTGGCGCCAGCATCGACCACAACGTCTCTCCTTGAATCAGGCGATCGGCCGTCGCACGGTTGAGCGCAGTTTCGTACGCGGTAGAGACCGCCCCGTCCTCCCAATAAGGAGTGAAGTCACCTTGCACGACGGGGAGAGTCGTGCCGTAGCGATCCTCGAATTCCCGGAACATCTGCTCATGCGTCGCAATGATCAGCCGCGGCGTCACGTATCGCTCATTCCAATGCTGGACAAAATCGGCCAGGGTTGGATCCGGCCCGCCATTATCACCGAGCGTGTAAGGAAGCTGCACCATATCGTACGGATACGATGATTCATCCAGCTTTCGCATCAAGTTCATAATTTTTTCGTCCCCGAGTTGGCTGAGTGAACCTTCATGAAAGCTAGAATAGCTTGCACCGGCCATCCAGGTTAGTACCCTTTCCTTGCCCGATTGCGACGCCCAGTAGAACGGTTTGTCGCCCCAGGCCTGTAAGGTATATCCAATGCGATCGCCCGAGTTCGGCGCCGTGGCGAAATACTTCACGCCGCTCTGTGCCATGGCAGAGACCAGCCCCCAACTGAAACCGGGAACATCCGAAGTCACGGCCGTCGTCATCGGGATCTGGTACTCGCTTCGGAGGTGCCGTGCGAAGGCGAAGAAATGGGGCATCTCCTCCGCATTGGCGAGGCCGGTGAGCATGTTGGCGTAAAGTGCACTGAGCCCAATGCTTCCTCCTCGTATATCGGCGAACACTTCTTCCTGTTGTGCGGGAGAAGCCTGCTTGAGGTAACTCTCCAGCGCCCAGATCGTTTCCATGTTCCACTTGTACCTGGCATCCTGGGGGTAATTCACCGTCTGGTGGATCAGCTGAATCGCCTCTTCCAGGTTCTTCCACTGTTTCCGTTCGACGTCGGCCTGCAGATTTGTGTATCCGATGTCGTTGTGCGAATAGCACAGGAGGTAAATCTTCTTTCTCTTGACGGGAACGACCTGAATGTTGTCGGTCTGCATAAGCTGCCCGTTCAGCTTGAATCGGATCGCGACAGTTTCCGGAGACTTTGCTTCGGGAACGGCGATCTGCAAGACATTCGCTCCGATTTTTAGCGGCGTATCGGCAATTTCTTGCGTAGGCGTGCGAAGACTGAGAGTTCTGCCTGAATTCAGGTTGTCCAGGCTCAGCCGCAGCGATTGCATCTCGCGACCGGCATCTCTGACCAGAGCGGGCTCGGCTCGTACCCTAGGTGCGACGTTGAAGGCATGTTGAAAAGTCATGTACCAATCAGGGCTTCCCGAATTGTCTCCTCTCACTTCGAGCAGGAGCGACTTTCCGGGCCGGAAGTCTTTCGCAGGAGCTGTGAGGGTCATGTACCCGAACAAATCACCCGCCCTGTCTGTCATGGCCGCATTGAACGTCAGTTCAGAGCCGTCCTTACCTGTAATCTTCCAGTTCTTCGCCGTGTCATCCTTCGCATTCCTGAAGGTGAACCACCGCTGGCCGTTGATCAGGAAGTCGAAATTGTGGCTTTCCACTTCCCCGGTAAAGCCGGCACATTCAATCCCTGCCAGCCAGATGAACTGGGCAAAGTCGCTATGCGCATCCGGCATGGGCTCGGTTTCCCAGGAGATGGAGGGGGCGACGTTCTGCCCTCTTACCAGCAACGCCGAGTCTGCATCCGGGTCCGGTGAATGGTAGTGGATCGTTTCTCCATCGACAGATGAGTGGTATCCGCCGACGTAATGGTCAGCCGCGGCGGAAGACTGCGACAAAGCGTCTTTCACTTCAATGACAATCTCCGCCCCGGTTTGCTGGCCAACCGTGCAGCGGAAGGCGACAAGGGCGAAACTGGCCAACACAATAACTGTAGAGAGCTTCATTGCAATCCCTTATCACAGCGATTTACTGCGAAGCAAGGAGTAGGAACACGCACTTGCAATCAGCTGCAAGCGACATGTCGGCGTCACGAACCGCGGGAATGCACGAGACCTGCCTGCCTCACGGCCCGAACGGAACACAGTATCAGCTCGAGGGTCAGGAAATCTCCGAAACCGGAGAAGAATTGCACGATTTCCTGCTTTCCGACGAGCTCCGTTGGGGTCGTAGGAAGATGTTAGGGAAACTCCATCACCCCATCTTCAGTCAACATCTCCAACAGATCAGTGTGCTTCGAACCGACAAGATTGCTCAGGAATTGCTGCCGCTTCGCATCAATACGTTCAGGCATGTTTCATGGCTTCAGTGTTGAAATAACGACGATGGTGAGTTGAATCAACTCACCATTCATTCCGATAATGGAACTTTCAGGTCTGTGATCTCAAGTTGAGCGAATCACCTTGTATAGAATCAGAATTTGGCAATAGAGAAAGTTACAATCCCGTCGGCGGCGTGCGGGTTGTGTTGTAGGTATTTCTTTGGGTTCATGCACCTGGTTGTAAGGTCTGCGTTCCTCGCTCCGATGCCTTGAAACACAGTCAATACCTTTTCAATGTCACTCTTGCCAATTCAGATCTCTTTCGTGCAGTTTGTTAAGGCGCGGGAGCAGGGAGTTCCGTTTCCGCTCCCTTGCCGCCGCCGGATTATCTGGAGGCGGTGCCACCATCCACTGGCAAGTCGATGCCAGTGATGAAGCTGCTTTCGTTGGAAGCGAGGAACACGGCTGCCGATGCAAGCTCATCTGCTGTCCCAAGTCGTCCCATTGGGATCATCTTCCGGAAGTAATCGCTTGTACCCTCCTCAGATCCTTTAGCGCCGACATGGACCATGGGCGTCTCCGTGGGTCCAGGACTGATCACGTTCGCACGGATGCCGCGGCTGGCCAGCTCAGCGGTCCAACTTCGGACGAAGGAGACCAAAGCAGCCTTCGTCGCCGAATATGTGCCGAAGCCCGGTATGCCCATCTGCCATGCCGCCGATCCAGAGAGAATGATCGATCCTTTGTCGGTCAGCAGCGGAAGTGCTTTCTGCACCGTGAAGTACGTCCCCCGGACGTTCAGGTCGAAATCCCTGTCAAACTGCTCGGGCGTTGATTCTGCGAGTGGAGCAGGATCTACGACACCGGCATTTGCGAAGACGATATCGACATGTCCCTTCACCTTTCGCACCCTTTCGTAGAGACGATCAAGATCGTCTAGCTTCGAGACGTCGCCCTGAACGGCCGTGACATTCTTCCCAATCAGCGATACCGCCTTATCTAACTCCGCTTGCCGACGCCCGGTGATAAAAACGTAGGCCCCTTCCTTCACGAACCGCCTCGCCGTAGCCAGGCCAATCCCGCTATTGCCCCCGGTGATTACAGCTACCTTGCCCTCAAGTGCGCCCATTTTCTTCTCCTTTGACTGTCTTTGGCTCGCGTTATTCCGGAACACTCACTACAGATGTAGTGCAAGGCGCATCGGATTCACGATTTTGCGCTCTAATGAAACTGGCGACCAAACGTATGAAAACAGGCAATGGAAAGACGGGACGACCGATCAGCTTTGATAAGAACGCGGCGCTAGAGGCCGCGATGCTGCTTTTTTGGGAACGGGGCTATGAAGGTACTTCGATGGCCGATCTTACCCAGGCAATGGGTCTCAGCCCGTCAAGTATCTATGCGGCCTTTGGTGGCAAGCACGCCTTGTTCTCACTTGCAGTAAAGCGCTATATGGATAGTCGAGCGCAATATGCAACGAGAGCGCTGGCGGAACCGACCCTCGAAAGAGTGATTCGCGCGCTCTTCGACAATACGGTAGCGTTCCTCACCACGCCGGGACATCCGCCGACTTGTATGACGCTGGCTGGGGCGATGGGCTCGAGTGTAGACGCTACACCGGCGAGAGATCTCATGACGGAGATACGGAAACAGAATCAAGTCGCAATGAGAGAGCGCCTTCTACAGGCGCGAAAGAGCGGAGAGTTGTCCAAGAACATCAACGTGGATGACTATACCCGGTATCTCGCATCGATCCTCGCCGGTCTATCCATCCAGGCAGCGAATGGTTCAACGAAGGCGGAGCTCAAGCGGACCTCCCAGATGGCCCTTCGGCATCTTGGTTACTGAGGCTTGTTGCATCCCTGGTGATTGAGCGCCCCCCCGGCACTAGCCGACTCCGATCTGCTGCGCCTGCAACGCCAAGTCCCCAAAGACGTACTCCTCAAGGAGCAGGTCGCCCTGCTCCTTGGCCGTCGTGGCAAAGGTGACGTCGAACCCTTTTCCCGTTGGCGCAATCACTTTTCCGTCAGGCAGACGTATCTTCCTGGTGCACGTCTTTGTGGCGTCGCTGAGGTAAACTTTCAAATCCAGGACGATTCCGTCCGCGCGCCGTTTCGACATTTGTTTCGGCCGGGATTGCGTTTCAAAATGATTGTGCGATGCTTGGGCCAGAGGGGTCGGCGCAAATGATCTTCATTTCGTATTCTCGCGAAGACGAAGACAGAGTGCGTAACATTGCTGAGGCCGTTCGACTCCGTACGGACTGCGACCTTTGGCGCGACAATAAAATACGCGCTGGACATGAGTTCAACTTGGAGATCGGCCGTGCACTTCGAAATGCCAAGGCCGTAATCGTATTCTGGTCAAGATGTTCTGTAGAGTCGCCATACGTAATCGATGAGGCCTCTCGAGCTAGGGACGCTCGGAAACTAATTCCCGTCAAGATTGATGATTGCGAGGTTCCTACTGGATTTGGAACCCTCGAAACGATCGACCTCACAGATTACCGCAATGATTCCATATTTGGAGATGCGCGGTTGTCGCGGCTCATCTCTGAGTTGAGTATATTTGAGAAACTACCGAAAAACATTCTCACTGTTGCTCTCACCGAAGGTCAGACCGATCAGTACGAACTGATAAGCCGCATTGCAAGCGGGGTCGAGGTGTTTGTTGGAATGAATTCCCGCGAAGCTGTCACGGCAATGCCGTTCGTTTACGGCTTGCAGCTGATCGGCTTTACTGCTCATTTGGGAATTGAGCCGGAAGAATACAGCGGAATGGAGGTAATGCCGATTCTGGCGAACGTCGATCAGGCGCAGTTAGTTATCATCACGTTCTGTCCGACCCTCCTGGTTCGGCCCCAGTTTTATGAAATGTTGATAGGAAGGTGCCTGGATAAGCCTGTCTTCGTCCTCATGTTTGGCCCTGTCGCTCAGGATGAGCTTGCCGAGAATTATGACTTCATAAAGTCGATCCCGGAGAATCGGATAATCCCGCGGAGGAGTGTAGGCTTTCCCCTTGAAGGCGAACCTGCGAAAGAGACCTGGAAGCTTGTCCGTACCTTCCTTCGATCAATCAGAGAACAGCGCGCGCACCCTTAGTCAGCAAGGGTGGTCGCCATTTTGGCAGTGACGCGGATATTGGGAAAAAGCCTGCCCAGGTGCGGTTCCTGGCTGCTGTTTCTTCGTGAAGAGTCCTTCCAAGGCTAAGGCCGACTGTTCGCCAGGAAATGTGAGCCCACACGTCTTGGCGGATTGTCCCGGCACTCGCCAAAATGCCTCTGATCCGACATCGCGCTTGACGCAGCATCGTCTACAGATCCACATGAGCGTCTAGCTGCCGCAGCCGGATGATAGCGCTATTGAATCGGCTGGCCTTCATGCCGAGGCAATGGGCAGCCGATTCTTGCGTACCTCTCAAGCGGACTTTTTTGTCGGCGTGGGGAACTCAATCAGCTTGCCGCGATCCTCTTCGTAACCCTGCCAGTCCCACCCGCACTGGCAACGAACCGAATCACACAATCTCGGCTTCCTCAGAAGTGCCTTGCAGATCGCACATGATCTCATCCACATCGTATTCACCCATCTTTATTGTGCGGATCGGAGCAAGACCGTTTCACTTGGAGCACGCCAGCAGCGCCGAGCCCACTTCCCCGTCCAATCACCAAAAAAGCCGTTGCTAAATGCTTTGTTCCAGCTTTCCTCAGTCTGCAATCTATCGGGAGGAATGACCCCGAGGTGTGGGCGCGCTGTTCGACTGAATAGCACCGCCGGGCCCCACCGCATCACGTTTAGGCCATTCTCGGCTAACTTCGATGGTTGTAATTTTGGAGGTGCTGGCGGCTGGGCAATCAACGGAGCGGTGACGAAGCTCTAGGACTACGGGTCCATGCTGCCGCCGCGCCAGTCCAAAGCGAGTTCCACGCTGTTTGAAGCCCGTATCCGGGATGGACGATTCTACTTGCAGAGCGACCGCTGTGGTCACTCGCGCCCGTTCCCAATCTGCCATCAAGGGTCCGGCGTATTATTCCTGCATGGCAAAACTGTCAGGTCAAGAAATTCAAGAACTTGCCCGGTCTATCTTGAATGAGAACCCCGGAGGAATTCACTACGTGAACTCGTCGAGAAAGTCTCCCAGCAGAATCCCGAGACTCCCAAGAATACCGTGTATGGCTCGGTATGGAATCTTGACACAACATTTCCCGCCCGCTCGGGACCAATGGCAGACTCAACCATCGAAGCAGGAGAGAGACGCGAGCAAATAGATAGCTGAGTGTTTCATGCCCTTCGGACAACAAAAAGGCATGAAAGCGGCGGCTCCGGCTTTCTCTAGACGATAGATGCAGTCCAGGCCTGAGAGCACCGTTTGTCAGGAAGTAGAAGTCCCGAGGAAACACGATCCTCATGGAGGAAGATGTGGCGAACACGCAGATTCGGAACATCGCGATCGTTGGCACGGGCTTGATCGGCGCCAGCTGGGCGGCTCAATATCTGGCAAGCGGTTTTGATGTCATCGCAACGGATCCCGCGCCCAACGCGGAGGCCAACTTACGGAAGAGCGTCGACGAGGCGTGGGGATTGCTCACGGGCGTTGGCCTTGCTTCGGGTGCAGGCCGAGACCGACTGACCTTCACTGCCGATATGAACGAGGCAGTGTCGAAAGCAGACTTTGTCCAGGAGAACGTGCCGGAACGTCCCCTTCTGAAAACCAAGGTGTTCGCCCAGATGGACGAAGTCGCTCCTCGAGACTCGATCCTAGCTTCGAGCGCATCTGGCCTGACCATGGATCTCATTCAGTCGGGCTGTAAGCATCCTGAGCGCTGCATAATAGGCCATCCGTTTAATCCCCCTCACATCATTCCCCTGGTTGAAGTAGTGGGCGGTGCGAAAACGTCTGAGTCGGTGATCGAACGGGCCATGACGTTCTACGCGTCCATCGGCAAGAAGCCGATCCGGCTGCGCAAGGCTCTCCCAGGTCATGTCGGGAACCGGCTCCAAGCGGCGCTCTACAGAGAGATCCTCTATCTCATCCAGCAAGGCGTCGTCAGTGTGGAGGATGCAGACATTGCCGTGTGCTATGGACCGGGGCTTCGGTGGGGTGTGATGGGCCCTAGCCTACAGTGGCATTTGGGTGGAGGGCCAGGCGGAATTCAGCACTATGTGAAGCATTTTATGGATGGTTTCGTGGGCCAAATGAGGAAACTCGAAATGCCCGACGTGACCCCGGCACTCATGACGACGATTATCGATGGCGTGCTGAAGGAGGCAGGCGACCAATCTGTCGAGCAACTTGCTCAGACGGAGAACAAAATGGTTTTGGAGCTTCTGGCGCTCCGCGCAAAGGCTGGCAAAAAACTTCCGTAAACTGTGCTGTGGCGCTGGTGTTCGGGGCCGCAAGTTAGTCCCGGAGATGGGCGAAAGGTCGGGTCAGGAATACTGCATTGGCCAAAATGTGATTTCGATCGACCGCTCAATCAGGTCTTGCGCGGAGGACTATTGATGCCTCAACGCCGCTACGGGATCGACACGCATAACGACGATGTGTTAGTGCTAGGCGGATTGCCCTGTGCATTTCACTCGGCACGGAGAGCCTTCATGATGTCGATGCGCGCAGCGCGCGCGGCCGGCACCGAGGATGCGACGATCGCGGCCGTCAGCAGCACGAACGCAGAAAGGACCACGGGCAAGGCGCCCGGCATCTTCACGTCGAGGAAATAGCTGCGCGCTAAACGCGCCATCACGAACCCGCATGCCGCGCCTGTGAGGACGCCGGCCGCAGCCATCACGACGCCTTCTGCGATTACGCCGCGCAGGAGATTCCCTGGTTGCGATCCTAGCGCCAGTCGGATACCGAATTCGCGCGTCCGCGAGCTGACCGAAAACGCCAGCACGCCGGCGACGCCAACCAAGGCAATCGATAACGCGACGGCCGCGAACACGCCAAACACCAGCGAGTTCAACCGGTCCGGCGTAAGCACTTCCGCGCGGACGTCCTCGAGAGTGGCAGCATGCTCAATGGGCTGGTCGGCGGACATGTCGCGAATGACCCGCGTGACCGGCGTGACCAGCGAGTAAGGATCTGCATCGGTATGGACGAAAAGGCGACCGCCAAACATTGGCCCTTCTTCAAATGAGCTATAGATGGTGAGGATGGGCTCGGGAACGACGTGTTCGTCGTCAATATCGGCGGTGACACCGATGATGCGGTGCGGTGCGGCGCTAATCCCCGGGGCGAATTTCAGCACGGGATCCGTCCAATAGACATGCCGATTAATAGCATCCTGATGAGGGAACATGCGCTGTGCGAGAGTCTCACTAATGATGACGACGGGATCTTTGTCTTTCCTTTGGCCGTCGAGGTCGTTGAAATCACGACCGGTGAGGATGGGAACGCCGAGCGCGGCAAAGAATCCGGGAGAGATGACACGCCACTGCGCGCGAGGATCCTCTTCGCCCTCGGCATGAACATGACCGTCGGCGGAGAATTGCAGGCCGACGCCGGCGGCGGCATCGCGCCAGGGAACAATCAGGCCGAAAGCGGTCTTTTTCACGCCGGGTAGCGCATCCACGCGGCGAATCGATGCCTTGTAGAAATCGAGCACTTGCTGAGGTGTTTTTCCGTAGGACATAGCGGGGACGTTGATGGCAAGGACGTGGCGGGTGTCGACACCGGTTTGCGCGGTTTGCAGTGCGATCAGCGTAGTGATCAACATACTGGCGCCGGCCAGCAGCACGAAGGATGCCGCGATTTGTGTGACCGCGAAGATCCGCTGGCGGCGGCTAGTGCTTCCGGTAATCCGTACGCTGCCGCTCGATAGGCTAAGGCCACTGGACGTATCGGCCGACGGCAGGCGCGGGACGAACGCCAAAATCACCGCCGCGACGACGGCCAGCGCGGCTCCCACCCAGAGCAGGCTGGAATCGACTGTCAAATCGAGCGCGCGGACCGAAAAGCGCGAGGCGTAGCGGGCCAGGATAGCCACCATCGGCTGCGCGCTCATTACACCAAGAGCAGCGCCGGCGCTGCAAAGCAGAAGGCTTTCGGCCAGCAGCATGCGGCGTAGCGCGCCTGTGCTGGCGCCGAGTGCCGCACGGATCGTCAGCTCGCCTTCGCGGCGAACCGTCCGTGTGAGAATCAGGTTGGCGACGTTGGAACACGCGATGACGAAGACCAGTGCTGAGGCTGCGAGCAGCACCAGCAACACGGTCCGGGCGTCCGAGGTAATCTGATCGCGAAACAGCTTCGCTCCGATCTGGAAGTCCGCTTTGGGCGAATATGCGTCGGGATGTTCCTTGATCATGGCCTTGTAGAAGGAGCGCAACTCGGCGCGAGCTTGATCGAGACTGGCACCGGGAGCGAGACGGCCAAAGAGCTCAGTCATGCGATGGATACGGCCGGTGACCATGGTGGCAGACAGGTGGTGCGGGCTAGTGACGACGTTGGCGATGATTTCGGTGTCTTGGGGATATGCGACGCAGGGTTCGAGGACGCCGATGACGGTGGCAGACCGATTGCCAAGGACACCGCTATCAAGGCGAACGGCTTTGCCGATGACCGAAGGATCTTTCTTAAAAGTGGTCGTCCAGAAACGATACGTGAGAACGACGACGCCGGCAGCGTTGGGGCCGTCGTCTTGAGGTCCGATGAGACGACCGAGAACAGGGTGAAGGCCCATAACATCGAAGTAGGAGCCGCCAACGACGCCAGCTTGAACTTCGCGAGGCTGACCCAGGTCGATCATGGTGAAACCGATGGTCGAGAAATCGCCGAACGCACTCAGGCTTTTAACTCCGGCGCGCAAATCCTGGATTTCGGGCACGGAGAATGTTGTGTTGTCGTCGCCGACTCCAGGGGCGCTCTGTCGGATATAGATCAGCCGGTCCTCGTCGCGGTTGACCAGAGGCTTGAGCAGGACTCCGCGCACTAGCGTGAAAATGGCAGCGTTCGCGCCGATGCCGAGCGACAGTGTGAGCACCACGGCGATCGCCAGCCCTGGAGTCCGAATTAACGAGTGGGCTGCAACTCTCAGATCGCGAACGAATGACATGTTCCTACCCTCCCTGTCGGGGCTATCAGCACCACACTTGCCAATACTAAGCGTCACATTCTACATGACTTAATACGCACTAAGTTAGTCCGCGCTGTCCGTTTCAGGACACCGCTATGGCAAATTCGGACACTCTAAAACGCAGCCCTGGCGGGCGGACAGGATTGTTCTCATTCAATTTCGCGGGCACGTCGGCAAACCTTACCTTACGCATTATAAAAGGGCGCCCCTTTGAGGTAGGTTTTGAGTGTGATGCAAAACTCTACCGAGAGGAGCACCCTCAATGAACATCAAATATATCGGAATGGACGTTCACAAAG
>JBAUXO010000234.1:0-29269 GCA_049584315.1 Candidatus Sulfotelmatobacter sp. | reverse complement strand
AAATGGCGAGAAGCACTTACTTCGACCGGGGCCGAATCGCAGACGCGTGTCCAGGTTCAGACTCAGGCTATGCCCAACGTTTTCAATGTGGGAATATTGTCAAACGCCGAATTTGGACGCAAATGCCCCCCAATATGAGTGACGCAACCTTTGAAGGCCCGAACAATACCGGTCAATGCCCCTCCGATGAGGCTGTGGTCACGGTCAACGGCATACCTTCCGCATCATGCGCAACAGTCGTAAGCACTTATGAAGGCGGTAACCCCGGCACCGTAACGGTTTCAGTCACTGGTCTTAGCACGCCAAGTTGTAACGCCCCACCGTCCGTACCTCCCGGCATAGGGGTGGCAGGAACCTCGACGAATCCCCAAGGCAGTGCTGCTGAACCGGTCAGCACGGGAAACGGCAACTATTATTACTGGCACACCGACCTCTCGGTGGCAGATCACATTACTGGGCTCCCGCTCGTGTTTCAGCGCACCTACAATTCGTTGGACGCCTACAGCGGTCCACTTGGCAATAATTGGACCCACAATTTTGATATCACCGTTGCCACAATAACGAGCAACGGCAACCCCAGTGGGGCAGTTGTCAAGTGGGGCGACGGCCACGGCGAAACATTCACGCTGAGCGGCGGCGTCTACGTTCCCGCTCCCGGCGTGACGAATTCGTTGACGCAGGATCTGGACACGGATGCTTATACACTAACTCGGAAGGACGGCGTGCAATACTTCTTCACGTGGGACGGGGTATTGCAGAGCATTCAGAATACGAACGGGGTTTATATCAATGTCTCGCGAGACGCCAACTACAACATAATAGTCCTCACAGCTGTCGATCAGGTATTGAATCTCTCCTATGATCAGAACAATCATCTTTCTCAAATTGCCGATGTCAGCGGTCGCGCCGTCCTGTATTCTTACGATGCAAACGGCAATTTGGTTTCTGAGACCGATCCTTTAGGGAACGTCACAAAATATGCTTACGACTCCAGCAATCGTTTGACTTCGATCACCCTGCCGAACGGTAATGTTCTGGTTCAGAATACATACGACTCTTCCAGTCGAGTTATCGCGCAAACCAACGCACGCGGATACACCACCACGCTTGCCTACAATACTCCTACGCAAGGTCAAACCACGATTACCGACCCTTTGGGCAACAAAACGGTACACACCTACGACTCGTCAGTGCGGCTGACGGGCATCACGGACGCCCTCGGTAAAACCACAACGAACACCTACGACACGAACAACGATATCGTCGCGGTGACGGATGCTCGGGACAACACGACCAGCTACACCTATGATTCGGTAGGGAATGTGCTCAGCTACGCTGACCCATTAGGCAATAAGGCTTCGTTCACCTACAATTCGTTCAGCGAGCCGTTGACCATCAAAACTCCCAAGGGAAACACAACAACTCTCACCTACGATGCCAACGGGAACCTCATCACAGTGCAAGACACGTTGGGCGACAAGACAGTTCTCACCTATGACACGAGTGGAGACCTTCTTTCCGTGACGGACGCGCGGAACAACACCACCAGTCTCTCCTACAACGGGTGCAATTTTTGTGTCACCGCACTCGTGGACCCTCTGGGCAACCAGACTGCCTTCGCCTACGACACGATTGGGCGACTGACCTCAGTGACCGATCCCAACGCGCACGCGACCTCGGTTGCCTACGACGCCCTCAGCCACATCGTCTCGGTGACTGACCCTCTGAGCAACCAAATCCTGTTTGCCTACGACACCGTCAGCGACCTGACGAAGGTCACCGATGCCAACGGGCACGCGACAGGCTACAGCTATGATGCCGTTGGAAACCTGACTCAGGTGACGGACGCTCTGGGGCACAAAACCTCTTACACGTACGACAAGAACAACAACCGGACCGAGTTCGTGAACGCCAAGGGAAAGGCGACGACGTACACTTACAATGCGGTGAGCCGCCTGAGCAAGGTCGCCGATCCCCTAAAGTACACGACCTCTTACGTTTACGATCCCGTGGGGAACGTCACATCCGAAACCGACGCCGATGACAAACAGAGCAAGTTCAGCTACGACAAGGATAATCGTCTTAACAAGATCGCTTACGCCGATGGCACCACGGTGACGTACACGTACGATCCCGACAGTAACCGCAAGAGCTTGGTTGACCCGCACGGGACAACTACCTATGTTTACGACGCCTTGGATCAGGCAACCTCCATCGAATTTCCCGGTAGCATTGGCGTGCATTACACGTATGACCCCGTGGGAAACCGCGCCTCTGTGAAATACCCCGATGGCAAGTCCGTGGAGTACACGTACGACGCCGACAATCGTGTGTCGGGAGTGACGGACTGGTTGAAACGGAGCACGTCTTACACTTACGATCCAGCATCAAACCCCACTGGGATCGCTTTTCCGAACACTGTGACCTCCGCGCTCACCTACGACGCGGCTAACCGCTTGACGGGTATCACCGACTCGGCAAACTCGGTGGCGTACCGAGTGCTGGCTTACACGCTGGACAAGGTCGGAAACCGCACGAAGGTCACAGACAACAGCGTGGCCACGAACTATGCGTACAACGTTCTCAATGAGCTTCTGAGTTCAACGATGGGGAGCGCGAAGACGAGTTGGACTTACGATGCTGTCGGCAATCGGGTTGAGCAGATCGCGCCGAAGGGCACTACCAGCTACACTTACGATGCTGACGACCGAATGCTCACGGCGGGACCAACGACGTTCACTTACGACGACAATGGCAATCGGCTGACCGAAGTGGGGGCTTCAGGTACGACGACCTACGACTACGATGCGAAGAATCGGCTGTTGTCGGTTGCTCTACCGACGGGGACAAGCACTTTCACCTACGACGGGGACGGCAACCGAATTACCCAGACCACACCGTCTGGTACTTACGACTATGTCAACGATACCGCAGTCGCCTTGCCAGTCGTTCTCAATGAAAAAGGACCTGACGGCACGATTGATTACGGCTATGGTCTTGGGGTGCTGGAGTCGTCCAGTTCTGCATTCGACTACTTCTACAACCTCGATGGGTTGGGAAGCGTGTCGAATCTAACCAATGTGAAGGGGACCGTTGAGGAAACGTACTCCTACGACGCATGGGGCAACGCGCTGACGGCGACAGGCAGCGTGGGAACGAAGGACAAGTTCCGGTTCACGGGACAAGCGCTCGATCCAGCGAGCGGGCTGTATTTCCTGAGGGCTAGGTACTACGACCAAACCTCAGGGCGATTGCTGAGCAAAGACCCTCTGGCTGGCTTTTCTCGCTTTTCCGTAACGCTCAATCGCTATACTTACGCAGTCAATAATCCGCTGAAATATGTCGACCCATCGGGCGCCCAAGAAGCGGGAGAGCCGGGATGGGAACCCGGATATGAGCCGGCAGGCAATGGTGTTCTTGACTGGCTCAGCGACGAGGAAGAGAATTATTTGAACGGGTATCTTGGGCAATTGTATAGAGATTATTATTTTAATCAGGCGCACGCAGGTCCCCAACAATCGCTTGGTCAACAGTGCCTCATAAACCCACCCAGCCCTCCCCCGGACACGATATCCGCAGCTCCAATTCACAGCTTTCATAGCACTCCCCTGCCGTCTCAGAGTCCAGCGCCTGCCGGACTTGGGTCAGTCTGTCCGCCTCCAAACGAGGGTGCTCCACCAACAAAATGAGTTTCTGACGATAAGGTGTGCAGCCTCAGAATCCTACTACAAGAACAGCCGAATCTGATTCTGCGCCAGTTCCACAGGTCGCGAGCACCCCTCGTCATCATTCGCTACGCTGTTGATCCGCATTCTCACAGGATAGCATCGCATCAGACGGGCATCACAGGGCTTCAGCAGTTCGGACGTCGCGCGGCCCGCAATAAGCGAGACCATCGGTCAACATCTTGGTCTTCCGATAGGAGGAGAACTTCCAAATGGAGGTCCCGTTGCAAACCCTTCACCGTCTCCAGCGCCTGCACCAGCAGCGCCAACGTCCAACCTCCCTGCTTCAGACGGGAGTTGTACACCTTAAACAGCATTCCTATCAGACTTCCCTAGCACCATGTGGATCTCTTCTATCAAGAGTCTGCAAGACTATGGGCGCTTGGGAGGCGTTCGGGATGACTTCCGAGTTGTGTGTGACGCGTCCTAACCTCCTTCAAAGACCGTGCAAACCTCATAGAGTGTGGTTCGACTTTGAGCAAGGCGGACAAAACTTGTCCCATGTAGGACGCCAAATCTAATCAATGAGTTACGGGAATTTCCTCAGAAACTCGCGGTACAACGACGGTACAACTTGGGTTTGGCCTGATTTCTGCGCCGCACGCTTCTGCGGACTGAGAGCCTGCGTGTAGGTGTCCAGGGTCATCTTGGCCGTTGAGTGCCTCAAAATTCCTGTACAACTTTGACGTCTTCCCCATTGCCCTTGAGCAATGTCGAGAACGTGTGACGAAACGTATGCCACGACATCTTCTTGATAATCCCCACTTTTCGAGCAGCGGGTTGGATGTAGTCGCGCATTACCGTGCTCAGCCACACTGGCTGTTTCCCGCGCTTGGCTCCAGCTCGGTTGGCATCGGTGGCCCATACATAATCGGACGGATTCTTGTATGGGGTCACTGCATACCAGGCCAAGAGGTCATGAGCCACATACTCATCGATCGGCATCAGCTTTCTTGATGCCTCGGTTTTGACCGGGCCTACGCGCTGGTCAACGAGTGACCGAGTCACGTTTACATGGAGATTCTTGAAATCGAAATCCTCCCATTTCAGCCCAGCCAGTTCGCCACGGCGTAGTCCCGACGGCATGTCGAGAAACACCATGGGCTATTCCCGAATTCCCAATACCCCAATCGTAGCCACTTCAGTACGTCTTGAAGGTTCGATTCTCACGATTGCTTTTCGACACAATTGGCGCTACCTATCACGGAGTGTTGAGCGAGAGTAAGATTTCGTTCAAGGGAACCTTGAACCAAGGATCTGCTCTCCCGCTCGACTTGGAGCGGGCCACGGATGAATCTTCCTGGCGACGGATCGAACGTCCCACAAGATTTGTTAGTGTCGAGGATAACGTCAAGCTCGAGGTCGTCGATTGGGGCGGCTCCGGTAGGCCTTTGATCCTCCACGCTGGGGGGAACAACACCGCCCACTGCTTCGACAGGTTTGCTCCCAAACTCACCACCGCGTTCCGTGTCTATGGTATTACTCGCCGCGGGTCGGGAATCTCCAGAGTCCCGCCTCCAACCCGCGCAAACTACGCTGCTGACCGATTGGGTGACGACATCCTGACGGTGATTGCAGCGCTGAAGGTTGACCGGCCGATCTTGGTCGGGCACTCTCTGGCAGGGGGAGGAACTCAGCTCCGTGGGTTCCCGCCATCCCGAGAAAATCGCTGGCTTGATCTACCTAGACGCTGGGTACTCGTAGGCCTACGATGACTCGCCCTCGAAATCTCCTTCTCCTCAACCGCAACACCCAGTCACTACTGTCGCTGAAGCCATTCGAGCAGGTATGCAGAAATACACGCGGATCGATGTTCTTATCCTCGCGATTTACGCTCTCCCGCACGGGAGAGGGATAACTGATCCGGCTAAGCGTGCTGAGGCTGACGCTCGCGATCTCGCTTTTCAAGGAGCGATGGCAAAAGCGTTTGAAAAGGGGCTGCCATCCGCGAGGGTCATTTGGCTGGCGCATGCGGATCACTACCTGTTTCGTTCCAACGCAGCAGACGTGCTTCGCGAGATGAATTCGTTCATCGAAGGCCTTCCTGCGAAATCGCCCTGGTCCTAGCTTTGGTTTCCAAGGAGTGTACGTTCCAACGTTCGAAGAACGTCGTTGGTGGAAGCTGCTTCGGGTCCCCCACAACAACCAATTGCCCTCCCCGCGCAATTGCGCCAAGGGCGTCTTCTGGCTTAAGTTGGGACGCCTCATCCATGACCACGAGATCGAAAACCAGCCTGCCCGGTTCGAGGTACTGCGCGACTGACAAAGGGCTCATCATGAAACAAGGCTTAAGCGCTTTCAGAGCATCTCCTGACCGCTGGCCGCGCTCGACGCCGAAGGTGACGAAGAACAGGAAGAGTGAAAGAGTAGCGGCGCACCAATATGGTGTATAATGATGCAATGGCAGTGACCAAACGAGCCTCTGGACGAGACGTGCGTCGAAGCGTGACGCTGCCTCCCGACGTTGCCCGGAAGGTGGGGGCGATAGCGAAGCAACGGCGTCTCAGCGATAACCGTATTCTGGTGGAACTGATCGAGCAAGGCATCGAGACCCGCCAGCGGAAGGAACGGGAATTTTTCGATCTGGCCGAACGGTTCCGCGCCGCTAGTGACCCTGAGCAGGTCAAGCACTTGGGGGACGAGTTGGGCCGCTTCGTCTTTGGGGAATAATGCCGCAGATCGAAACGTGGTCCCGCCTGCCCGCCCCTGTTCGCGCTCATCTGGTGGAGCGCATGCACGACCGCAAAATCAGCCTCGAAGACCTCAATCAACTTCGCTTATGGATGGAAGCAAAGCCTCTGGTGCCCGAGGGGGCATGGTACAAGGACTTCGGTTCGTTCAAGCTGTGCGGAGAAGGCCGCTATCCGAAAACATTCTTGCTGGCGGGGCAGGCGGCCACGGGGCAGAAGCTCTAACAGAGCACACAGCCGCTTAATTACCAATCCTGCCGCGCATTCGACCGCCCCCGCCACGGCCTCTCTCCCCTCTCGTCCTGGGCTCTCAGCATCCCTCACTCTGACAGCCTGGCGCCGCACATATTCCTCTACTCAACGCAAAGTGGAAAAGGCTACGGACTCGGAGCCAAGCCAGGCTGGGATATCCTGACACCGTGGAGCAGGGTGCCCGGCAACATCGAACTCGACTATCCCTACGATCCTGGCGGGAAACTAAGGCCGAAGTATGGGTGGCAGCAAGGTTTCAGACAACAACTGCTTCGAAAAGTGCGTTAACCAGAAGGCTCAGGATGCAATCAGAAAGCCGCCGAGTTTCAATCTAGGGCGTGTATCACTGCAATACCTGGGCAAACGACATCGAGCGTTCAGTTTACGCAGGAGTGTAAGAAAGTGAGAACACTCATGAAAAAGCTTGCGATTTCCTTGATCCTCGCTTCTTTGAACCTTCTGCTGATCGGCCTCTATTGCCTTGCCAGTTGGAGGAAAGTTGGATGCGGTGGCTGGGGCAGTCCGGGCAACATCATCCTTCTGGCCGCCGTTCCGGTCGTCCTGCTAGCGTCCTTGGTCTTCATCGTCAGGGGCCTGATACGGGGCGACCACTCGGCTGCAGGCGCGAGAATCGTTATAGAAAGTACAGGTCCAATCTTTAATGTCGAAATGCAGATTGGTTCCTTGTCTCGCAGTGTGGCCTTTCACGCGATTAATCGGCAAGTATCAGTCGTGCGCTGTGAATCATATCAATGATTTTATCGGTGATTCGGTAGACCCATGCGTGGTCACGGCCGATCCGTCTTTCCGAATCGTCGCATGAAAGATCCAGTGGAATTCCGACCACCCCGCGTTGCCACTCACGTGGATCTCTACATTGTGCGTCTCAAGATCACGTGTCGAGAACATGCCGCCCATTATGTTCTGAAAGACCTGCCGCCCGATGGCATCGAAGCCGTGCTCCGCCCAGTAGATGAACGAGACCTCGGCTGAGTGAGACCAGATTTGCGAGAGTAGGTTCAGATCAACCGTATCCACAGCTTTGGGTAATGCTCGATGAGGTGGTGAATTGCCGCGATGTCACGCCCAGGGCCGGTGTCCGTCTGGGCCGCGGCGCACGCGGGCATGAGGCAGAGAACAGCGCCGAGTAGAATGTGGGCGACCATAGCGCGCTTCCAGTCTATCCGAACGTTTTCGCAATCCGCCAATAAAACCCTCTTCGATTCCATCGCTTCATTTCTGTCGACGAGTGACTTCGCGAGCGATAATGCACTGACCGAGACAAATCACCTAATCGGAGTTGGAAGGACTATCTCAGCTGATTGCAATTTCTTTTCCCGGTTCGATAATCTGGGCGAAAATTCCAAGTCGGTCGGCTGCTTCAAGGAACTTTCGTTCAACATCTGGCAATTCGACGTAGACAGGCGGGTTGTGAAACGCCCCGTAGTGCATCGGACAAGCGACTCTGGCTTCAAGGATCGCAGCAGCGGATACAGCTTGATCTGGCATCAGATCGGCTGGAATCCTGCTGGGTTTCATGTTCGGAAACTGCGTGGTGGCGCCGTTGATCGGAAGAAATGCGATGTTCGGTGGCCCGTACCGAGCACGGATCTTCCACCAATGTCCATGCCAAAGCGTGTCGCCAAAGTGCATGATCTTAATGTTTTCTGCCTCGACTAGGAACGAGATCTGCGGGTCACCCAAGCCATCAACTGCAGGCAGCGCAGTCACGGTGAATGGCCCGACTGAAATGGGTTCATACGGAGTAGCACTCATGGTCGTGAGCCCATCGCGCGCGATCTCCGGTGCGTTGGCAGGATCACAAAGGACCTTCGCATCCGGCCGGAGCTTTCGTCGTAGAGCATCGGGATCGTAGTGATCAGGATGCAAGTGCGTGACAAGCGCTAAGTCGAGAACTTCAGGACCAAAGACGATCGGCAAGCGGGAATCGCCCATCAGTGAGCGGATCGGGGCCGTGTGCTCTAACAGGTCGATGACAAGAGTGGCACCCTCGGACTCGATTTGTACGCCAGCCCAGAAAAGCCGCACAATCCTCATGCCCACATCATATCCCTTTGGCGTCTGGAGACTTGGGCGACGATCTACCGTCAGAAGGCCAATGACCAAGCCCTGATCAGAGCACTTACCGGCATCGGGTCAACTTCTTGGAACAGGGTAATGCACTCATCCACCCGGGCCGAAGGGGGTCAAATCTTGGGGTTCTGATCGGATTGTCGGCTTGACCGGCCAACCAGAAGTTATTCCAAACGGGCATCGCGGAGATCTCCCCCATTTCTGATCTTCTGGCTCGGAATGATTCACGGCTAGCAATGAAGCACGCCGGAATTTTCAAAATTTGAGGGCTGTCACTTGTTCTGTGAACCCCGGCTTCATTTGTCGTCGGTGGCTGCTTTGTCGAGGACCTTCGGCGATCGTTTTCAGCAATATCCAGTTTAAACATCTTAAAGCCAACGGATAACCAAGGCACAGCAGCTACGAGGAACCGTCAGTAGCTCTTACTCAATCTTTCCGCCAAACGGGAAGCGGGGGGGCGCGCAGACGGTCAGTTCTTCTTCCGCTTTTTGGTGCTCTACATTTCCGGGCGGACCTCAGCAGGGCGGACCTCAGCAGGGCGGACCTCAGCGGGGCAGACCTCACCGGGGCGATCCTCACCGGGGCAGGCCTCACCGGGGCAGGCCTCACCGGGGCGATCCTCCGCCGGGCGCACCTCAGATCTTGACGGCAAACCAGATCTCAGCGGGGCGGAGTTCACCAGCCACGAACTCATCGATCGGCATCAGCTTTCTTGAGGTTTCGGTTCCGCCAGCAACCAAGGCCTGTTGTCACTGATGTGGGGATGTGTTGTGCCGCAAGCCTTTCGATCATAAAAGATATCTCCGGTCTAAAACGTAAAGAATGTCGCTGTTCGCTTACCACCAGTAAGAAGGATCATCAGCATGAATAATGATGGAAGGTAGATGATCGATGCGACAAGGAGTCGACGCGCAGGCGCGCTGGATCTGTGAAGGACGAATTAAGATCCGCAGCAGAAGAATTTCTAGACTGAGGAGCAACGCTCCCACGCAGTAGAGAATGCTTGGCTGCTGTGCCGAGGCGGGCAGGCCCATGTTGAATTTTCGTTGGGACCCAAGAGGAGCTTAGGCAGTGGATGAGGTCAGCGCTCTTCCCCGTGAGTTACCAGTGCGTGCTGCCGTTCCAGGAAGCCGACCGGCTGGAGACAGCTGATCCCTGGGAGTGTTTACACGAGGATGCGGTCGGGTAGCCAAAAGCGATAAACTCATTGCAGGAAAGAATCCATGACAGACGACCAGAAAAACCAACCGACGAACGACGCGCATTGCGGAGACATCACACGCCGCAACTTTGCAGCCCTCTTGGTGGGTGCGGGCCTGGCTGCGACGGTACAGTCGGCAGCGACCGTGGGCCTCGAAGTGATCGAAACCGACGTCGAGATCAAGACTCCCGACGGAACTTGCGACGCCGTATTCATTCGTCCGAAACCGGGTTCCCATCCGGGAGTGTTGATCTGGCCCGACGCATTCGGCTTGCGGCCCTCTATGCGCGCCATTGCCAGGCGTATTGCCTCTGAGGGTGACGGATATTCCGTCCTCGTGCCCAATCCCTTTTATCGCGTATCCAAAGCTCCTTTCACGGATGCCTCCAGCTTCAACTTTCAGAATGCCGACGATATGGCGAAGCTCCGGCCGCTGATGGCGTCGGTGAACGCTGCCGGCAATGCCGAGAAGGATGCCGCCACCTACGTTGCCTTCCTCGATGCGCAAAAAGAAGTAGACAAGGCAAAGAAGATCGGAACCCAGGGTTACTGCATGGGCGGCGCATTGGTGGTAAGGACCGCCGCGTTCTTGCCCGATCGCATTGGTGCAGGAGCATCGTTCCACGGCGGAGGCCTGGTGACCGACCAACCCGATAGCCCGCATCTGTTCGCGCCGAAGATCAAGGCGCGAATGTATTTCGGGATCGCATCGAACGACGACTCGCGTCAGCCGGATGCCAAGGATAAGCTGAAGGAGGCCTTCGCAGCCGCGAAGGTTGCCGCCGAAATCGAAGTGTATTCAGCCCAACATGGCTGGTGCGTGCCGGATATGCCCGTCCGCGACGGTGTGCCGATCTATAACAAGCCTGAGGCCGAGCGTGCCTGGTGGAAACTCGTCGCCTTATATAAAGCGGCTCTGGCCTAGCGGCTTTCGTGGAGGTATGCAATCGCTACGATTACCGGGTGGCGTCTCCCGAAGAAAACGCAGCCGTTGGAATTTCGCTCTTCTAACGGTGGCGGGGGTTGCGCGGTGGTCTACAATTCCGCGTGGAGCAGCCGCCAGTACTCAAGCCACAAACCCATCGGCTCGGGCACCTGCGCCAGCTCATTGACGAACCGGCAGCCGCCAGCCGTCTGAGTATCGTTCTATCTTGTCATGGCGTATAGGCGTTTGAGAGTTCTGGATATGGAACGTTTGCTCCGATTAATCTGCATTGCGATGTAGTCTGCACTATAAGTGCTAGCAGTACCGCGGGGAGAAGTCGGTTAGGGCCAGGAAGGTGGAGTCAACTTTCTCCACCAGCTTGCCGTTCGCTTCGGATTTGTCGCGCACACTCTTCCATTCCGGGTCGTCCTGGAAGGATTTCCAGTTGGCGGCTGCCGCTTCACGGCTCGAGTGCTGAAGAATGTAGATCAGCGTGTTGCTCTTCTCCGGCTCATCGAGGGGAGTCCAATAGGCAACGCTTTTCATTCCGTGGCGTTCAAAGATTTTTATGGTGTGTTCGCGGAAGCGTGACTGCAGGTCGCCCAGTTTTCGCGGAGCTGCATGATAGACGCGGAGTTCGTAGACACCGGTCGTGGCTTCCGGAGGATTGGCGTTGTCGTGCTGAGTACCGGCCCAAAGGGATGCCGGAAACAATGTTGCCGCGGGAAGCGCCTGGAGTAATGTTCGTCTTTTCACGGCAGGCATTCTAGCAGAAGGTGAGCCGAGGGCGCGCAAGGGAAATACTATTCGGCGGCGATGAAGATGGTTTCACATTGACGCGAAAAGGGGTTGAGGGGGAAAATGGCAGCCGCTTTGTGGGGTGCGGCTTGTAAGGCCGCATCTTCTGTGCAGCGCGATCATCTTCAGCACCGACGCAGAATTTGTTGCGATGAGCACGGCAGGACTTAAGGCATCCTCAGGCAGGATTGTTTGGAGCGGGCGAGCATTCCGAATCTCTTCGTTTGTTGGCAACATAAAATCGTTCTCGATGTAGTCGTTTCCAATATCCTCATTGGCGCGGATCAAATCCAGGAATTGTCTTTTCTCTTCGGGGAGATGCGAAAGAGAAAAGGATTTTGTAAGCGTCAGCATCAGCGTCACCAAGAAGTGCCAGGGAGCGCGTGTTGGTGAGACGCGCATTCGCGAAACCCGAGAAAACTATTTGAATTGTGATATTGCCTGCGATATCATGTTTAGGTGTCAGCTTCTTATGTTCTCGATACTGACGTGGCAGTTGCGGCACTGAGGAGTGACAGAGGCGCTTCCCGCCAGCTTTTGCTGGCTGCTTTAAATCGGCAGTTTGAATTGTTGCTTTCGGTTCCGCTCATACTTGAGTACGAAGCGGTCATGACCCGCCCCCAACATTTGGCCGCATGTCGATTGAGTAGTGCCGAAGTTGGTCATGTTCTCGATGACCTGGCGGCGGTCGCGAGGCCGGTTCGACTTGCGTTCCGATGGCGGCCAAGGCTATCCGATCCTGACGACGACATAGTTTTGGAAACGGCTATAAACGGGAGTGCTAGCGCAATCGTGACATTCAATCAGCGTGATTTTGTCGCTGGAATAAAAGGCTTTAGTTGTGGGGTGATTCTGCCAGCAACGGCGCTACAGCAGATTAGGAGTGTGATCCCATGAGACGGAGTAATTTCGCATTGCGACTACAGCCCTCTTTACTGGAAGAACTGCGCAAGGCTGCTGAAGTGGAAGGTGTAGCTCTAAACCAGCTCATCAACGTAGCAGTGGCGGAAAAGATCTCTGCTTTGCGTACGGAGGAGTACTTCCAGGAAAGGGGTCGCAGGGCTGATCGCGCCGAAGCCCTGCGGATTCTTGAACGTGCTGGACAAGGAAATCCCCCTATGGAAGGCGACGAACTTCCCCCTGAGAGGCGAAAGAAGCCAGGCCGGAAAGCGGCGAATGAAAGAGATTCGACCAAGCGGGGACAGAAGAAGAGGGCCGCTGTTAAATAGTGGCGCCGCCCTTCGCCTTGCAGAACCGAGTCCGTCTCATCCCGCCAATATGGCTGGAAATCATCCTTGCAGTTCATTCTCAAGAGCGACAGACCTCCAATTCACCAATTCAGGCTCACTCCGACAAAACTCGCGGTACAAGAACGGTACAACCAAAAGATCCGCCTTAGCGTTCCCAGCTGTTCCTTACAGGGCATTGCAGAGCGACCGCTGCCTTGTAAATACAACGTGATCCAGCTTGTCATCGCCCTTTCACGGCGGTAACACGGGTTCAAATCCCGTCGGGGACGCCAAATCTTATCAACGGTTTACACGGAAACCGCATCGGCTTCGCGATATCACCAATCTGGAGGAATCCCGAGCACGAAGATGACAACCAATCCCGCGAATTGTAACGGCATTCGTACCGAAATCGTAAACCGATCGAACTGCTCAATCGACCTTAACAATCTCAAACTCTGGTCTAGCAGTTCCCATTCGGTTCGGAAAGTACGCTCGGGGTTGACCTTCTCGAAAATTAACTTAGAGCTTCTTTAATTTTCTGACGTTGACGGCCTTCCAATGCAGCATCGGTTGCAGATTGATTCTCTCGATTTGCTGCACGTCTTTGGTAAGGAGGTCGGGTTTAATCTCCGCCTTCTCGAGCAGGGTCTCGAGAAAGTCGTGCTCCGCTTCACTTAGGGGCAGCAAACGTTGCAACCCGGCTTTTGTTTCAATGATGAGACGCTCAGCCCATTCTCCTCCTTTCTCGAATTCTTCGACGACCTCGTGTCGCAGTACAGGTATGAGGTTCTGTTTGAGTTCTTCTGCGTCGAATGCAACGTGGTCAATCGATGCCTTACGCCAGTCCTCAATATTCATTGCGCCGTAAACCACGAATGCCAGGCGCAAGTCGGGCATCGTCAAGGACCTTTTTGGTGAACAGCTGGTGAGCATCGAAGAGGTCGCGAGCGACGTGACGCGCGAGAAGAGCCACCAGTTTTGCAGCAGCGAGTTCAGTGATGTCCAGCAGTGGAATTTGCCTAACCTGAAACTCGCCGACTCTTCGAGAGTCTTTGAGGACTACTGGCCAGAGTGGTACGCGCCGCATGAAGTTGATGTCGAGTTGCAGGTTTCCTCCACCTCCGAGCGCACTAGAGTAACGTAGTTGCCACTTGCCTCCAGCGTGTTCCGTCGCTCGGCGCTCGACGGTGATTTCGGCACGATTGCAAACGTCGGTAATCGCCTGCTCGATCTTCGGACGTTCGGCTTTCATGGTCTCTACATCTGCTGAACCGATGTAGTTGACGTCGATATCAACGGAGAGCCGAGGTAGGTCAAATTCAAACAGGTTGAGGGCAGTCCCGCCCTTCAAGACCAATCGGTTCTTGAGATACGGATGGCCGCTGAGCAGTTCCAGCAGCCGCATAAGATACAGCACTTTTTCGAAGATTTCGGGACGATATCCGCCGGCCTGTCTGAGAAGGGTTTCACGGGAAACGATCATGTGGGTTCTTCCCAGGATTTCTTGATGACCGATTCAGGAACGATCAAGTTCCATTCGGGAACGAGGCGCCCGGATATCGCGGGATCGCTGGTTAGATACTTAGGACTGCTGGGTCGGTGCTCCCGTAAGCGTTTGAGGTGCTCCTCTTCAACCATGAGTGGTTCACGGTGCTGCATGAGATAAAAGCCGACTCTGGCAACAGTGGTGCTCTTCTTGAGGAGCAAGGCATATCGAATCACGCGATCGAGATCAAGATATGGAATCATTTCGAGGGAGCGCCAGATTTCCTCCCATCCGCCACTCAGCCGTGGCCGATCGAGAACATCGACTAATGTTCGTTCGAGTGTAGTGACACGAACTTGCTGTCCCGCGCGATCTACGTATTGAACTTCGGGCTCTTTTCCAGCGAGCTGCTTGGGTGGCGAAACTGCTCTATATATAACTCCCCTTAAATCGAATGTGGCACCGGCGGGGGATTTAAGCGTGATATAAACCAGCCGTTGTTGAACCGAGTAGCTTCTGCCGTGGACGTCGAGTGCAGTGTGGTATCCCAAAACAGCGTCTGGTGCTAGCTTTGAGGCGAGCAGATATGAATCGACTGGGCAGTCTTTGGCGGAGACGCCGGTGGGTACGGAGCAATAGAGGCCTTTGCGTATTTGGAAAATCGCTCCGCGATCGCGATGATAACGAACGAGAGACTCACGATTCCGGGGGTGAGGCGAGCCGCGATCTTTGAGGAAATCCGCAAGTTCCGCGGAGGTAAATATTGGGTGAGATCGGAAGAACTCCGGTAAACCCTTACTTCCCTTATTCATAATAAACCCGCTACGATATTGCGGGTTTTAATAGAATTTGGCAAGTACAATCTCCTATTCCTGGAGCGCCGTTCGCTCCACCGAGATGGAGGCCGGTGAACGTCGAAGACTTGGCTTGCCTTCGGGTGATGTCTGACGCCTTTAGCGATCTCGACCATGCGGCTGGTTTCGGCCAGGTTGAATGCGCAAGGAGCGAAGAGGAGAACTTTCCTGGACATTATTTTTCTAGGCGCCAGCCAACGGAAGGCCTCACGCACAAAAGGCTTGGCATCTTTCTCGATGCAGTCGCCATGAGCGATGATCAGCTTGTCGAAATCCCATGAAAGCAGCTTTTCAAGTGATCGCCGTGCGAGATTTCGATGCGTGAAGGACAGCCTGATATCAAGCCCAACGCCGCCATCCGGAGAGCCAACGCCCTCCAGTTTGAACAGAGCGTTGCGAAAGGGCTTACCTTTCAGTATCGGATGAATTTGAATTAAATCATCCAATATGACCGTGCCTGACTGTTTATGAAAGAAAAGGACCTCATCGAGGAGAGCATTGCCTTTGAAGACCAGTTGGTCAAAGTCGTCCGCCCAGGCTTGAGGTGGCTCGTCTACCAGAACGCCGGTTAAGGGGAGTGGCAGCTTCTTCAACGTGAGCAGCGTGATTCGCGACGACCAAAGCTGAGCCTCGGGGAAGAGCGTGTGCCAGCCTTCCAACCGCCAGAAGTGCCTCGGGGTCGCCGCAACGAGGTACCTAACCGGTCCCAGTTGATTTATACGTTGGAGCGTATCGAACGGCACGGCAACGGGTGACTCGACCCATAGCGACCCGTCGGAGAGCTTCACAACCACCATGCGAGTAGTGAACATGACTCCGAAGTCGCGGACATTCGGACCGTCGGCGATCCACACGTCTTTTGCGAAGGCCTGAAGATCGGGCATTGATCTACTTTTCGAGAATAGCAAACGCTTAAATAGTTGAGATCCTCATAGTTGAAAAGGGCAAAATCTCATCGCTGCTGCTCGCGTGACTCAGCATCCTAATGTGGGAGGAGACCCCATGAAGAATTTCTTTCGAGGAATCGTCTTCGCTATCGTCGCGCTGGCCTTGGGTGGCTGGCTTTACCTCCGGTTCGGCTTTGCGGATGTATGCGCTAACGTTCCGCTCTCCTGGCTCGATTCGGATGTTGCGAGTGCCGCCATGCACGCTTCGGCTGCACGCCACGCACCCGAAGCGAAAAACCCGATCCAGCCGACCGATGCCAATCTACTCGACGGTGCTCGCCTCTACCGAGACAAGTGCGCCGATTGCCACGGCAGGCCTGATAACCCCGAGAGTGACTACGGTGAGTCTTTCTATCCGCCGGCTCCCCAGTTCATGAAAGTACATCCCCATCTGTCCGACAACCAGAACTTTTACATCATCCGTTGCGGCGTGCGAAGGACGGCCATGCCGGCATGGGGCAAGATCATGGCGGACAGCGAAATCTGGCAGGTGGTTGCGCTGCTCGACCACCTGGACAACCTCCCGCCCGCGGTTGGCCAAGAGCTTCACAGGCCAGCCTTGAGCAATCCCTGACCTTCATTGCTAACGTCGAACGCTTGCGGAGCCGACTCTGTTCTGCTTGGCTTCCTCGACCGATTGCCCGGATCGCTCGCAGGTTTCATCATCGGCTTCGCAGGCCAAAATGTTCCGTTGGCGTCGCACGTCGGCGACCTCCCTCGAGTCGCTTGGACTGATCGTTGGGAGACAAGCTGTGCCGATACCCGCATTCATGGCACCACCAAACGACAAGTCGCTGCCATGTTTGCCGAAGAAAAACCTTTCTTGCTGCCGCTTCCCCTGGAACCTTTTCGCTACTACCAGCATGGCAAGCGGGGCGTCAATCTGGACGGTTGCATCGAAGTCGATGCCGCCTACTACGGCCTACCGCCGGGTTGGATCGGACGCGAAGTGCAGGTGCAGTGGGATGAGCTTTATGTTCGCATCCTCGATCCCAAAAACGGACTGCTGCTGCGCGAGCATGTACGCCAGAAACGTGGCTGGTATCGCATAAAAAAAGAAGACCATCCCAAGCACATGCCGCTTCAGGTTTCCCAGTTACTGTGGCGAGCGGGACGAGCCGGTACTCACATCGGCACACTCTGCAACCTTATTTATCACCAGCTCGGAGAACCGGGGGTTCGCCGCGTCTTCGGCATCCTCTCCTTAGCCAAGAAGTTCGGCACCGCCGCGGTCGAAGAGGCCTGCGCGGTTGCTCTGGAAATGGGCGTGCATGAACTCCGCTTCGTTCGTCGCTATCTCGAACGTGGCCCACAACTTACCCTGCGGCAAGTCGACCCGCTCATTCGCGAACTGGTTCACTACCGCGATCTCATCAACCTCAAAACCAAGGAGCCAGAAGATGAACCTCATTGAGTTGAATCGTGCCTTAGGACAACTTCGCCTGGGAGGTATCGCCGCCGTGCTCGAAACTCGCATTCGCCAAGCTCAGGCCGAAGCCATGCCCCCATCGATTTCCTCTCCTGCCTCGTCTCCGACGAACTCACTCGTCGTGGCGAGCGACTGCTGGAGCGAAGAAACAAACAAGCCGAGTTCCGCGACCCTCAGAAAACTCTCGATAACTTCGACTTCAACTTCAACCGCAAGATGAATCGCAGTCTGGTGTTCGATCTCGCTACCGGTGCCTTCATCGCTCGCCATGAAGATGGTTTGTTTCTAGGTCCACCGGGCACCGGCAAAAGTCATCTCGCCCAGGCCATCGGACAAGCCGCTATCCAACAGGGTTATCGCGTGCTCTATCGCGAAACCCACAAACTGCTCGATGACTTGGCCGAAGCCACCATCGATGGAACCCGCAGAGAATGCATGGAACGGTTCGTTTCCGTACCGCTTCTGATTATCGACGATCTGGGGATGCGGAAGTTACCCATGACCGCCGCCGAGGACTTGCTGGAAATCGTAATGCGGCGCTATGAGCGCGCCAGCACTTTGCTCACCTCGAATCGTCCCGTGGACGACTGGGGCAAACTGCTCGGCGATAGCGCCGCCGTTACCGCCATGTTCGATCGCCTCCTTCATCATGGCCACGTACTCAAATGCGGTCCACGGAGTTGGCGCACGAAAACAGACTTGCCTCCGCAGGAGGCCGCGGAGTAAAACAACCTAGTCCCAGGCCACTTCCGTTGGCCGGTTTTGAAGTGACCACCGTTGGCCGGTTTTGCGGTGACCCCTGAGGGCCACGAGTCCATCAAGTGTGCCCACCAAGATCCCCGCTATCGTATGCGACGCATGGAACCAGGGGTATACGGAACTCATCATCTGCAAGAAGCTCAATCCCTAATCGGGGCGCGCGTGGTTGCACTACTTAGACCGACTGGTTTATCCGGATGTTTCTGGGAGACTGCTTACGTTTGTCGCCGTGACGTTCTGCGTTTGGAATCTTGCTGTTTACATGGGCGTGTTGGTTTCCGCGTACATGAAACGCTCATAGGCGACAAGCCCGTTACCGTTGTTCCGAGAAACGTCTAATGCCTGGAAATGAAGCGCCTTTGGGATGGAACTCAGCCCGTCTGCTTAAGATGCGCAATTAGGTTCCGCACACTCTTTGCAAGATCTACCAGTTCGCCCTCCCCGTGCAGTTCAAAGTCGATCTGATAGTTGCCCGCGGCCGCATGATCCACAGCTTCTCTCAAATCCACCAACGGTTTCACAACTTGGCGCGGGAGTACGAAGCTGATCCAAATACTTAACAGCAATGTCAAAAACGACACGGTGCTCAACACCCACTCCGCCCGATAAAGCAAACGCCGAGCCTTACTATGGTCGCGCTGCACGTGAGCCCAACCACTGCTTTCAAGCTCGGAGGCGATTTCCAGGACTTTCTGGCTGGAAGCCTGCAGCACGGGCGTGACTTGTTGCAATGTGGGATCTCCGGCTTCAACCGTACTCATGATCTTCGTGTCAAACGACCCGACTTGGCTGCGAAGGTCATCGACCAGACGTACACGGGTCTTGCGACGTGCCTGTTGCAAGAGATCATTGAGATCCTTTTCATAAGCTCGCACGACTTCTTCGACACGCTCTATGGCAGTATTGCCCGGCGTTTCCGCTAACGCTACACCCGCGCGAAACCGTTGTTCGTAAAGATCCACATTTTGAAGTCCCTCCCGCGGAGGACCCTGGGCCGGCGCGAGCTCACGAATCCTTCCAAATATCGTTCTTAACTGTGTGACTGATTCCTTGTTCGCTTGAAGGTATTGAGGATCCCGGAGTAAAAAATAACTGCGCTCGGCTCGGCGCGCGTCCAACATTTGCACAGACGCTTGTTCAGCAAGGCTTGCCACGGGCGCATCGACATTGACGATGCGGTCCACGATTACCCCCATCTCGAACAGGTAGTACACCGCCAGAAAGATGACGGGAACGAGAACAAGTCTTACGACGGCGAGGCTAAAAGCGACTCTACGTCGAAGCGAACCGCCGAGTGCAAAGATCTTGAGCGACTTGCGGAGCGTCGATTCCACGACTCACCTCTTTTCGGCATTTTAAAGGGTGAAGCCATCCTGAGAGCACTCTTACTTTATCTCCAGCACCGCACAACAATTGCACGATCAGGTCCCGCTCGAAGGTGCGCGGTGAGGCAGAAGTAGTGTCAAATCGCTGCTTCAGTAATCGATATCCGCTAGAGGAAGCAATGCACGCCAGTTAAGAAACCCATGGAGCGCCTACAGCAAGCCAGGTATGGTACCTCCGACTCTGAGTCACAGAAAACGATTTGTGCTGAAGAAGCAGAGAGCGAGACATCTCCGTACCATTCGAATGTGTTCTTAATGATTAAGGCTGTCGCTTGGCGTGGGAGTCATCGTCGTCTTGGTTCTGCCCGCAAGACCGTTTCTTCAAACTGGGCAAATTCTTACGGCCTGTGGAGGAATACCATGCACGCAAAGTGGATGACGTTTGTCTTGACAACCGCTCTGGTGGCCACCGGAAGCCTGTTTGGTCACCAAGAGCATCAGTCAACGATGGCCGGGCAAAACATGCAGAACTCTGCCGATCGAAGCTTCATCAGCAGTGCCGCCGAGGCTAATTTAGCGGAGATCGATATGGCGAAGATGGTAGACCAGAAATCCACCGATCCAGCGGTAAAAGACTTTGCGAACCGCATGGTTACAGATCACACCCAAGCTAGCCAGAAACTGGCGAGCGTGGCTGAGATGAACGGCGTGAAACTGCCTACGGAGGAGACTGCGACCGAGCGTAACGAGAAGACCGAACTGCAGAAACTCTCAGGTACGCAACTCAACGACGCCTATCTCCGCGACGAATTGCAGGGCCACAACGAAGCCATTTCTGCTTTTGAAAGCGAGATTGAGCACGGCCAAAATCAGGAGGCAAAGAACTATGCCGAGCAAACTCTTCCGACGCTGCAGGACCACATTAGAATCGCCGAGGATGTCGCCGGAAAGTTGGGGCTCGCAGGCAAGACCGGCCTAAGCGACGAGACCAAGGCGATTACCGCGAAGTAGCGGGATATCATGTGGATCTCCTAGAGCCGAGTATAACGAAACCGATGCCTCGGACAGGACGAGTGTGCCAAGAAAGGCGGCCGAGTTTTCAGGAGTGAGAGTCCACAGCAATTCTCCCAACCTGCAATACAGTCCGTGAGGTGAAAGCGAAAATTTGGCGGCTCTAGAGAGCGTAATCCGACAAGTTTACACAGACATTGGGACAGTGTCCGAGAGTTACCCGCAATTGTTAGGATGGACTCTGGTTGTGAACAAGAATGTGAGCGCCGGAAACAAGTACGGCAAACATCTCGATCTAGTACGGATGGGCCTGCTAATGGGTCAGCTCAGCGAACCGCAGAAGGAATTCACGGTTCTCTTTGGGCATACGGAACCGAAGCAATGCAACATGCGCATCTACTATGGCAAGAGCGGTACCTGGGCCGAGTTCAAGGAGAAATGACCCACCGGTCCGTCTCGCTCTGGGGCAGTGATTCAGAAGACTGAATGAGGCAAGGGATACATGCGGGACTTGGGTACAGTCTGTATTTTGCCTTCGCTTGAAAGAACCTGTTGGATCATCGTGATCCTTTCGGTGGTCACAGTCTTCTTGATGCCTTCTGGCTTCGGTCCGTACAGCGCGGTGAACGGGCCCACTACCGTTTTCAAATCAATTCAATACGCAGATGCCGTGAAAGCGGCAGCGTCCCCCACCGTCCTGCTGGGCATTCGACCGCTTGTTTCGATGATCCATGGCCTGAGGATCGTCAGTTCGTCTGCTTCTGGCTCCGCGTGGATTGACATCCTCGAAAAGTACTGCGTACGTCTCTGCTGAGACCTTCCTCCTTTTTTGTTCTTTGAGGACCGCGTTCGTCACCTCACTAGCGCGAGGAGGAAATCTGATGAAATGGATAGTGCTTTGTGTCAGCAATGACGCTGCCAGCCTTTTGCTCTACCAATCAATATTGGAATTGGACGGGCATTACGTTCTTGTTGCAGCGGATATCGATGAGGCTCTAAAGGCAACCAAGGGGATAGCAATCGATTGCATTGTCGTCGATTGCGAGGACCATGGGATCTCGGTCACGACTGAGATTGCTAGGGCCCGGCCGGAAGTTCCAATACTCTTTGTGTCGGATCAATCAGAAGTGCAGCTGCGCGTCTACTCTGAAACGGGCATGTTCGTAACCAAGGAAGAGGCAATCGAAGAGCTCTCAAGATGCATCTGCGAAGTGATAGGGCGCAACGCGCGTCGCTGCGAAGATGACGGGAGGAAGTTGACTCGCACATCGAATGTCGACTCACCAGCTTTGCACGGGGCTTTTGTGAGGTGGCTTCTGCCTTGGTGATCGAAGTTAGACTGGAGAGGGACAGGGGAGCCGTCACGGAAGAATATTGTTGAAAACGATGGTTCCTCGGGCAACCAACCGGATCAACATGCTCATCAGGAATTCTAGGGATGGGTCGGATGCCGCTTAGTCGAAACACAGCCAAGGGAATGTTCGGGACGCTGTGGATCGCGACGGTTCCCGCCTTTGTCGTACTGTCTTCGCTGTTGGTGGCACAGAACGTTCCCCTTGAATTTCCCTCGGCGTCAGTTGGTCAGTGTTCGATTAGTGCGGGCTCAACTCACGGTCAGACGCAGCGTTTCGACTCCGACGGATTGCAATGGACCGCCCCCGTCGGCGCTTTTGTCATTCTTCCACCAACGGGACGAGTAAACTGGAACTTCACACAACAGCTGCTCCGGGCGATACAAACAAAGGGTTTTCACTTCAACCGCCCACCTCCGACCAACTAATCCTTTTCGTCTAGGCCGTCGATAACGCTTCAGCTTTAGAAACGATCATGACGCTCGCGTTAGCGGCGTTGTCGACCTTTCGGTCCTTGTGCTTCTGCAGTAGTACGTCAGGTGCGCAAAGCATTTAAGTCCTTTGAACCAGATTTGGAGGTTGAGATGAACGATCGTTTGCCAACGCACAAACCTGCTGCCAAACACGATCACGGGAGCTTGGTTGTGAGTTTATGGTCGAAACTGGTTCCACTCGGAGTGGGGCTAGTCTCCTTTGCTGTGACCGAGCTCATGCACTACTTGTTCGTTCCGGACCTTGGCCGCCTTTGGGAACGACTGCTGGCCGAAGGGCTCTCTGCAGTTGTCGTTGCGCTGTTGACAGCAGGACTAATACACCAGGCGAACCAGCGACGGGAAGCTGGGCAGTTGCGGATGCAAGTAATTGCAGAAATGAACCACTACATCCGGAATGCCCTCGCGGCCATCTCCCTGTCCACTGACACAATCCAGAACCAGCAAAGCATTCGAGTGATCTCCCAGAGTGTTGATCGAATCACGTGGGCTCTGCGGGAAGTGTTGCCCAGAAGCCAGCCGCTACCAGAAGAAGATCGAGAGCGACTGTTCTATTTCGAACTGACCCGGGAGAAGAGACCCGCAACACTCAATGTAAATGAAATCGACAATGCTAGATCGCGTGAGGAAACAAAGTGGATCAGACAGGCATAGATACTGAACGGATTCGGCAAAAGCTTAAACTGCGGCGCCAGCAGATTTTGGAATTCTTAAAGCGCCTTGATGATGAAACGCAGGCACTGGACCCCGACTCGGCACAAGACATAGCTGACCGCAGTGTCCTCGGTATGTCCAAGGAGTCATTATTTGAGCGGACTAGCCAGCAGAGAATAGTTTTGCGCATGGTCGACGGAGCGCTTGGAAGAATCTCTGACGGGTCCTTCGGAGTGTGCGCTAGCTGTGGGAATGACATTTCGGTTCGGAGGTTGGAAGCTCTTCCTTGGACACAATACTGTCTTCGATGTCAGGAGATCTTAGAGGACGAAGGGCGGCACGGATCAGCACAAGCCTCGCTGCTGACCACGGCATTCACAAGAGAGGAATGAACCGCTCTCTTGGTTCGGGTCTAGAAGCTTGGGAACACACGTAATGAGGGAGGCCGGGATGCCCAAGGAAACAATAGTAGAGGCCGGAAAGCCAGAGCGACGGTTGGAGTCAAAGGCCCCGCCCCTACCTCAACAGCTTGGTAATCCTTCGACCTATGTCGGGACCCCAGCTGTAGAAACCTCTAGAGCTGTTTCCTCCGCGGGATTTCGTCGACCGGTCCGCCGAACACGCTGGTGAACAAGCACAGGCGCAGATTTACCTGGAGCTGCGTCGTTGCTTTCTTATCGGCCTGGCTCATCGCGTTCTTTCGATTCTTCTTACCCCGTGCGCTGTTTGAGCCGGCTACGGTTTTCAAGATTGGCTACCCAGCTGATTACGCACTAGGAATTGACGAAAAATGGCTGCAGAAGTACCGCATCTGGTTGGATCGCACGCCGGACAGGCTGTTCATCATCTATGCGCGCTGCACCCATCTTGGTTGTACTCCTGATTGGAAACCGGCCGAGAACAAGTCTAAGTGCCCGTGTCACGGTAGCGGTTACGACAGTGAAGGAATTACTTTTGAGGGCCCGGCCCCCCGACCGATGGACCGTGCTCACCTGGAACTCGCTCCGGACGGCCAGATTCTCGTCAACGTGGCTAGACTCTCCTCTTGGCCGAAGGGCCAGCGGGATCAATTTAATGATCCCGGATCTTATTTGTCTGCGTAAAAGTGTGCTGTCGCAGGAGACGTGTCTTGGATTGTCGACGGTCGTCCGTTTATTGTGTAATGGATGATAATGTATCACTAAACGATATAATAAACGCGGGTCGCGACTCCGACAGGAAGATACTTGGTCATAATGCGCTGCAATTGGATTTTCTCCCTACTTTCTTGCTCCCAAACACTTGCCGGTCAGTATGAATTGAAATGTTGCTCCGAGAACTTAAATTTAGGTGCACGATGCTCACGTGTTCGGAAAGGTGTCTGCGCAGCGAGTGACAGATTCTAAGCCCAAGTTGATAGCGGTTTTGCGATGGTTCATTCCGTGCCTGATCCCTACCCTACTTCTGCTGGGGAGTACTGCTCTTGGGGCGCAGGAGGGCTTATTCATTTTGGCGACGTTACGGCCTGTGGGTACTGCTTTCTGGTTGGAGCTCCTCGCCTGGATGGTCGATCCAGGTTGGATGGCCTGGTCCTCCGTATCCCTTCCAGCTTAGCTGAGGTGGACAGGAGTGGGGTTGATTGCTATTGCCTGCGGGCTGCTGGTGTCGACCTTCCTCAGCCTTGGGGAAAACCTGACGGATACAGTGGTTACACGGCAAACGCACACGCTGGTTACACATGGCCCCTATCGCTGGGTCCGGCATCCGTTCTACGATTCCGCCGCGTTGCTTGCGCTGGCGCTTTCTTTGATCACGGCGAACTGGCTCTTCTTTGTGACCGGCGTTGTGCTGTTTTGTCTGTCGATCATCCGAACGCGCACCGAAGAGGAGATCCTGGTGGCCCGCTTTGGGGACAGCTATCGAGCGTATATGGAACGGACCGTACGCTTTTTACCTAGACTTGCAGCGAATCGGCGTAGCGCCTAACGAACTATTAGACCCCGGAAAGGCACTCAAAATGGATTCCTTCGGAGTCACGCGCAATCCGAAGTAATCACTTCTTCCGTTGGATTGTATTTTGGGAACGAGCCCGTCCAGCCTTCAGCGGGAGTTATCGTCTCTGGTGGCAAGCGGAATATTGATGCATCGTCGGGAAGGCACAAGGGCTTATTTCAAGGCGCAGACCCAGTCCCCGGTGTTCCGAGACCTGCAGCAGCTCTTCGAAAAAACGGCAGGGCTGGCTCCGATCTTGGAGCAGATACTAAAGTCGTTTGAGAACAAGATTCAGAGTGCTTTTATCTATGGTTCTGTGGCACGAAGCCGGGAACATGCGATGAGTGACGTGGATGTGATGGTCATTGGCAGAGCAGGTCTTGCTGACCTATCTCCACCGCTCCGCAAGGCGGAGGCGCGCCTGGGAAGAGAGGTCAACGTCACTGCCTATTCCCCAGAGGAGTTTCGGGAGAAAATCAAATCGGGCGACCATTTCCTTGCCGCCGTCTTACGAGGACGGAAACAGTTCGTGAAAGGAGGCCAGAGTGACTTGGACGAGCTTGTTGGCAAATAAGGAAGCCCAGAAACACAAAACCTCCAAGAAGGAATTAGACAATATGCGGGCCCTGATCGCCCGCGCCCTCGCAGACGCGAATCTTGCTGGCCTTTCGGCAGATCGGAGATTCGCCACTGCATACAACGCTGCGCTCCAGGCGGCGAATATGGCCATAGCCTGTGCGGGGTATCGAATTGTGAGCAAGGTCGGACACCACCGGGTGTCCTTGGAGAGCACGAAATTGGTGTTGGGTAAAGCCGCGAACAACTACGCCGACTATTTTGAGACGTGTCGACGAAAGCGAAATACTATCGACTACACTTTCTCCAATGTTACGACCGACACAGAAGCAAAAGAGATCGTCGTCCAAGCAAAACAGTATTACGTTGAAGTCGAAGACTGGATTACGAAAAACCACCCCGCGCTGAAAATGTGAAAGTCGAGACCGGCCTAAATCGACGCCGCGACCAGTCACCAGTTGTTGGAGCTCATAGGACACCTCCCACAAGCTCGTTTCTGGATAGCTTCCGTATTGCCGACTAACCGGGAGTTATCTCACTACTTCCACGGTTGCTCTCACAGAGCGAGTGTCCGGCCCGTGACCTAGAGCCAGAGCATCATGCGTTGACTGGTCGTTGGCTGCATCTTTAAGATGAAGCGGCGGCCCGAAGTCCAGGCATGTCCTCATGATCGGCCAAACCATCTCGCACTACTGCATTCTGCAGAAGCTGGGCGGCGGTGGGATGGGAGTGGTCTATGAGGCGGAAGACGTCACCCTGGGGCGGCGCGTGGCCTTGAAGTTTCTCCCTCCAGAATTGAGTTCGGACGCGGCAGCGCTCGAACGCTTCCAACGCGAGGCGCGCTCCGCTTCCGCCCTGAATCATCCCAGCATTTGCACCATCCATGAAATCGGGCAACAGGATGGCCAGTACTTCATTGTGATGGAGTTGCTGGAAGGCAAGACGCTGCGCGATCGCATCTTGGGCCGGGGGTTGCCGACGGGCGAATTAGTGACGCTCGCGGTCGAGATTGCGGAAGGTTTGGATGCAGCCCACCGGAAAGGAATCATTCACCGCGATATCAAACCCGCGAACATTTTTGTGACCGAACATGGGCACGCAAAGATCCTGGATTTCGGTCTGGCGAAGGTAACGCCTGGGAAGAGTTCGGCAGCCTCGCTGGGCGTCGCGCCAACTGTCATGAGCGAACTTCATCTGACCAGTCCGGGGACGGCGGTGGGAACGATCGCCTACATGTCGCCGGAGCAGGCGGCTGGCGAGGAACTGGACCCGCGGACCGATCTGTTCTCGTTCGGGGCAGTGCTGTACGAGATGGCAACAGGGCTGCCGGCGTTTTCCGGGAACACGACGGCGATGGTGTTTGATGCGATTCTGCACAAGGCACCGTCTTCGGCGGTGCGCTTGAATCCAAATTTGCCGGTGGAACTGGAACAGATCACCAACAAAGCGCTGGAAAAGGATCGCAATCTTCGCTATCAGAGTGCCTCCGAACTGGGCGTGGATCTGAAACGCCTGCGGCGTGAAGTAGAGTCGGGACGCACTGGGGTGACATCCACTTATAGCATTGCTGCACCGGCCGGAGCAGCAACACCAGCTCCGCCGCACTCACGGGGCAAACGAATCGCGATTTCCGCCGCGGTGTTGGCAGTTGTGGCTGTTCTGGCGTATCTGTTCCGCCCAAGTTTGCCCCCGCCGAGGATCACCGGTTACACGCAAATTACCCACGATGGCTGGCAGAAGAATTCCTTCGGGCAAACTGTGCCGACGGTGCTTACCGACGGGGCAAGGCTGTACATCCAAGAGACCATTCATGGACGTTTTGTCGTGGCACAGGTATCGGCATCGGGCGGAGATACGGTCGCCATCGCTACACCCTTTCCTAACGCAGCCTTGGACAACCTCTCTCCTGACAGGTCGGAACTGGTGGTGGGGAGCTTTTCGGGCACGGAGGCAGATCAGCCTTTGTACGCTGTGCCGACGCTGGGCGGATCCCCTCGCCGTCTTACGGATCTGGCGGGACAAGATGCCATCTGGATGGCGAATGGAGACTTGCTTGTTAGTCATGCCAACGAGTTGACCGAAGTGGGTCGCAGCGGTACATCACGTGCTTTCTTGAGGGTGGGAGATGCAAGTGCAGGCGCTTACTGGCTGCGTTGGTCGCCGGACCGCCAAGCTCTCCGGTTTACGCTGACGTCGCTAGATCAGTTGATGCTGGCCGAAGTCTCCGCCGACGGCAGCAATTATCATCGGCTACTTGAGCACTGGCGCCTGGGTGATGACGTTTCGAATGGCAACTGGACGCCAGATGGGAAGATTTTTGTTTTTCAGACTGTTCGCAATTGGGGGCGGGCTGACATTTGGGCCATTCGAGAGAAGACAGATTGGTTCCACAAAATAAGCCGGGAGCCGGTGCAATTGACCGCCGGGCCCCTGAATTTCTACTCGCCCCAGCCGAGTCTGGACGGCAAGAGTATCTACGTCATTGGTGAACAGCCGCGATCGGAACTGGTTCGCTATGACGTCAAGTCAGGTCAAATTTCGCCCTATCTGGAAGGGATTTCCGCCCGCACCTTGAGCTTTTCGCGAGATGGCCGATGGGTCAGCTACGTATCGTATCCGGAAGGTAACCTGTGGCGCTGCCGGATCGATGGAAGCGAGAAGCTGCAACTGACTTCCGCACCCCTCTTTGTCAGAGATGCTCGCTGGGCTCCCGACGGGCGGGAAATCGCGATCTCTGCGTCGGAACCGGCAACACATGAGCGACCATATCTAGTCCCAGCGGAGGGCGGCACTCTGCGCGAACTCAATGTAGGAGAATTCAACGTTTTGAATGTGAGCTGGGCTCCGGACGGAACTGCGATTACGTTCAATGATCTCTCTGAGCCAGGGCATTCGACGATTCGTTCGGTTGATCTGAAAACCATGCAAACGACCGACATTCCTGACTCCGACAAGCTCATCGCTCCGCTTCGGTCTCCGGACGGACAGTACCTTGTTGCTACGACCGTGGCTGGCGACAAGTTATTGCTGTTCAATTTTGCGACTCAGAAATGGTCCGAGCTGGCCAATGCGACGATTGGATTTTTCCAGTGGTCTGCGGACAGCAAGTTTGTTTACTTTGATAACGGGTTCAGTACCGACCAAGCGGTTGATCGCCTGCGCATCTCGGACCACAAGATCGAGCAAGTAGCCAGCCTGAAAGATTTCCGGCGCGTGGTAACGCCGTGGAACACCTGGTTCGGCCTGACGCCGGAGGGCAATCCACTATTCATGCACGACGTCGGTTCTCAGGAAATCTACGCCCTCGACTTCGAGGCACCTTGAGCGCTACCTAGTTACGGTCAGATGATGGGCAACCCTTCCCTAATCTTGTCCTATTAAAGGGGATGTCAAGTGAAAAACACTTCTCCCTGGCGGAGCGCCAGAAATATTTTCCGGCATCCAGCCCCCCCACACTGCCGACACCTCTGTTTTAGCAACTGCTCGACCGTTTAGGC
>JBAUXO010000233.1:0-15197 GCA_049584315.1 Candidatus Sulfotelmatobacter sp. | reverse complement strand
AAAAAGGAGCCACTTAGCGAAAAGCGACGAAGCCATCGGCGATCAAGCAACGAAGGTCAAGAATGGCGCGGGGCGAGATCCGGGGCTCCACCTCAGATCAGGCGGGATTCTGCGCATAATTTAGGTGACAGAAGACAGCGAATTGGCAGGATGGGCCGTGGTGACCTTGCGCCTGCGCACAAAGACCAGTGACCCAGCCGTGTTTGCCTATATCGAAGACGTCGCCCTCGACGGACGAGTTACCTATATCACCGAAGGGCAGATCCGGGCCGTTAACCGCAAGATCGCTGACCCGGCGATGCTGCCCTACGATCAGGGTCCCGCTCCGCACTCGTTCAAACGGGCCGACGTACTGCCTGTGGTGCCGGGTGAGGCATTCACCCTTCAATTCAAGCTCTATTCGACCGCGGCCCTCATCAAGAAAGGACATCGCATCCGATTGGCGATCGCGGGAGCCGACTGCGACACGTTCAAGCGCCTCTCGAACGGCCAACCCGAACAATTGGACATCTTGCGCGGCGGTGCGGAGCCAAGCGCCGTGGTGCTGCCGTTGCGAGCATGGCATTGAATCAAATTGGACCCGTGTCGGTTCTAGACTTGGGGCGCTCCCGACCGAGCGATACGCGCCCCGGATCTAGGCGGCGCCACGACTGATCCAGATGTGACTCAAGGTATCCCCCCAGATCCTCCGATCATCACGCCCGACGGTTCCACCTATGGCTACGACTTTCGCCTGCGCCTTTCAGATCTTTACACCGTGAGTGGAGGTGTGCTCCGGGCGAGTGACGTAAGTGCTTTACCGAATGCGCGCACCGACTGCACCCTCCACTTTGCGCGCGTCCGATAAGGCACTTACGTCATCCGAGAAGAAACAGCAAAGCAACCTCTTCAAACGCATGGCATACAGCACAAGTCGCTCAAGTGTCTGCGCGAACGGCAACTTACGGGTCGTGCCGGAGATTTTCCTTGCGGCTCGTCGAGTCGGCGGAACGACCTCTACTCGCCGGGGCAGCAATTGCACCAAGAAGGAAGGCTCCGCCGAATGCCGTGAACACTGAGTAACTCAAAGGCGGGACGACGCCAAGCGCGACTCGCATGGTTAAAGCAAACGAAAGCAACAGAACAGCATTGCAGCAGGCGACGATGCGTTGCCAGATTCCGAACAACAGAGCGACACCCAGTATTGTTTCAATGGCTGTTTGCAACACGGAGAGCGCCGAAATCGGAGCTTTTGGAACAAACCAGTTGAGAACTGCAACATATTGCACAAAGTGCTTCCAGTCTCCCCAAAAGACACTTCTGGCCTGGTTCGGCCCAGTGCGCCAAACCGATCCGCTACCGATACTAGAAACGTGACGCCCAGGGCGAACCGGAGAAGGATTCGTGCGACTTGCAAAATCCGTTCATTCATCATGGGGGAGTCACCAACTCCTTTCCCTCTTGGTTAAAGCGATGGCGAGAACTCTGGCAGATCGGACTGCACTCGCACTGCCCGAGGGCAGGTACTTTCGTAGTATGTTTGATGCCAAACATGACGACATATGCAATGGCCATGGCAGCGATTTCAAAGACGGACGTCATTGCTTCAGACGCTGATCTCGCGGCTGTCAGGGAAAAGGAAACACATAATGGCGAAGCGGCCAATCTCACGTCGCAAGTTCCTATTGAATTCATCGGGCGCGGCTGGCCTGCTGCTGGCAGGAGGGCCCCTTGCGGCCACGGCTGGTCAGGTTGCGGCTGAAACGCAGGCTAAGTCCGGGGAGCGATCGCAAACCGCCACGGAGCGGGCTCGGACTATTCCGTCCTGCGCCTGGAAGCGCAGCCTGGGTGATTTGCCCAAGATCGCGCTGATGCCGGAAGACGGCGTGCCGCCCCAGGATCGGGCCGGACTGAATACGCTGGCGCGGGTCAAGAAAGGAGTTCCTCTGGGTGGAATTGGCGCGGGAAATTTCATGTACAACATCTGCGGCACCTTCGGCCCATGGCAGATGAAAGTGGGTAGATACGAGGAACGATTTCTCCCGCAAGGCGCGTTTCATATCCGAGAACAGGTAAAAGGAAAAGGTGCAACTGCGCGGACTCTTGCCACCGATGACGTGCTCGCTGCCTGGCCGCGACTTCAGCCCGGCGAAGCCGAATACCACGCTCTGTTCCCGCGCGGATGGTGTACTTACGGGCCTTTCGAGACGAATATCGCTCTGGAGTTTTTTACCCCGATCATCAAAGACAACTATCGGGAGACGTCTCTCCCCGCCTCGCTCTTTCAGTTCAAGATTCATAACCCGTTGTCATTGCCCGTCGAAGTCTCAGTCATGTTCACTTTTCCGAATGCGCCCTACACCGGACCTCAGAACACACCGATGGGGAAGGCCAAGGGGATCGACATTGATAAAACAGCGAGGGAGCGCACCGGACTAACCAACGAATTGACCCGCGACGCGCAGGTCGGGATCACTGCCATCCTGATGAAAGCTCACCATCCAACGAATCCGCCGGAAACGGAAGACTCGGAATGGTGCATCGCCACCAATGCCACCGCATCGCATACCACGAGTTGGAATGGTGAAGGTGACGGAGCAGAGATTTGGCAGGATTTCTCAGCCGACGGAGAACTGGGCGACAAGCCCGTAGGGGCGACCAGCCAACGCCCCTCAGGCGCGCTCTGCGTGAAAGTTAAGGTTGCTCCGGGCTCGGAAGCGACCGTTCCCTTCGCACTTACCTGGTATTTCCCGCAGATTGAATTTGGCCAAGGCACGCGCTGGTGGCGCCGCTTCACTGAGTACTATCCGGCCAAACCCGGGCAAGCGTTTGAAATCGCCAGGGAAGCCCTGCTCAATGCCGCGGAGTGGCTGAAGACTGTCGAGACATGGCAAACCCCCATCGTTCAGAATCCCGCTTACCCGGAGTGGCTTAAGCAGAGCGTTCTGAATGAGCTCTATTACGCTACGTTCGGTGGCTCGTTTTGGGAAAATGGCTGCATCACCAAACCCAAGAAGTTCGGCAAGCGTCCCGGTCAGCACATCGCGTCGGTGATGGAGTGCCAAGAGTACGCCTTTGCGGAAACCTTCGACGTCCGCCATCATGCTTCCCGCAGCAACAGGGATCTCTGGCCACAAATCGAGCGCGACATCCTCCTGGTTTTCTCCGATTTCATCAGGGATTCCCCAGACGGAAGTTGTCCCCACGACGCAGGCTCCATTGCCGGAGACCCGTTTTTTGAATATGACGGCTATGGCCGCTGGTACAACACTTCCCCCATGGGGATTAAGGGCCGGATTACTACCCCGTGGTCCGAATTCTCGCCCAAGTTCATCCAGCAGTGCCATGCCTACTGGCACAAGAGCGGGGACGACAAGTTCCTAGATGATGTCTGGCCGGCACTGGTGCGAACTTACCGTTACCAAAAGACGACCGACACCGACGGCGACGGCTTGAGCGAAATGAAGAGCTCCGAATACAAGGACAACAAGCTGTTCAATGCCATCCTCTGGCTCGGCGCCCTGGAAGCGCTCGAAACGATTGCTGAGCACAGAGAGGATAAAGCCCTGCTCGAGGAATTCATTGCAGAACGGCAGAAGGCTCAAGCCAGCACGGAAGCTCAGTTCTGGAACCAAGAGCTCGGCTACTATCAGTACAACGCCCAGAACACCGACATCATGGCCGACGCCACAGTGGGCGAGCGTTACGTTGATGTGACCGGCCTCCCGCCAGTGGTGAATGCTGACCGCCTCACGTCGCATTACCGGCAACTGTTCCGGCGCGCTGTGTTACCCCTCAGGGATTTCAACGGCGACGGGGTTGGTGACATGGGCGCGGCGAATGCGCTTCACCCTGACTCGACCCCCGGGGTGGGCGACAGTGAGTATGCGCATCAATTCGAGGTTTGGACAGGAGTCAGCTATTGCGCAGCCGCGAACCTCTACCACTGGGGGAAGCGCGTTCAAGACGGGTCCATGCAAGCCGACGCCTTGCTGCTTGCATGGGGCTTGTACTACCAGACCTGGGTGAACGAACAGACAGCCTACTGGTTCAGCACGCCGGAGGCTTGGAGACTTGAGGATCCCAGAAAGTTTCGCGCCTTAATGTACCAGCGGGCGCGGGGAATTTGGGAACTGGCGATGGAACTAAGTGATCCTTATCGCTCGTGAGCGGGTGATCTTCAAACCCGAGCATCTGTGCTGTAGCGGCCAGTCTGCTGAGTTGCACGACCTGAATTTGGCGTTCGGGAGAAGACGGAATCGCTCCCGGTTGTCGGCAAACCGGAAACTGTCAGTGGTGTGCAGCCCAAAATTGCCTAAAGACGAATCTCACCCCGTCTGCGCCATTTCCCGGACAAATCTAACACTGCCCCTCTTGATCTGCCGTCCTGTATTCTTGTCGTCCGTCTCGTGTGTCACGTTTCAGAATGTTCGACAATGTGTACAGCATTCGCTAATTAACTGATTCGCTGCAACGCGGCGATCAGCTGGATGATCCTCCTCGGGGCGGTTATGAATGAAATCGGGATTTCACGCCAGTTGTGACTCCCTTCTACAATTGCAGAATGGATGGGCGCCTGAAAAAGGGTTGCTTTGCAGTATCACTTGCCTTCGTAATTCCACTGGTGGCGGTCGCGTCACAACAGGACGATAAAGCCGCAGATGCCGTTTCATCGGCCTTTATCGAAGCCCGTCAAGCAGCACACCTGTCGAAGTTGGACCGAATTGACAGGAACCGGTTTCGCAAGCAGGTGTGCAAGCACGATCTACGGATGCCGTCAGGACTTATTACCGATGTGCTGTATGAAACTGCCGATCCGGCCCGTCTGCCCGACGCGGCCCGACAACTGGCGACCTCGTCCGTTGGCTACCAGGTCGTGGCCCGCTTCGGCGTCGGCGTTTGCTCCCTCGGTCCGGATTCATCCGGCAAAGTTACTTACTCCGTGCTGATTGCAACTTACGCGTCGCGATGGGGGAGTTTCTGGCGCATTTTCTGGGACTGAGGGTCCGAACGCCTAGCTGTCGTTAACAGCGTTTACACTCAAGGCCCCTGCAATAGTGGGGATTTCTCAACAGTTAGCGACAATCTGCGACGGACACCATCGGTCTCTGGGGATCGTATTGCACGGGAAAGGATGAGCGCGATTTCGGCAAGCAACCGAACCCCTTCCTCGTCTTCGCCCCGGATGCGAGAGTCTGCCCAAACCACATATTCTCGGCCCGCGATTGAATAACCAACTTTGTATTCGGCCTTCCACGCTAGCTGTCCGCCCCATTTTGTGTGAAGCGCGTGGTCAGCAACTATCCTTGTGTCCTCAATAGTCCCCTACACGTGCGCCCGTTGCATGTGCTTCGGACTTCGGTGCAGTAGGGCGAGTAGAGCGGCTGCGAGAACAACCGCGCTGGCGAAGAGCACTGTAGCACGCACGTGTATCGTCCATATGGCGCGACGGGCCAGGGCTTTGCCAGCCCGGCGGAAACACCGTTCGCCTCATTGAACGTGAGTGGTTCGAACGTCAATTGCAAGCTGGACCCGAGGCAATCGCCCGCTGAAGAGATCATCATCCTCCGCGATGTAAGTGCTGGGCCGGAGCTCGCCAGATGCTGGCCGACGACCAGACGGCGTTCGGCGAAAAGTCGCTGGAGGCATGGGCAGCGACGAAGTTGTATGAGGCGCTGGAGGAACTTGAGACTTCGTCGCGGCCAGAGCTAGGGTCGGGAGCGGCCTGATCGATGTTCACCGCAACGATCATGCTTTTTTTAGTAATCGAGTAATCCAGACCAGAATCACCGCGCCAACAAAGGCCACGATGATGGAACCGATCAAGCCGCCGCCCGGCCAGATTCCCAAGAGCCCGAAGACCCAGCCACCTACAACGCCGCCGAGGATTCCGAGGATGATATCAACGATCACACCGTAGCCACCACCCTTCATAACCTTGCCAGCAAGCCAACCTGCGATCAGTCCGACCACGATCCAAGCGATAAATCCCATGCCTATTCCTCCTTGGTGTGCCTTAAGCGCGGGCCGAAGGAAATGTACACCTAGCCGCGGCGGTACTCAAGTGCCGCAAGAAAGGCGGGACACAGGCCCGGCCACTGCGACGGCTACTACCGCTGAGCACGGCCGTACCAGGTGCATTGACCCGGAAGGTCTAGCGAACGCTTAAGACACGATAATTTTCCGCGTGGGCAAGTAATACCGCACAGGACGATCTCACTCTCCATGAATAAGTACATCTGCGCGGGCTCTTGAACTTCGTTCTCATCTTGAGTACAATTGTTCTCGGAATGAGTACATACAACGGTCTAGGGGACCTTCTGTTCGGACGCACGCGGGGCGCTATCCTCGCTTTGCTCTATGGCAGGGCCGATCAATCATTCTATACACGCCAAATTGCACGCGAAGTAGACGCCAGCGTTGGCGCTGTTCAGCGGGAGCTTGAAAACCTCTCGAAAGTGGGCCTTATCGTTCGCAGTTCAATGGGCAGTCAGGTTTTTTATCAGGCGAACCGACACGCCCCCATATTTCGAGAGATGCAGGCCCTGGTGAACAAGACAATTGGCATCTTTAGCGTCTTGCGATCAGCATTGCATCCTTTAGCGAAGGGAATCCTTGTGGCATTTGTGTACGGATCGGTCGCACGCGAGGAAGAAACGGCACAAAGTGATGTTGATCTAATGGTTGTTGGAAAGGCGACACTTGACGAGATCCTTTCACGGCTCTCTGCAGTGGAGAAAAACATCGGCCGCCCTATCAACCCGACCGTGTATTCCGTTGGGGAATTCAAGTCGAAACTTGCGAGCGGGAATCATTTTTTGACTGCTGTGCTCAAAGGCCAAAAGGAATTTTTGATGGGAGACGAGGATGACATTAGAAAAGTGGGTGGAGTACGGTTGGCTCAGGCGGGAGCCAACGAGCCCAGGTGAGGTCAAGGATCTTCTGGGAATTGTGGATCGTAGCCTCGCGGATTCAAAGGTCGAAGCTGTTTCGACCGATCTTCGTTTTATTGCTGTTTTCAACGCCGCGCTCTGCGTTGCGACGACAGCGCTCCGCACCTCCGGCCTTCGCTCCGTTACCCAAGCTGGTCACCACGTCAAAACAATCGGATCTCTGGAACTCACCATAAAGGCCAATCCGAAGGTCATTCAAAGATTCAAGACCTTCAACAACAAGAGGAACAAATCGGTTTATGATGTTGCAGTTGCCGTATCAGATCAGGAACTGGAAGCGATCATGAAGCGCGCAACCGAACTGAAGGTCAGCACAGAAGCGTGGCTTCACTTCCATCCGGAGCTGTTAAGGGGCTAAATTCCAGCGATTCTGGTCGCACCCGGTTTTCGTGGATCAGGCGAATCCCTGACGAGTCGGGTTTTGCTCCCATTCATAAAAGATGGATTCCAATGTGGCCATAAGGCGATTCACGTGGTTAGAAACAAGATCTTGAATCCTCTCGCTGTCCTTGTTGCATAGATTGTTCTTCTGTTGCTGAACGAAAAGTTTGAAGTATGACTTGTTGTCGAGAATTGTCGTAACGCCTTCCACTACACATCCGATATCAGCCTTTGGGCAGATTGCGCGGATGCCGACCTTCCGAGCTTCCTCGGCAAGTTGGGGCGAGTCGTCGAGTTTGACCATCAGAACGGGAGTACTCGCCGAACGCGACGTGATCTGTTTCGCCGCGTCCAACCCATTCATTCCAGGCATTTGAAAATCGAGCATGACCACATCAAACTTTTCTTTATCGAATTTCGCAACAGCTTCACCTCCATCGACTGCCTCATCGCACACTCTCAAATCGTTTTGACTCTCCAGAAGATTTCTCAATGTGTGACGCATAACCGCATTGTCATCCACCACGACGATGCGGGCGCCATGTGATCGAGGCTGAGCGCTTAATGTCACAACTCTGTGATGCAGCCGAGGGCAAATTCGTTGAGTGACAATTCCTAACCATGTCGCACCTGGGAAAGATTTCCTTCAAATTCAGGTTTTTATGCAGGGCGAGTTGCACGGTCGTCTCATTTCGATCTTAGAACTCCACGCGTAGCGCAAGTTGGCCGGCACGGTTTCCAGCGTTCTCCGCCGTTTGCGGAGCGCTAAGGACGCCGAAGGTTGCTGGGACATCGATCTGTGTAGCAGGAGGAGCGAAATTAGTATGATTGAGCACGTTCGTAAATGTCGATTCAAAGCGCATTCTTACTTTCTCCGTAAACGGAAATACTTTGGCCAAGCCGAGGCTGACCGCAGCCGTCCCGGGTCCCTGCAGGATGCCCACTCCGGCGTTGCCAAAATCTGCCAAAGCAATATGTCCGCTGATACGATTTTGACCGACGATGATCTTCGGCGGGCGCTGGACCGCGACGACGAGGTCAGAGTCATGCACGTCTTTGTGGACGAGGATGCCAGTTCTTCTGACCACATCTGGTGGTCAGCTTCGGGTTCGTCAACTACAGCCATCGGGTTGCGAAATCGATCCAGAACCCCGACATGATCGGCGCGATCGTCGACGATTTGTACGTCGCGGCCGGCAGAGCGCACGTGTCCGGTCCTGGCGAGGGTACGGGCGTCGTGCCGATGACGCCGTCTCCTTGGAAGAGGCATGCAATTTGGGTGCAGGAAATTTGAGGAGCGTGGGATATTCCAATTCCTCCGATGCCGGAACAATCGTGTCTCCGAGACCGCCATCAATCTGAAGAGGAACGCGCACATCCCCAAGCCGTGCTCACCCGCACCCGAACTCCTTCGTAGGCTTCATCATCACGGATTCTTTCCAAACGAATCGTGACTGGAAGAAACTTCTGGCCATCGTCTTCCACATTCTGTGAGCACATCTCGGAGAATATCTTCCGGTAGCTGACATTCGATATTCCTCCGCCCAAGCAGGTCGAGATCTCGGGTTTGGACGATATGTCTCCGCGGTCCAGAGTTGCAGTAGCAGCGCGCCCTTGAGGACAAACGAAACGCGATGGGGAGAAATGCTGAGGCGATATAGGAATCGTTCCAATCCATAGCGGGTCAAGACAAGCCCAAAATCTTCTTTGCGCTCCGTCGCTAGATTCAACAATCGCTGCCGGACGGAAGCCGACATATTTGAAACGCTTTTCTTCACGTGAGCGACTCCAGGTATGGTTGTATCACCCGTGCCACCCGGCAGACTTTCGCCGCCGTGAAGAGTTCATCCATCGTGGCTTTCCGCTGCCGGTAGCAATCGCGCAGTGCTTCCAGGGCGACCTCCAGCCCAATCTTGTTGCGGTATTTGAAGCAATCGGCAACGGTCTTTGCTGGACCGAAGACTCGCACCGTAATGCCTTCGAGTTTCTTTTCTTCGACGCCATACGAAAGAGCTTGCCCTGAGAAATGCACAACCCGCATCGGTGGATAATCGGCGCGGGGCCGGCGCGCCTTATGGGCGATGGCCATCCAAACCTCATGGGGTGCTTGTGTCGTGAGACCGTGAAAGCGGAGGGCCGACAGCAGGCAGATGACACCATGCGGCACGCGTTTCGCAGCCTCCACGAGGGTATGGTGTTCGGTCACCCGGTTGCCGTCGGCGACGTAGAGTCCTCTTCCCACTTGCCGTACTAGCCCGCGCTCTTTCGCCTGGCGGAGATATTCCCGCGGGATACCCACGCGATCCAGTTCGCGGGGCCGGAATACGCCGGCCTTTCTGACCATGCGAGCTACCAGTTCTGCCTTCGAAACGGCCATAGAGCCTCCTTACAATATGTCGGCATATTAACATCAATGCCAACATATCGTAAAACGTAGGTATTATTTGCTTTCACTGACGCCAAGCCCTTCTGGGCTGCGCTCTACCAAACCACAAATCCTTATTTCTTAGGTAGTCGCTGCCGCAGCAAATTCAGCATTTCGACCTTAGATTGAGGGATGTAACAGGTGAGCTATGTTGCGCAAATCATTGAACTTTAGACATTTATTGCGCCAGGGATGGTTGAGCCCCCGACGGCAGCCTTTTCGGGGCTGGGTTCTCGGGTTGCTATCTAGGATGGTGGCCTCGGCGCGCAAGACGCTGCCTTTCGGAGTATGGGCCTTGTCGTAAAGTTTCATGGAGTTGCCATTGACGCTGTGCTTGATAGTTACTCCCTCGGCGCGGCGTTTGAAGTCACTGACGACTTCTCCGGAGAAGTCCTGGTGTAGCTGGCCGTTGGCGGTTGATGTGTTTACCGAGAAAACGCATGACGTCAGAGCTGGAAAAAGTGGTCATGGCATGGTTCACCCAGCGTGGATAGAAGTGCCGTAGATCGGCCGCATTGTGGAAAACCACATCGATAGCCCACTCGGGCTGGTAAGTAGACCAGTAATAGGAAAGGATTCTGCTGACGTTAACTGAAAGAGCGAGAGGAGACCGGTTTAGTTCGGAGCGGCCTCTAATCTTGCGTGATAGCCCTTGCGCGCTCGCACCTGCAATTTTTTGCCATTTTTCTCGGCCACGATACGGATCGCGTGATAGCTTCCATCCGGACTGAAATCCGCGGGCTTGTACGCGATGAAATAGCGGCTGCGGATCAGATCGCGCAGCTTGTCGAAAGACTTGCCGAGGGTCAGCATATCTCCCGGGAACATGGCTTCCCCGCCGCTGCGACCGGCGAGGGCTTCGAGTATTTTGTCGGAGTCTGTTTTGTTGCCGATCTCTTCACGAGTACTGATCGTATAAATCGTGACTCCGGCTTTCTCCGCAAGGGCGATGCTCTGCCTCAAACTGGTATGACTGGAGTTGTCTTCGCCGTCGCTCACTACAACTAAGACCCTGGCAACATGTTGGCTTTCCGGATAATCGGCCAGCTTCCGGCAGGCGAAAGAGACGGCATCAAAAAGTGCCGTGCCACCTCCGTTGTGCAACTGTTGGATACTCTTTGCAAGCTCGACAGGGTCGGAACTGAAGTCTTCGGTGACTACAGTCTCATTAGAAAAACCGGCAATAAATGCGAGATCAGAGGCTGGATTCAAAACTTTATCGACAAAGTGCGAAGCGGCATTTTTTTCGAATGAAAAACGCTCGCGCACTGAACCGCTGGTATCGATCAACAATGCCAACCGGAGAGGAAGCTTTTCTTGCGACAGGAATTCGACAATCTTTGTTGGCGCTTTGCCGTTATCAAGGATTTGAATATTTGATTGCTCGAGATCGGTGACCACGTGGCCGCGGCTCGTGACCGAAAACAATACGGCGACATCATCCACGCTTTTTCGAATCAGAAAAACGCCGCGAGAAATTCGGCTAGATCCGGCTGCGAGGTCAGACCCGCCACCTGCATCAAGGCCTTCGCTCACACTAGCTTCCTCCCCAACCTTGCACTCGCTACACTCTGGCTCGCCTTCCAATCCACTGAGCTGCGCTTTCAGCCGCTCCGAATTGGGGACCGTCACTGTGGCTTGCGAGGTCGTGCCAGCGGTGGTTTGCAGGGATGCGGCGTTGGACGCAACTATAGTTTTGTTTCGCGTCAAGACAGCCAGATTTTGTCGCGCGCGCGCAGCATATTCGCCGCTGGGATCTTCGCTCAGAAAAATACTTAGTTCACGCTCCATGGCTGCGTAATCTTTGAGCGACATGGCGGCGGAGGCGGCAACATAGTGCGCATTTGCCATACCTCTGTGATCTACGGCATGAAGGCGCTGCACCGTGGCCAATGCCTGGAGATATTGATGATTTCCGTTTTCGGCAAATGCCAACGTGGCGAGAATTTTTGGATCTTTGGGGCGAAGACCGGCGGCCGTTTCTAGCTCAGACTCGGCGGTCGCAAAATCATTCATCGAAAGCGCCATACGTCCTAGATTGAGAAATGATCCGGCAAACTTACCGTCGAGCTTCGCGGCTGCTTCGAATTCATTTTGAGCGAGGTCCTTTTTCTCCAGATCGACATAGGTCTCACCCAAAGCCATATGGGCTGCGACGAACTTCGGATAGTCCTTGATTGCTTTTTCTAGGTATTTGACAGCCTCTTCCGACTTCTGTGCTTTTAGTAACGAACTGGCGTGATTGAACTGTTCGATGGCATTATTCGGCGCCTGTAAATCGAGCGCTGAGACGGCGCCGGAATCGATGAGTGCCTGATCTTGCGCCTTCTGCTTCGCGCTTTTTTCATACTGCCGATTGATCTGGTCAAGATAAATCTGTGCTAGGTCGTCCGCTGGGAAACCATTTAGCCCAAGGTTGAAGTAGTAGTAATACTGTTGTGCTGAGGCGTTTGCAGCGAGGACAAGACAGACCAGTCCGGCGACGGCAATGCACGGAATAGAGCGAGGAAGACGGAAATGCAAAACTAGCTGCACTGAGACCCTTAAATTCGTTCGCAGGATTATATCTCAGCTTCGCATTAAAGGACAGGAATCGTATCGAGCCGAGCTAAATGTAACCGGAGTGAAGGCCATCGAGACACGTAGGATGTAACCCGACTCAAAAGAGAATTTGAGGACGGGTTGGATTGGGACACAAGGCGAAGTGGGAGTATTTCTGGGCAGTGTATGAGCGCTATCACAAGGCGGGGCGGGAAAGAAACGCCTCGAACGCTATCATTGGGGTAAATCGTTCCGTGATTGAACGTATTGTGAGTTCCGGAAATTCAGACCCGCCTAATTCCGGAAATTCTGAGCCACCACCACCCAGTGATAGTCACAAGCGGTAGAACTTCTCCCTATGCCTCCGCGCCGGTCAAAGGACCGGTGGAGGCGGAGGGAGAGGAGGATGTTGCGTATGTTAAAGCGTCACGAAGTGGAGATTTTATTGAAGGCGGGCCACGGCAAGGCGGAGGTGGCCCGGCTGACCGGAGTGTCGCTGTGCTCGGTGAAGCGCATCGCGCAAGAGGGGCCAGTGGTGCATGTCGATGATGCGGCGGAGCGCGCCGAACGACAGGTCGGGCGGCCCAGCACGGTGGCGAATTTCCGGAAACCGATCCTCGAGATTCTGCAGCACACGCCCGATCTAGCGTCGCTGGAGATTCTGCGGCGAGTGCGGGAGGCAGGCTATGAGGGCGGCAAGACTGCTCTCTATGCGCTGGTGGCCTCGCTGCGCCCGAAGTCGGCCAAGCCGCTGGTTCGTTTCGAAGGCCTGCCGGGGGAATTCAGTCAGCACGATTTTGGAGAAATCGAAGTGGAGTTCGTCTCGGGCAGCCGCCGGCGCATCCATTTTTTCGCCTCGCGTCTGAAGTACTCACGCTTGATGCGCGTCAGTTTGGTCGAGGATGAGGCGGTGGAAAGTTTGGTGCGTACCTTGGCGGAGCATCTGGCCAGCTGGGGCGGACGTCCCCTGCTGTGTGTGTTTGATCGACCCAAGACGATCGCTCTGCAGTGGCAGAAAAATGGCGAAGTGACCGAATGGAATCCGATCTTTGCCTACGCCACGCTGGAGATGGGGGTGGGGGTGGAGTTGTGCTGGCCCTACCGCGCCCAGCAAAAAGGAAGCGTGGAGAATCTGGTCGGTTTCGTCAAGTCTTCTTTCTTCAAGGTCCGTCGCTTTCACGATGAGGAAGATCTTGGCCAGCAACTGCAAGCTTGGCACGGCGAAGTAAATGAGGAGCGTCCGTGCCGCGCCACCGGCGTGATTCCCGCGGTGCGCTGGGCCGAAGAGAAGCCTCGACTTCGTCCTTTGAAAGTGCAGCCGGAAGATCTGGCCTTACGCATTCCCGTCTATGTGGGTCCCACCGGAACGGTGCTGCACGACGGCCACGCTTACTCGATGCCGCCGGAGGCGATCAGTATGCCGGGCACGTTGTATTTGTATGGGCAACGAGTGCGCATTGTAGCCGGTCGTTATGAAGCGCTGCATCCCCGGAAATTCGTGGCGCACGAAGGATCTTCCCTGGCTGAGCATCGCGCCGCGTTGGTGGCCGCAGTATCGGGAAAACGCGGTCGACGCTATCTGAAACGACAGCAGTTGCTGGAGTTGGGGGAGCCTGCGATTCGCTATCTCACGGAGATTGTGCATCGTCGGCCGCGGCAATGGTACGAAGATGTCGATCGACTGCACGCGATCCTGCAGAGTCATGGTTCGGAGGTTCTGCGGCGAGCCATGGAAGCCGGTCTTCAGGAACAAGTGTTTGGTGCGTTTTACGTGGAGCGGTCGCTGCAATCAAAGTTGAACTTTCCGGAGGTGGTGCAATGAAAACGGAAGCCGGTTGTGCGCCCGCGCCTTTGGAGGTAAGGGAAAAACATCCAAGGGGGGAAGCTAGAGGTCGACCGAGGTGGCGATCGTCGTTCCTAGGCGATCCTGGCGCAAAAGTTTTCTGGGAATTAACCGAAAAAGCTCACCGCCGTAGCCGGGGCGGTGGGAACGGCTTTTTCCACGGCCCTTCTATCCACCAATGGCGCCGAGCCGTAAATAACATAAGGAGAATGCAATGACCAAGAAGCCATCCCAGCCCATGCCCGTGCCGGCCATCCCGAAACTTTCCGAAGGCCAGCTCGAGCCTCTGTTCCGACGTCTAAACCTGGCGCATACACGCCGCATCTACCAGGAGGTTGCGGATCGAGCCGAGAAAGAAAACTGGACCTATCGCGACTTTCTCGCTCTTCTGCTGGCCGAAGAAGTGGCGCACCGCAAGCAAACCCGCCTGCAGCGCTGCACCCGCCAGGCTCACTTTCCCTTCTTCAAGACCATTGATGAGTTCGATTTCACTTTGCAGTCCACTCTGCGGCAATCGCTGCTTGGTTCCTATCTGGGACCAGACTTCGTCACCGAGGGCCGCTCCCTGATCCTTTACGGCAAGGCCGGCCGCGGCAAAACTCATCTCGCCGTGGCCATTGGCTATCGCGCCATCCAGAATGGCTTCGACACCCTTTGCATCACCGCCGCCAAACTCATTGAGGATCTGTCCAACGCCAGCGCCAAAGGCCTCTTACATCAATCGTTGTCCCTCTACACTCGTCCTCACGTCCTCGTGATCGACGAGATCGGATACTTAAGCTATGGCCCCGACGCGGCCAATGTTCTGTTCCATGTGGTGAATGATCGCCATCTCAGAAAACGACCGATGATCTTTACCACCAATAAGCCGCTCAGTCTGTGGGGAAAGGTGTTGCACGACGAGGACCTGGCAGCTGCTATCCTCGATCGCATCCTGGAACGTGGACGCTTTGTACCCCTCGACGGACCCTCAGGTCGGACACGTCATCTAAACTTAGAGGAGGAGGTTTCGCCTTCCAAAGCCGAACGGCTCAGAATTTCCGGAATTAATGGCTCAGAGTTTTCGGAACCCACA
>JBAUXO010000232.1:0-16416 GCA_049584315.1 Candidatus Sulfotelmatobacter sp. | reverse complement strand
GGACGAACTTGTCCAAAGTGCTACGCGTCTGGACATCGAGTTGGAGCGGAAGCGCGACTCGGGCCATGCTCCAGCGTACCAGAAGTTATTGTTAATATAAAGAACTATCTGTACGATGTACTAGCGCAAAGCGCACGCCTGCGGCGTGCGCTTTGCCTTTCTGCCTGATCCACAGGTCGCAACTCCTCTTGCGCAATGGAGTTTAGCGGCTCTCGTTCCTTTTAATCGCTTCCTCCCTATGTTTTTCCTGGATATCGAGTGCAATCTTTTGTTCGTTCGCCGCTTCGGCAGTTTTTCCTAACTGCCGCAAGACCTTGCCCAGAACAAAATGTGCCTCGAAGTTGTTCGGATCGATCTGGATGGCTTTTCGAAGCGGCTCCACCGCCGCTTGGGGATGTTGCAACGCCAAGTCAGTTTTTCCTAGACCGAAAAGAGCTTCCGCATAACGAGGATTCACCGCCAAAGCGGCCCGAAAATGAGGCTCAGCCTCCGCTGGCCGGGACTTATCCAAAAGGATCTGGCCCAGAATACAGTGCGAGACTGGATCGCTCGGAAAGCGCTGCAGTTCCGCGCGAAACTCCTTCTCGGCGAGGTCATTCTCGCCTTCTCGCCAATACTCGAAGCCCAGGCCGGAATGAGCTCCCATGAAGTTAGGGTCCGCTTCTACCGCCGCTTGATACTCTTTGATGGCGTCCGCTCGATTCGACATTTCGTCATAGGCCGTACCCATCATGATGTGAGCCGATGCCGAGTTTGGACTTAGCTGCATGATGCGAGCGAATACCGCAGTCAGCGCCTTGTAATCCTTCATCCGCAGATAAGCCTTGCCGAGCATATCCAGGGTCTCCAGATCGGATGGATCGACCTGGCTTGCGCGCTCCAGATACGTGGCGGCTTCGGGATAACGATCGAGGGCAAACAGCGAGAGGCCGGCCAAATCGAGAATCTGAAAATCATTTGGGTAGGTCGCCGCCATCGGCCGAAGCAACCGCCACGCCGGCGCGTAGCGTTGGGCTTTGAAGCAAGCGATAGCCAGATTGCGCTTTGTCGAAGGGTCGTCAGGGTGGAATTTCAGCGCATCTTCGTACAGCGGGATTGCTTCGGCGGGCTTCCCCATTCGGGCCAGCACAATTCCCAGATTGTTGAGCGCGGCGATCGAATGCGGATCGATCTTCAACGCGCTTCGCAGAGCGTCCGCCGCCGCCCCGTTGTCGCCTTTGTGCATCGCCTCCGCGGCGTGTTCTAGGTACGAGTGTAGCTGTCTTTCTTCGCTATTCGGGGGCGGTATGTTGCCCGGCACTCCTGTCTGAGCCGCGACACATGGCGCGATCAGCAGCCACATGGCATAGAGTCTCACCTTCTGCCGGGCGCTCATTCGCACTCGCATGCACCGAATTTTAACCGATTGATCGAGCTGGTTGTGTTTTCGGATCAGGTTCGAAACTCTAAACCTTAATCACGAGACTCGCGGTTGCGTTTAACCATTTTGATGGCGGTTGGAAGGCGGCGTGAGTGAGCCGTCGTCGTTCAGCTTCTGGTGACCGGCCCCGCGCACCGGATAGCACATACCCTTTACCTCGATCTCCGCTCTGAGCCGCAATCCCTGCCATTTTGTCGCTAGTGGCAGCACAAACTGCGCCTGCCGGATCTTTCCCGGCAGAGGATATCCGGCATCCAAACAACCGCTCTTGAGCGTTTTGCCGTCCTCATTCTCCACGGTCACTCGCCGGACACCGGGAACACCCGCGATGCCGTCGTTGGTGAAGCCGACAATCAGACCTTTGTAGCCGCCATCTTCATCGCTCCAGATCATGGACGGCCTCACGCAATAGCCAATTCGACGATTGAATCCGGTCGAACCAGGTGGGGGGCGCCTGGTAGTAGCTCATCAGATTCTTGGGGCTGATTTGGTGGAAGTTAAGCAACTTTATCGCGAACTGAACCTGGCGCCGCGCCACGACGGTGGACGTGATGGGGACCTACATCATTTGTCGCCTGGCTCGGCAAAACGCCGGTTCATGCGGAGCTCGGGAGTCGGCCGCAATTCGCCCGTCACTCCGATAGAGAAGCGCTGTTCATAGGGCGCGCCGTCCGGCCCGTCCACGGTCAGCCGGACAACGAAGTCGGCTGCTCTTGTATAGCAATGAAAAACGTTGGACCCGTCCAAGATCGTCCCGTCTCCGAAGTCCCAGTGATAGCCGAGTGCTGGTACGCCGCCGGGGTCGGCCTGAGCCGTGAAGGCTATCGTTTCTCCAACCTTCGACTGGGAAGGGATTCGGGCCGTAACGGTTGGGGCGGCCTTGGCGATCGCAGTGTCCACCAGCTTGATGACCAACGCCGATTGCGGCGCCTGATTCTCAAGCCGGATGGTGCCACCTTCGAGCCCAAAGGCGGCGTTTGAATCCAAGATCCCAGTCGCCACCATCGTGGAGCTGACTGGGACTCCGATCTCTCGGAGGCTCAACGAACGCGACCGTGGCCGGTCGGTCCAGTTGAAAACGGTCAAGATGCTTTGGCGCGGGCTCTGCCGCAGCAGGAAAATACTCGGTTGTCCATCCTCCGGCTCATAGGTCATCAGATCTACAGGGGTAGAGGATCGTCCAGCTTTGGCCATGTTGAGCAAATCTCGGTTTTCCACTAAAGCTAGTCGATCCTTCTCTGTGTTGAGCACCAGAAGGTCATCCCCGATTTCGTACATTCCACCAGCCACCGCAGAAAGTGCGATCGAAGCCTGCGCGGTCGCCAGCGAATGCGAGGAACGCTCGCCCGAATGCTCCACCAGATATGTATCGGTGACGTTGAAAGCGTCCGGGTCATTGATGAAGAAGTTGCCGTTCATGTAGAAGCGGGCCGCGATGCCCGGGGCGGCAGTTTTCGACCTCAGAAAACTGTGTCCCGTGTCCGCGGAGATGCGGCCCGTGTCCACGATCCCCACCGGATTGAGCATGGGACTTCCGTCTTTGTCCAGGATGACATCGTCGCCGACGGTGTCGCGGATCACCTGCAAACCGATACGCTGGGCTTCGAGTGCGGTGGTATTGGGGCGGTAGTAGTAACCTTCAATCGCCGTCGTATCCATGAAGTCCATCTTGATGAAGCGAACTCCCCATTCCCGAACCAACGTCTTGTAGGTCTGGCGCAAGTATTCCTGCGCCCCAGGATGCGTCGTATCAAGCGCATAAAGCGTGTCCACACCCCGCCTCCACAGATCCTCCAGGGGAATCGGCTGGCCCTCGGCATTGTGGACCAGCCAATCTTTGTGATGTTCGTAGACCGAAGTGCGGCTGCTTACCTCGAATGGCGCCGTCCACAGGCCAACGGTGAGGCCGTCTCTCAAAATATGATGGGCCACAAACCGCATGCCGTCCGGGAATTGCGTTGCGTTGGCGGTGACGTACTCGCCACGTGCATACTGATAGCCGTCGTCGATCTGGAAAAAGTTGTAACCGAGCGCATTCAAATGCTGCGACAGCCAATCGGCATTGGCCAGCACCTCGCCCTCGTTGATGGCGGCATAATAAGCGGTCCAACTCCACCATCCCATCGGAATCTCACTCGAGACACGTGCGCGATGCAGCTGTCGAATTGCCGAGCCATAACTGCGAAGTTGTCCCAGATAGTCCGGCCCTGCCGCGAACATCAATCGTTCAGAGCTCATCTCTTCGCCCGGATTGAGGGGAAGACTTAGTTCGATCCGGTCGCTTTTAAGAGACTTTGCTTCGAGGGACTGTGCCTCACTGTAGTCCTTCTGAATCTCCGTGGTTCCGGTAGATTCGACGGTATAAGATGCGACTTTAGCGTCGGCACCTTGGCCCTCGGTTTTCAGTCGTAAGAGAGTCAAGAAACGGTCCGATGTGAGTGCGCCAAGAAATAAGCTCTGCTTGGTCTGCCGGTTATAGATAAGCTGGCTTCCCACTCCCCGATGCATGCCGCCTGGAGCTTCCCCGAGATCGTAGATCACCAACTCGGGCCAATCTTCGCTGAAGCTATCGGAGAGAATCCGCTCGTCCGACGAACGCCCGCCCAAGCTGATGATCGAGTCTCCCGTGGCCTCAAGGCTGCGGATTGCCTGCACCGACATCGCCGTGCGCGTTGCGTTCCTGGCCCGGACCTGAATGGTGCCGTATGGGTTTTCGGTGTACAGCTGTACTACGTAGATAAGATCGGGACCGCCGGGTAGTCCGCTGCATGTGACCGTCAACTGTTGGCCGGAGCCGAGCGCATCGCTGAATGGCGACTCGGAAACCGAATGCGACGGATAGCTGCTCGAACGCAGCCACTGGTGATTGACCAGTGCGCCGATGCCCGCCCGCATTACGGATTGGCTGCCCGGCGACCCAAACTGATAGGACCCATCCCGACGATCGATCGTCACGGAAAGAGCCTTATTTGTCAGCTGCTGCGCGGGACACCGCACCGCGCCCAGCGCGAATGCGGCGATCATTGCGCCCCTCATGCTGCACTGCCAGACGGGAAACACCTTTCGCGCGGTTGCGATGGCATACCGTACAGTTGTCAGTTTTCCGATCAAACCTTGTGCGTCGCTCACGAGTTAACTCCATCTGAGAAAGTCTCTGCCTCGAAGATAGAGGCGCTAGGGCACCGCGATCGTCAGCGCACAATGACGACGCGCTGATCACATACCCGTCCGACATCTGGCCGCAATCTTGGTCAGAAGCGGCCATGGCGATCTCTTAGAAATAAAACTTCAGAGCAAACTGTGTGTCGGGTTGCCCGCGACGCCTGCGGGTACACCGGAATTCCTTACTTCCAAGTGCGAATGGCATTGTGTAATTTTACGAAGAATTACTTTTACTTCCGTTTCGTCGCTGTTGTCAACAAGAATATGTTTCCCAAGGGCAACGGAGGCGCGCTACCCTTTAAACGGCGCCTCGCCCCTGCCCGCGGCGTTCCACTGCTGGCGTATAAAACTGGTGAGCGCACTACGATCGCGAAACGCCTCGGTGCCACCTTCCTTGGTGGTTGAGTAGGCTCCCGCCAGATTGGCAAATGCCAGGCAATCCTCGAGCTTTGCCCCTCGCATTCGCTGGTGGATGAATCCGGCATCGAAACTGTCGCCAGCCCCGATATCATCAACAAATTTCACTTTCGGAGGCGCCAGGCTACATGGTTCCTGCCCTGATCGGCAGATGGCGGCGGCTGAGCCTCGCTTCACTACCACAACCTTGACCAGTCCAGCGAGCACGTTAATGGCTTGCGAAAGATCATCCGTCCGCGCAATCTTCTTCGCTTCACGATCGTTCGGAAGGAAGATGTCGACATACTTAAGAACCTCCAACAGATCCCGATCCCACTTGTTCTCCGGGTCGTCATTGGTATCGAGTGATGTGGACAGCCCCGCGGTTTTCGCCTGGCGGAACAAATCCAGGATTCGTGGGCGCAAGGCGCGGTGCAGAAAAAACGATGAGAGGTGCAGGTGGCGCGCCGATCGGACGTATTCCATGTCAATGTCGGAGTACTGCATCTCAAACATGGTGCCGGGAAAAGTCAGGATGTAACGTTGCTGTAAGTAGGGGATCGCAACGGTTAGCCCCGTCGGGGTTCGCCCGGCTGTCTGTTTCACGCGGCTGACGTCAACCCCGCCAGCCGCGAGCCGTTCCAGTGCTATTTTCCCCAGCGGGTCGGCGCCAATTTTCGAGACGAACCCGACCTTGGTTCCCAGCATGGCCAAGTTGTGGGCGAAAATCGCGGACGAACTGCCCAGCGTGAGCGCCAGACCACTGGCCAATAACTCGCGATCGAGCACCAGTTCTTTGGGTAACCCGTACAGGATCAGGTCCAGGTTGATTTCACCAACCACACATACGTCCAGCTCCGGCATTTTTGCCCCTTTCCCAAGGCGCGTGCGATTTAGGACTCAGTATCTGCTCCCACCGTGAATTGCTGCCGCAGGCGCGGAGGTCACTCTCGAGCCATTCCACAGGCTGTCGCATACGATCGCAGCACTAACGAAATGTGATAGCGAATCATCGCCCCCGGCCGATTCTCGATTTGGCCCGCCCGGATTGCCTCGTACTCCAGAGGCAGGTATTGACTGACGAGGGTTAACGGAACCGGCCGCGCTGTGAGATTCTCGATTAGGCGTTCGATCTCTGCTTGGACAGAGATCTCGTGCCAATAATAGCGGCAGCGGTCGCTATAGCTGTATGCCCGCGCGATGCGCAGTTGGCGCTCATCCCCGTTATAGTAGGAACGCCAGTAAGCGGGTTCACGCAGCATGACCTGATCGAGCGCTGCTCGCAACTGCGATAGCCTCTGGCTTTTTTCCCCGGCAAGTAGTTCTGTTTCGACCGCGCTCAGAGCGAACAGAGCTTCCCGGAATGCGAAGGTCAACCAGGGGCCCACCTTCAGAATGGCGAAGTGATCCTCGACCATTTGCGCCAGCGCGCCGGGAGATTGATAGTCGGTCGAGTGCGCTTCGTAGACCAGCGAAGGGCTGGAGGGTAATCCAGCCGAGAGTGAACGAGCTTTGGTTCTGTCGTATTCAAATACGACATCGTCCCCGAACTCCACCCCGGGCTGCACCACCACGCCGATCACTCTTGGCCAGGCCGCTGACAGACCTCTCGCTTCAAGGGCCTGTTGGAAAACCTCGAGAGTCCGGTGGAGGCTCTCGATTGTGGTCACGGCAGGAGGTATGCCTAAAGCCGACTCGCCCCCTGGGGCGGGGACTTCAGTTCCGATAACGTACAGAGGAGGGTCGACGCCGGCGGGCGAGTCTTTCAGAGACCCTTCAGCGGCTTCGCACAGTACAGCGGCCCGACGTGCAACCACCTGTTCAGAGAGCACCTTCGCGTCATCGGCACATGCCATGCTCGCATCAAGGTGGATTTTCCGATAGCCGGCGAGCACACAAGCGCGGGCTAGTTCGCAAGCCTTGCTCAGAGCACTCTTTGATGCTTCGGTCCTCCACGGAAATGGTCCAAGATGGTCCCCGCCCAACAGTATTTGATCTTCGGGAAGTCCCATATGCCGCGCCGCGCGGTGGACAAAATCGGCAAACTGACTCGGAGTTTGTCCGCTATAACCACCCAGCTGATTGACTTGATTGGAAGTGGACTCTAGGTGGAGGACGGAACCATCTTTCATGGCCTGTTGTATGGCTGCGTCGATGACCCATGGATGCGCGGAACAGACTGCATAGATACCGCCCTTTCCAGACAGGCGATTACGGGTCAATACATCCTGCAGGCCGGCGCTTGGGTTGCTTCCGCGTTTCCGAATCACGGGCTTCAAACCAGCTCCTCCAAGCTCTTTTCAACCTCGATATCGATCGATCGCATATTATGAATAATTACGAATAGCTACAATATGTGTCGAATCGCCAAAGAACAGGCGGATCGACGGCAAAACCCTTGGTTTGACAAAGACCAATGCGCGGTCTGGAACAGCTTTCCGGCGTCTGCGGAGGCAAGCACCTTAGGAAACCTTAGCGGGAGTCGCACTCCAGTCCAGCGATGTCTATGAATACCCGATGCAGGCTTCGCAGTTTCTTACAGTTTGCCTTCGGATTATCACGGATGGTCAGTGATGTCGAAAATCAATCCTGTATTGTTCAGGCTAAGCGGTAGGACGTAGCTGTCATAGATTGAATGACCAGCAGCGTCCAAGGCCCGGATCTGAAAATTCAAAGCCTTCGTCCCGCCGAGGCCTGCCGTGTCGAAACTCGCGGCCTGCACCCCGGGATCGAGAAGATCGAACGCCGCATGCGCGGCGACCCATTTCCAGCTCCAATCTGCGCCCGTACCCGTGTATCGCCACAAACCGGCTCTGTCGTTCTTGGTTTGGAACATGTATTCCGCGCCAACTGCAATGCCACCGTTGTATCCGGTGTGCGAATTCTGATCGGTGTCGAGAAATATCTGCCAGTTGGCTGCGTTTCGACCCTCCCAGCGAATCGAAGTGCGCCCCGGTGCCCGATCGCCTTGGGCATTGAAAGAGTCCGGCCATGCGCTCGCAAACGGGGCTTGCACGTCCTGTTGTTCCACGGCCTCCGCCTCCGCTTTCCAGTATTGGGGTGGGCTCGCATACGGATTCCCTGTTTCCTGGGTAAAGTAAACCCAACCGGCATTGCGCTGCTTCGCCAAGCTCAAGGCCGCCGGGAGTTGATCCGCGGTCATCCCATAGACGATGTGCCAGAATCGGTCGGGCGGGTACTTATGCACCCACGCATAGTCGACATAGTCGTCTTGATAGCTCGCCAGCCCCTGGTCTTCCCAATTCATCAGGATGTTGGTGATCCCCATCCAGCAATCGCTGGGACTGTAGGTTCCCGGATTGAGCACCGTGACTCGGGCACCTCCCTTCTCGCGCACATAGTTCGTGAGTGCCTCGTAATATAAGAACTGCGTGGATAGAAATGGGTTTCTGGCGTTGCAGTCCGTGGGCGCCTCATCGAAGAACATGCCATCGACCAGGTAGTTGCGGTATACCGCATCGATCTTCCGCCGGACAATTTGCGGATCGCGCGCGCCGTAGCCGGTGTAGGTATATCCGATAACCAGGATGCCCTGCTTGCGGGTGGCGCGGATCGCCCGCTCGACGCTCGGATAGTAGGTTTCGTCGTCCCCGTTGTTGAGGTTGACGATCAGGATGCCGATCGCCTTCGCCCCCGGCGCCGCCCACGCCGTCCATTGCGGTGACCCCGGATCCTGATAGGAGGGCGCGCCCAGCCGCGTTTGGCCGGCGGCCAGCAGTGCCGTGAACACAACGACGAGCCATCCCCTGGGCCTTATGCCGCGCCGCACGATTGTCATGGCTAAACCTCTGTCCACGCAGGAATCAGCATCATTCAAAAACATCATTCAAATTCTGAAGCACACCACCACCTTGAATCTTGTCCGCGACACGTCTTCCACATTCGTTAGTTGGAATCTCCTGGTGCGCTTGAAGAACCGGCGTTATTCGCCATTTTCGCCTCATGTGGCTCGCGGTGAGGGTGCGGTTCGGGAACCGTGAGCCGAGGTTTAGAATTCGAATCTCAATCCAAACTGGAAGTAGCGGGGCAAGTAGCCGTTCGCGTCCGACGTAATCGTTCCGAAAGCCGCATCTCCCAGCGCAGCGTCCGGCTGGGCAAAGCGCGGATGATTCAGCAGATTGAATACTTCGGCTCTGAGATCGATCGTCATTCCTTCTTTCGGCACGAATGACTTGTACAGATTCATATCCAAATCGTGGATGCCGTTCACGCGCAGGCCGGGAAAATAACGGGGAGCGTTGCCCGGATTCTGATCGCCCGGATCGGCGAGGCAGTTGGAATTAATAAATGCCGCGACCGGCGCATTCCCGTTTCCTTCGGCTACCGAGTTCGCCTCCCAATTCGTCGCGACATCTTTCATGCTGAGCCCGGTCCTGAGTTGAGGACAGACGATATTGGGACGCTGGGTGCCGTTGGCGAGCCGCGGATTGCTCATGCCAAGCGCGATCGGTTGTCCAGACTGTTCCGTGACGAGGGTGGCGATCGACCAGCCGCCCACGACGGCGTCGAGTCCGCGATTCATATCCCCGCCAATCCATTCCTTGCGGCCCACCGGTAAAGTCACCACTACCGCGGCGGCGAGGCGCTGCGGCGCGTCATTGGCGCCGATACTGTGTTCCAAATTCAGGCGGTCGAGTTGTTGCGGGAGTCCGTTCGCGAGCGATCCCACCCAGTTATTTCGGCCAGCCGAGGAATTGTCGGTCAACTTGGAGATCGTATAGTTGCCCTCGAAACTAAGGTGGTGCGTCGTCCGCTTCTGGAAGCGGATCTGCATCGAGTTGTACCAGGACGAAGCTTCCTCGATCATCAGGCCTTCGAAGTCTCCCGTGAACTGAGGGTAAGGATTGAGCAGATATCCCAACGGCACTTGAGAGGTGCTGTAGAGCGAATCGGGCTCGTTGAAACACGGAGACGTGGGAGTGGATGTACACGGCTGGGTAAACATCGCCTGGAAGGGGTTCGCGACCGGATTCTGAAGGAAGCTACTGACGCAGCTATCTGCCTGGCAACTGGAATCGGTAGGAGTTACCGCGGCGGATATCTTGGCGAGCAACGCGGAAGAGATAAAGTCTCGGTTGTTGGTGCCAGACCATGGGAGATGCGTGCTGCGGTTCGCGGAATAGTCGACGCCCAGAACAATCTGACTGGGCAGTTCCCGCTGAATTCCCACATTCCACTGGTAGAGATCGGCGTCGCGTGCGGCGGTCGTGCCTAGATCGTTGTTGTTGGCGTATCCCCAATCGGCAAACTGGCCATACTGTTTGCCCTGCGGTCCGGTAAAGCCGCCAGGAAACGGATTTTCCAGCGTGGCGGACTGGCTTGCGAAGTTATTGTTCGTAAAGAAAATCGAAGCTGTCTTGCTGAAAGCGGTTCCGGGATATTGAAAATTTGTAGCGGGACTCATTCCAAAATAAATACCGGCGCCCCCGCGCACCACGGTTTTCGAATCGAAGGCATAGGCAAAGCCCAATCGCGGGCCGACATCGTTGCGGTACACCGGAACGTGTCTCATGCTCGAGGTGGGAAACTCTGTTGTGCCGATTAATTGCTCCGACGAAGGAAAGTTCAGTCCCACGGATGCCAAAGCAGACTGGGCGGGGGTTAAGTCGAGAGTCACCCCCGTGGGCGCGGTGAAATTGCTGAACTGGATGCGGTCATAGCGTTCGTCGTAGGGTGTGCTCCACTCATAACGGACGCCAAGATTGAGCGTGAGCTTGGCATTGACTTTCCAGTCGTCCTGAAAGTAGAAACCGGTTTCGACCGATCGGTTCGCGACTGAAGGCAGAACTTCGAGCGAAGTCGGCTCGTTGGGGAAAGGATTGACATTGTCGGCATATCCGAAGAGCGTACTGGCGAAGGGATTCCCGGTGGGATTTCCGTTGGCATCGGTGTTGCTGTTCGGGGTCGGCGAGGTGACGTAGTCGGTGAAGTTGAAGACGCCGGTCGGATCCGAGGGCTGAAAGAAGTTGTTGTAGAAAAGCCTCTGCTCTCCCCCGAACTTCATCAGGTGCGAGCCCTTGGAGATCACAATCTGAGAGGAATAGCTGTAGAGCGTATGCGCGAAGGTGGTGTTTACGCAGCATTGATCGTAAAGATCGGTCCAGGGCGCGGTTTGCCCGCCCGAGGACATGTAGAACGCCGGCATCCGATCGATGCCGTTGGCCTGCTGGAACACCGCCGGCAGTTGCACACCGGTTGGCAAGGAAGCGTTGAAGCTGGAAATCGTAGGAATCCCTGATGTTTCCAGTTCATGCACTCGATCGATTGCGAAGTGGCTCGTCCAGACGATACGGGAATTCACCGTCCGGGAATATTCGATCGAACCATTTTGCGCCAGCGTCGGGCTACTCGCGATTCCATCTCCGGACCCGTTATTGTCAAAGCCGTCTCCGAAGATCGTGGGAGTGTAGTAATTCGACGAACCGCGGCTGTAGCGTCCGCTGATGTGGTTCCGGTCATTGATCTGGTGATCAATTTTGATATCGAACTGATAATCCGGAGCGTGCGCCGTGCCACTAAAAATGTAATTATTAAATTCGCCCGGCAAATTGGCTTGCGGATAAAGGTTGAGAATGGCCTGGCCGATGGGATCGATTTCGCCCTTGGGAATTACGTTCAGGCCAGCGCCGGACTGCACCTGCGGCCGGCATTGACCGGTGGCGCAGGCGACCAAAGGCAGAGTCGGATCGTAAATATTGGTAGCCGTGGCCGAGAAATTCCCATTTCGCTCCGCGGTCGTTGGGACGGTCGCGAGACCGCTGAACGCGCTGTTGCTGCGCACTTTTTCGAAATCGGCGAAAAAGAATGTGCGATTCTTGCGAATCGGGCCGCCGATAGTAAATCCACCCTGGTCGCGCTTGCTATCCGGTTTGGGATTGGGAGCAGGATTGAAGAAATCACGCGCCGCCAGCTGCGACCGCTGCAGGAAGTACCAGCCGCTGCCATGGAAAGCGTTGGTTCCGCTCTTCAGAACCATGTTTACGACCGTGCCGCCGTTATTGCCGAATTCCGCCGAAAAGCTGTTGTTCTGAACCTTGAATTCCTGCACCCCTTCGACCAGCGGTTCGTAGTAAACGTTCGAGTTCCCGCCCTCACCCTGCTCGGGCGCGCTGATCAGGGCGCCATCGATCCGCACCTCCGCCGTCGCGTTGCGCTGTCCGTTGGAAACGAAGTTCGTTCCCGAGGGATAGTTGTCCTGGGTGCCCGAGCCGGCCACCTCCGTCACGCCTCCGGAGAGGAACGTCAAGGCAAAGAAGTCGCGGTTCAACAGAGGCAGTTCCTTCACGTACTCGCCGGTGACGTCCGTGCCTAAAGTGGCGTTGCCCGTATCGAGCAGCGGGGCAGTGGTGGTGACTTCCACGGAAGTCGATACGCCGGCCAATTCCAGCTTGAAGTTCAGCGACGACTCCTGATCGACTGCCAGAACCACGCCCGTGCGCTCGGCCGCGCGAAAGCCCGCGGCTTCGGCCTTTACGTCATACGTGGACGGACGCAGTCCAGTGAAGAAGTAAGCCCCCTTGTCATCCGTGCGTGAGGAGTTCGAGATGTTCGTGCCCACATCCCGGATGGTGACCCGCGCATTCGTGACCAGGGCACCGCTCGCATCGGAAACCACACCACGCAGCTGGGCCCGGTAATTGCCTTGCCCCCAAACAGAAATGGCCGAACCCAGGATGACGGAAAACAGCACGCTGGCGAGGATAGGATGACCAACCGGCAACCACTCCGCTCTTCGAACTCGCATGGACGGCCTCCCGCAAGATCAAGCAGATGTATTCGGAATGCTTGTGTTTTATAACGTTTACTTTCGCTCACACTATTACTTTCGATCCTACTGCTTTGTCAAGCGCAAAACGCGAATCTGGGCCATCGGCTGGGGCGTTAGGCGTTCTGAATGGGGATGCCCCCTGGCCATCCCGATTGAAACCACACTGGTGAGAGCCCGGGTCTTTCTTCCAGAGGGGTCGGCCCGCGACCCCTCAACCGCAATCACCCGCTTGACAAGCCCGAACCATAGAAAGTAAAACGAACCTATACGCAACACTTCATAATACTTTCGCTTGGCCAAGATTGTCCGACCGGACCGGTAGCAACATGAAAAACCAATCTGGTCGGGGCGTGAGATCCGGCTCAGGGCAAGACCGGTGGTCCGCTTCGAGGATGAGGCGTGGGCGAATCGTCGCCGAAACTTGCTGTGTTTTGCTTGCCCTTGCGCTGCCGGTCTGGAACTCCGGGCAAAACAATCCGGCTCAAGACCCTACTCCCGCGGGTGCGCACAAAGCCTCCACTGATCTTCAGATCCAAAGCTCCGTCCTGCGAATCGAATTCGACCACAACCTGCGCAGCCGAGTGGTCGCGCTGGTTGGTCGAAGCCCGCAATTCCTCACCCCGTTTTCCGCCTCGGAAACGGTCTCTGGCGTTCGCCCCCTCAGCGAGTTCCCCCTGAGCGCAAGCCGCCGGGAACGTGTTTCGGACGCGTTCGGCTCGGGCGAGCGGCTCTCTCTGACGGGCAAGGCGGGCGATCTGCGCAAGGATGTCTCGGTCACGATTTATTCTGACTTTCCATCCATCGCCGTCTTCGCTGTTACCTACACCAACGAAGGGGTCGCGCGACTCGCAATTCGGGGTTGGGCCAACCATCAGTATTCGTTGCGCGCTATCTCCTCTGCACGCGGTCCCGCGTTTTGGTCCTATCAAAGCGGGTCCTACGAGAAACGTCCAAATTGGGTGCTTCCGTTGCGTGCCGGATTCAAACAGGAAAATTACCTGGGCATGAATGCCAGCGACTACGGCGGAGGAACTCCGATCGTCGACGTATGGCGCAAAGACGTTGGCCTCGCGGTAGGCCACGTAGAGCCCGGACCCCGCCTGATATCGCTTCCCGTGTCCATGCCCGACGCAGGCCACGCTCGCGTCGCTGTCCGTTCCACCCGTGAGCGCACTCTGGAACCGGGAGAGAACTTCCATACTCTTCGCACCTTTGTGTCGGTGCATCAAGGGGATTACTTCCGTACGCTCACCGAATACCGCCGCCTCATGGTGCGGCAGGGATTTCAAATGGCGTCGGCGCCCGACAGCGCCTTTGGCCCGATCTGGTGCGCCTGGGGCTACGGTCGGTCGGTACAACTCAAGCAGGTCTACGACACGCTTCCCACGGTCAAGAAAATGGGCTTCGCCTGGGTCACGCTCGACGATGGCTGGCAGAACAACTACGGTGATTGGGCACTCGACCCCAAGAAATTCCCCAACGGCGACGTTGACATGAAAGCCCTGGTGGATCGAATCCATGCCGAAGGCTTCAAAGCGCAACTGTGGTGGTCGCCTTTGAGCGCCGTCCCGGATTCGAGATTGCTGCAAGAGCATCCCGACTTCGTTCTGCTCAATCGCGACGGATCCAAACGGAAGATCTCCTGGTGGAATTCTTTTTATCTATGTCCATCCGACCGAGGGGTGGTGGAATATCACAAAGCCTTGGTTCGTAAGATCCTGGGAGAGTGGGGATTCGATGGCCTCAAGCTCGACGGCCAGCACATGAATGCCGTTCCTCCTTGTTACAATCCCGCGCACCACCACCAACGCCCGGAAGACTCCGTTGAGGCATTGCCCGATTTCTTTCGGGAGATTTACGAAACCGCCCGGAGCGTGAAGCCGGATGCCTTGGTGGAATTTTGTCCCTGTGGCACGGCATATTCGTTTTTCACCATGCCGCATTTCAACATGTCGGTGGCATCCGATGCGGAAAGTTCGTTTCAGGTGCGGTCCAAGGGCAAGACCTTGAAAGCGCTCATGGGCGATAGCGTGCCTTATTTTGGCGACCATGTCGAGTTGAGCGACGAAGCCATTGATTTCGCCTCGACCGTCGGAGTGGGCGGAGTCGTCGGGACGCAGTTTGTGCTCCCGAATCTGGTCAAGAAACACGGCAAGTCCGATCTCACCCCGCGGCGGCAGGAGATCTTTGAGAAGTGGTTGCACATTTACAACGACAAAATGCTATCGCGGGGTGAGTATCTTGGAAATCTCTACGACATAGGGTTCGATCTTCCCGAGGCTCATGTTATCCGTAAAGACCAGGAACTTTACTATGCGTTCTTCGCCAGCCACTGGAGCGGACCGATTGAACTTCGCGGTTTACAGGAGCGCACCTATCGCGTTGTCGATTACGTAAACAACCAAGACTTGGGCAGGGTGCATGGCCCGAAGGCCACACTTTCTGCTGCGTTCAATCAGCATTTGCTGCTCGAGGCTCGGCCCGAATAACCTTGCCGGGGCCGATCGGAACCGCGTTCAACAGCGCGGCCAGCGGTGGCGGGGTTGGGCGTCTACGAATCAGCTCGCACGATCCGACTGGAACTTTTCTCCTAGACAACCGAATGCCATGCGGGATAAAAAAGAAGTGCCCAGAGTATCTTCTCTGAGCAGATCTGCCGCGGAGCGGCGCAACCGATTCTGAATGCTAAACGAAGAGCGGCAAAGAGCGATCCTTGAGCTGCTGCGTCGGGATGGCCGAGTCGTGGTCGTGGACTTGGCCAGACAGTTCCACGCCTCCCAGGTCACCATCCGCAAGGACTTGGACATCCTGCACTTAAAGGGCCAGATTCACCGCACCCACGGCGGAGCGCTTCCAGCGCGCGACGGCGCCTTGGAAGACCCTACTTTACGAGAAAAAGAGAAGCTGCATCGCAAGGAGAAGTTGCAGATTGCCGCGGCCGCCGCGCGTATGGTGTCGGAGGGACAAGTGGTCATCCTCGATTCCGGTACCACCACTACCGCCATTGCCCGCGCCCTGCGGAACTTTCAGAACCTCACGATCATTACCAACGCAGTCAATATCGCCGCCGAACTCTCCGGATCGGCGGTGGAAGTGATTCTAAGCGGAGGCAATCTGAGAAAGAACTCGTTTTCTCTGGTAGGGCCCATCGCCGAAGAGACGCTCCACAAATTGCATGCCGACGTGCTTTTTCTCGGGGTCGACGGATTCGACGTGGAGTACGGAATCAGCACACCGAATCTCTTGGAATCGAGGGTGAACCGCGCCATGATCGAGATCTCCAAGGTGGCGGTGGCCGTCTGCGACTCCAGCAAATTCGGCAAGCGTAGCCTCTCACTGATTGCTGCTCCCCCTTCTCTGCAACACGTCATCACCGACTCCGGTATTCCCAAGGCAGACCTCAGCGCGCTGAAGAAATCCGGGGTTGAAGTGACGGTCGTCTGACGCCGACTCCGTGAAGCACGGCTATGTCAGCTTCGTCAGAAGCCGCATGGCGTTGTCCCGATACACAGGACGCAAAACTTCAGGACTCCTGATCTACGAGGGAAATTAACATGAGCCGATTTTGTAAATCAGGCGTAGATCCGTACCTGGAAAAATTGTCTCGGTGGCGTTGAGTTGGTCGCAGAGATGGCGGAGCGCCTGGTCG
>JBAUXO010000231.1:0-23837 GCA_049584315.1 Candidatus Sulfotelmatobacter sp. | reverse complement strand
GGCTCTGCTCTCGATCATGAGATCCATCCAGCGTTCGACGGAGTTACTCCTTTCTTTCTTCCAACTTCCCGACACAAAGTATGCCGCTCATGTAGGCTACTGACGTTATTTATGCAACTATTGATATAGACAGAAAGCAATTGCCAGCACCCCCGCGGTCCAGTCGGCCGGCGGTTAACCAATGGCAGGGCGTAGCACTTTTGCCGTCGCCACAGACTGCCCCTCGCCTGAATTGACGCAATCGAACCTGCGCCCCTAGAATCAAATTGAAGGAAAGCTTTTCTCACAACCGTCTCAGAGCCAAATGCCACTTTACGAATATCAGTGCGAGAAGTGCGGTCACCGCTTCGAAAAAATTCAGAAATTTTCCGACAAAATGGTCAAAAAATGCCCGGAGTGTGGCGGCCGGGTGGAACAGATGATCTCCGCGCCGGCCGTGCAGTTCAAGGGATCCGGCTGGTACGTCACCGACTACGCTAACAAGTCGCACCCGCCCGCGTCCGACGGCGGAAGCTCCGAGTCCAAGAAGGAAGAAAAGTCCAAGTCGGACGATTCGTCGAAGTCCGATTCGTCGAAAGAAAGTTCCGCCAAGGAGACGTCCTCCAAGGATAGCTCTTCAAAGGAAGACTCCAGAAAGACGACCTCGAACCGTGTAAGTTCGTCGCGGAGGCCCGACAGGAAAAAATAGCGGCGTAGGAATTTTCTCGGCTCTGCCGCGGCGGTGCAGACGCTGAAGAATGTCGTGCGGGTTCTAATTTGCCCGGAGACTTTGGTCGAGATCGAGGCGGAGGCGATACCGGGGGAGTAGGCGATCCAATCCTCACCCCTATGCCAGGGTCTTCGACATTTTCACGAAGTGGCAGGGCAGCTTCGTGTTTATGCCAGCGGTAAACGGCGCGGTGCCGGTCTCAACATAACCGCGGCGATGATAGAAGTCCGGCAATTCCTCGCGCAGACTGACGATCTGGATATCCATGAACCGGCTGCCTGCTTTTCGGCAATGATCCTCGGCAGCCGTCATCAAACTCGATCCCAGACCTGATTTCTGCGCCATGGGATTCACGGCCAGCAAACCGAGATAGGACCGATCACCCTGCATTTCCACATACACGCAGCCTGTGATTGCGTCGTCCTCCTCAGAGATGAGGAACTCGCCGGTTTGCAGCAATGACTGCACTTGCTCCCCCGCGATACGGTCGCGTTCGATAAAGAAACTCTCAGCCTGGCGGAAGGCAGCATTGATTACGTTGGTGATGGCCTTCGCCTCCGACGGCAATGCAATGCGCACGACCACGGTGTCCCTCCTCTCGCGGTTGACGATTCCAGCCAACTCGCCCGCGGTTTGTGCAAGGGTATAGAATCCTTCCCGCCAGGTCATCCGCTAGGATTTCGGCGCAGAGCTGGAAGAGCGGTTCTTTAAAGTACCCTCAGGAGAGCAATGTGAAGAACTTCTGTTGGATGTTGATTCTTGCTGTCTGCGTCAGCGCTGTCGCCCAGGAATCAGGTCCCAGCTCGCAATCCGTTACGGTAATTCGCGCCGGTATTCTGATCGATGGCAAGTCTAATGCTCCGCGCAACGACCAGGTGATCATCGTCCGTGGCGAGCGGATCGAGAGTGTGACGGACTCGGCGAGCGCGAAAATCCCCGCCGGCGCGACCGTCATCGATTTGTCGAAAGCCACACTTCTGCCTGGCCTCATCGATTGCCACACCCACATTTTTCTACAGGGAGAAGATCCCACTCAGGGTGGATACGACGTTAACATTCTGAATGCGCCGTTGGCCTTGCGCGCGGCAAGGGCGACGGTTGCTGTGCGGCGGGCGCTGGAACAAGGCTTCACGACGCTGCGCGATGTGGAAACGGAAGGCGCTGGTTATGGCGATGTGGGCATCAAGCAGGCCATCGAGCAAGGCTATATTCCGGGGCCGCGGCTGTTCGTTTCAACCCGCGCCATCTCGACGACGGGAGGTTATCCGCTGGAGGGTTATGCTCCTGAGCTCGACATGCCCAAAGGTGCGCAGATTGTCGACGGCCCGGTAGAATCTCGCAAGGCGGCGCGCGAGCAACTGGATCACGGCGCCGACTGGATCAAGGTTTACATGACGCACCGTTCCTGGGTGGGGAAGAATGGCGAGCTGGTCTCGCAGCCTACCCTCACGGTCGAGGAGTTGCGGGCGATCGTGGACGAAACTCACGGCTGGGGCAAGAAGGTGGCGTGTCACGCGTATGGCGGCATTGGCCTGCATCGGGCGCTGGACGGAGGATGTGATTCGATCGAGCACGGCCTCGATCTGGATGAGGCGGCGATTTCGCAGATGCTGAAACAAGGCACATGGTATGTCCCGACGATCAGCGCCTACTACCACGATTGGGCTCCGGCGAACACTCCCGCGGGACAGCGCGACCGCCTGCGGGTGGCCGTGCACGAACCGTCGTTCAAGAAGGCGATGAAGGCGGGAGTGAAGATCGCGTTTGGAACGGATATGGGTGGAATTCCCTGGGACGAGCCGATCGCGCAGGAGTTCCCGCGCATGGTGGATTTAGGCATGCAACCGATGGAAGCCATTCAGAGTGCAACCTCGCGCGCCGCTACGATGCTGGAGATGGACGGGAAGATCGGCGTGATTGCGCAGGGAGCTTTTGCCGACATCATCGCAGTGAGCGGCGATCCGCTGGGCAATATCAAAGCCCTCGAAAATGTGCAGTTCGTGATGAAGGACGGCAAGGTCTTCAAGAGCGAAGGCAGCCAGGAAACGAAGCGGTGAGGTTGGAGAGGGCGGGCTGGCAATTTCCGGTGCGGCTAGCACGCGTAAAGATTTGTCGAATTTTCTCTCAATTCCCCTTGACATCGGCTCCGCCGTGAGCATAATTCCTCAATCCCGAATTCTCGTTCGGATGGGCTCTTGCTCCCATCATCCGTGCCGATCCGGGAGGGGGTGCTTATGAGCGTGCTTGAGCTTTGTGACCGGGAAGTGGCCGCGGTCCCGCTGGAAGCCAGCGTAGCCGACGCTATCAACAAAATGCTCGACCACCATGTGGGAGCGGTAGCGGTAGTCGACTCGGAATTTCGAGTTGCCGGAATTTTTACCGAACGGGATGTCCTTCGCAAGATGTCGCTCAGTCGCACCGATCCCGAGACCACCTCGGTTCGCGAGTTGATGACCACTCCGGTGGAGATGGCGACGCGACGCACCGGGCCGGGCGAGGCGCTTACCACTATGCTGGAGCGTCACTTCCGACATCTCCCCGTGGCCGATGACAACGGCAAACTGCTCGGGATCCTCTCTATTCGCAATCTGCTGGAGTGGCGCGTCGATGACCTTAGCCGGGAGCTGGAGTCGCTTGAGCAATACGTCTCGAATGATGGGCCGGGAGGCTAGGTCTCCGCCAGCGGCAAGAGCAGCGGCGTTGCATTCCCGCTCGCTTATCCATGAACGAAGAGCAATTCTTCTTCTTTCTGCTCCAGCAATTCCTCATGAACTTCTGTGGTTTTTCCTGTCGTGGCTGGTGGGCTCAGTCACGGAGCTTCCGTCTGGGATTTCGCAAAAACCGGATAAATGGCCAGCACACTCAGAAACACGACTCCCAAGGCCCAGAGCGCTTCTACAGATGACAGCATGGATGCATGGCTGCTGGACCATCCCGTAAAGCGTGGCCCAGCCTTGCGGTACGCCACATGCGGATCCACACCATTCGCGTGGAACCATCCCTGCATGCCGCGCCGCATTTCCCCCGGTTTTTAACTTGCCCGCCTTAATGTTGCCGGCCAACCCGTTCTGATGCCTCTGGTTTCGGCGCGCCAGGAAGGTGGTCATGATGGCGATGCCAACGCTGCCCCGGATAATTGCGCATCAAGGTTGAAAACACTGGTGGCATTTCCCATCTTTTCTTTTGCAATGCAGGCCATGCTGAGCGCCCTGAGTGAATAAACAGAGAATTCAGAGCGACGGGCGAAAAACCTGTGGCCAAAACATTCATCAGTAGGATGATCGCATCGAACACGAGCGTGACCACCCATGTGCCTTCCTCGATGGTGACGGCGAGGTTTCCAGCGATGTGAGGGGTGGAAAGGTTGACGACGGGTGTCGAGCACTTCCACGAAGGTCGCCAGCATTACGGCAAATATGGCGACCCAGGGATTCACGCGGGCATGGGCTTCTGCATCCAGGGGTACCCAGGTTGGCGGGCAGGAAGTGAGTTTTGCAGCCTCGTGAAAGCTACCTTCACTTACTTATAGGCTGGGATCGATCGAGCGGGCGTGATCGAGGTCAGACGGGGCAGGACGAGAAGGGACTGTGGCGATTGAGCGAGTTACTCAGCTCCCGTTCGCTGGGCCTGCTGGGTGATCCAGTCGGTCCAGTAGGCAGAGGCTCCGCTGGATAATAGTGGAGCTTTGCCGAGAACGGCATCCACAAAGTTTTCGATGACAGGAGCATGCACGTTGGCGTGATTCGAAATGCTTTCGCGGCCTCCGGGATAAACCAGTTCGGGGCCGTTCAGTGGAGTTAAATCCATTTCGCCTTCAGTGCCACGGATGCGGCATTCGTCCCGCCGGACCTTGGAGTGCCAGCGAACATCCACGATGCCGCGCACACCGCCAGCGTAGTCGATCATCACGGTCGCGTTGTCTTCAACCGGGTAGTGATGAACCGCATTCGAAAGATGGCCGCTGGCGCGCAACGGTTCACCGAAGAAAAAATTCAACATATCGATGCGGTGAGAGGCGATGTCGTAGAGCGGGCCGCCACCAGCCTGCGCGGGATCAAGCAGCCAACTGCGATGACCCGGCTTGTCCTCGCGCCATTCGTGGCAACTGAGCGAGGCGAGGACGGGTTTGCCGATGGCGCCGGCGTCGAGCAATTGCTTGGCGCGCAGAACCTTGGGGTACGCGCGGCGATAGTAAGCCACGCCCAACGTGCGTCCCGTTTCTTCTGCCGTGACCACCATGGAGCGCGCCTCGGCCTCGTCCATGGCCATCGGCTTCTCGCACAGCACGTGCTTGCCTGCGCGCAGAGATTGATTCGTCCCGGGCGCGTGCAGGAAAACTGGAGTGGCAACATAAACGGCTTGGACTCCGGGATCGGCGAGAGCTGCCTCGAGCGTGGGCCAAACGCGTGCGTTGTAGGGCGCTGCTTTGGCGGGATGGCTGCTAACCAGACCGTACAGAGAGCTCCGAGGCTCGGACTGAATGGCGGGGATGACGCGCCGAGTGGAGATATCGCCGATTCCGATGACGACCCAGTTCAGCATAGGAGGTGCTGCACTAGACTAACTGATTTCGTCCTGCATCCGCGCTTCGAGCAAGCTCAGAAATCGGTCACAAGTTTGCCAGAGCGAGCACCGGAAACAGGCCGTAGGAAAAGATCTGAGGTCCAAACCCGAGACCGAGCTTCGTTCCGACGCCGAAACTGGCGTGGCCAGAAGTATCTGAAACATGAGAACCCGCTCCACACTAAGAACCTGCGTGATTTACCAAATCGAAATGGAAAGATCAAAGGTAGGGCTCATCGGTAACCGATCATGGTCAAGATACCCGCGCCAACACCATACGATAGAAAAAAACTGAGTCGCACGCGAGGATCCTGGTCGTAGTGAACGAGAGGCGACGTTGGACGATACCTTCCCCAGTAAAACCTTTGCTGTCGGGTCCCCTGCCGCCGGCCAGTTTCGGGCTGGTATGGAGAAGCCACATCGCGAGACACCAGTGGATGAGACCTGCGAAGCGCCAATGGTGTCGACGCAAGAGCCGCATCCCGAGGCAGAGGCCGTGCGGAGTGTAGAAGTTGCGCGATCAACGATCAGCCGTAACCCTATAGAAAACAAAAGGCCGGCCTGAGCCGGCCTTCGCAATCCAATTTTAAGAAACCTACTTCTTGGGAGCGATCGCGTCCTTGGCGGCCTTGGCGACGCGGAACTTCACCACGGTCTTCGCCTTGATCTGGATCGGTTCGCCGGTCTGCGGATTCCGTCCGACGCGGGCTTTGCGATGCGCTTTCACTAAGCGGCCGAGGCCGGGTACAACGAACACGCCGTTCTTTTTTGTTTCCTTCACAGCGACATCAGCCAGCTGCTCCAAAAACAGCGCCGCAGTCTTGTTGGGAAGTTCAGTTTTCTCCGCCAAATGACGGACGAGTTGAGTCTTGGTCAAACCTGAAGCCATGTTGCCTCCTCGAAAAGATTCGAAATTTAATTCCAGCGGGCTCGATGTTATACCACTGCCCTGTGGAAAACACCCTTATTCTACGCGGGTTCCATTCATATAACAGACAAAAAAGGGGCATTTCTACATGCTCATTTGCAGTTACAGGTGCCGGAATGGCCCGAAACACGGCCGCAAGAGCGGTCCATGGCGATAGGAAGCAAGGCGAGCGGACTCCTCGGCGCCAAGCTAGACTCTGGTGCCATAATGCATAAGAGGAGAAACACGATTTGAGCTGCGCCATTTGTGAAGTTCGCAAGGAAAAACGCTTCTGTCCCGCCGTCCACGGACGGATCTGCCCGCAGTGCTGCGGCGAGCAGCGCGAGGTGACGCTCGATTGTCCCAGCGACTGCCCGTATCTGCAGCAGGCGCGAGAGCACGAGAAGCCGCGCTCGACCGACGGGTTTGATGCGGCGTCGTTATTTCTGCAAGTCGAGATTTCGGATCAGTTTACCTACGAACGCGAACATCTTCTTATGGGGCTGAGTTTTTCCCTGGTCAAGGCGGCGCACGCCGATCGCAGCCTGAACGATCGAGACCTGATCGCTGCGCTCTCGGCGATGTGCACAAGTTATGAGCGGCTGGTGAACTCGGGATTGCACTACGAGCAGCCCTTGACCAGCACGGCGCAGCATGCCGTCGCGGCGCAAGTGGAAGAGATGGTGAGACAATACCGGGAGGCCGAGCAGAAGCAGCTGGGTTACTCCAACTTGCGCGACGGAGAGGTGCTGAAGGCTTTGGTATTCCTGCTTCGTTTGGCGCAAGGACGAACCTCGGGACGGCCGAAATCGCGCGCCTTCATCGATTTTTTTTTCGCGCAATTTCCCGAGCAGGACCCGGCGGCGGTCGGGCAACAGGCGGCGCCCGGCCGGATCATTGTTCCGTAGAAACCAAATACGGCCACGGATTTCCGCGGATCAACCCCAACATCAGCCAGAAAAAGCTAACCGCTACGGAACATACCGCACTCCTCTTGATCCCTGTAATCCGTGGCTGGTTTTCATAGCTTGCGCACCGCTTGACCTTCCGGGAGCGCCTTGAGCAATTGGCGAACTGCCTTCTTCAAGACCGGATGCAGCACGTCAGGCGCTATTTCAGCCAACGGTTCCAAGACGAAGCGGCGCTGGTGCAGGGCGGGGTGCGGAATGGTAAGTTGCGAGGAATTCACAACCGCATCCTCGAAGAGCAGGATGTCGATGTCGATGGTGCGAGGACCTTTTTTCTGCAGGCGCTGACGGCCCATCTCTTGCTCAATATGCAGGATTGAAGCCATCAGTTGCTGCGGCGTCTGGTTGCTTTCGAGCGCGACCACGCAATTCACAAACCATGGTTGCTGGGTGAACTCCACAGGTTCGGTCTCGTAGAAAGAAGATACGGCTACGACTCGGCCGGTCGTTTCCACTCGCGCCAAGGCGCTGCGGAGTTGACTCGCACGATCGCCGACATTCGATCCTAGCGAAAGATAGGCCCGCGAAGGCATGGGGGATGAGCTACTTCCGGCGTTCATTCTGATGCGATACCTTGGTCACTTTCGCCGGCTTCCGGCTCGATTCTAGAATTAGAGCATGCTGGAGTCTCTATTGCTGAGTCGGGATGCGGATGTTTTCCGGGTGCTGCGTCCGATGCTGGAAAAATTGTCGATTGAGGTCGAAATCTGCCAGGAGGCCAAGAAGGCCAGCGGGATTCTGATCTCCGACAAGTTCGATGCCGTCATCGTGGACTGCGATGACCTGCCGGGTGGGGTGGAGGTTCTGGAGGGTTTGCGCGCCACGCCCAGCAACAAGAACTCCGTCACCTTTGCCATCGTCAACGGGAAGAAAACCACCACGCAGGAAGCTTTCGGCATGGGCGTGAATTTCGTTCTGCATAAGCCGCTCACGGCTCTGAACGCGAATCGCTGCTTTAACGCGGCGCTGAATTTCATGTTGCGCGAGCGGCGCCGCTACTTCCGCCAAGTGGCGAAAATGCCCGTCAAGATCATGTTCGGGGAAAAAGAATTGCAGGCGACCAGCACCAACATCAGCGAAGGCGGTATCGCCCTGCTCGTACATCAGGCGCTGCCCAAGAATGCGATGCCGCGGTTGCACTTTACTCTGCCGGGAAGCCGGCTGTCCATGGACGTGGAAACGGAAATCGCCTGGGCCGACCTCAAGGGAAGCGTAGGGTTGCGTTTCCTTAACCTGCCGGCGAGTTCGCAAGAGCTCCTGGAAAAGTGGCTCAACGATCAGCTGGAGCAGGAGATTCCGGGATCCAAGAGCAAGCGGGAAGGTTCCGGTTCGGACTCCATCCTGTAGAGGTATTCAATTGGTAACTTCCCGCTGCGCACTCTCGTGGCAATCTGGAGACATACGGGAGGGCCATTCCATGCTGCCTGCTAGCTACCGGGTGAGCCGCATACAGAAAACGCTGCGCTGGTTTGAAGGGGATATTCCTTTGCTGAATCTGCGAGTGAAGGATTTGTCTCCCGAGGGACAGCAATCGGCGCGTCAGTTCGCCGCAGATCTTATAAACCAAACCCGTGCGGAATTGCAGCGTTTGCTCGAAGAACAGCCGGAGTTGGGTTATGAGTGCGGCGAAGTCCCTTGCGAGCCTGCGGACTAAGCCGGGAGTTGTGGGGCCGGGCTTTAGCGCGTCATTCCGGAAGAGGCGGCAACGGCGTGGGGGGTGTAAGGCGTCGCGTCAGCCGTTGGGGCCACCGGCCGCGTAACCTCCTCCCACAAAGTCTTATCGCGCAGGATGCGGGAGACCAGGGCGGTATGCATGGCATGGCCGGCCCGGTCGGCTACGATCCTGCCAAGGATCGGCTTACCCAGTAGCGCCAGATCCCCCACCAGATCGAGAACCTTGTGGCGGACAAACTCGTCAGCGAAGCGGAGCGGGCCGTTTTCCACGCCGTCGCGGGTGAGCACGATGCAGTTGTCGCTGGATGCACCGCGGATCAATCCCATGTTGCGCATGGCTTTCTCGTCCTCCCGTGAGCCAAAGGTGCGGGCGGCGGCTATGTTGCGCAGGTAGCTTCCGTTCGAGAGCTCCACCTGAAAAGTTTCTTTGCCGATGAGGGGGTGAGGAAAATTGATGGAATAAGAAACGGAGTAGCTGTTGGCGGGGTAAACGGAGATAAATTTGTTGCCTTCGCGCATCTCCACTTCGCGGAGGATCTTCATGTAGCGGCGCGGGCGGCGCTGTTTGCGAAGCCCGGCTTTCTGGATGAGATCGACGAACGGTTTGGCGCTGCCATCGAGGATGGGGAGTTCGAGGTTATCCAACTCAACGATGGCGTTGTCGACCCCAAGACCGATGAAGGCGGAGAGCAAGTGCTCGGTGGTGGAAATCAGCACACCCTTTTTCATCAGGCTGGTGGCGTAGCTGACGCGGGCGACGTTGCGGCTGTTGGCCTCGATCTCAAAGCCGTCTAGATCGACGCGGCGAAACACGATCCCGGTGCCGGGTGGCGCCGGAACAATGCGCATGGAGACGGGCGCGCCGCTGTGCAGTCCCACTCCACTGCATTCGACGGACGAGCGAATTGTCTGCTCTTGCATCAAATATGCTGGCGTATGTTTCGGCGAATGAATAGATTACAGCCGCGCTCGTAAGGTTGACTGTGGTAAAAAAGCCACAGTACGTGGCTTTGGCCGGAGGGCGAACCGGGTTGATTAACGGTCTCAAGCGCTCCTAAACACTGGCGTGTCAGAGAGTTATGTCGGGGGTTCGGGGGCTAGGAGGGGGGTGGGGCAATTCCTATCGCCGATGTTTGCCCGAGACCTTGTTGGGGTTGTAGCCGGAGTTCGCGTCAAACATGGCCGGGTCGAGGCCTTGGTTGTAACTGGCCGACGTTACGAAGCGCTCGGTCTGCATGTCGCCGTTGAAGTAGCGCGTAAAGCCGAAGGGCGTCATCACACCGTCAACCATGCGATATCCATCGTAGGTTTCTTCCTCGAGGTTGCGTTCCTTGTCCACCGGATCGCGCCAGGAATAAGTCTTCTTGATGGGGAGATGCGTATCAATGTCGAAATAGACGCTGACCGCTTGATCCTGCTTGTTGATCAAGGTAACGCGCTGGGCGGCGAGGCTGCCGGCGAGAGCCGCGCCATCGAAGAATAGCGCCACGTTGGGATCGTTCACCCAGGAGTGCAGGATTGTTTCCAGAGAAAACTTGCGGTGACGCAGGTAGTCGTCGAGATCCTTCTTCTCGATGGGGCGCGGGCCTTTGTAAGTGACCTCATAACCCTTGTCGCCGGCGTAGATGTAGGCGACATCGCGCTGCGGGGTGAGCTCGATCCGCTCCTTGTCAGGATATTCGAGGAATCGCCAGAAGAAAACGCCGTTGCTCGAAGGACGGCCGTGGTAAAAGCTGTAGGTGCGGCCCTGCTCCTGCATATCGTGAATGTTCAGATAGGCTTCCCCGCCCAATGCTTTGATGGCCTGATCCAGCAAGTCGCGCGCCTGGTGGGCGTTCTGCTGATCGAGAGGGATTGAAGAACTCTTGGAAGCAGAATCTGACGGAGCTTGCGGAGCTCCTGCTTGGGCGGCAGCTGTGCGCCAGACGCACATCGCCAATGCGAGCGCCAGCGCAACTGTGAGAAAAGAATATTTCATGCCACCGGTAGCAGTGAACCCTGAACACGAATTGTAGCCGCTTGCGGCAAGATTGCGGACGGCGATACGAACTTCCCCGTACTGGTTTCGGCAATCAGTTGGATGCAGAAAAAACTGACGGTGTCACGCGCGGGCCGAATATCCCTGTCGGAGCGGCTATCCCACCAGCACCGCGCCGCCGTTTACGTTGAAGATCTCGCCGGTGACGAAGCCAGCGTATTTGGTGCATAGAAACAGCACCGGGGCCGCAATCTCCTCTGGCGTGCCAACCCGGCCCAGGGGAATGGTGCGGCGAATTTCTTCGCCGCTTTTCGGGTCATCCAGGGCGGATCTGGACATGTCGGTATCGACCCATCCGGGCGCAACCGAGTTCACATAGATTCCGGCGGAGGCGAGCTCCGCGGCAAGTGTTTTCACCATGCTGATCAGTGCGCCTTTGCTGGCGGAGTAGTCACAATGAAAGGCTTCCCCGCGCTGGCCGCTGGTAGAGCTGATGAGCACGATATGTCCGGCGGCGGTGCCGTGGCGCGGCTGCGCTTTCATCTGCGCGACCGTGTGTTTGACCAGGCCAAATACTGCGTCCAGGTTGATGGAAAGCGTGGAGCGCCATTGTTCACCGGACATGTTTTCGATGGCTACGTCTTCCGCGGGCCAAACTCCATGATTGGCCACGAGAATATCGATCCGGCCGAAATGCTTGGTTGCCTCCGCAACGAGGAGGCGCGCGGAATCTGGATCATGCAGGTTGCTGGCGATGGCATGGCAGTTTGCCTCGCCACATTCCTTGGCCAGAGCGTCGGCTTGCGAGCGGGCCTTCTGATAATTGAACACGACCTTGGCGCCAGCTTCGGTAAACAGGCGGACGGTGGCCGCGCCGATGCCGCGCGAACCGCCGGTGATCAAGGCGACTTGGCGGGAGAGGGAGAGAGAAACGGGCATGAGCGATAGTTTCTGGGTTCTGGCTTCCAGTTGCAAGTCAGGCAAACTGCCGCAGGGTTCAAATAAGTGCAGTGGCCAGGTTTCAACCGGCAGCCGGGGCACAAATTGTCGAAATCCATTCTCTTCAGAACAGCGAAAAATTGGGATAGAAAGTGGCTGGGGAAACGGAAAAAAGTCGCTCGTGGGGCATCCCGGCGCGATTTTATTTTTGCGCATTTAGCGAGAAGGAGTTTTTTCAACACCCACACTCATTTGCACCGGCTACCCTGAACGGCCATTGCCGAGAGCCTTAGAAGCTTTCTTTTGACGACGAGGTACGTTCCGACTTCAGTTCGCGCAGCAGCAGGCGAACCAGCATACCGTCGAAGCCGGTGCCACTCATCTTGGAGAGCTCGTCGAGAGCCTGTTCGGGAGTGCGCGCGGCGGCGATGGATTGCTCAGTGAGCATGTTTGCGTAGGCGTCGGCGAGGGCGATGATGCGGGCCCACAAAGGAATCTGTTCGCCCTTCGCGCCGTCTGGGTAACCCGTTCCGTCGAAGCGCTGGTGATGGTGTTCGATGGCTTGGCGCATCAAGGCGCTATGGGGGAGGATGCCGGCAATCTCAGCTCCGACGCGGGCGTGCATGCGGACCAGGAAGAACTCGTCATCGGTGAGCGGGCCGGGCTTATTCAGAATGCGCTCCGGGACGAAGATCTTGCCGACATCGTGGATGCGGGCGGCGTAAACCAAGTCGGCGGTCTCCTCCGGAGGCAAATGTAGCGCGCGTGCGATGATCTCGGTGTAGCGCGCCACCAGATCGCCGTGGCCGGCGGTTCGCAGTTCACGAGATTCCGCGGCGCGGCTGAGGACTTCAATCGATTCCTTCAGCAGCGGGATATTGCAATCCTCTTCGCCGCCGCAAAACTTGATCAGCATCGAACCTAGCTCTTCGAGATGCTCGGGGCCATTGTGTTCGCGCTGCAGAAAGCCTTCGATATAGGTGGAGATCTGTTGTCGCTGGGGAGCGAATTCCTCGCCGGCGGCAAATTCCTCGGCCGCGGACACGCGGTTGCCGCCGGAACGCTTGGAAACGTACATGCCGGCATCGGCCACGCGGATGATGTCTTCGATAGAAAAGCCATGCATCGGGAAACTGGCCACGCCGAAGCTGCCGGTGATGTGATGCTCGCCGAGCATGGGGTCCTGGGTAATCCACTGGCGCAAGCGTTCCGCCAGAACCTCGGCCTGCTCCGGGCCGGTTTCGGGCATGAGAATAATGAACTCATCTCCACCGTAGCGGGCGACCACGTTGGACTGCCGCGACTTTTGCTCGAGCAGGCGTCCCACGCGGGCGAGGACAAGGTCGCCTTCGAAGTGGCCCATGGTGTCATTTACTTCTTTGAACTTGTCGAGGTCGATGAGGACCACCGAGAAAGGCCTTCCCGAACGCGAAGCGCGCTTCCATTCGGCGGATAACGCCTCCCAGAAAAAGCGCCGCGTCTTGATTCCGGTCAGCCCATCGGTGATCGACTGCTGTTGCAGTTTCTGGAAGACGAAGGCATTGTGCAGCGCAGTAGCCAGCAGGTCGGCCAGCGTGTTGAGGATGAGTACGTCCTGAGGAAGGAATGCGCTGTCGTTGCGGCTTTCAATGTTCAGCGCGCCGAGAAGGGTTTCGCCGTAGGTGATGGGGATGCAGAGCACGGAGCGCGACTCGGGCAAAATCGCGCCCATCTGGCCTGCGATGCCGTTTTGTACTAGGGCCCGCTCGCCGGTGCGCGCTACGCGGCCAAGGATGCCGATGCCGAGGGAAATGCGTTTGCCCTTGGCCTGGGCGGTGGCCCCGGCTTCAGCCTTGATTTCGATTTCCTTCGTACCGTAATCGAGCAAGCCGATGCCGATGTGGTCGAAGCTGAAGTTTTTTTGGATCTCTCCCACAATCTGGTCCAGCATGTGGACAGGATCGTCGCTCGAAATAGCCGTACGGGAGATGTTGTTGAGGAAGGCCAGCTGCCGCGAGCGCCGCTGTTCTTCAGCGAACAGGCGAGCATTCTCCACCGCCACCGAGACCTGTCCGGCTGCGGTCATGAGAACGTCTACGTCTCGCTGTTCGAAAACGTACTCCCGCGCCCGGCTCATGGCCACCATCACGCCCCCGGGCTTGCTGCCCAGCAGGATCGGCGCAGCGCAGAGGCATTTGGCGGGCTGCTCCGGCCGGTAAGTGACGCCCAAGCGCGCCCGCGTCTTCTCCAGGTCGGAACGGATCAGGAGGGGCTGGCCGGTGCGAATCACATATTCGGTGAAGGCATTCTCGAGTTTACGTCGCCGCTTGGGCAGGACCAGATCATCTTCGACCTCCAACTCGAAGCAGATTTCATCACCGTTTTGGAATGCGATGTAGAAATTGCTGTTGTTGAAGATCTGTCCCAGCTCGGCGTGGATGGTGCGCAGGACTTCGTCCTGATCCAGCCGCGAGCTAATCGCCTGGCCGATCTCGGTGAGCAATTCATATTCTTGCGTGCGGCGATGGGCGTCGTGCGCGATCAGATAATTTTCGACGGTGAGTCCAAGCTGCAGGGCCAGCCCCACCATCAGACGCGGTCCCGATGTTCCGAAGGCTTCGCGCTGAGCGTGGGGAAACAGAATTACACCGAATGCGTGTTCGCGGGTCTGCAGGCTGACGGCGGTCAGATTGCGGATATCCGCCTTTTCGAGGACTCCCTTGAAGTCGGCGAAACTGCTGGCAGATCCCAGGGGCCGTGGCTCGGTCATATGGCCAATGTTACGGACGGTGAAAAGTCCTCCCTGCAGGTAGGCCAGATCGCAAATGTATTCGCCGGCGCCGCTCCTGGTCAGCACGTCAAGAAATTCCTCGGAGAATCCCCGCTGCACCGAAGGCAGCAAACCACGCCAGCGCTCGGCGACGTAGATGATGGCCCGTCCCGCGGACAAGGCGCCGGCCAGCCGCTCCAACGCCAACTGCATGCTGGGGAGAACATCATCGGCGGAGAGCAATCGCCGCGGATCCGCGCCCAAGGTTGACAGAGCCAGGGTATTTTCCTGCACCGCGTTGCGCTCGTTCTCAAACAGCACCATGACCATGGCGATGCCGAGCAACATCTGCGGTATGGGGCCGAGGACATGGCCGACGGTGCCAAACATTTCCATCACCGGACGGCCAGACTGAATCGTTCCCATCAACACGGCCCACAGCGCCAAGGAGAGCGCCAGGAGTTTGAAGGCAGGTGAGCCCTTCCGGTGGGAGTGCAGATAGAAAACGGCGGAGCAATACAAAAGCACCGCGCGCAGGAAAAGCACGGTGAGGCTAAAGGGACGCTGTTCGAGCGGGAGGCGGCTGAACAGCAGATGATTCCGCAAGTCGACGCAGGCCAGTCCGGTCCCGGTCACCGCCAATGCCAAGTCGTACCAACGAAAGTGGAAGGACGCGCGCGTCAGGCGGGTGGAGACGAATATGCTGATTCCCATCGCGACCGAAAACAAGGAACTGGCTAAGAAGGCAGCCGGTGCGGGAGGGCGGAAGTAGCGGAAAGCATCCAGCGCATAGTGGATGGAATAACAAGCCCACGCAACCTGCCAGGCGCGGAAGTACAGTTGACGACTTTGCTGGTAAAGAAAGCTGAACAGTAAACACAACAACAGTGCAACAACGCCAGGAACAACTACGATGCTGGTGGAGATGTTGTTCATGAGGGCCGGCTAGAATTCCTGGTGAATCGGGTCGATTTGATGGAAGAGCGATCAGCAATGCTTTCACAGCCGAGGGTGGGAAGACAACAGGATTTAAGTACACTGTCCCGAAAAAAGCCCAGAATACCCCGGTAACCCCCGGAATGGTTATTTCGGTGCGCTTGACGATACTTTTCTAACCCCCATACCATCGGAAGTTACCCTTATGTCTGAATCTCTCGATGCCAGGTCAACTCGGCCGCGGGTTCGCTTCGCACCGTCGCCCACCGGTTTTCTGCACGTAGGCAGCGCCCGCACATTCATCTTTAACTGGCTTTATGCCCGGCACCAAGGCGGCAGCATGATCCTGCGCCTTGACGATACTGATGTCGAACGCAACACCCAAGCCTCGGTCGATTCCATTTTCGATGGCTTGGAGTGGCTGAACCTGGGCTGGGACGAGGAATACAAGCAGTCGGAACGGATTGAATTGCATCGCAAGACAGCCTGGACGATCTTCGAGAAAGGCTTGGCCTATCGCGACTTTACGCCCGCTCACAGCGGGGATGCGGAAAAATCAGGGGCGCAAGGGACCTGGTTATTCAATCCCGGGGCCCGCGATCTTTCCTCGGCTGACAGTGACCGCCGCGCTGCCGCGGCAGAACCCTTCGCACTGCGTTTTCGGGTGCCGCGGGGGGGTGGGCAATGGATACGGTTTGCCGACGCGGTTTATGGTGAGCAGATGAAGGCGGCGGCGGACATTGAAGATTTTGCGCTGCTGCGGTCGGATGGCATGCCGACCTATCATCTGGCTTCCTGCGCCGATGACGCCGACCTGCGCATCTCCCACATCATCCGCGGCCAGGACCACTTGTCGAACACTTTCAAGCATGTGCTCATTTTCGAAGCCGCCGGATTTACGCCGCCGCAGTTCGCCCACTTGCCTTTGCTGGTCGCGCCCGATGGCTCGAAGCTTTCAAAGCGCCGCCATGGTCCAGTGGTTAGCGTGACCACTTACCGCGATGCTGGATTCTTGTCGGAGGCATTTATTAATTTTCTCTGCTTGCTCGGATGGTCTCCTAAGAACGACCGGGAGAATATGTCGCTCGAGGAACTCACCGACCTGTTTTCGCTGGAGGGCATCAACCGAGCGAATGCGGTAGTGAATTTTAAAGAGCCTGCGACCACCCCAGAAGAAAGCTTTGACCCGAAAGCCGTGTGGCTGAATGCGGAGCAGATTCGCGGCTTGCCGGTGGAGGAGTTGAGTGCGCGCCTGCTGCCTATCGTGCTGGGCGAGGGATTCAACCTTTCGCCGGAAGGGATGTTGCGGATTACGCCGCTGATCCGCGAGCGCATCAAGCTGCTGCGCGATGTGCTCACGGCTGCCGATTTCTTCTTCGTCGATCAGCTGCCAGCCTACGACCCGGCGGAACTCATCCCCCAGAAGGGGGATGCGGCGATGGCTTTTAAGGTCCTGACGCGCGCGCGTGCGGTGCTGGCGAAGGTCGAGTTCAAACATGATCGGCTGGATCAGGCGCTGCGCACGGCCGCTCAGGAGCTGGGAGTGAAGGCAGGACAAATGTTCCAGCCCATCCGCGTGGCCGTGTGCGGGCGTAAGAATGCGCCGCCGCTGTTTGAGACGCTGGAGGTGCTGGGGCGGGAAACGACGCTGGCCCGAATTGAACAGGCCATCCAGAAAGCGGGCGTGGCGTAGGGTGAAGCTCTCCCGGCGACCGGTCCGCTGCGATAAGATCAAAGAGTAATGAATCGATCGTATCCGCCCACCGAAGCTGGAGAAAAAGCTGTGGCTGCCTCGCCGTCGCCTGCGCCGTCAAACTTTATCCGCGACATCATCCTTGAGGACCTTAAGACCAACAAGCACAATGGCCGCGTGCAGACTCGTTTTCCTCCCGAGCCCAATGGCTACCTGCATATCGGCCACGCCAAGGCCATCTGCATCGACTTTGGACTGGCTGACGAATTCGGCGGGCATACGAATCTTCGCTTTGACGATACCAATCCCGAGAAGGAAGAAACCGAGTACGTCGAGTCGATCAAGGCCGACGTCCACTGGCTCGGCTACCAGTGGGATGGACTTTTCTACGCGTCCGACTACTTTGACCAGCTCTATGCATGGGCGATCAAGCTGATCAAGGACGGCAAGGCTTACGTGGACGACCTCACGGCCGAGGAAATTCGCGAGTATCGCGGAACCTTGACCGAGCCGGGCAAGGATAGTCCTTATCGCAACCGGTCGGGGGATGAGAATTTGGATTTGTTTGAGCGCATGAGAGCGGGAGAATTTCCCGATGGCTCGCGCACCCTGCGGGCGAAGATCGATATGGCATCGCCCAACCTCAATCTGCGCGATCCGGTGATGTACCGCATCCTCCACGCCGAGCATCATCGCACCGGCAACAAGTGGTGCATCTATCCGATGTATGACTACGCGCACGGGCAATCGGATTCGATCGAGCGGGTCACGCATTCGCTTTGCACGCTCGAATTTGAATCGCACCGCCCGCTTTATAACTGGTTCATCCAGCAGCTGGGAATTTTCCCCTCGCGGCAGATCGAGTTCGACCGGCTGAACCTGACTTACACGCTGTTGAGCAAGCGCAAGCTGCTGCAGTTGGTGCAGGAAGGGCGGGTGAGCGGGTGGAACGATCCGCGCATGCCCACGCTGGGCGGGATACGGCGCCGGGGATATACGCCCGAGGCGATTCGAAATTTTGTCGCCTCCATCGGCGTGTCGAAAACGACGGGCTCCATCGAGTTGGCCATGCTCGAACACTTCGTCCGGGAAGATCTGAATAAGCGGGCAGCGCGGGTGATGGCGGTACTGCGCCCGCTGAGGGTCGTGATTGACAACTACCCGGAAGATCAGGCGGAAGAGATGGATGCGGTCAACAATCCGGAAGACGCGAGCGCGGGAACGCGCAACGTACCGTTCTCGCGCGTGCTGTATATCGAGCAGGACGACTTCCGCGAAGTTCCGCCGAAGGGATACTTCCGCCTTTCGCCGGGCCGCGAAGTGCGTCTGCGCTATGGCTACTTCGTCACCTGTAACAGGGTGGTGAAAAATGAAAAGGGGGAAGTGGTTGAGGTGCATTGCACCTACGACCCGGCGACGCACGGGGGGAATGCTCCGGACGGACGAAAGGTGAAGTCGACGATTCACTGGGTGTCGGCTGCGCATGCCGTCGACGCGGAAGTGCGGATTTACGAAAATTTATTCAGCCAAGAAGATCCGGGCGAAGTGGAGGAAGGTCAGGACTTCACTGCGAATCTCAATCCGAACTCGCTGGAGGTAATCGCAAACGCGAAACTGGAGCCATCGCTGGCTCATGCAGCTGTAGGCAGCCGGTATCAGTTTGAGCGCTTGGGATATTTCTGTGTCGATCCCGACTCAAAGGCCGGGAAACTTGTTTTCAACCGCACGGTGGCGCTGAAAGATACTTGGGCGAAGGTGGAGAAGAAGCAGGGTGGCAAACGCTAGAAGCGTACAACCGCGCTTCACGCCTTGGAAACGGCGCTGACCAAAAAACAAAACCCGAGCGCGGATTCAACTCCGGGGCCCGTCCCGCTAGGAAGGTAATATCGGCAGCCAAAGACGGGAAGTCCAGCTACTTTGAGGAGTTCGGCGCCGCGCATAGCAGACGCGAGCTTAGGTCTGCCATCTCCATGCACGCACCCATTCTCGCCACATTTCTTGAGATCTCTCACACGGGTTGTTTGGAAGCCGACGGCTAATTATGTATGTGCGGGCTCTGCGCGGGATTGGCGTGGTGCTCGGGCGGTTCTTTCACCACTTTCACCTCGAAACTCACGGGCACGTTCTTTGGCGGAAAACATTGCGCGTTATCGCAGCCCTGGTAGCGCAGCACACCGTGCATCACGTATTTTCCCGGCACAACCGAATGCAGGGGATGGACTCCGAGCGCGATGGAGAAGTCTCCGGTGTACACACTAAGTTTTTCATCTGGCGAGAACGGGAAACTCGTTTCCTCACCCGCGGGATAATCGATTTTTCCCAGGATGATGTCGGTCGGCAGATCCATCTTCAAAGCGGTGGGAAGAAGGTACTCGGATTTGGGCGCGTTCGAGTTGATGTGGTAGCCCGCGGGAACGCGAAAATTCAGGTTCACCATGGTCTCCTTGGCGCGCTGGGCCGTGAGCAGCGGCACCGCGCTCATGGTAACGACGGGAGCCTTGGGCGGCATTTGCGCGGGGGCGAGGGTTGAAGCCGCAAAAAGAATCAGCGTGAGCAAGCGGCCATGTCCGAGACTGATCGTTACTTGAGCGAGAGTCATGGGGAAACCAAGTTCTTTCCTGAAGCCGATGCCTGATTGGTCGCTGCCCGCGTGTCGAGTGCCTTTTTGACCGAGTCTTCGATCTCCGCCTTGCCTCGCAGTCCGATGATCTTGTCGACAATTTTGCCGTCACGGCTGATCAGGAAACTTTCCGGCAAGGCCGGGACGCCACCATATTGGTCGCCCACCGATTCCTTGCCGATCAGGATCGGGTAGTTCACTCCCATATCCTTGGCGAACTTGCCGATGTCTTCCTTGCTGGCATCATCCATGGCCACGCCGACGATCTGCAATCCTTGCGAGGCGTATCGATTCTGCAACTCGACGAACCAGGGCATCTCGATTTTGCAGGGGCCGCACCAGGTCGCCCAAAAATTGAGCAGAACGGCTTTGCCGCGAAGGTCGGAGAGGCGCATGGTCTTACCGTCCAGCGATTCGAGTGAAAAATCCGGAGCGAGGCTGGATTGCGTAAGGTGGGGCGCGAAACTTGGACCGGAGCGGCGAGCGTGGTGATATCCGAAATACAGCATCAGCGCGACCACGAAGGCCACAACGACCAGCGCCAGGGGACTACGTTTCAAGAGAACACTCCCTTCACCAACCGCAAGGTTACAAAGCAAACCGGTTCAAGAACGAGAGCCAGTTTGAAATCAAAGTAAACCGGCCGAGCACCAGCAATACGCCGAGCGCGATGAGCAATCCGCCCGAGGCTACTTCGACGGCGTGCATGTGGGAACGAAAGCGGCTATAAAATTTTAGAAATCGCTCCACCCCGAGAGCCGTCAGCAGGAACGGAACCGCCAAACCGAGAGAATAGATCGCGAGCAAAATCATACCTTTCGACAACGTGTCCTGCGCGGCGGCCAGGGTAAGGATACCAGCGAGAATCGGGCCAATGCACGGCGTCCAGCCGAAGGCGAAGGCGAAGCCGATTATAAAGGCGCCGATGGGAGTGCTGCCGCCTTTCAATTCGTGCAACCGGGTATCGGAGTACAGCGCCTTGATTTTCAGGATGCCGGTGAGGTGCAGGCCGAACAAAATAATTACGATGCCGGCCACGATTGCGAGCGTGTGTTTGTACTGGGCGGCGATCTGGCCGATCTCGGTGGAAATTGCGCCCAGGGTGATGAACACTACGCTGAAGCCGAGGATGAAGCCCATGGAATTCGTCATGACGCGGCGCATCAGACGCCCTTCGGACGACTTCAGCTCGTCCACGCCCGCGCCGGAGATCAGAGAAACGTATCCCGGCACCAGCGGCAGGACGCAAGGCGAGAGAAACGAAATGAGCCCAGCGAAGAAAGCGGCGATCGGCAGTGGGAGGCTCGACATGCGTCTTTATTGTACCTGCCGGAGTTCTCCTCCGTAATAGATCAGACGAGCGGAACGGCATTTAGTTGCAGGTGGGCCTAATGCGCCTTCTTTGCGGGCATTTCCGCCGCCGGGGTTGCCGGCTCAGCCAACTCCGGCCCGGAGCCTGCCAGCATCTTCCGCATGAAGCCGAAGGGCAAGGTGGCGTTCAGCACGGCGCGGTCCCCTTCCTGCTTTAACTGGATGCTGTCGAAGAAGGCCTTTACGTCGGGATCGGTGCCACGCATTCCAACGGAAGTTTCGGCCGAGTTCTCCAGCGCCACGAAGACGTTCACTTTGTCGACCATGGCACGTGCCTCGTCGGCGTCGCGGGTAAAGGCTTCGGCGTGCAGGTGAATCGCGTTGGCGTTGAGATGAAGCGGGCTGAGATAACTTCCTGAGACCACCAAGGTTGCCGGCGCGCTGAACCAAGAGCTCCAACTGCCGGCCCCGGAGGCGGAAGGTTCAATGCGGGCGACGACCCAAGCCAGGCTGGCAAACTGAACCTGCTTGTAGTACTGGCGCAGCAGCGCAGGTCCTCCGAAGGGCGAAGCCAGGCGCTTGGAGCGATCGACCATTCCTCGAATGACAGCTGGGTCATCGTGATTGGACGCAGCGACCGAGTCCGCACCCACCACCGCTACGCGCAAAGACCTGCCTTCGAGCGGAATGGTAAAAATATCGACCGATTGATAATTCTCGACCGACCGTGCGATCTGTCGCAGATAAGGGGTGAGCCGTTCGCCGTGAAACTTTCCCACCAGCACTTCCGAAAATCGCGGCTCGGGAGCGGAGCCACCCGTGCCGCCTCCGGGCCACCTGGCGGGATAGTGGACGGCGAAGGCCGCCTCCTCAAGATCGCGTTCGAACTGGAAACCTGTGGCTTGAATGAAACGCTCGTATTCCGGATCGTGGCTGACAGCGGGCAGTTCTTTACCCGAGTTTGCCCTCCGCATCCAGCCGAGATTTAGGTAGACAAAGGCGTCGCCCCCAGGCAACAGACGCGCGGCTTCAGGCGGAGCACGCTTGCGGAGTTGTACGGCAAGAATCAACGCCGCGGCGATCACCAGGACCACCAGGACGATGGGTAGAGTTCGCCTAATTCGCATGGAATGCGGTCAGGGATGCCATCATACCACTGTCGTTGCGGACCGTCGTTGCGGACCGATGAGCGGATGCCGGGAAGAACGGTTGCGTGGAAAACTCGGCTTGTGATAACTTAACTAATTGTCCCGGACATCTGGAAGGGATCAGGGGTATACTTGTGCCTGTAGGCGCGGTTCCCCGAAGTGCTGGCGTAGCTCAGGTGGTAGAGCATCTGATTTGTAATCAGAGGGTCAGGGGTTCAAATCCCTTCGCCAGCTCCAGGATACGAAAGTCCGGAAACGAATTCAGCAGCAAAATTCCGGCAGGCAGCGGGACCCAGTAAGTGGCGGCGCAACAGGTTTTTCCAACGCACTCCATTCGGAACTTTATCCGGCGTGTAGTGATCTTCGCGCGGCAATCCGTAAGCGCGATTCTTGGTTTCCCTGATTTGCGAAAACCAGTTTGTAAAAACTTGGTTTGCGAAAGTCTGGTTGGCGGCGAAAGCTTGCGAGTGTGTTGCCTCGGCTGCTGGCCGGATGGAAGCGACGACTGCATCGCCCGGCAGTTTTGCACAGGTGGGTGAGTGGTTAAAGCCAACAGACTGTAAATCTGTCCCTCCTAGCGAGGTACGAAGGTTCGAATCCTTCCCTGTGCACCAGTATTCGGTCGCGTGTGGGTTCTGTGCGGCAGGACTTATGAGTCGCTTGGCCAGGGCGTTGATTGCGTACTCCGTTTTGGGTGCGCTGGCGTTTGCCACGTTGAGCGATTTCCGGATCCGGTCGCTCACCTTGCTGATTCTGGGGTTGTTTGCATTCAAGAGCTGGGTGCGACGCAAAGATGTGCTGCATCCCGATGGCGACGGCGAGGGGGAATAGCAGTTGGGCCGATGTAGCTCAGTTGGTAGAGCACTCCCTTGGTAAGGGAGAGGTCACCAGTTCAATCCTGGTCATCGGCTCCATGAAACTGAAGGGACGGAAATGAAGTGGAAAGGGCTGGGGAAGGGCATGGCCTCAGCCCTGCCGCACAGAATCAGAGTGAGAGCGGCTTTAGCCGCTGAGGCGAGGGCGGGAGTAACTCAGTGGTAGAGTCACAGCCTTCCAAGCTGTTGGTCGCGGGTTCGATTCCCGTCTCCCGCTCCAGAGTTGAGTCGTTTCCGGGCGGGAGCCCGCAGCCGAAATCCCGGGCGTCGTTTCAGGATCGAATCTAAGGTGCCATGACAGTGGGCTTCGAGCAGGCAACGATTAAGGTTCAGAAGGAAACAGAGTTTCGGAAGCTGCAGGCCGCGGTGGAGCAGGCTTTCTTGCCGGATAAAGTAGAGCGATTCCTGAAGCAGTTGAATCGCGGAGGAATTCGCGTCCGCGATTTTGAGGGAGTGCTGGCGTCCCGTGCGCTGGAAGACGCAGTCGGATCGAAGGCGGGTTTGAGTGCATGGCAGTTGTACCAGGCGCTGGTGGTTTCAGATCAGGCGCAGATGCGGGAGTTTTACCTCTCGAAGCTGGAAGGCATTGACCCCGCGCTGCGGCACAAATTTAAGAAGCTTTATCAGTATTACTGAAGGGGCTGAGGAACGGAAATGGCGAAAGAGAAATTTGATCGTAATAAGCCGCACTGTAACGTAGGGACGATTGGTCACATTGACCATGGCAAGACGACGTTGACGGCAGCGATCACGAAGGTGCTGCAGAA